>CBDBLQ010000001.1:0-551737 GCA_965207085.1 bacterium | reverse complement strand
CCGATTCGGGGTATGGAGGGTTTGGGGGCGAAGTTCTATTTCTCGGTATTTCAGTTCATGTTCAAGCAGCAACGTGAGGACTTTAAGTTTACAGTCCGCACGCGGCGACCACCCTTGGATCGGGTAAATTGCCTGCTCTCTTTCATCTATGCCCTGATCCGGCACGACTGTCTGGCCGCGTTGACGACCGCAGGCCTGGATCCCTATGTGGGATGGCTTCATGCGACGCGACCGGGCAGTGAGCGAGAAGGTGGTGCAGTAGAATTGACTGAAAAGGGCAGAAGAGAGATCATCCATTCCTGGCAGCGACGCAAGCAAGCGGAGGTCAGGCATTCGTTGTTCAAGCAAAATGTTCGTATAGGACAGCTTTTCAGCATTCAGGCCAGACTACTTGCCCGCTATCTCAGAGGCGATATTCCAGACTACATTCCATTCATCCCCAAATAAATCGACCTTGCTGCTGCACCGCGCAAGAACATCGGAGTGACACGTGTTCATACTGGTTGCCTATGACGTCTCCACGACTGATCGAGCCGGACAAAAACGGCTGCGTCGTGTGGCAAGAGCCTGCGAAGATTATGGGGTCCGGGTTCAAAAATCGATATTCGAATGCCATGTTGAAAGAGTGACCTGGGCGAAACTCAAGGATCGGCTCCTGAACGAAATCGATCCCAGGCAGGATTCTCTCAGGTTCTATCATTTGGATGAGGACGCTAAACACAAAACAGAGCATCACGGTCTCAAGGAACCGGTGGATTTGACCGAACCACTGGTCTTGTAACTTCCGCGAATCTATAGTGATGGACATTTACCGGTCCTTCCGCGCAAAGTATAAGTTTATGGTCAACATTGACTTATTACGATCATTAAAGATAGATACCGGTTCTTCGGGGGACACCCCCGTGGATTCGCGCATTCACTCCTGTAACCTATTTGTATTCCGCTGGTTACATTAGCCAGCGTCTCCCCTCACTCCGGTGGGGGGAGCGGATTGAAACAATGCCCACGTCGACACCGATCTCCCGTTGCACATGGTCTCCCCTCACTCCGGTGGGGGGAGCGGATTGAAACAGGGTATGCCGCGGCGAGATAGCGCTTCTGGGCGGTCTCCCCTCACTCCGGTGGGGGGAGCGGATTGAAACCTCTGAGCAACGCGCAGAAAGCACGCTCGGCCCTTAGTCTCCCCTCACTCCGGTGGGGGGAGCGGATTGAAACGAGTGTGACTGGAAGCACGTCGAAGGATCTCTCGGTCTCCCCTCACTCCGGTGGGGGGAGCGGATTGAAACCGGACGGTATGCGCCAAGTCATCCGGTTCGCGGATGAGTCTCCCCTCACTCCGGTGGGGGGAGCGGATTGAAACCGGACGCACGCCACGAACGCCACGCACGGCGCGCACGTCTCCCCTCACTCCGGTGGGGGGAGCGGATTGAAACAATTTAGAACGCTTGTGGGGCCGCGTCAAAAGAAAAGGTCTCCCCTCACTCCGGTGGGGGGAGCGGATTGAAACATAGTAAGGGCATCTCCAGTAAACAACTCGCTACGAGTCTCCCCTCACTCCGGTGGGGGGAGCGGATTGAAACTACGTCCGGCTCCGGGGCGGCTTTCTCCGGGTGGGTCTCCCCTCACTCCGGTGGGGGGAGCGGATTGAAACCAATTGGTACCGCAGGCACTTCAGGGCCATGACTTGTCTCCCCTCACTCCGGTGGGGGGAGCGGATTGAAACTCTGCACGGGTGGGATAGATGCGCCGCTGGACATGTCTCCCCTCACTCCGGTGGGGGGAGCGGATTGAAACGCCAATGTCTTCATGCTCCACGCTGTCCACGTTGGTCTCCCCTCACTCCGGTGGGGGGAGCGGATTGAAACAAGGTGAACGACCTGGCCTTCCAGGCGGTGAAACTGGTCTCCCCTCACTCCGGTGGGGGGAGCGGATTGAAACTGTTCATACGTGTCAGTAGACAGCGCCCTGCGCAGTTGTCTCCCCTCACTCCGGTGGGGGGAGCGGATTGAAACCTTGTGCTTGGCGTTCCATATCCGCTTTTGGGCGGGTCTCCCCTCACTCCGGTGGGGGGAGCGGATTGAAACTCGGCGAACAGGTTCGCCGCGCGGCTGAATTTTCAGGTCTCCCCTCACTCCGGTGGGGGGAGCGGATTGAAACAGAACACGTTGACGGAGCAAAGCAGGTCTTCGAAGTCTCCCCTCACTCCGGTGGGGGGAGCGGATTGAAACGAAATTATCCGCACGGTCAACCCGGAACTGGCCAATGTCTCCCCGCACTCCGGTGGGGGGAGCGGATTGAAACTCGATGGAGGGTGCCGAGGCGGATGCCCGGGCTTTCGGTCTCCCCTCACTCCGGTGGGGGGAGCGGATTGAAACGATTTCAGGTTGTTCACGATCTCGCGCTGATCTCGAGTCTCCCCTCACTCCGGTGGGGGGAGCGGATTGAAACCTGTTGGGACATACGCGACACGCGACACAGGGCAACCCGGTCTCCCCTCACTCCGGTGGGGGGAGCGGATTGAAACCAGGTCTTCGCAGGGCCGGCCGGCGCACTTTCCACGTCTCCCCTCACTCCGGTGGGGGGAGCGGATTGAAACCTTTGAGGGTAGGCCGCGATTACCTGCTCGATGAAAAGGTCTCCCCTCACTCCGGTGGGGGGAGCGGATTGAAACATTGCGCGTCCCATAGACAAGGCACACGTCCTGGTCTCCCCTCACTCCGGTGGGGGGAGCGGATTGAAACTCTTACTCATCTTTGAAACCTCCACTAAGGAATTGGTCTCCCCTCACTCCGGTGGGGGGAGCGGATTGAAACAACAACTACGGCGGCGATTGCCAGTATAAAACCCAGTCTCCCCTCACTCCGGTGGGGGGAGCGGATTGAAACACTACGAGGTCCACAATACCGGGTCCGGTGGCGCGGTCTCCCCTCACTCCGGTGGGGGGAGCGGATTGAAACGGCTTCGTGGCATGTGTACGCTCCTCCGTCTGATCGTCTCCCCTCACTCCGGTGGGGGGAGCGGATTGAAACTTAGGCGGAGCGGGGTGGAAGCAGGCCGGACGGAACGGTCTCCCCTCACTCCGGTGGGGGGAGCGGATTGAAACAGGTTGCTGAAGAACGTATCGCCCTGGCCGGAAGGCGTCTCCCCTCACTCCGGTGGGGGGAGCGGATTGAAACCAGCACGAGGCGGTGATGAGCGTCGAGGCCGAGAAGTCTCCCCTCACTCCGGTGGGGGGAGCGGATTGAAACATTGTCCGCGTCGGCGGCGTAATTCTCGTCGCTGAAGTCTCCCCTCACTCCGGTGGGGGGAGCGGATTGAAACGGCGACGATGTCGTCGACGTGCTCGGGCCAGCGGGCGTCTCCCCTCACTCCGGTGGGGGGAGCGGATTGAAACCTCGCCGACCTGATGCCTGAGGATAACCGGCAGATGTCTCCCCTCACTCCGGTGGGGGGAGCGGATTGAAACACTGTTCTCGTCCGTGAGACCAATAGAAGGCGCGAAGTCTCCCCTCACTCCGGTGGGGGGAGCGGATTGAAACTGTACGTAATAGGCGGCGAGGTGGTCGGCATTAAGGTCTCCCCTCACTCCGGTGGGGGGAGCGGATTGAAACATGGGACTCACGGACGGAAGCTTCAGCAAGATCGACCTGTCTCCCCTCACTCCGGTGGGGGGAGCGGATTGAAACGTTACGGGCACGGTGTGCTCCACGAACTTGAGTTTGTCTCCCCTCACTCCGGTGGGGGGAGCGGATTGAAACTTAGGCGGAGCGGGGTGGAAGCAGGCCGGACGGAACGGTCTCCCCTCACTCCGGTGGGGGGAGCGGATTGAAACTCGATAAGCGGTAACTCCTGATTTAGGCGCGCAATGTCTCCCCTCACTCCGGTGGGGGGAGCGGATTGAAACCTCTGACGCGATGCGTCACTGCTATTTTTCTGTGCCAGGTCTCCCCTCACTCCGGTGGGGGGAGCGGATTGAAACGTCTCCACCAGAAGTATCTTGGTCGGTATCCGAGTCATGTCTCCCCTCACTCCGGTGGGGGGAGCGGATTGAAACGCAATGCAGTCCGACGGGCACAATCGACGGGACGGAGTCTCCCCTCACTCCGGTGGGGGGAGCGGATTGAAACAAGGTTGACCCATTCCATCGACGCCAGCGCGTGACCGCGTCTCCCCTCACTCCGGTGGGGGGAGCGGATTGAAACAAAGTGTTACACTCATCCTCGATATTGGAGCTTTTTAAGTCTCCCCTCACTCCGGTGGGGGGAGCGGATTGAAACTACAGATTACGGCCCAAATGGATCACGGGATGACGTCTCCCCTCACTCCGGTGGGGGGAGCGGATTGAAACGGTAATAACCACGCGATCCACTCGTGCGGTATCCGTCTCCCCTCACTCCGGTGGGGGGAGCGGATTGAAACAAACATATTTCCTATCAAGCATCTGGAGTCGCCGGTCTCCCCTCACTCCGGTGGGGGGAGCGGATTGAAACTATTTCTCCTCTTTGTAGATGTAGGTCGGACCATGTCTCCCCTCACTCCGGTGGGGGGAGCGGATTGAAACCCATTGGCATGGGTGCCGCCGGGCGCAACAGGTGAGTCTCCCCTCACTCCGGTGGGGGGAGCGGATTGAAACCCGCATCACCCAGGGGCCTGGCACCCGGTGCACCGTCTCCCCTCACTCCGGTGGGGGGAGCGGATTGAAACAACGCATTCCTGGGACAACACCGCCTGACAGTCCGGTCTCCCCTCACTCCGGTGGGGGGAGCGGATTGAAACCGTCCGATAAACGCATCAAACAGATTCGGGGTCTTACGTCTCCCCTCACTCCGGTGGGGGGAGCGGATTGAAACTCGATAAGCGGTAACTCCTGATTTAGGCGCGCAATGTCTCCCCTCACTCCGGTGGGGGGAGCGGATTGAAACCTTCCGAGTGGCCGTCGCGTCCGCATCGCGATCGCGTCTCCCCTCACTCCGGTGGGGGGAGCGGATTGAAACATGCGTTCGTCCGTCAGCTCGATGCGGAGCGAGTCGAAGTCTCCCCTCACTCTGGTGGGGGGAGCGGATTGAAACATGCGTTCGTCCGTCAGCTCGATGCGGAGCGAGTCGAAGTCTCCCCTCACTCCGGTGGGGGGAGCGGATTGAAACGATCGTCGGCGCGGACGTCACGCGCTGGGGCGGGTGTCTCCCCTCACTCCGGTGGGGGGAGCGGATTGAAACACGGAAAAAGATCCGCTCATCCTTCAAATTGTCCCACGTCTCCCCTCACTCCGGTGGGGGGAGCGGATTGAAACTGGTCGCCGACGGCATCATCGAATTGAAGAAAAAGTCTCCCCTCACTCCGGTGGGGGGAGCGGATTGAAACGACGCCGACAGATTCACCGTCGAAGCCGGCTTGTACGTCTCCCCTCACTCCGGTGGGGGGAGCGGATTGAAACCTGGGGCCGGCGCTGGACAAGAAGTTTGGACTGAGTCTCCCCTCACTCCGGTGGGGGGAGCGGATTGAAACCCATTGGGAGATGATTGAGGGCCGGTTCCGATGAGTCTCCCCTCACTCCGGTGGGGGGAGCGGATTGAAACTGTCGCAACCTGCCGTCCTCGAACGGCGTGCGGACGTCTCCCCTCACTCCGGTGGGGGGAGCGGATTGAAACTGACACACAAGCGTGACCTCACAGACCCGGCCGGCGTCTCCCCTCACTCCGGTGGGGGGAGCGGATTGAAACGATTACAATCAGGGCGAAGACGGGGTGGATCGCAGTCTCCCCTCACTCCGGTGGGGGGAGCGGATTGAAACGCGTTAAGCAAACCGGCCAACCGCAGCCGGCAGTGTCTCCCCTCACTCCGGTGGGGGGAGCGGATTGAAACCCGGTGGTGTTCGAAGGGATGATCAACCGGAAAGGGGTCTCCCCTCACTCCGGTGGGGGGAGCGGATTGAAACCGGTGTATTCAAGGCGCCCGTTTCCGTCAACGCTGTCTCCCCTCACTCCGGTGGGGGGAGCGGATTGAAACTCGTGGGGGATCTGCATGAACTCGCCGGGGAGTCGGTCTCCCCTCACTCCGGTGGGGGGAGCGGATTGAAACATAGCCAAGTCCATCGTTAAGCTTTTCAATAATCACGTCTCCCCTCACTCCGGTGGGGGGAGCGGATTGAAACAATCTCAGCGCGTCTGGCGATGATTGGGATTGGGCGTGTCTCCCCTCACTCCGGTGGGGGGAGCGGATTGAAACTTGAAGGTAAGTCCGGGCTCCGGGCGGGCACAAACGTCTCCCCTCACTCCGGTGGGGGGAGCGGATTGAAACTCGACGGCCTCGGCGATCCGCTCGAGGACCTTGTCGTCTCCCCTCACTCCGGTGGGGAGAGCGGATTGAAACTGATGGTGGGATATAACATACCTTCCGTTTTCCCAGTCTCCCCTCACTCCGGTGGGGGGAGCGGATTGAAACTGTCGCAACCTGCCGTCCTCGAACGGCGTGCGGACGTCTCCCCTCACTCCGGTGGGGGGAGCGGATTGAAACTGACACACAAGCGTGACCTCACAGACCCGGCCGGCGTCTCCCCTCACTCCGGTGGGGGGAGCGGATTGAAACCGCATTAGGGCCGTAACGCCGCAAACGGGCGCGCGTCTCCCCTCACTCCGGTGGGGGGAGCGGATTGAAACAGCGGACCCGTGGGGACAATCCGGCGCACCGCACCCGGTCTCCCCTCACTCCGGTGGGGGGAGCGGATTGAAACCAGAACAAGGTCAACGAGACAACTGGGGGAGACCAGGTCTCCCCTCACTCCGGTGGGGGGAGCGGATTGAAACCGATATAACGCGCGTATCAGCATCGAAGTCGAGACCGGTCTCCCCTCACTCCGGTGGGGGGAGCGGATTGAAACTTTTCCCACGTCCTGCCCGAAGCGCACGCGATGGCGTCTCCCCTCACTCCGGTGGGGGGAGCGGATTGAAACTCGCGGTATAGTGCCGCGTTGGGCATTCGTGCTCTGGTCTCCCCTCACTCCGGTGGGGGGAGCGGATTGAAACCAACAGGACCAGGGCGACGAACACCAACAGCCATAGTCTCCCCTCACTCCGGTGGGGGGAGCGGATTGAAACACAGTCCTGCTGGAAGCGGTGAAACTCGCCCCTGTCGTCTCCCCTCACTCCGGTGGGGGGAGCGGATTGAAACATGATAGCCGGTGTGCGTGACATGCTGGATGCCTGGTCTCCCCTCACTCCGGTGGGGGGAGCGGATTGAAACATTGGGAGGTGTCGAGGTAGGGCACCTTGTCCCCAAGGTCTCCCCTCACTCCGGTGGGGGGAGCGGATTGAAACACGGTCAAGAGCGCAACACTGTCCAGCGACGCGTCTCCCCTCACTCCGGTGGGGGGAGCGGATTGAAACGGACCAACTACACGCCGCAGTACTCGCAATCGGTGTCTCCCCTCACTCCGGTGGGGGGAGCGGATTGAAACTTCCTATTCCTCCTTATCGTAGATGATGGCCATGAGGTCTCCCCTCACTCCGGTGGGGGGAGCGGATTGAAACTGACCCTGAAAGCAAGTCAGCGCGAGTAATCGGGATAGGTCTCCCCTCACTCCGGTGGGGGGAGCGGATTGAAACGGATGATCATTAAGCGCGTTTCGCGCGGCGGGAAAGTCTCCCCTCACTCCGGTGGGGGGAGCGGATTGAAACATCTCCGTGCTCTGTAACTGAAACGTACCTGTGTATGTCTCCCCTCACTCCGGTGGGGGGAGCGGATTGAAACAAGTCTCATATAGTGCGTTGTCCCCGGAAATGCTGTCTCCCCTCACTCCGGTGGGGGGAGCGGATTGAAACCGCTGTCCGCGTTCGCCTTCAACGCGTCGTCGATCGTCTCCCCTCACTCCGGTGGGGGGAGCGGATTGAAACCGCTGTCCGCGTTCGCCTTCAACGCGTCGTCGATCGTCTCCCCTCACTCCGGTGGGGGGAGCGGATTGAAACAACGAGATTGACGTTGAGACTCGTGTCCTCGTCAGTCTCCCCTCACTCCGGTGGGGGGAGCGGATTGAAACCTCCGGGTTCCAGTAGTTGTGCCCGAACAGCACAGTCTCCCCTCACTCCGGTGGGGGGAGCGGATTGAAACTCATCGCCGAGTTTAGACCTCCAATCGTGTTTGGAGTCTCCCCTCACTCCGGTGGGGGGAGCGGATTGAAACAATGTAAGAAGTCAGGCGGTCAGGGACAGGGCACTGGTCTCCCCTCACTCCGGTGGGGGGAGCGGATTGAAACCCCTGCCCCCGGATACCGTCAGAGTCTTCAACGGTCTCCCCTCACTCCGGTGGGGGGAGCGGATTGAAACATTACGGCGTCCCGTCGCCGATCGTCGGCACCGACGTGTCTCCCCTCACTCCGGTGGGGGGAGCGGATTGAAACACTACCTGGATAAGGTCGTCGATCCCACGTACCTCGAGTCTCCCCTCACTCCGGTGGGGGGAGCGGATTGAAACTCCAAGAGTGATGATTCACGATTCCGTACTGGGGATGTCTCCCCTCACTCCGGTGGGGGGAGCGGATTGAAACAATTTCGGAATTATACACATTTGGACTTTATCGGTCTACCAGGCGGTCCAGCACAACGGGCGAAACCTCAGTTAGTGGGCTGTGCCGCACGTGTCTGGAGTCGATGGAAGTGTTCCGAAGTCGTCAACGCTTTTTGCATTTGAATAGCTCGCTCGGTTTTGCCGTTCCGTCGTTCGACATTAGGAAATTATAGTATTTACCCGTTCCATCTGCACTGATCACAAAGGCGTAATCCGAGCGACCGTCTGTACCCCAGCCCCAATCCCAACGGCGTTCAATTCCCTGAACTGCATATTGCGTACTTGCAACAATTCCGTTGAAATCAACCGTACCACTGGTGCCATACTGGTCGACTGTCAACGTTCCCAACTTCCTTGAGGAATAGACGTAGTCGAAGCATTCCCACCGTTCGGTCAACGTGTCTGGTGCTGGGTCGGGCGTAGATTCTGGTGCTGGGGTTGGATCGTCGGGGATGCGGCCATACTCATCGTAGGTCAGGGACGCACAACCGTACAGGACCGTAAGAATCACGACCCCAAAGCCCCATGTGCGCTTCGGATTAATGATGTTCTCCCCATTACAATTTCAGTGACTGTTGCATGTGGTCGTCTCTGTACTGAACAAGCGCCGGAGTGCGGAAAAGACGCTTGTCTTCGATGATCTCTTTGACGGTGCGCCCATTTCACCCATTCGTAAGTTTCGCCCTTGCAAAACCACAATCCGGCTTCACTTGCCGCTTCCCGCCTGACCTTTGTGGGTCCTGTCAGAGATATGAAACCGGTAAGGTGTGCATCGTCATTTACAGAACAAGTACCTTTAAGATCGCACACGTCAGACGGACTTATTCGTCCCCACTGGAGTAAAGAACAAAAAGTAAGCCGTAAAGAAAGGCGGTGTCAAGGGTTAGGGACTGTACATCCCGGCCCATAATACTCCCCAGCGAAATTCCCGAATAGAATTTCAACTGAATTACTACTATATTAACATTAGCCTAGGGATCATCGGGAATATCGAATCATCGCACATGACTTTCGACATACCAAACGAAGTGACCACCGAATTATAAAATATGGCCATATTCGGCGCAATAACGCTCACAGGGAGGAAGACGAGTATGGGAACCACGTACGTCGACGTGACGATCCGCAATCTCGCAGAGCCGCGGCGCAGCTGGAGCAACAGGTTCCTGGTCGATTCCGGCGCGTACGATTCGCTCGTGCCGAGGGGACGCCTCGAAGCGCTTGGCCTCGAACCGAGGGGAAGTCGCGACTACTTGCTCGCGGATGGGAACCCTTTTCTCATGCCCGCTCCACTCCAAAGGCCGCCAGATTGCGCGCGTCTCTGCTGAACTCCACCCCGTTCAGGTAGATCGGTTGGCCGCCGGCGCGGTAATTGTCCGCGTACCGCCGCGTCTTCAACGACGACGTCCATCTCCTACGGGTTATACCTAATCCTTATACCCCATTGCACGATTCCAAAAACAGTTTTTTGAACCGGCCGAAGTGGCTTCGGCAGGCAACCCTCGCTACCGGGGATTCGAATCCGGAATGCCGCGGCTGACCAGGACTTCGAAATCTCCGTTCGGGAGCACGCGCCGGGCGAACGACGGAGAACCAACCTGGTCGGGCCAGTCCCGGAGAATGCCCCGAACCGCTCCGGTCGTCCGGTCCAACATGATCGCGGCGGCCGACCCTCCGCTGCGATCCATCGTCTTGACCCCTTCCGGACCGGACAACGCGATCTGGCGCAGTCGATCGAGCCAGTCCGTACGCAAGGGAAGCACGAAGGCGAAAACGCTTCCGGCCCCGTCCGCGATTTCCGCGGCGCCGAAGGACAGCGCGAACAGCGTGTTCCCCGTTCCGTCTTCACCGGTGAGGCGATACGGACCGCCGGTCTCCGGCAGGACGGGCGGAGCGTCGACCGCGAAAGCAGGATGGAGGACGGTTTCCCCCAGGTCGTTCACTTCGCCCCACAGCAGCAGGTGGGTCTCGAAAGCGGCGCGCGCCGCTGGCACGGGCGTTTCCAGGGACCGCCGATAGATCAGCGCCTTGACGAAGTGGAAGTCGCTGATCCAACCGGGAGGGCAGTAGCTCATCAGGTCGTGGCTCTGCGGCGACACCAGCGATCCCGCCAGGACGTCGTAGCCCCATGCCCCGGTCGCCCCGTCGACGTAGGGGTAGTCGGGGTCCAGCCCGGCCGGGCCTCCGCACGGCGCGTGCCTCAGGTTCATATTGTGTCCGAGTTCATGGGCTATGGTGTATCCGTCCAGCGCCGACACGCCGATGCTTCCGGGGATGACGGCGACGCCCACGCGTTCGCTGGCGGGGAGGATACCCATGTAGTGTCCCCGGGCGCCGTCCAGGATGCGAACCACGAAGACCTCGACCAGCATCGATATGGTGTTCTTCGCCTCGGAGGCCACCGAAGTCCACACGGGGTCGCGCACGTTCAGATGGAAATCGCCTACCGGCAACGTTTCCCGGGTCATCCTGAACAGTTCGTCATCCGGCGACAGGCCCGCGGCGTAGTCCGCGAGCGTCCGGTCAGGATTCGCCGTCCACAGAAACGGGATCAGGGTGAGGTCGAGGGGCGGCACCTCCGTCACCTCCAGGGCCAGCCGTCCGGCAGACGGCAGGCGGCGATCGACGCCCGAAGCGGAATCCGGTATGCTGCCGGGATCGATTTCTATCACCATTTCCAGGCCCGGCCGAACGACATAGGCAGGAATATGGGCGTTGGACGACGTCGCGAGGTCTCCCTCCTCAGGACGGTCCGGCAGGCTGTAGTCTCCGCCCGGTATCTCGGCCGTGTACACCGGAAGATTGTTCTGGTAGAACGTAGCGCGTACCGGCGGCCGTTTGGCGTCGGCCATGCCGCCGTTCGTTACGAAGACGCGGAGGAGCGCGGGCTTGCCGGCAACCAGCGGCACCGGGTTTTCGAGGGACTGCACCGCCTGCGTGAGATACGCCGACGCAACGCGCGCGACGGTGTCGCCGCAGTTGGAAACGCGCCTTTCATCTATTTCCTGCAACCACGTCTGGGTCTCTACGTCCCGGGTCGCGCAAATTCGCGTGCCGGCCAGCAGCAGTGAGGCCAGGTCGAGGCCTAAGAACGCGCGCGGCAGCGGCCCCGACAGCCCGGCGTTGTGGGAGAGACTCAGCGTCCTGAGCTTTCCGAGCGCCCCCATTTCGGACGGGAGCGGCCCGCTCAGTCGATTCGACGCCAGGCTCAGCGTGACGAGATTGGCCAGTCGTCCCAGTTCGGGCGGAACGGAGCCCGTCAGCCCGTTGGCGGAGAGGTTCAGTTCCTCTAGGTTTGCAAGTGTTCCCAGTTCGGTTGGAACGAAGCCCGTCAACGCATTGGTGGAAAGATCCAGTTCCTCGAGGTTTTCCAGCCGTCCCAGTTCCGGCGGAACGGGGCCCGTCAGCCCGTTATCATCGAAGTCGAGTGCGACGAGGTTTCGAAGTCGTCCCAAATCGGGTGGAAAGGACCCCGTCAGGCCGTTGTTGGCGAGATTGAGGACGGATAGGTTTTCCAGTCGTCCCAGTTCGGGGGGAACGGGGCCCGTCAACTCGTTGGAGGAGGCCTCCAGTCGTTCAAGACTACGGAGGTTCCCCAGTTCCGGTGGAAGGGGTCCGTGTAACCGGTTGAGCCCGAGGTCGAGGACGGCGAGTCGGTCGAGGCGCCCCAGTTCGGGTGGGACGGTTCCGGTCAACCCGTTGGCGGAGAGATCGAGGACGGCGAGAGCTGCCAGGCGTCCCAGTTCGGCCGGAACGTGCCCCGTCAGCAGATTCAGTGAGAGTTCCAACGCGGCGAGTCGGTCGAGGCGCGCGAGTTCGGGCGGAATGTGCCCCGTCAGGCCGTTGCCGTTAAGACGCAACGCTTCCAGCCGATCCATCAGCGCCAGTTCCGGAGGCAGCCGCCCCTTCAGGTTATTGTAATCCAGGTCGATGGAGGTCACACGCCCTTCGGCGTCGGTCTCGACGCCGTGCCAGTCTCGCAGCGGCGCTTCGCTGAGCCAGTTGGCGGTCTCCTTCCAGTACGCGCCGCCCGTTTCGCCATATAACGTGGTCAACGCCACCCGGTCAGGGGCGACGGCGGTGGGACAGTTGTAGACCCGTATGTCCCCGACGGTGGCCAGCCAGGCCTGATAAGCGGGGTCCGGCGGCGCGCATAGCCCCGTTCCGCCCAACTTGAGGACCGTCAGGCCGAGACCGACGAAGGACACCGGTAGCGGTCCCGTCAGCCCGGGGTTGTTCGACAGGTCCAATACGCTCAGCGACTGGAGATCGCCCAAGCGGGACGGCAGCGTTCCCATTAGATGATTGTCTTCCAGGTCCAGGCCCGTTACCTGGCCCAGGTCATTGGTCGCGACGCCGCGCCAGGCGCTCAGGGGCGCGCCGGTGAGCCAATGGTCCCGTCCGGCCCAGTTCCCTCCGTCCGCCGCGTTGAACAACGCGATCAGCGCGCTCCGCTCCATGTCCTCGCAGTCGTCCACTACAACGTCGTCAACCGCACCGAGCCAGGCCTGGAAAACCGCGTCCAGCGGCGCGCACAGGAAAGTTCTATCAAGCCTGAGTATCTCGAGGTTGTCTAGATGGGCCATGGATCGGGGCAACGGCCCGTGCGAGAAGTTATTGCCTCTGGCGCCGAAGGTCCTGAGCCTGGCGAGTCGTCCGATTTCGGGGGGTATGCTTCCCGTCAACCGGTTGTAGGAAACCTCCAGCAACTCCAGATTGGCGAGTCGTCCGATTCCGGGGGGTATGCTTCCCGTCAACTGATTGCCCGCGAGTGAAAGGGTTCGAAGCCTGTCCAGCCGGACCAGTTCCACGGGGATAGCGCCGTTCAGGCCGTTCCGGTCGAGCAACAATTCGATCACCCTGCCTTCGGCGTCCGTCGTCAATCCGTTCCACTCGGACAGGGGGGCGTCGCTCGACCAGTTCGTGGCGAGTGTCCATCCGGGGCCGCCGGTGCCGTTGAACAGCGCTACCAGGGCGGCGCGGTCCAGCGCGTCCGGTCCGAAACCCGAGACCGTGACTTCCACGTTTGTCGATACATCCCCGGAAGACACCGTGATCCGGGCGTTTCCGTTCGACCGCGCTTCGAGGTCTCCCAGGGCGTTCACCGAGACGACGAGGGGATCGCTGCTGGTCCAGACGAATCGCGCGTCCGGCACCAGGTAGCCGTTCCGGTCTTTCGCCGCGGCATCTACCCGCAGCGCTCCGTCCGTCTCCGTCAGCGTCACGCTGGCGGGCGCGACCTCGATGCCCGCGACCGCCTGCGATACCGTGACGGCGGCGCTGGCTTGGAACTGCCCTGAAACGGCCGTAACGACCGCGGAACCGTTCTTCCGGGCCGTAACCAGGCCCTCGTCCGTCACGCTGGCCACTTCGGTGTCTCCGCTGGTCCACGTCACGGCAGCGTCCGCTATCACCCGATCGTTCCCGTCCCGGACCGACGCGGCGAACTGCACGGTCGCGCCGATTGCGTCCAATCCGGCCTCGGTTGGCGAAATCCTGATGCTGGCCGCCCGCAGCGGTCCCGTGGGGCTTTCCCTGCCGCACGACGGAAGGGCAAGGATCGAGAGGACGGCCGGAATGAGAAGAATCCTCATGGCGTTATTCCATATGGTGTGATTCCAGTGCGAATCGCGCCGGGGATGGTGCGTGTTTCGGTGTTTACTGGTGTTCATTCGTAACCAGACGCGAAACCGCACACCCGATTCAAGTACACTTCAGAAAGTCGAATAGAAAATCAAGTGATTTGCGACTCTATTCTATGATAGGGATCGGGGATCATCCGATATACCTTATATCACCAAAGGAAATTCCTACGGGAGGTATGAATATGGGTACCACATACGTCAACGTAACGATCCGAAACCCCGTCGAGCCACATCGTAGCTGGACCGGCAATTTCGTGGTTGATACCGGGGCGTTCGACTCGCTCGTGCCGAGGGAGCGCCTGGAAGCGATTGGCCTGAAACCGAGGGGAAGTCGCGACTACTTTCTCGCGGACGGGAAGCCGGTCAAGCTGGAAGCGACGGTCGCCGAGATCGAGTTCGAGGGCGTGGTCGTTGGCGGGACCATAGCGTATGGCCCGGAAGGGACGGAACCGCTGCTCGGTGTGACCGCCCTGGAGTCCGGCGGATTCGAGATCGACCCACGCAGTGAAAGACTGAAGCGGCTTCCGGGCGTTCGGATGTAGCGCAAGCATGCGCGTCGCAAGGCCGCCTGAATGCGCTACATCCCAGCGGTACTCCGGCGGATCGAACACGAAGCCGTGAAAGAAGCGCCGGTGCCGGGGTTTGAGGTTGTTCAGGAAAACGCAGTCGGACCGCCACTGTTCCGCGCCCGCCAGCATCCACGGGTGGTTTTGTACCTTTTGAGCTTCAATGAGGCCGGGGCTGCGCAGCCCCGGAAATTTGTTCGTTGATTGCCTGTGCCCACCGTGCGTCTTGTGGCTTCAATGAGGCCGGGGCTGCGCAGCCCCGGAAACCCTGCATATAGGAACCCTTACCACGTCGCCCGAAAGTGGCTTCAATGAGGCCGGGGCTGCGCAGCCCCGGAAACCACATCGACCTGGCTGGATCAGACCGAGAGCATCGAGCAGGCTTCAATGAGGCCGGGGCTGCGCAGCCCCGGAAACGACGTTGGGCGAAGCCCTTAAGCACTTGGACAAGTGCATGCTTCAATGAGGCCGGGGCTGCGCAGCCCCGGAAACGCGGCCTGGGAGGTCATCGTCAAGAACGAGGAACTGTTGCTTCAATGAGGCCGGGGCTGCGCAGCCCCGGAAACGTGTCCATGAAAGCGTGGAGGGTAAGCGCATGCCCGGGCTTCAATGAGGCCGGGGCTGCGCAGCCCCGGAAACCCGGTGCTCTTTGCGATAGCAAACCGGCCCACTTGCTCGCTTCAATGAGGCCGGGGCTGCGCAGCCCCGGAAACGATCGTCCTGAACGGCCATCGCCACGTCTGCGATGAAGTCGCTTCAATGAGGCCGGGGCTGCGCAGCCCCGGAAACCTGGGTGGACTGAAGCGGTACGCGCTCGACAATGCGTGGGCTTCAATGAGGCCGGGGCTGCGCAGCCCCGGAAACGCATTGATCAAGGCGGCAGGGTTACGCCGTCACAGTCGCTTCAATGAGGCCGGGGCTGCGCAGCCCCGGAAACGAGCGCTGCCGCCACGCACCGCGTTCTCAAGGCTCAGGCTTCAATGAGGCCGGGGCTGCGCAGCCCCGGAAACGGGTCGAAACGCACACGATTCAACACCGTGGAAGGGGGCTTCAATGAGGCCGGGGCTGCGCAGCCCCGGAAACTCGAAATCAGGAAAAAATTTGTGAGTGAGAAAAGGCGGGCTTCAATGAGGCCGGGGCTGCGCAGCCCCGGAAACTTCGCGCGCGCGCAAGGCGCCTATAATGGATCAGTAGCTTCAATGAGGCCGGGGCTGCGCAGCCCCGGAAACGCACGACAAGATGCAGGAGCTGATCACCGAGTTGAAGGAGCTTCAATGAGGCCGGGGCTGCGCAGCCCCGGAAACAACGAGTTCAAGGCGATGTCGAACCAGTACCAGCAGTTGCTTCAATGAGGCCGGGGCTGCGCAGCCCCGGAAACGTCGTTTTCAGTTCCCTTTCGATGACGCGGAAGTTGGTGCTTCAATGAGGCCGGGGCTGCGCAGCCCCGGAAACGCCATCAATACGCTCTGTTTCTGGGGCACCTATACTCCGGCTTCAATGAGGCCGGGGCTGCGCAGCCCCGGAAACCACTCGAGGGGGGTGATCGGACGGCCGATCTGATGGATGCTTCAATGAGGCCGGGGCTGCGCAGCCCCGGAAACACCGCGAAATGAGCGGTTACAGGCTTTGAAAAAAAAAGCTTCAATGAGGCCGGGGCTGCGCAGCCCCGGAAACGACCGTGAAGAGTACGAAGACAGAACGGAGTTCACCGTGCTTCAATGAGGCCGGGGCTGCGCAGCCCCGGAAACCTTGGATCCGCCCTTCAACTCGAATCGGGAATACAAGCTTCAATGAGGCCGGGGCTGCGCAGCCCCGGAAACGGCCCCGTCATCAGAAAGGACGAATCATGTCTGAGACGCTTCAATGAGGCCGGGGCTGCGCAGCCCCGGAAACTGACCAGCTCCACCTTGTGTTCGTCGTCGATGTAGACGCTTCAATGAGGCCGGGGCTGCGCAGCCCCGGAAACCACGCAGTACGAGGTGGCGTTCGACCTGGCTGCTGGCGCTTCAATGAGGCCGGGGCTGCGCAGCCCCGGAAACTGCCCCGCGTTGCTCGTATATGCCGGCTTTGAATAGGCTTCAATGAGGCCGGGGCTGCGCAGCCCCGGAAACTTTTTTTCACTGGAAAATCAAGCTGTCGTCGCGCAGGGAGCTTCAATGAGGCCGGGGCTGCGCAGCCCCGGAAACTTTTCGCGGGCTCTCGCGCGAGTGCGCCGGCATCGTTGGGGCTTCAATGAGGCCGGGGCTGCGCAGCCCCGGAAACCGGTATACACTGTACGCCTTGTCCGTACCATCTCCGGGCTTCAATGAGGCCGGGGCTGCGCAGCCCCGGAAACGTTACAGACCCTCGATCGGTACTACGTGACAGGGGGGGCTTCAATGAGGCCGGGGCTGCGCAGCCCCGGAAACACCTCGCAAGGGCCATAGACATCTACCTGGATTACATCGCTTCAATGAGGCCGGGGCTGCGCAGCCCCGGAAACACCGAGGACGAAAAGGAAGCGGCCTGGGAGGTCATCGTGCTTCAATGAGGCCGGGGCTGCGCAGCCCCGGAAACTGCCGATTGACGGCGAAACACAGCTGCGTATCAGGATGGCTTCAATGAGGCCGGGGCTGCGCAGCCCCGGAAACTTACAGACCCTCGATCGGTACTACGTGACGGGAGGAGGCTTCAATGAGGCCGGGGCTGCGCAGCCCCGGAAACCCCTCTATGGGTTTCAGTCTTCTTGGTATACTGGCTCGCTTCAATGAGGCCGGGGCTGCGCAGCCCCGGAAACTTTTTGTCAACGACAGGCACATATACGGCAACACCCAGCTTCAATGAGGCCGGGGCTGCGCAGCCCCGGAAACATCGATACTTCCGAGTACCTACCGAGGACGAGTACATGCTTCAATGAGGCCGGGGCTGCGCAGCCCCGGAAACCTCCCGATCTCGCGAGTATGTCCCGCCATTTGGTTGAGACGCTTCAATGAGGCCGGGGCTGCGCAGCCCCGGAAACTCGTTAGGGCACTGGCAATTGCAGGGCGTGGCCTACTAGCTTCAATGAGGCCGGGGCTGCGCAGCCCCGGAAACGCCGTTACACATCCCGGAGGGGCAGAGACGGATATGGCTTCAATGAGGCCGGGGCTGCGCAGCCCCGGAAACGCTACACCGACTGGGGATTCACCCGCGACTCCCTGGCGCTTCAATGAGGCCGGGGCTGCGCAGCCCCGGAAACCATGCCGTGTCGTCGACGCCCTGGTCCACAGTGCGATGCTTCAATGAGGCCGGGGCTGCGCAGCCCCGGAAACAGTCTCTTAGTAAATCTTTGGTAGACTTAGGCTTGTCAGGCCTTTTGCGAGCGCTGCTGCTAAAACTTCACGGACATCCAAAACGTCCTCCCAAAACCAGTTATAATATCTCGTAACTCATTGCAGGACATACAAATACCACGACTCGAGCGCTGCCCGGCCTTTCGCTTCCACATGAGCGTTCGCGAAGGACCCGGCAATGGTCCCGCTATACGACCGTGGCCTTTCGAGTTGGCGCTTCATAGGCCTTTCCCAGACTTTCCACCAGGGGATCGACCGCGTCGGCGGAACCCATGTCCACGATCAGCACGTGATCCTCCGTCCGTTCGATTGATTCCTCCAGACGCGCACTCATTTCCGCCCGTCGCCGGGCCGTGAGCCTGCACTGGAAGATCGACAACTGCAGCCAGTGCCCATAGCCTTTCATCAGTTTGTATACGCGCCGCCATCGCTTTGGCTCGGAGATGTCGTAGGCGACGATGTAGAGACGTTCGTTGGCCATAATCACTACCGGGGAAGATAATGGGGATAAGAGACGATCTCTCCCTGAAAATGCCGGGCGAGCAATCGGACCTGCACCTCGATGAGTCGCCGCATGGAAACGCGATAGCCGAAAAGCGGATGCGTGGTCTCCTGCTCCATGCGCCGCTCGAACGCGGCGATGAAGGACTTGCGACCGGCGGGTTTCAGTGAGCAAGCGCCCCCGTTGAACACAAAGTCGGAAAGTTTGACTTCGCCGTTGTTGACCGCCTGGATGACGCAGGAATCCGAAACGATGGGTCTGAACGGTTCCATCAGATCGAGGGACAGCGCCGGCCGGCCGTGACGTGTGCGGTGGTAGAGGCCCATGTAGGGATCGAGTCCCGTCGCCGAGATCGTCGTAGTGAATACCCGCGTCAACAAGGCGTAGGCCAGCGACAGGAGCGCGTTCACGGGATCGGTGGGAGGCCGCCGATTGCGCTTGGCGAAGGAGAAGGCGGTCACGCCGTCGTCCAGATCCCTGGCGAGCATGTGTTCAAAGCCGTCGAAATACACCGCGGCGGCTTCGCCTTCCAGACCCAGCAATTGGCTTTCGTCCGTGGCGCGGGCGATGCGACGCACAACCCCCCTGAGACGGACAAGTGCTTCGTCCCTGACTTCAGCGTCCTTGTCGACACGCCAGTTGCGGCGCAACATCGTACGCGCGTTACGCGCCTTTGCCGCCACCAGGTCTCGCGCGAAGGCAAGGCGGGCGCCTCTATCGAAAGCGATGCGGTACTGCGCTTCGCGAACGGCCACATTTCCATGTCCCGTTCCTATCGTATGGCCGAGGAACCATCCTCCCGTCGAAAACCACGATACCGGTATCTCCGCGTTCATCAGCGCGTGCAGGGCCGGTGTAGTTACCGAGACCGGGCCGAACAGAGCGACCTGGGAAACATCGAGCATGGGCAATTCCACGGAATTTTGTTTGGTTTCCACCACCAGACGTTCGCCGCTCTTACGCAGCCTGGCCCCCGGTTCCTGCACGTAGAGCGGCAGAGCCGGATCGTCCGATGGGTTCAGCGGGCGCGGTGCGGTTCCCTTGCGGAACAGGTTGGTTTCGTCGGGCAGACAGATCCCGGCCAGGGCGCAGCGCGGGCACTTCGGGCTGTTTTCCAGCGGCGGCGGCCGACGGCCACTCGCCGCCGCCGAGCGCAGATTCCTGACTGCCGCCAGTGTCAAGGCCCGGAGTTCATCATCGAGCACTACCGGGACTCGCTCACGCGATCCGGCGTACCAGAGCATGCCCCGCTCGACTTTGTACCCATTGTCCTCCAGGATCATGGCCTGCGTGCAGATCTGGACGCGTTCGGGCTCGTAGGCGCCCGCGGCGACGTGAGGCCGCTTGCCCTTCTTGAAATCGACAGGCGTGACGGTTCCTCCGTCGGCTTCCACGACGTCTATCTTGGCGATTACACCGAGACGTTCCGACGATAGCGTAACGGACCGGGCGCGGGCCATTTCATCATCCAGATCTTCTGGCGCGGGCAGGCGGCCGCCCCCTTCATCGACTCTGACGTGAGTACGCCGCCCCTCGGCGGTGTCTCCCGTCTCCGCCCACTCGCCTTCAACCCATTCCAGGTAGGCCAGTCGCGGACAATAGACCCATTCGTTGACCATGCGCGCCGGAACCAATGGCGTGTTCTCATCGACCGGTGGTGGAGGCAACGGAAGGGTGAGTTGCGAGTTGTTAGGCATGTGGTGGTCGTTGAAGTATCAGAAACTATGGGATGTGCGGCGGCCATGAAATGCTGGCTTGTCAATCCTTGAAAGTCATGCTCTGTCTGCTCACTAAGTGTGGTCCAGATTGCGCACTCCATCTACATGCCACCGAACGGCTGCTACTTGTGGTCATAGTTCGTTTTCACGCTGGAACAGCAACGGTAAAATTACTGTAGTACTGGTTTTGCTGGATTCGCTGACTGCGATAGACCTCTTCTATCCCTCGCTTGAGAAGGGATGGTCGAGGCACGGGCTCTTTACAGATATCGTTCAACGCCAGCAGCGAGCGTACGGTTTCCAAGCCCACATGTGGTGTCCAGATTGGCCAAACAAAATAGGTATCGCGCCCACCAAAACGATGAAATCCTGTCGTTCGTGCTCGATTCCCGATCAATAAGGTAGGAAACCACTGTAGCGCTTGAACCGCCAAGCAATTAGCCGCTAGCATAGTGCCTTGTCGTAATTTGCTCGGATCGCGCCATCGCAGGGCATACCGCTGATCTTCAATTGGGTCCCAACGCATGCTATACCCTTTGTCTTGGTAATCCCAAGTTTGAAACAAAGCGCGTTGAATGTGATCTATACAGACTGTTTTCTGTATTTCCTTCGCATAGAACGGTAGACCTTGTCCCGCACTGTCTCCACTGCGTACCATCCTGAAACTTGAATCTTGGAATTGCCCACTCTTTTCATCAGGATACATTTCTGTTCCGAAGCCAGAGAGGAAATCGGCATCTCGACGGTCAGCAATGGACGAAAGGGACTGAGCATCACGTAGTTTTTGCGAAAATAACCCGGCGTCAAAGGGCATCCTACTATCGATATCAAAAGCAGCCATTGAAGCATTTTGCAACGTTTCTAAGAGTTTTTGAGAAAATCCCTGTTCATCATCGTCGCAACCTCCCAAAGATGGCTTCCAACTGCCCTCTACTTGCTTCCAACCAAGGCATACCTCCGATACATCTTTCAGGACAACCGCTGTGCCAATAGCTGCGAGAAATCCGAGCGGGTTGCTGCCATCGAGTCCGTTCAGCAGGAGACCCGGATTCGAGTCATTTACCGTCATTGGTCTCCTCCAGATTGCTCTGTCTCCAGTCGGCAAGCCGAAGCAAAGCTTCCAACCAAGCCAGTCCCCACCACCCATAGCGCTTGACCAACCGCCAGTAGCGGTCGGCGACGCCGGAATCCAGGCGCTCGAGCTTGGTAGGACCGGACCATCGCGCACGATGTTCGAGCCCCTCAAAATCGACCGTCGGGCACTGCTCGTCGAGTACCACCGGCGCAAACGGTCGACAGCGGCCGTGATGGCTGGAAATCAGGTGGAGCGTCAGATCACGCAGGTCCTCTCTAACGGGCAGTATGGCAGGGGCGCTCTCCGCCAGGCGGACGGACAGCAACTCATGGCGGCCCCCGCGGGGGTATCCAGCGTCCCTACGGGCGCGGGCGCGAACAGCGGACGACTTCGGCAGGCGAGGGGACTTGGCAAGGAGTTCTCCGCCCAGCCAGCGAGAGCCGCCCTGCAGCCAAGACTGAAAGCGAGGATCAGCCTTGCCCAGATCGTGCAAATGGCCAGCCGTAGCGATGGCTTCCACCAGGTCATCGGGCAGTCCGAAAGCGGAGGCATGGCAACGGGCAAACTCTTCGACTCCGGAGAGATGGTCCCGCAATCTGACCGGAATCCCGTTGCGATGCGAAGTACCGGATGCGGTCCCATCATCATCGTCGCTGAAGGTGTCGCTCTCGTGGGCGAGATCAGGTATTCGACAGCGTCCCGCCAAGACGATACTCTTGCTTCCGACAATACGATAGGCGTGGTCTAGTCTGGACCCGGAGTATTCCCTGTAAAGTTCGTTCGCAGTTTTCGACAGCCAGGACGATTCGGGCGAATGCGCAAGCTCTTTCAGAAGGTCGCGCAGGGTATCGGTAACCTCCACCGGATCGTCCTCGAATCTTCGGTTCAGATCCTTCAATAACTCACGAGCAACGTCCTTGGCCGTATCCGAACCCGGCCAAGCATCCACCAACTTCGGGTGGAGACGCAAAATAGGTCTAGCCCGGGCGAGCCGATAGGAGCGATCTCCAACATCCCGGTCGGCTTCTGGCGGTATGTCGCCAAGCAGATGGGTTGGGAGAGGATGGTTGGTCGGAATCACGATGACGTCGCCGGGACGAATCTCCGTAGAGTCTGTCGTGATGTCTCCTGCTTCCGTTTCGGCCCCTTTCCACCTCACCACCTCGCAACAGCTACGAGAAACGACTTCTTCATCCATGCCGGTTCCACTGCCCTCCACGTCCCCACTAAGATCCTCAAAAGTCTCTCCACCGAGCCAGCGCCTGAACACGCCGATAGGGACCGGAAGCATTTCGTTGCTGCTCGGTGGACACAAGGACAACAACTCGATCGCATGCTCTCGCCCTTCTTCGATCAGATCCAGGTCGGCGCGCCAGCAGACCTGCACGTCCGCCAAGTTCTCGCGAGGCCCGTGAAGAAAGACGGATACGTCAGGCGAGGGTCGCGGTTCCGGCGCTGTCTGCGACCAGCAGTCGACGTGGGAAGGAAGCATCACCGGGGCATCGACGGAGGGGGCGTTGAGCATGGAAAGAGATTCGCCTTGCGGCAGCTTGTCCTCGATGTGGGCGATCCCGAAATCGACCTCGCTGTTTTCGTCCTTAAATCCGCTGAGCCACATCCAAGTATCAGTCAGGGCCTCTCCGTAGACAGGGTCGTCCTGCTTCTTCTCCGGATCGGACTGGTCGCCGCGTACGAGAATCACTGCCCGCGCATCGACTTGGCGTCCCGTGCGGTTCAGCCGGCCAAAGCGCTGGCGCAGGGCGTCGAGACTCGCGCACTCAGTCACAAGGCCATCGAAGTCCAAGTCAGCCCCTACTTCCAGGGTCTGGGTGGTGACCACGATCATCGGGTCGGCCATAGAGCGCCCGCTGGCGAGACCGGATCGCAAGAGGTTCAGGCGTTGCTGAACGATGGCGTCTTTGTCGACCGGACGCATGCGACCAGTGAGCAGGACCGCGCCGTTTCCGTATTGGTCGGCCAGCAACCGGTGAGTTTCCCGGGCCGTGGCGACACGGTTGACGAACACCACCACAGCGCGGTGTTCTTCATCGACCAAGCCCGATGCCGCCTCGACCAAAGCCCTTGCCAAGGCACCGATGGCCTTCTTTCCCTTGGCTCCTTCAACGGATTTTAGCATGGCGGGCTTGTGAGCTAGATGTCGTCGGCCCAAGGGATGCGAGGCATCGCGGCTCTCGCCGGAGCGATCCTTGAAAACATCCTCTATCCCAGGTGGCGGCGTGGCCGACATCACCACGGGGTGGAAGGGAAGCCCGAGCGGAGCCTGCGCCCACGCGCGGTAGCGCCGCACCGCTTGCAGGGTCTGCAGGAACGGCCGTGCGCAGTGCGCCTCATCAAGCAAGATCAGGCTATCGTTGGCGACCAATCCCGCGTAGATCGGCCAAGCGATGTACCCACGTCCATAGGCGCGAAATAGCAGGCGGGAGCCGATCTGATCGACAGTCGAAGCCACCACCGTCGGTTGCAACGGATTGCGCGCCCAAGCTTCCGACCGGTAGATGCCGCCGCGCAAGATATGGACGGACAACGGCTGGACGTCATCGGATTGAGCCATCTCGCCACTTGCGATCTGCCGGAGATTGTCCGCGACCGTTTTCAGAACCCCTTCCTCAGCTTTCTCCAGCTTCTCGGCCAATCGGCGAGCGCGTTCGTACGCCTCATCCACGATCACGCGGCGGTCCACCACAAAGAAGACGCGGCGCGGTGCTGTGACGGTCTGGTTTCGCTCCAACCGACTGGCCTGGATGGCCAGCGCGAAGACCGCGATATCCAAGCACGCGGTCTTGCCGGAGGCCGTTGGTAAGGCGATGGCCTCTGGCCAAGGGTTCTCTCCACGCTTGAGTACTCTGTCCGCCAATTCCTGTTGCCAAGCGAAGGGCGGATGGCCCCACAGCTTGTTGAAAAACTCGGAAAAATCTGTAACGTTCAGCGTAGCCAAGCTTACCCTCGCTCACCCATTGGACGACACAAGCCGTATCCCCGGAAGCGGCCTGCCCCGAGGAGGACAGGACCGCGCACCGGCTCGTCGAAGATGATCACCGCGTGATTGTGACTCCGCCGCCCGCCATCCTTCTTGCGCGTCAATTGGGGATACTCCCTTGCAGGAGGCGCGCTCTCGACCAGCGAGACCGGGTGCATCAGAACATCGCGGGGACGCGGCAGACCGATATGTCCGCACATGTCCTTCACGCTTTCGGCCGCCCGCTCCCATCGGTCCTTGCCGTCGAAATGTTTGTTCAGGACCACTGGGGTCACGCTTGTCCAGATGCGCGATGGCCGCGTCCAAGAATCCGGGTCGAGGTTGATCGACGGGCGTTCTCGGGTTTCCATCTCAATAGCGCAATCGAACCATTGGCCATCGAACAAACGGTGTTCGCGCGGCAGCCCTGTAGCAAAATCGTACAGGAATCGTTCGAGGCAATGCCCGGCCTCTCGCTGATCCAATCCCGTCGGCAACACCAAGGCCAGACCCATTATACGGCCATCCGCATGTTCCGAGCCGACGAAGGGGAGCGGCGTCAAGGCCAGATGCGGTTCGGAGGTGGGTGTCCCGTCCAGTCGATGTCCGCTGAACCACTCGGGTGGCGGTTGATCGGGACACTCTTTCATCAGCAAGCCACGCAGTGCTGCCGTGAACTTCAATGTAGCCGGAAGAGGGACACGCCTACCCTTGATACCGAGGACAATGAGTCCGGGATCGAAAACCGGGCCTGGTGCTTCGAGGGCCTCGTCATTCGGAGGTCTGTCGTACCCCTGCCAGCGTCCCGGCAGTGGACGCAGCGTCACGGGTTCCCCCTCGGGAAAACGGTCCTCCAAACGCACCTTCAGGTCCTTGATATATCGTCTCTGCTCGCTTGGACTTCTTGTGCAACCTGGGCCAACTCCTTCTTGCTTTGCCGCAGCAACTCGATTTCGGATGGTGTCAACATCCGGGGAGCGGAGGAGGTACCGAGCCTCCGATTGAGTAAGGCAATCGAAGGCGTGGCCGAAGTGCTCCTTCCACCACTTCTCGAAATCTGATCCGTGCTTTTCTCGGAGTTCATACAATTGCTCCTTTGAAGGGTTCAGTCTGGCAGAGTAGGGTTTGCCGGTCAGCGCAACGGCCCCGACGACCTTGCCGCCCTGTTTCTCGATCCACCCACGTAGATTCGCCAGTGTGCCGCCCTGGCCGATGAAATCGTCCACCATTACGTATTCGCGTTCACTTCGAACCTCGCCTGCGAATGCGGCCTGCCGGGCGAGTCGACCATAGCCGTCAGCGCCCGTGTGGCTGACCATATTGGTCTGCACGATGCTGGTCTCGAACGGGATCTCAAGCCGCTTGCTCAGCCGTTGCGCCAAAATAATCGGTATAGCGTTGAGCCCCTGGCCTTCCCAAGCATGTGCGCTGACCAGTATGGGATCGCAGCTATCGGCGCCCGCGGCGATCAGTGATCGGACCTCCACGATTCCCGCTTCATCAACTAGGCTTCCGACCAGATTAGCCGCAGCCTCAGCGTCACCGTCTGCCTTCGCGCCGGTATAGTCGGGATGTTGTTTGGTCCGGGATTCCCCCGCGAGCAAGACCGCGTCCGGGAATGCCTCCCACGGCACCCTTGGCGGTTGCTTCATCTTCTTTAGGTCCGCTTCTGCGTGTTCGATCTCGCCGTGAAGATCGTGGTAGGCGGTCCAAGCGTTGCGGTTCAAGCGCGCCGCAAGCGTCTGCAAACGCCCCGGGCTCGGTACGCGGAGTCGCTGAAGGGCGACGCCCGCCGCTGGAATCCACGCGGCCGGGGGCGGTTCGGCTTCCGGCCACATCTGCACGAAGGAGGCCGAATGCCCTACATGTGTGACCTTGGTGGCCAGCCGTTTCAAGGCGGCACCGTGGACTCCTGACTCGACTTCTGGCCAGATCAGGTACACCGTCGGATCGTGGGGGATGGTCACCGGAAAACCACGGGGTTGACGCGATCGATACTCCGGAAGCAGATCCAAGCCGGCATCCTTTAGTTTGTTCAAATCCCCACTGGTGGGCATCTTGCCAGCAAGATTCGTGTCGTTGACTGGCACAAAACTAACCACAGTAGCGCGGCTGTTCGCATCCGACGCGGCAATCGCGGGGGGAGGCAGTGTTTCGAGCCACCGCAAGGCTTCTCCCTCAGCGGAGTCTTCACCGGTCTCGAACCAAGCTGCCGCCAGCGCCATGAACGCACGATCGGGATGTGGAGGCCACTCGGCTCGCTCCTTTCTCGATCCATCCGCTGCTGCCATTGACCATCCATTCAAATAGTGGATGCCAAGAGCGAACATCAATTTTCCTCCACTCCCGAGGTGCTGGCCAATTCTTGGCTGCGCCGGACCAACTCAACCAAGTCAGGTGATGGGACCAACTCAATCTCACCCTCCCACGGTAGGCCCGCATTCTTGGCTGAGGCTATCCCTTCCGTCAACAGTTTCAGCGCGTCTTCAGGACCAAGTTCGAATTCTCGTGGCGAATCTCCGGGGCGATCAAGCAGTTCCCATGTTGGCTCTCGCTCTGCGAATAACTGGCAGCGAGAACGAAGGTCCGTATCGACTCGCGCAAGGCTTCCTGCGGCCAGCCCTAGCGCGGCTAGCACGGTGCGTGCGGCCAGATCAGTGTCGTTGTCAGAGTCCGCAGCACCATCGATCGGGAAGTGTAGACGGCGCAGGACAGTCAGAGACAAGGTTGTCGTTTGTCGGGCTCCCGATATGGTAAATCCGCCTTCACTAACGGTTGGTGTAATGTTCCCGTGAACAGCTTCGGACGGCCTTCCAGTTTTTTTTAGTTTTTTCGTTCCGGCGCTTTCATCCAAGGTCCAATGCGGTGTGTCGTCGGTTTCAGACTTGCGCTCGTACAGTGGCCCAGCCCCGAGCACGATCTCCGCAGGATCAATTCGACTAGACGTTCTATTCCCTATCGCCGCGTCATATCCCACAATTTCCGACACCATCGCCCGTTGGAACTTGCATCCAAGTCCTCCACGAGGTCCGGTCGAGTCCCACAGCCCGAATATCAGTGCGGTCGGACACAGACCAAATAAACCAGTAGCATTGCGTACCTCGGCAGTGTCGAGTATTCGACCCTGCTCTGATTGACGGAAAATTGTACCGTTCAGTAGACTGTCCCGGAACAGCGCATCCGCGACGCGATGCGGTGCCTCAAGGCTGGTCACTGTAAACTTTTTGAGCAATTCTTCCTGATCGAAGCGTGTCACGAGCAAAGGGAGTTGGACTGTTCCGGCGCGATGTGACTTCAGCAGTGCCAACTCCATCCGGTTGGCCTGAGACTGCACCGAATCCAATAGAACGCAATGCCGTACCTCACCGGTAGCCGGATCAATACGTTCCTCGGTAGCATACTTTCCGCCTTCGTAGGTCGGAGGAAATACCTTGTCGCCAGCTCCACCTACGGGTTGATAGTCCGTCACACACCGAAATGCGGCGGCCGTACCGCCTACCGCGTCCCTCAAGGTCTGTAGATCAATCATCATAGCTCATTCCCCCTAGCACATTTCCCTTGGTTATAATGCTGTTGTCTGCCTGTAAAGGTAAGACCACACTATATACTACTTTCCTTAAATCCTCACTCAGGACTTGGGGAAGCTACAGTACGGAACTTCGCAGCAATTCAATTTCATATGGCGTCAAGTCCCGACAACCGGGTGATTCGCCCATAATCATCCGCCTAAGTTCCGCCACCGCGGGAATAGGCCCGGCGGGCTTCTTCCTAGTCCCTGAAGGCTACTCTACCACGTTATCCAAGCCCATACAATAGCTCCTGCAAGAGTTCGATCAGGAATCCTGTGCCAATATAAATGAAATTGGCGAATGACTCACTCGTTCACTTGAGAAAGAACAGAAAGTAAGAAGTAAACGATCGTGGTGTCAAGGATTCGGGATGAATGCTGGGTACGAAACAGAGGATTGGATTTTCTGCAAGAGTTTGCCGTCCGTACAACAGATAAGTCCGGCGGTTTCGAGACCCATCCGAGGAGTTTTAGGCGAATCAACTGAATAATCCTCTGGCATACGTAATCCATTGGACATCCGTTGCTGCTCGCTTCAGCTAAAATGTGGTAATTACATCGAGTGGACGGGAAGCCGGTCACGCTGGCTGAGACCGTCGCCGAGATCAAGTTCGAGGGAGAAGTCGTTGGCGGGGCGATAACGTATGGCCCGGAAGAGTCGGATCCGCAACGGCCCTTTCTCACGCCCGTTCCACTTCGAAGGCCGCCAGATTGCGCGCGTCCCTGCTGAACTCCACCGCAATCAGATAGATCGGTTGGCCACTGGCACGGTATTTGTCTGCGTACCGCCGCGCCTTCAACTGATCCATGGCCGCGCCTTCGGCCGTCATCTCCACCACTTTGAATTCGAAGAGGTAGACCTGGCCGTTGAAGCGGACCGCCATGTCCAGGCGGCCGTGGCTGCTGCGGTCTTCGACGACGACGGCCATCCCCAGGCCCGCGAAATATGAGTAGAACACGCTGGCATAGTAGCCTTCGTAGCGGGCGATATCGTTGTTGGCATACCACTCTTTGGGAATGCTGGCGAAGAAGGCGTGGAACAGCGTCTCGAGACCGGCGAAATCGTTGACCAGCAACAGGTCATAAAGCCGGGCGCTGTGCGCTGCCCGCCGCGAGCCATCCCCGGTCATGCGATTCAGCAGGCTCTCGTTCAGACTTTGCCGCACCTCCCGGTTCGGATAACTCGGCCGGTAGTACATTTGGCCGCCGCGCCGCTCGGTGCGACGAATCGTCAGATAGCCGGTCTGGAACAACAGCGCCTCGGTGGCCATATGATCGACGTCGAAGGCCGACAACAACTCGTCGCTGCCCAGCATGTCGCCCAGGGCCAGAGAACTCACCCTGCGTTTGAACAGTGTTTCAAGCAAGAACGCCGGCGTGCCGGTTTCGAACCACCAGGCGCCGAACTCGCGGCGGCGAAACAGCAGCAGGATGTCGAAGGGATTGTAGATGTTCCGGTCGCCGAGCCAGTTGTAGCCGTTGTACCAGGCGCGGATCTCCTCCCGGTCCAGACCGGGAAGGGAAGTTCCGGTTCGAACACGGAATCCAGATCTTCATCGGTGTAGCCGCAAATAGACGAATACCGCGGGTCCAGCGTGATATCGATCAGGTTGTTGAGGCCGGAGAACAGGCTGACCCGGGAGAATTTGCTGACCCCCGTGATGAAGCTGAAGCGAATGTCGGCGTCACTGTCTTTGGCGACGGCGTAGAAGCCGCGCAGGAAATCCCGGTTGGCGCGCGCGACTTCCGGTTCCTCGAGGGCGTCGAGGATCGGCTTGTCGTACTCGTCGATCAGCACCGCGACGTGGTGGTCCGTACGTTCGCGCAGGGTCCTGATCAAATGCTGGAAACGGGCTGACGCGGTGTTGTAGCGCGCGGGCACGCCGGCTGCTTCTCCCAAAGCCTCCAACCTGTCCATCACCTCTGCGCGCAGGTCGTCGGGTCGCTTGAAGTTGCCGCTGCCGAAGCTCAGGCAAAGGACGGGGGAACGAACCGACCAATCCCAGTATGGATGGATATCCAGTCCCTTGAACAGCGGCTCGTTGCCCGCGAACAACTCCTTGCAGGTGTCGAGGAACAGGCTCTTGCCAAAGCGGCGCGGCCGCGAAAGGAAGTAGTGCTTGCCTTCATCAAGCAGCTTGCGGATGCAGGAGGTCTTGTCGACGTAATAGCAGTCGTCTTCCCGGATTTCGCGGAAGTTCTGGATACCTATGGGGAGTCTGCGTTTGCGGATGGTCACTATGCTCCGGGCGGCGGGTCGTGCGATGATCTACCCGTTTTGTTTGAGAAACACCTCGAGCCGACGCCTACGGCCGGTCAGACACCGGAGGTAAGTTGAACGGGGGCCGAGGTCAAGGTCTCAAGGTCTCAAGGTCGAAGACACTTGGCCCGAAACTGTTAATCCGGAATTGCTTGTTTAGAAATAAGTCGCCACGCTGAAAAGAAAGGCGGCCCCTCTTGCTTCGTTGTTGAAGACGTCCCGTTCCCAATCGCGCCGGTAGTCGAGTTTAAAGACCGTGTCTTCATGCGGCCTGAAGTTGAGACCCAACGTGAGGCGGCGATGGCTGTCGCCCGTCGCGTCGGAATCGAAGTCCACGGCGCCCACGCGCACCACCCCGGTAAACACCGATTTCGGCAACGCGGTCAACCAACTCCGGCCAAAGTGGGCATTGACCTGCCCATAGAAGCCCTGCTGGTTTGCCTGGAAAACGGCGCTTTCCCGGGGCACGTCGATAGCGGCCCGGGCATACTCGCCGAGCAACTCGAACGACTTCCAGAGCACGTTCCAGTCCAAAGCCAGGATGGTCAGGCCGCGCTTTTCGCCTATGGTCAGGCCGTCGGCCTTCCAAACACTGTAGGGGCCCGTGTGAAACGATCCGCCCAGCTCCCAGGCCGGCTGCGGGCTGATGGCCAGGCGACCCACCCAGGAGGGATGCCGGTTGTTGTCCTCGAAGTTTCCCTTCCCCGCCGCTATGCGCGTGCCGGCCGGATCGCTCAGGATTACGCCGTCCGAGAACCCGTTGACCCCGTAGAATTCGTAACTGATACGCGAGGAGGGCGTGGGGTAGAAAGCGCCGTAAAAACCCATGCCCGCTTCCGACAAGGCGGTCGGGATGATCTCGGTGCTGACCAGTGGGCGGTCGGTGAGATCGTTGACCGGACTGTCGTGAGAGAGATTGAAACGGCCGAGTGGCGAAAGGATGATCCCGCCTCGAAAAGTAAGGGCGGGGTGGATCTCGAAATCGATAAAGGCCATTTCGATCTTGAGTTCTTCGCCCCCTTCCTCGAACTCCAGTTCCGAGGCCACGCGCACGCGGTCCGATACGACGGTATGGGTAAAGAGGTTGAATCGCTTGGGATCGAAGGTCAGCTCCTCGGTGATCCCCTCCACGCGCGCATAGCGGAAGTGTACTTCGGCATAGCCGCCAATGCGGGTGTTGCCCGCCCGGGTGATGAAGGGTCTGTCTTCAAACCCTCCTTTGACCAGGGGACGGTCATTGGACGCGTCCTGCGCTTTGACGGGCCGGGCATCAGACGCGTCCTGCGCGCCGGCCTCCGAGACGAGCCCGCTGACCGCTCCCAGGCAAAGGACCAGGCTCACGGCAGCCTTCCGGACCGTGCCTGACATACGTTACTCCTTTCCGGTCACCAGGATCACAAGGTCGGTCTCCTCAACTTCCACCGCGTATCTGGACAACGGACTTTGCGCCGGCCCCCGAATGGCCTTCCCCTCCAGGTCGAACACCGATCCGTGGCAGGGACAGCTTAAGGCATGCTTTCCGGGCCGGACCTCGCAGCCCAGGTGCGTGCAGCGCGAACCCAGCGCGCGGTAGGCGTCTTCTTCCAGGCGGATGAGGATAATCGACTCGGGCAGTCCCTCCGCCGTTACGAGGACGACGTCATCGGCCCGTAGCTTTTCATCCAACGCCGCGCGGGGCAGCACGACGCGGCCCTCCGCGAGCCTCGTCCGGAAGTTGGCGGCCGTGGTACAGGCAGAAAGCCCGGAAGCCACGAAACCGGTTCCCAATGCCATCTGGATCAGAAAACGCCGCCGGGGCATGCTCGTTCGTCTTTTCTTGCCCATGGGTTACAACGACCTGAGAAAGGCCAGCAGGGCTTCACGGTCCTCATCGCTCAGGCCCGCGAACCGGTTGCGGGCGGCCGTGGCCTCGCCGCCGTGCAAGAGAATGGCCTCGCCGAGATCCGAGGTGCGGCCGTCGTGCAGGTAGAAAGCCTCGCCGTTGAGGAATTCCTCGACCAGGCGCAACCCCCATAGCGGCGCCGTGCGCCACTCCGTGCCGGAAGCGTCCCCATCCGGGCGGAAGTCCGCCAGATCGGGCCCCATGTCGTGCAGCAGCAGATCGGAAAAAAGGTGGACCTCGATGTGGCTAAGCTGCGGAATCGAACTGGCGCCGGTTCTCATCGTAGGGACATGGCAGGAGGCGCAGCCGATCTCGGAGAATAGCCTGTCTCCACGCTCGACTTCGGGGGTGATCTCGCCACGCTCCGGCGGCCTGAGCTGACGCACGTACGTGACCGTCTCCAGCACGGTGGCTGCAGGGATTTCCGGATCGGCCACCCGGTCTCCGATGGCGATCCCTCCGGCCTGGGGATGAGGGTTTTCCACGGGAATGAAGTCACTGGTAATGCCGATATCCTGGTGGTAGGCCTCGGCGACCTGCTGGAGCAGGGAAGAGACCTGCGCCTTGCGTGAAAAGCGTCCCAGCTGAGGCCCGGGACCGCCGCCGACGTCGGATCCGGGAACGAACTCGGCGGCCTGCACCGTATTGGGCCGGCCGGAAATGCCATCGCCGTCGCGGTCGAACGGATCGGCGCGGGAGAGTATGGTCCGGGCCGGGATGGCCTCGATCATCCCCACACCGAATACCGGTGGCGGCATCCTGAAGGTACGCTCCACGCCGGACGGCATCTCTTCGGGGGGAACGCCCGGAATGGCCTTGTCCTGGTGTTGCGGGCCGCCCAACTCCGCGGACGGGTCGCCCTCGATGCCGAAGCGGGTGAAACCCAGCTCGGGCGTCCCGCGCCCATCGGCCGGATGACAGCTTTCGCAACCGACGTTGTTGAAGATGGGCCCGAGTCCGTCTTCCACGGTGAAGGTGCGCTCGAAATTCTCATCGCCCTGGGTAAAGACCGCATTGAGACTGGGCGACATGCCCTCCAGCGGCGATTCGAAGTTGTCTCCCGCCGTCGGCCGACTGGTCACGATCCGGTCACACCCCGACCCCATCACTCCACCCAGCACGGTGAGACTCCAGCAGAACAGGAAAGCCGCGTACTTCACATCCACCTCCAGGAGAGGCATCATCTGGCGCTAAATACATAATTTGCCCTAATACAAACAATAATTTAGTCTATACTAAATATAATGCAAGCCTTAATCGAAACAAATTTGATGCCCATGGTCCGTACTCGCTTCACTGTGGTGAATCGTGCGGTCGTAGAGACCCGTCCGTGAGGCTCGACCCAGCCGACAAATAGTCTTCGCCAGAATGACGAATTGAAATCCGATGGAATCTCGACTACATTTAACAATGGAACGGCGCATGGTTGAATAGGACCGGCGCCGAAGCATCGAGTGGGATGGTCCGGGGAGAGGCCGTGGCGCAACCTGGCGAAAGAACCGACGAGGATTGAACAGATGAAAGTGTCCGGCGTTGACTATACCTTCTTCGCAGTGAGCGATATGCAGAGATCGCTCGCCTTCTATCGTGACTTGCTTGGGATCCCGTTGGCGCGTCTGATCCTTGATGGGACGTGGGCGGAATTCGCGATGGACCCTGGCGCCCTGGTGTTAGGACATGGGGACAGCTTTACGCGTCCCGGCGGCGGAGTCGTTGCGCTCGCGGTGGATGACGCGGAGGCCGCCCTGGAAGAGTTGAAGCGGGCAGGGGTTCGGGTGTATTGGGATTTCGAGGAAACCCCCGTGTGTTATATGGCGATCGTCGAAGACCCCGACGGCAACCGCATCATCATACACCAGCGGAAAGGCGGCGAGGGAGTCTGTTGAGGGCGTTTTTTTCGGCCGATGATGAACGCGAACACATGCACACTTCCAGCGCACGCTTCTAGTTCGGTAGAACGTGTCGGACTAATCGGTTCGAGCCGTCCGGTCAACCCCAGCGGTATTCGGGCGGGTCGAAGACGAAACCGTGGAAAAAGCGCCGCCGAGCCGGGGTGAGACTGTTTAGGAAGTCCCTGTCGTACCGCCACTGTTCCGCGCACGCCAGCATCCACGGGTGTTCGTACCCGTAGTACAGGATCACCCGTTTGCCGCCGCGGCGCGTGAACGGACCGGCCGAATGCCAAACCCCGTTGTGGAAGAGCACGGCCGTGCCGGGCCGCCCGCATACTTGCACGGCGCCGGGCACGCCGCTCTTCGCATCTGGCTCGACCAAGGACTTGTGGCTGCCCGGTACCAGGGTCAGGTTCCCCTGGTCAGGCTCGTTCATGTCACTCAGGTAGTAGCCCACCTTGAACTGCAACAGCGGGATGTGCGGCAGGAAGTTGCGAAATCCGTGCTGGATGCCGTCCGTATGCCAGCCCTGGCCGTGGTAGTCGGCCCGCTCGACCTCATAGATGGCATCGGTGGAATGCAGATGGGGCATCTCGTTAAACAGGCCGTGAACGTAGGCCATCATCGGTTCGTAGTCCAACAGGTCCAGAAAGAGCGGGTCCTCCGCCAGCAGGTGCATGACCCGCGCGTTTTTTGAACCCAGATTGTCCTCAAAGGCCGGCTCGTGGGCTCGTTGGAAATCGGGATCTCGGCGGCGTGCTATCGTCCGCTCCAGCGCCGCGTTGAGCGAATTGACCAGAGATTTCGGAAGGAAATCCTCCAGCACCAGGTATCCGTTTGCGTCGAAGAGGAAGCGTTCGGCGTCCGTGGGATGGTCAGCCATATTCCGGATCCTTCCATTTGCTGTCCGTCTTGATCGCTCATCATCCTTAACATCCTGGCATTTAACCGTCAAGTTCATTCGGAACGAAGTTGCGGTCCCGCAGACATACCTGTTCATTATGCGTCTTCCAGGAATTCGACAGGCCATTCCAGGCGAACTTCCGAGGCATTAAATGATCTACGACGGACACGCCTATTGCTTTCCTCCTCCGCGCGATATCAGTGGCTTCGACGATCATGCCGAATTTCGGCGCCATCTGCAGATGTTCATGGCCCAGGCCCGCCAGCAACCCGTCTGGCGGCGCGACGACCGCGCTCCGGCCGACGCAACGGGGCTCTACGACCCCGATCGTCCGTGGCGCTTCGAGGGCCTGCGGGACGCGGACTTCCGCACCGCAAAACACGGCCTGGCCGAGTGGACGGTAGATGGCGCGGATTATGTAAAACAGGCCCTGCCGCCGTGGACGGAGGACTTCGCCTTCCCCGCGGAGTGCCTGGTGGCGGAAATGGACTACGCGGGCATCGACCGGGCACTTCTGCATCGTACCCCGTACATGGGTCTCGACGATGGTTACATCGCGGAATGCCGCCGCCGCTATCCAGAGCGGATCCAGGGACTGGTCCAAGTCCCCGAGTGGTGGATACCGGACCGGACCGACGACGCCATAGAAAAACTGGAACGGGCGATCGGCGTTCATGGTCTTTCGGGCCTTCAGTTCGCGCCGTTTCACCGACCGTTCTACGACCTCTCCGCTGAATGGACCGGGCCCGATTTCGACCCGTTCTGGACAGCCGTTTCCGGGCTGGATATACCGGTGTTTTTCACCCTCGGAGCAGTCGGATCTCCTTCCGCCTACATAGAAGAGTTACGTTCGTTGCGTACCTGGATGGACCGATACCCAGACGTCGACGTGATCGTGACGCACGGCTTCCCCTGGCGGATGTTTGTCGTCGGCGACCGGCTTGACGTTCCCGATGAAGTGTACGAAGCCGCGCCCGCGGACCACCCCCGCTTCCACATCCAGATCCTCTTTGCCGTGTTCCTGCAGTCGCGCTGGGCGTACCCCATGCCCCAGATGCGGCCCGTCCTGGAAAAGATGGTCGAACGTTTCGACGCCAACCGCATCCTGTGGGGAACGGACATTCCCATCGTGTTGCTGCACTGGACCTATCGCCAGAGTCTCGACTACGTGAGGCGATATTGCCCTTTCCTGGACGAGGACGAGATGGCGGCGGTCCTGGGCGGGAACATGGAGCGGATTATGGGGGTGGGCAGGTCGGCCGGGTAGGGACGAGACCGGGGATTTGGGACATTGGTATCTGAGTCAGGTCGGAACTGTTGGCATCCCGGTTAGGTGAGCCCGAGGACGAGGCGGTTTATCGGAAATGCCTGGCGGCTAGTTCGCACTCCGGCCCAAACGGTCGTCTTCCGCGGCGAGCCATTCCGCATACGGGCGCGGCATCGGACCGGGCGGATCCATGCCGTGTTCCTCGCGCCAGCGCAAGAGCGGGTGATCGCGTACCGCCTGGGGCAGATCCACGCGCCGACCGCGTGCGCCCGACTCGAAAATCCCCATCAGTATCTCCAGCACGTGGAGGCCGGCGTCGCCCGAGCACTCGTGCGCACGGCCCTCGTCGAGCGCCTGCACGTACTCATCGGCGAACTGGTAGTCCTCCACGGTAGCCGGACCGGCCGGATCGTAGTGCTCCGGAACGATGGGGGCGAGCGGCTGCCACTCGGCCTGGCCGGGGGCAAAGTGCGGTGTGGACAGAAACCACGGGGCGCCGCTTTTCCAATAGAGCCTGCCCTCGGTGCCGTAGATCTCGATCATATAGGCTGTTGAATCCATCTCGGGGAAGCGGTGCTGCAAGAGGACACCCGAAATTCCGCATTCAAAGGCAAGCGCCGCGGTCACGTGTTCACCGGCAATGTAGCCCATGCCACTAGGCGAGGGCACCACATCCTCGGGCGTGATCGGACGGCCATCGGTCAAGGCCACGGCTTGCACGCTTCGCACCGGCCCGGTCACGCCGAGCATGGCATTGAGCGAGTGCGTGGCGATATTCATCAGGCCGTAGCCTCCGTAGTAGCCTTTGCCGCTGCCCTGCACGAAACGCAAGTCGCCGATCCGGCCCTCGGCAATCGCCGCTTTGACCGCTTGCAGCGCGCCGCCGGTGCGCCCCTGGTGATGCACGGCCACCTGCACTCCTTTCTCCGCGGCCTTGGCCAACACCGCGTCGGCCTCGGCCAGGGTCGTGCAGATCGGCTTTTCGATGTCGATGTGGACTCCGTGCTCCAGCACGCGCATAGCCAGCGGATAATGAAACTCCGTGCCCGTGGGAATTGCGACAATGTCTGGAGCCTCGACCTCGATCATCCGGTCGAGATCGTCGTAACGAGCCGCAACCCCCAGTTCGTCGCCGAGGGTCGTGAGCAGTTCGGGTACGAGGTCGCATAATGCCACAACATTGGTACGGGGATGCTGATGATACGCGCGTCCCGCGGCCGTGCCCCGGCCACGGCAGCCCAGAATAGCGACTCGGTATTGCTGCATGTTGCGATCTCCTTTTCCATCTACAACACTCGAGAATAGAAGGTGTTAGACTACTATATCAATTATATGAGGGATTCACACGTAGTATCGGCTGAAATACCCGCTACCCGGACGGTTGGAAAAAAGTCGCCTGCACGTTAACTCGACAGATTCGCAAGGGGAACTGTTCGCGAAGTGAAACGTACTCCATAAAGGAACTATGACTCTTGTCTGACAGAAAGGCAAACCCATGCGATACCTGGTTGCGGCGGTATGGATCTCCGTTTCCCTTTTTGCCTGTGACGACCGCGATCCTGTTGTTGGATCAGACAACAATGGCGAACAGCGGTCCGAGGAGGGTGGACAGCGGACCGAGGATGGCGATCGTGCACGGCTCATGCAGATGCGACAGGAAATCGACGGGCTCATCGGCGACGCTGCAGGAGCGTCGATTGCAGACTGCCGCAGCGCGGCCATAGGTTCCAAACCCTGCGGCGGTCCCTGGGAGTACGTAGTCTACTCCGTGTCGTCCACCGATTCGACGGCACTGGCCAGCCAGCTGGCAGCGTATGATGCATTTGAAGCCGATATGAATATGCGTTATGGATACCTTTCCGACTGCTCGATACCCAACGTACCCGTTTTAGCGTATAAGGATGGGCGGTGCATCGCCGAGTGAGGCCTTGTCTTCAGGAGGCGTAGATCGCCCCGGACTGCGTTTTTAAAATCCGCGAACGCTAGACTACGAGAAATGCAGAAGGTCCGGCGTCGGACAGATTGGCCGGGTTTCAGTCTCTTTCCATTAACTCAAGCAACCGGGTCGTCGTGTTCCAGTTGCGGACGGTAACGCGTTGGTACACGGGCATCGACGCTAGACGGCTGAGATAGCTCCGCGAGGCCTGGTCGATGCGTCTGGAAAAGTAAAGCACCCCGCTGCCCACCCAGGCTTCATCCACGCCTGGCCTGGTGGGGACGCCCTCCATGGCGGCAGTTGCCGTAAGCGGTTCCTTCACAAAGATAACATCGTAGCGGTACGTCTCCGGCTGTTCTCCAAAGCCCGCCGGCGCACCGGAAACCACGGCCCGCATCTGCTTTCTTGAGCGCATCACGACACTTGCGTCGTAATCAAACTCCGCAGAAAGCACCTCCTCGATACTTTTTGTCAGGATCCTGAGCCCGGTGGAAGGCGAACGGAAGATCACGTTCCCGCTTTGGATATAGGTGGCGACATCGCGGAAGCCTTTGGCCTCGAAGCAGCTCCGGAGATCCGCCATCTTTATGATGTTCTTTCCGCCCACGTTTATACCGCGCAGCAGGGCCAGGTAGATTTCATCGGGGTTTTTGAATGTCGTCATGATCTACACCTGGTTTTAAAAGTGGAAATGCCTTCAACTCAAGATTCCATGCCCCTATATTACTCCATTAGAGCAAACCATTTGATTTGTTGTGCCAGTGAGAAAGACCTAGGCAGATCCAGCTTTGTTTGCGGTTTGAACTCTGTTGTGGTATCAACAGTAAATTTCGTATGGTATCTGAGCTTATGAGTAAGGGGCTGTGAGGCCGTACCCGTTCTATAATAAGGATATTCAGCGTGAGTGATCACCCCTTGGTGAAGACGTCGATGGATGATTTATAGGTAGGAGAATAAATACGCAATGAGCGGCATCTGGACAAAAACGGATAGGGGTTGGCAAGCGGCTATACCACAGAAGTTCAAAAAAGAGAAGGATCTGCACGATCTCGTAGTGGCAAATGTTGGTATGTTGCCCCTGGCCGGTTCTCCTCGTCTCTATGTACTTGGTCGGGAAGTGCAATTGGGACGTGGATACGCCGATCTGGTGGCGGTAGAAGTCTCAGGACGCCCGGTCATAGCCGAGGTAAAGTTGGAAAAAGCTACAGATGCTAAACGGGCTATAGTATCACAAATCCTGGCGTATGCCTCGTATCTTCAGGGGATCGACGTGAAGTCACTCGCCCAAGGACCATTGCGACGATCACTAGCCGAGAACGGTCATACCTCCATTCTGGATGCTGCAGAAGCACAGGATCAAGAAAAAGCAATAGATCCAGATCAGTTTGAAACTTCGCTGCAGGAGTATCTGACTAACGGAATGTTCAGGCTTGTATTGATCCTGGATGAAACTTCCGTCGAGTTGGAAAGGCTCGTAGGCTACCTCGACTCCGTGACAAGACAGTCACTGACGATTGATCTGATAACATTTAGCATTTACAAAATGAATGGTACGGAAATCGTCATGCCCCAGCGTATTTCACCTGATACAAGTATGGTGTCCGATGTTCCTGCTCCACGTGTATCAAGCGTATCCAAAGGTGTCCTGTCGGAAGGATTGGATGTATTCGTCGAATCGATTGCTGGTATCGATGGCGTAGATCGAGCAAAGTTCGACCAACTCTTAAAATGGGCGAATGCTATTGCCGAACTTCCAGGAGTGAAGTTGTTCACATATGCGGGCGTCAATCGAAACAGGTTCACGCTCCTTCCGAGACTAATCACGGAGAACGCCGGACTCGTAACGATCTGGAACGACAATAAAAGACCGTATGTTTCATTCTGGCGAGGTGTGTTTGAGAGACGTGCGCCGAAATCGATTGATAAGGTGGAGCAGGCTGCCGACTTGAAAATCGGTCAAGGAAACGTTACAAGCGAAGTTTCAGATATGCTGCTCGAAACATTGCACCAAGCGTATAGGGAAGCGACGAATCACTGAGGTTGCCTCCCGGAATCTAAAGGTGTCTCGGCGTAGTAGATGCCGTGCCTCAACGTTGCAGGGATTGGAACCAGGATGACCGAATTGGGTGAGATTCATCGGCATTGTCTGAGGGAAACATGGCCTCTTGAACTCGATTTTTCTCACTGGTTGGCTAGAAACGTCATACGTCTAAACGAACTGGTCCGATGGGAGATCGATTCATCAACTGTAAAGGAAGAGGTGACAAAGGGAGCGCTCCGGGTCGATCTTCTCGTAGACGCCACGGACCCCGATACTCACGAATCATTCGAGGTCGTGATTGAGAACCAGCTTGACGCGACCGATGACGGTCACCTCGCGGCTGTGATGACCTACCTCGCTTCCTTCGGTGCCGGAGGCGCTGTTTGGATAGCGGGTGACGTCACCCAGGAGTATGTTGATACGGTCCAGTGGCTCAACGACCAGTGTGAGATCGACTTTTACCTGTTTAAGGTTGAAGTCATTTCAATTGGCGAATCGCTCCTGGCGCCAATGCTAACAAGAATCGTCGGACCTTCCTCGTATTCACGTGGAGGAAGGGCAGGCGATCCAGTACGTAATCAGAGGGTACGGGATTGGTGGGACCGGGTTCTACCGAAGGTAAGGCTTACGCAAGGCGGGTGGAATTCAGTAAGGTCGACTGTGGAACAATACAAACTTGTTTCTGTACCGGAAGGCCCCGAGTCAGTTTTCTGGTATATCAATGTAGAAGAGAAAAGATCGTCGGTCGGCCTATGGATTAAGTCTGGCAGTAGTGAAGAGATCAACTACTATTACGACCGACTTCATAGGTGGCGAGCAAAAATAGAGGATGTTTTTGGCGAGAAGCTGTTGTGGGAGAATAGGTCGGGGCAGCGGGCTTTCGTGTACTGGACGAATCCTCTTTCATTTGGATTCGCCGATGAACTCGATGACCAGATTCGTGCAATAGACACTCTAGTGGCTGCAATGAATCGTCTGGTCGAAGCCACTAGGGACATCGTGTCTTCAATGCCTGTGTTCAAACCGTCAGGTAATGATACATCTAACGAATGACAGTCCGGGGTTTCCACTCCTCGGCTACCAAGTAATGATCAAGATTCTGCAACCCGATCGATACCTCGGCCAATTCCCGGCGGGTACGCTTCCTTCAATTCCAGCGTTAAGCCTAATGCCTTGCACACTTTGAGCAATGTATTGACATTGCATCTTGATCCGTTCTCCAACCTGGATAGTTGTTGTTGCGTTATCCGGGCATCTCGAGCTACGTCTTTCTGCGACTTCCCCGATTTATCCCGAGCAAGCGCGATTTTAACAGCCAACTCAGCCATCTGCCGCTCCTCTTCATACATTCTGCGAAAGCGTTCATCTTTGAGTTTCTGTTCGATATGAGCGGCGAAGGTTTGCATCAGGATCTTCCTTTCTGCCTACGCGCATCGACTCGATTCAAAAAGTCATCACGCGATTTCAAAGCCTTGCGGAATTCAGTCCGAGGTACTCGACCGGTAGTTTTGCAAATGCATGAGTAAGCACAATGAGATTTCGCAAGCAGAAGAAATACAGACACCGTACCTGATCACCCGATAAAGTAACACGAAGTTCGTGGATTCCATCCTCAAGGAGGTCCGCGTAAGGACGAGGCAGGTAAGGGCCGTTATCAGCGAGTAGTTCGATCCAACTGAGTAATTTAGCCTGATCTCGTTTTCCACAAGCTTCGATGAATTCTATAATCTCACATCGACCGTCCTTTGATTCGTAGTAAACCACTCGCCAAGTTGGATTCATAAATCACAATACATCAAAAAAGGTGTAAATGCAAGTAGAAAACCATCGCAGCAACCCTAAGGCACGGGCAACCGGACCATTAAACGAACGTATCTTGAGATTTATGGGGCTACACGGTATCATACCTTCCAAACACGACGCAAGAGTAGCTTGCATGGAACCCGCCTTAAAATAAACCGTTGTCTCCAACCCTTTCATCCCAATCATCAGACCACACCAGTCCCCATCAAAAAGGTGACGCGCAGACCACCTGGACGGACATCGCGTGGCTGGCAGCGATGAGTTCGTCGCTGTTCCTCGTACTGCTGTCGTCCTCGAGCTACGTGGCGTCTCTGCCCTTCATTCGCGGTGAATGGGGGCTGAACAATACGCAGTCGGGTGTCGTCTTCTCGGCCTACCTGGCCGGGTACGCGGCGTCCTCCCTGCTGGTCATTCCATTTACCGACCGTTTCCGGCCTTATGTGATCATGCTCGCGGGCATATCCCTGACGGCCGTCAGCGCCGTGCTGTTTCCCCTGCTGGCGGAAGGGTTGTGGACCGCGAGCGCGTTGCGGTTTATATACGGAGTCGGGCACGTATGCGTGTACATCACGGGGATCCGGCTCGCTTCGCTCAGGTTCTCCGAAAAGGGACGGGGCCTGGCTGTAGGCGTCTTTGTGAGCTCAGGGTACGCCGGCACGACGGTTTCGTACGTACTCATGGGCATTTTGCTGGACCGGTTCGAAAGCTGGGAACCCGCCTATCTCGCCACGACATTGCCCGGCCTCGTCGGCGTCGCGGTCACGTTGTTGCTGGCCATTGAAAGAAGAACCGTTACGCCCCGAAGCGAACGAACTACGCCAATGGCCGGCTGGTTGTCCCTGGCGCCGCTGCGAGACCGCCGGCTGATGCTGGTGATCATGGGCTATGCACTCCACACCGCCGAACTCTTCGTGGCCCGTCTGTGGCTGCCGCTGCTTCTCGTCGCCGCGCTCATGATGACGGGTTTTGATTCGGAAGCCGCTGCTTCGCGCGCCGCCGCCCTGGCCGGCTTCATGTTCATGACGGGCATCTTCAGCGTGCTTTTGGGCGGATGGATGTCGGACCGGTTCGGGAGAATCCGGACGGCGACATTGATCTTCGCGGTAAGCGGGATCTGTTCTTTTCTCGCCGGATGGCTGGTCGGACTTCCGTTTGCCTGGCTCGTTGCGCTGGGATTCCTTTACGGGTTCTTTACGGCGGCCGATTCCGCCATCTACTCGACGGCCGTCACGGAACTCGCCCCGAGGAACCTGGTCGGTTCCGCGCAGGCCGTGCAGTCCTTCATCGGGTTCGTCGTGGGAACCGGTGCGCCGGTTGTCGCGGGGTCTATACTCGACCTTTCAAGTGGGCTTTCGGCGTGGATCCTGGTATTCAGTTTCAACGGCGTACTGGCCGTGGCCGGCATAGCATGTTTGTTGTGGCTTCGGCGCGTCCCGGCCTCGAGCGATACTTCCCGGATCACCGCATAGCGCAACACGCAGCTTGACAGGCACGCAATTCGCTGGTTGACAGGCACGCAATACAGGGTTGAAAGGTTATATTACCAAAAAACACAACAAATTGGTCGGCTACGTTAATTGTTGCTTTCTATCTCCGCGACCGAACCGTAAATTACCTGCCCGCCGACACACCAGATACGCACCGATGAGCACGAAAAAATCGACATTCCGTTGCACTTACCACCAAGACAGTGTATGCGTCCATTTGAAAACCCATCGCGGCCTGTATCCGTCTCCGGCCCCGGAACGACGGGCATCGGAACGACGGGCTTCGGATCCGCAGGCATCGGAACGACGGGCTCCGGAACGAAGGGCTTCATATCGGCTGGCTTTGGATCGACGGACGGCCGCCGGCGCATCCTTGCTCCCATCGCGCTGCTCCTTTTCCTTGCCGTACTGGTTTCCTGCGGCGGGGAAGGCCCCACCTCGCCCGATCCCGTGGATCCGCCCCGGGCCGCCAGGATAAACGTCGTTTCCGGCGACGGGCAGCGCGCGCTCGCCGGTTCGAGTCTGCGGGAACCGGTCGTGGTCAAGGTGCTCGACGAGGAATCACAGCCCCTGTCCGGAGCACTCGTCCTGTTCTCTCCCAACCACGGCGTTACCGAACCGACAACCGTCGGAACCGGCCCGGACGGCACGGCCGCCACCCACTGGACGCTGGGTTCGACGACCGGAGTGCAGACATTGACCGTCTCCGCTTCGAGCGCGACCGCCACCGTGAGCGGCCACGCAATCTCCGTTGAAGACTCGCTATACGTCCTGTTCGCGCCAGCCGAAGAGGACGAACTGTCGACGGTCCGCGCCGACTGGGCCTCGCGAGACTTCTCGGCGGCTGGCGGAATGGTCGAGCTTGAAGAAGCCTACAACATGAGCGGAAGTCCGACCACCCTGCGGGTCGTCTCGCACCAGGTCGAGGGCTTGCGCCATTACGGCGCTATAATCGTGCCCGACGGCGCCGGCGCCGAGGAACTCCCCATAATGGTATACGCCCATGGCGGCGACGGCGGCGTGACGGTAGAAAGCACGTTATTCATATTGGCCGTCGCCCTCGGCGAAATGACGGACGACTTCGTCTACCTGATTCCGTCGTTCCGGGACGAACCGCTAAGGTACGATGACCGGTCCTGGCGGTCGGATGGTCCGGCCAGTCCGTGGGACCGCGACGTGGACGACGCGCTGGCGCTGGTCAACCTCACCATGGAGACGATACCGGAAGCCCAGACCGGCCGGTACTTCGTGGTGGGCGCCAGCAGAGGAGGCGGCGTGGCGATGCTGATGGGGATCCGGGACCAGCGTATCGCGGGCGTCATCACGTTCTTCGGACCGACGGATTTCCAGAACGAATGGGCGCGTGGCATCGCCAGTCTGCTGGTGAGGGGCGTGACCGTCGATCTGCCCGGTGTCGAATACCTGCGCACTGCGTACGTCGTACCATGGTGGACCGGGGACGTTACCCTCCATGATGCCCGGCTGGCGCTCATCCGCCGGTCCGCCGTACTTTTTGCCGAAGATCTGCCCCCTTTGCAGGTCCACCACGGCGACATGGACGGGGTGGTCTCCGTCACCCAGGCGGAATCCATGATCCGGGCCATGGCGGAAATCGGCCGCGGACCGCCTGAGTTCGAGGCCTATATCTATCCGGGTGCAACGCACGATATCACGTCGATGCCGAGTGCGATTCCCCGTGCCGTGGCGTTCTTGCGCAATCTCCTCGGAACAGATGGCGAATAAGCCCGGAAACGGCTAACGAGGCGTCCTCCTGGGCGCCTGAGAAAATCTTGAGGTGGACATGGGGCTGCAGGTCGGCATTGTCGGAACGGGTGCTTTCGCACAGTCTTTCATTCCTCTCTTCAAGGCGCATCCGCAGGTCGAACGGGTGGTGCTTTGCGACCTGGACGACGAAAAAAGAGCGCTGGCGGCCGCCCGTTTCCAGATCTGTGACACCAGTCCCTCCCTGGATGCCCTCTGCGAATCCGCCGTGGACGCCGTTTGCCTCTTTACCCAGAACTGGCTTCACGGTCCCCAGTCCGTCCAGGCGCTGGAGGCCGGAAAACACGTGTACTCGGCCGTGCCGCCGGGGATCAGCGTGGCCGAGATCGAAAACCTGGTGGCCGCTGCCGCGGCCTCGGAGACCGTCTACATGCTCGGTGAGACCAGTTACTATTATCCCGGCGTGCTGTATTGCCGGGAACAGTTCGCACGGAGCGCTTTCGGCCGGATCGTCTACGGCCAGGCGGAATACTACCATGACTGGGACCACGGCCTCTACGACGTGGCGCGCTGGCGCGGCGGCGAGCACTGGCGGGAGACGGCCGGCATTCCGCCCATGTACTACCCGACGCATTCGACGAGCCAGATCATATCCGTCACCGGCGCACGCATGACCCGGGTGTCCTGCCAGGGATTTCGAGACAGCCACGAGGACGGGATCTACGAGGCCAATGACTGGGACAATCCCTTCAGCAACCAGAGCGCTTTGTACAGCATGTCCGATGGCAGTGTCTGCCGCATCAACGAGTTCCGGCGCGTGGGCCATCCGGGATGCGTGCGCATGGGCCTGCAGGGAACCGAAGGCGGCTTCGAACAGACCGCCGCCGGGGCGTCCTGGCTTCGAAAGGACGGGACCCGCGTGGAACGCCTCGACGACCTGCTCGACTGCACCGGCCGGCCGGTGCCGGGAAGCGATCCGAAGGGAAGCGATCCGATGGGCAAGGTGACCGCATCCGACGGCACCCATCTCGGCGTCTCCGCGGTGCACCCGATCGAACGGCTGCCGGAGGCTTTCGCCGGGCTGCCCAACGGCCATGCGGGCAGCCACCAGTTCCTCGTCGACGACTTCGTGATGGCCTGTGCGAATGGTACGACGCCCCCCAACAACGCCTGGGACGCGGCCAGGTACATGCTGCCCGGACTGACGGCTCATGAATCCGCGCTCCACGGGGGCTCCCTGCTCGAGGTGCCAGATCTCGGCGATCCGCCGGGCGCAAATTGACCGTGTCCCGGAACATTGAACGGCGCTCCGCGTTAGCATCCAGTACGGGGAATCGCATGGTTACTGGATATCCAGAAACCCCAGGGCCGGAATCATGAACGCACCGTTGTTTGAAAATGCAATCGCGCGGTGGCGGACCTACGTGGAACGGCATGGATCGCTTCCAGCGACCGGGCTGAATGAGCTTGAAGAACGGCTGAGGGTCCAGGCAGACGATCTGCTGCGGCTCGGTCTCTCGGACGAAGAAGCCTTGCAGGTCGCGGTTGGGCGGGTCGGCCGCGACGACGCGGCGACGCGCGCTTTCGTCCGGGATCACGCGGCGCAGTTGATGGGCGCTGCAGCAGACGAACCCACCACTGACATAGCCGATAGAAACGACATAGCTGGTATATACAATGTAAAAACGAAGGGAGCCGGTTCAGACCCAACTGCGCCTGGTACCGATGAAGCGGGTACGACCAAGGGGGAAGCAGACGGCACAAACACGGCCTCGCGGATCGCCAGGCACAGGCTGGAGGAATTCGTCTTCGTCCTTATTCTGGCCGCCGGCGCGGCGCTGGCGATCAAGATCCCCGCGCTGTTCGGTTACGCATTCGACGACGATGAAGTCAACCAGTTTTATGCGCTGAACATCAGTTTCTTCGCATTTCCGTTTGTGACGGCGTTTTTCGCGTGGAAACGCGGGATGGAATTTGCCCGATGGGGATGGTTGATACCGCCCTTCTCCGTGGCCATGCTGCTTTGTAACGTCTTTCCCTTCGAGCCGGGCGGAGATACCGCGATACTCACCACGTTGCATGTGCCCATCGCCCTGTGGCTCGTCGTGGGCTTCGCATACGCCGGGGGCGATTGGCGGACACACGGGCTGCGCATGGATTTCGTGCGGTTCAGCGGGCAGCTCTTCATCCTGTACGTACTCATCGCCCTGGGTGGCGGCGTACTCACCGGCATTACGCTGACGGTGTTTAACGCGCTGGGCGTGGACCTGCGATGGGCCGCCGCGTCGTGGATCATTCCGTGCGGGGCGATGGGCGCGGTCGTCGTAGCGGTCTGGCTAGTCGATACCGGGCAGGGCGCCATCGAGCAGGTGGCGCCGGTGCTCACGCGGATTTTCACGCCGCTTTTCACGTTGATGCTTCTGTCCTTTCTCGCGGTCCTGGCGTGGACCGGCAAAGGGATCGACGTGCAGCGCGAGATGCTGATCGCCTTCGATGCGCTGCTCATCGTCGTCCTGGGTCTCGTGCTGTATTCGGTCTCGGCAAGAGACCCCGTGGCGCCGCCAGGCGTCTTTGACGGCCTGCAGATTGCGCTCATTTCAGCCGCCCTGGTCGTAGACGTCCTCGTGCTGGCGGCCATGACGGCGCGCATCAGCGAATTCGGGGTCACGCCGAACCGAATGTGGGCCATGGGACTGAACATCATCCTGTTCGTCAACCTGACGTGGACGGCCCGTCTGTATATTGGATTCCTGCGACGGCGGGGACCGTTCTCTGCCGTGGAACGCTGGCAGACGGACTATCTCCCCGTGTTCTCGGCGTGGGCAGCCTTCGTCGTGGCCGTTTTTCCGCTGATCTTCGGGTATCGCTGACAGGGCGGTACACCTTAAGGCGCTACACGGCACCGCGGACCGGCACGCTGCGCACAGGCACCGCATATCAGGTTAACGTAACAAACATCGGAGGTTATGATGGTAGACCGGACTGGAACACTGACGGCCGGCACGGTCAAGCCTTTCGACAACGTAAAACACTTGAATGCCCTGTATGAAAATGTCTCCGGTACGTATGCCTTCAGGGCTACGGACCCGGAAGGCCTGTCCGCCTGGCAGGCCGCCTTTCGCCCGAAACTGCGAGAAGCACTCGGACTGGACAACATGGCGTCGGACCTTTCGGACCATGTGCCGAAGGCGGAGCGGCTGGAATCTGCCGACCTGGGCAGTCACGTCCGGGAACGCTGGTATCTCTGGGTCGAACCGACGGTGCCGCTGCCATTCTACCTCTTGTTGCCGAAAGGCGTGAAGCGCGGAGACGCTGGTACGGAAGAGATGGGCCGCAACGGGAAGCTCCCCCTGGTCCTCGTGCCCCATGGTCATAACCATCCCCACATCTACGTCGGCATTTCCCGGGACGCAGCGGAAGAGGCGCACATGATGGAAGGTGAGCGCGACATCGCCCGGCAGGCGGCCGCCGAGGAGGGTTACATCGTCATCGCGCCAACCACGCGCGCCTTCGGGGAAACGCGCACCGCAAAAGACATCGAGGCCGGCAAAATACACTCTTGCCGCGACCAGCTCGTCCACGACCTGCTGCTCGGGAGAACGCCCATCGGCGAACGGGTGTGGGACACGTCCCGCCTGATCGACTGGGCGGTCGCCAATCTGCCCGTAGACGCTGGCCGCATCGCCATTACGGGCAACTCGGGCGGTGGTACGATATCGGTCTTCGCCTCGGCCTGCGACACCCGGATCGTCCTCTCCATGCCGGGGTGTTATTTCTGCACGTTCGTGGGCAGCATCGGGACGATCCACCACTGTGAATGCAACTACGTGCCCGGCTTGCTGCGGCTGGGAGAAATGTACGACGTGGCCGGCCTGATCGCCCCCCGCCCCTTCTGCGCCATTGCCGGCCGGCACGACCCCATCTTCCCCATCGACCACGTCCGCGCCGCTTTCGACCGGCTCAAGGAAGTCTACGCGGTCGCCGGCGCTTCAGACAAATGCGAATTGGCCGTCGGAGAAGGAGGACACCGGTTCTTCAAGACGCCGGCCTGGGATTTCGTGCGTCGCCATTTCGGCACGCGGGCCTGAACCAGGCGATTTCGAAACCGCACAGGTTCGCAAGCATAGCATGCGGCGCGGCAATCCCCCGTTCGGTGCGCCTATTGGTTGCGGAGGGACTGGTCGTGGATTACTGGTCGCGGCTTACGCGCGGAAAACGCTTGAAAACGACCGGGCGGTTCATATAGTTTCCTCAAACGCAACGACCGATGCATGTCGTAAGATAGACGCCGTCTAGCGTCAAGGAGCGCATCATGGAAAACGCCACGGTCCGAATCGACCCCCGTGAAGAGATCGGATTCATGCACGTCGACGAGACGGACTTCGGGTCATTCACAACGGCCCAGCGCATACGTCACCTCGAAGTCGAAGGCTACGTGCTGCTGCAGGATATGCTCGACGCCGGCCACATCGCACGGTTGAAGGCCGAACTGACCGATGTGCCCATGGAGTGCAAGGATTACAGCGACTGCCAGACCTACTGCCTGGAGGCCCAGTGGCGCAGTCCGGCCATGTGCGCCCTGATCGGGCATCCGCCCATGATCGCGTTCCTCGAGGCGCTGATGGGGCCGGACATCGTGTTTACGCGAGGCCTTTTCACGCGGACCCTCTCGGGTTCGCCGCCCATTTCCATGCATACGGACGGCCAGCCGTATGGCTCATCCATTTTCAGCTACGAGGGCAGTTCGCCGAGGCTGGTGCGCGTGCTTTACTACCTGGACGATCTGCCGCCGGAAAGAGCGCCGTTCCGGGTCGTGCCGCGTTCGCACCTGTCCTTTCACGCCCATGGCAACCCCTACGTGCGCTACAAGTCCCATCCGCAGGAGGTGACGCTTTGCGCGGAGGCGGGATCGGCCCTGGTCATTCCCAAGGACGTTTTTCACGGTACCCATCCCAACCGGGATACGTTGCCCCGGGAACTGATTCAGTTCGGTTACCGGCCGGCCTGGTCGGGTCCCGTTCAGCCTATGGAGGAGTGGGATCCCAAGGATGTCGCCGCCGCGCCCGCACAGGCCAGGCCCTTCCTGCAGAGCCTGAACACGACCGGCCTGGAATGGCAGCAGCCGCACAAGCCGAAGGGGATGAAAAACGAAGCGCCCGGGATAAACCCCGACCGCTGGGGAGCATGAAAAACCACGACTATTTTGTACGGCAACACTCGAATGGAACCGGGGGTGGACACCTCCGGACAAGGACAATAGGATGAAGTGTAACGCCTGCAGCAGCATTAAACGATTCGCGGTATTGGCCCTGATGTCAATTGTCGCGGCTTCTACAGCCTCCGCCCAGACCGAATTCCACCTGCAGGCGGGGAAGCTGAGGAATCCCTTTGCGCAAAAAAGCGTGCAGTCGCTGATTTTCACCGTGCAGCAGGCCGCTCAATGGAAGCTCGGGGACAGTTTCTTCTTTCTCGACTATGTGATCGACCGGGAGACGGACGGATTCAACGACCGTGATTTCTACGCCGAGTGGTATCCATCGCTCAGTATCGGAAAAATGCAACGGTCCGATGCCAGTCTGGGACTTATCTCCGGCCTGGCGGTCATCGCGGGCATCAACATGGGAGGTGACGCCAAGGTGTTCAAGTTTTTGCCGGGGTTCCGGGCGTCCTGGGATATCCCTGGATTCTTGTTTCTGAACACCGATCTCACGGCCTATATCGACCAGAACTTCGGCGTGGCAAAGGGCGGTGCGCCCAAGGAAGGGCACAGTTTCATGTTCGACGTCAACTGGGCTGCTCCCTTCGAAGTAGGCAGTCATACATTCGCGATTATGGGTCACGCGGAGTATATCGGAAGCCGGTCCAACGAGCTTGGCGGCCGGCACGACGCATCGATTCTCGCGCAGCCGCAGTTCGTCTGGGACATCGGCCGGGCCGCGGCCGGCGAACCCAATCAGTTGCTGATCGGGTTCGAGTACCAGTACTGGAGAAACAAAATCGGTACGGACGACGACGAGAACACCATCCAGTTCCTGGTGGTCTGGCGTCTCTAGATCTGACCGTCGTGCCGATCCCATAGTCGGCCAACCTTCCAGAAGGCGGGTGCCATCGGTGGCCCTTTGATCACCGAAACGCCCGCCAAGCCTTAGGACAGCCTGATGAAAGCCGCCGTAATGGACGCCTTCGGATCCCCCCTCGAGGTGCGGGAAGTTCCCGATCCCGTGCCGTCGGAGGACGGCGTCGTGATCAAGGTGCGGGCCAATGGGATCTGCCGGAGTGACTGGCATGGATGGATGGGACACGATCCATCGATCAAGCTGCCTCACGTACCGGGTCACGAATTTGCCGGTGTGGTCGTCGAGAAGGGCAGCCTGGTGCGCAACTGGCAGGTCGGCGACCGGGTGACCGTGCCTTTTTGCGGTGGATGCGGCACCTGCGAGCAGTGTCTGACCGGCCATCACCACATCTGCGACAACGAGTACCAGCCGGGATTTACCGGGTGGGGCGCTTTTGCCGGTTACGTGGCTATGCCGTACGCCGACGTGAATCTCGTGGGCCTGCCCGATGATTTGGACTTCATCGAGGCCGCGAGCCTGGGTTGCCGGTTCATGACGGCTTTCCGCGGCGTGGTGGACCAGGGCCGGGTCGCCGGTGGCGATTTCGTGGCCATTCACGGATGCGGCGGGGTCGGGTTGTCGGCGACCATGATCGCGGCGGCCGTGGGGGCCGAGGTGATCGCCGTGGACATCGACGAAGCCCGGTTGCAGCTGGCGAGGGACTTCGGCGCACGGATGACGGTGAACGCCCGGACGAGTTCCGACGTGGTGCGGGAGATTCGGGCGAAGACGGACGGCGGCGCCGTCGTCTCGATCGACGCCCTCGGGAGCAAAGTCACCAGCCGGAATTCCGTCCGGTGCCTGCGAAAAAGGGGACGACACGTGCAGATCGGCCTGACCCTGGCGGACGAGGCCGACGTCCTGATCCCCATGAACGAGGTCATTGCCAAGGAACTTGAAATCGTGGGCAGCCACGGCATGCCGGCCCACCGGTTTGCCGACCTGCTGCGCATGGTCACATCCGGCGCGCTGCAGCCCGGTCGCCTGGTCGGCAAGACCGTCGCGCTCGAAGAAGCCGGCACCGAGCTGGAAGCCATGGCCCGGTTCAGCCAGACGGGCGTCACGGTCATCGACCGGTTCTGACGGTCATCGACCGGTTCTGACGAAAAGAACACGCACGGCCGAGCAGGAAATCGTCGCACTCGAACGGCAGATCTTCGAACTCACCGCGAAGTTGAATGAATTGCGGCGCGAAAATGCTCCCCGGCCGGTTCCTGAATACCGCCTCGCCACGCTGACCGGGGAGGTCGGCTTGCTCGACCTGTTCGCCGGCCGCGACTGCCTGCCGGCCATCCACAACATGGGACAGGGCTGCCGGTACTGTACGCTGTGGGCGGACGGATTCAACGGCCTGCCGGCCCATCTCGAGGACGCCATGTCCGTCGTGCTCCTGTCCGGCGATCCCCCCGCCCTGCAGCGTGACTTCGCCAATTCGCGGAACTGGCGCTTTCGCCTCGCTTCACACGGGGGCGGCGCGTATATCGTAGAACAGACGGTGATGGAAGGCGTGGAGAACATGCCCGGCGCCGTGCTCTACGAACGGCAGGGCGACCAGGCGCTGCGAAAGAACAGCTGCGTGTTCGGCCCCGGCGATCTGTACTGCTCCCTCTGGAACCTGCTGGGTCTTGCGGGTCTCGGCGAAGCGGAATGGACCCCGCAGTACCGTTACTGGCGCCAGCCCGAGAAGATGGACGACGGTGGTGCGAACCTGCTCGAATAGCGGTTCGACCCGTTTCAGCGGTTGGTGCGGTGTGCGACAGGTCTGCGGTTAATGCGGCGCGCGACGGGCTGCGGGAGGTGAGGTGCGCGACAGTCCAGCCATCAGACTGTTCCTGCGGAACTGGTTTCTTCGGGAAGCGGAGTTACCCGACATCACGCAAGCGGAAACGCGCCGCATTGAAGCCGCCATGGGACCGGACCCCGGTCGTTGGGATGGCCAGCCGGACCTGGCCCGGATGACCGCGATCCTCGCCGAACATCCTGACGTCCTCGATCGCATCGGCGCCCACCTGCTTACCGTCATCGTCGGCATGCGCGGCTGTGGAGGCGCGGTATCGTTTCTGCTTGATCGCGGCGTGCCGTTCAACGTCGATACCCGTTCCTACAACGTACTCCACGAAGCGGCCTGGGGCGGGTTTCCCCAGGTCGCCAGGCTCCTGATCGATTACGGCGTCGGGAAGCATCACGAACGGCCGCTCAAGGGCAACGGGGAGCGGGGCGTAACGTCCCTGCAGCTTGCGGCCGAATGCGGCCGTGCGGAGACCGTGAAGCTGCTGGCTGCGGCCGGCGCCGACCTGGACACACAGGACCGCAAGGGTCGCACTCCGCTCCATCGCGCGACGTACGAAGGGCATGCCGAGGCCGCGGAAGCCCTGCTCGCCGCGGGTGCGGACGGAACCGTACTGAACAAGAACGGCAAAACCGCCTTCGAAATCGCCCGGAAGGGTGCATCCTATCTCAAGAAACGAACCTGATGTCCGACTACCCCGAGGTGCAGCCATGAACGTCCTGCTCAGGATGAATCTGATCGAGCCCCTCGTCGACGAAATCCGCCAGGTCGACGAGAGGGTAACGGTGATAAGGTTGGATTCGGAGGAGGAGGCGCTGGCCGTCATGCCGGAGATCGAAGTGGTCTGCGGCGAGATCACGCGGGCCCTCTTCGCGCGGCGGCGGAAGCTCGCCTGGATCCAGAGCTGGGGCGCCGGAGTGGACGGACTGCTCTATCCCGAACTGGTTGAAAGCGACGTGGTGCTGTGCAGCGCGAAGGGTTTCGTGGGCGTGCACCTGGCCGACCACGCCGTGGCGCTGCTGCTCGCGCTGACCCGAGGCATCCACACCGCGATCCGCAATCCGGGCTGGGATCCGCGCTGGCCCATCCGCGACGCATCGTGGGAACTGGTGGACCGGACCATGGGCATCGTGGGACTGGGCGGAACCGGCCGTGAATTGGCCAGGCGGGCGGCCGCCTTCGGCATGCGCGTCGTCGCCGTGGATCCGGAGGACGTGGAAGTGCCGCCCGAGGTAGAGACCTGCTGGGGCATGGACTGGTTCCACGCCCTCCTGGAACAGTCGGACGTCGTGGCCGTTTGCGCACCGCTGACGGCGGAGACGGAGGGGCTGTTCGACCGGACCGCCTTCGCCCGCATGCCGGACCACGCGCTGTTGATCAACGTCACCCGGGGCAGGATCGTCGACGAAGCGGCCCTGCTGGAAGCGCTGGAAGGCAAACGGATCGGCGGCGCGGGCCTGGACGTGGTGCCGCAGGAGCCCCTGCCCGAAGATCACCCGCTGTGGGAGATGGAAAACGTGGTGATCACGCCCCATACCGCCGGGGGATCTCCCAACCGGGACGGCCGCTGCGTGGCCCTGTTCTGCGAGAACCTGCGGCGTTACCGGGATGGGTTACCGCTGATGAGCGTGATCGACAAGCGCAAGGGGTACTGAATCAGAGGAATAACCTAGATCTCTCTGGCTTATGACATTAAGGTATGCACTTACGGATTTTCAACTGTTATCCGAGTTTATACGACCGAAAGATTTTAAATGACCCCAGCCTCACGGACTTGTAGTTTAGAATACAGATAAACAGAAATGCAACAGAACTGAGACTGTGAATGGTTGATTTGAACATCCTAAGTAATGGAGAAATCCCTGCTGTCTCACAAAGTGTGGGAGCATTTATAGCCGAAGCTGGTGGTGTTTGTTTAGAACATCATGGCCACAAAAAGGGAGACACACTTTCGGTCCGAGGTTATAGAAATAGCCAGCATGAGTTAAATTGGTCGTTAATTGCACATCAATCTCTTGCAGCTTGGAATGACCTTGAACAGGCTACCGAGTACGGTGCCGTAGCCATTGCAGTTTTAATAGCTAAAGCAGAAATTGGATACGAGATATTAAGACAGTCAAGAAAAGGTACAGGCTTTGATTACTGGATCGGTTCAGCTTCCGAAGAAGTTTTGTAGAAAAAGCTGGATTGGAGATATCTGGGGTATTGGAAGGCGATAATCGTACAATAAAAGCGAGAGTTAGAGACAAATTGAATCAAACCAATCAAACAGACCAAACGCAACTGGAAATGTATGTAATCGTTGTTGAGTTCGGAAGACCACTTGCAGAGGTTCAGAAGAGATGAGTGCCCTGGACAAGTTTCACGATGAAGCAATGGATGCGGCGTTTCATGCAGAACTAGAAAAACGCCAAGGAAACCAAGAACGAGCAAAGGAGTTCTTTGCTCAAGCGTTAGAGTTAGAACTGAAGGCCATCGCCGAGATGAGTGAGCCGGTTGAACCTACATATTCGGTGTTACATCGAAGTGCGGGATGGTTAGCTTTAGACTGTAGTAATCCACGTCTAGCCGAACAGTTGGCGAGTAAGGCTCTTGCTGGCAATCCGCAGTCGCAGATCGCCGACGAGTTACGTGACCTCTTGGAACAAGTAAATTTCTATCGTCATCTCTTATTAAAGGGCGTCACATTGGAAGAAACCGAAATTCAAATGAGTCTTACTGGCGAGGCGGTGGGATTTGGACTAGTAAGTCAGGACGATTTGATTGATCGTATAGATAGTTCATCAAAGGTTTTGAGACGAATTGCTGAACGGCGTAGCAATAAACCCTATAGGGACAGAGGACGGGCAGGAAAAACACTCGAAGAAGACTACCAGTTGTATGTTTCAACTCCTAGGGCCGCCAGTTTTGCGATGACTCTGAGAGTGGGTAGGCGTACAGATCAACTATTACTTATAATTGTCCCCAAAAACTGGACCACATGCTAAGGTGGATATATCATGGTTTTACACCCCGGCATGTGGAGGGCCGATGTCATGCTGAAAAGACGCAGGCAGTACAGCGCCCGGTTCAAGTTTCAGGTGGCGCTAGAAGCGCTTATGGGACTCAAGACGCTGAGCCAGTTGGCCGCCGAGCATCAGGTTCATCCCAATCAGATCACGAAATGGAAACGCCGTTTGCTTGAGGAAGGCGCCCAGGTCTTCGACCACAGGACGCGTGGTCCCGATGGCGTGCAGGACGCCCTGACGACTCAGCTCTACGAGCAGATCGGACGCTTGAAGATGGAACTGGAGTGGCTGAAAAAAAAAGCTGCCCCCTTCAACGGATGACAAACGCAAGATGATCGATATCCGGCATTCCGAGCTTTCCATACGCCGCCAGTGCGAACTGCTCGGTCTTTCGAGATCCAGTTTCTACCAGCGAAAGGCCACGGAGTCCGCGCTGAACCTGGAACTGATGCGTCTGATGGACGAAGCCTATACCCGGCATCCGTTCATGGGCAGGCCGCGGCTGACCCATTACCTCAAGTCGCTGGGCTACCGGGTCAACGAAAAACGCGTCTTGCGGCTCATGCGTCTGATGGACCTGCGCGCGGTATACCCGGCGCCCAGGACGAGCCGGGCGTCGAAGGAACACCGGGTGTATCCCTATCTGCTCAGGGACGTGGAGATCACACGGCCCAACCAGGTCTGGAGCGCGGACATCACCTACATCCCGATGCACAAGGGCTTCATGTACCTCATGGCCATCCTGGACTGGCACAGCCGCTACGTAATCGCCTATCGCCTGTCGAACAGCCTGGACAATCGCTTCTGTCTGGAGGCCCTCGATCAGGCCTTGGCCACGGCCGCGCCTTCGATCTTCAACACCGATCAGGGCAGGCAGTTCACCGCCCGCAATTTCACCGAAAGGCTCGAGGCGACCGGCGCGCGAATCAGCATGGACGGCCGGGGCCGCGTGTTCGACAACATCTTCATCGAACGGCTCTGGCGCACCGTCAAATACGAGGATATCTACCTCAACGTCTATGATACCGTGCCGGAACTGATCAAAGGGTTAAAGCGTTACTTCTCGTTCTACAACAACGAAAGGCAGCATCAGTCGCTGGGTTATCTCGCCCCGGCCAAGGTGCACTTCGAGCGGGAGTTACGCATCAAGGACCCACCTTAAATCATACAGTCTGTGGTCCATACTTTGGGTACAAGCTCAACTTGAAGGCTTAGATTCCACGCCTGTTAAAGTACTAGACGAGTTTATGGACCTAATAGAACTGATAAGCCAATCTAAGGTAAATGAACTTAAAGAACGGATTCCTGATCCGGCTTACCTCAGGAATTTCGTAGGCCTGTCCAAAAAAATCGCACCGGATGGAAAACGAATCCGACAAGTGGGTTTTACAGCACTTCGAGAAGGCAAAGAACGCTATGTTGAAGTAACAACACCTGCGTCTGTTCTACCCTCAATACCTGATTTTGAATTAGATGTAGACAAAAACAAAACACCTAAGCCTATAACACTAAGTGGGTTACTTTGTTATGCTGACGCGACTCGAAACAAAGACAATAAAATTAAAATCATCGATGATAAAGGGAAACCACACATTGTTGAAGTACCTGAAGGTATGATGGATGATATAGTACGGCCAATGTGGAATTCACAGGTAATTGTCGAAGGCACTCGCACAGGAAATAAGACAGTACTGCTAGATGTCAATATTGAAGAATCAAACTGAACAGCAGTTAGTATGCCAAGTAATCAGATTGATGTCTCGGTTTACCTCACAGTTGTAATTCTACCCATGCTAAAGTCAACCATCTAGATCCGCATGCTCAGTGCCGGTGCACCACCCCGTGGTCGTGCGCGGTGTGGTAGTGGTGGGCGAGCAGGTCCGCGCCGAAATCGTTGGTCGGGTTGCGCCATACCGTGTGCACGTGGTTGGCGTCGTTCTGCACGTTGTCGTATTCCACCAGGAACCGTCCGCCCTGCAGGCGGTAGTAGTGGGGTTGCCGGGCTTCCAGCCCGCCCGCCCAGGCCAGGTGGACGTCGCCCACGCCGTGCTTCTTTAACAGGTCGGATTCGATCTCGGCGACGGCGTCGGGCATGCGGTGGATATATTCGCCGATGAGGGTCTCCAGCATTTCCCGTTGTCCGTCGTTCATGCCTGCCCCGGCGAGGCCGCGGGGCGTTTCCGTGTAGCGCACCGCATCATAGGGCACGTCCGTTCTGGCCAGCCTGTCCGGTTTCTCGCCGTTTTCCTCTATAAATCGCTGATTCACCGTGACGATGTCCCCCGGCGGAACCGCCGCGATCAGCGCGTTGTGCCGTTGTTCCTCGTCCAGGGCGCGCACCAGTTCCCGCGCCAGGTCTTCCACGTTGCCCAGGGGCCGGAGCGAAGCGACGCCGTTGAGCGCGGCCGATGCCGGATTCGCCCCGAAGAAGAAGGGCGTGGGCGCGACGATCCTGCCCCCGGCGATGGTATAGTTGATGGAAACGTGGTGTCCCTCGAATTTCCAGCCCCAGGGATCGTGGTCCGAAGGCGTGCCGAAAATGGACACGTAGTAGTCGGACGGATCCCGCCAGTTGCCGGACGACCAGCCCTCCCGAGCATCCAGCGCGGCTTCCAGGCCCATGATGGTCGTCGTGGTGGCGAAACCGGTGTCGCTCAGCCCCGAGGCCACGAGCCGCAGGACCCGGCGCCGCTGTCCCCGGTCCATCTCCCCGAGCGGTAATCCCTTTCGCGCCAGGGGCACGTAGTCCCAGAAGGTGCGCTCGTCATCGTCTTCGAAGGGAAAGAGCGCTTTCGCCCGTTGATCCGGAGCCAGGACGGCCGTGAAATCGACGGCCGCTTCTCCCATCCGCTGAACCAGGCCCTGGATGTGTGCGCTGGTCAGTAAACCGTTATGGTCGTCGCTCATTTTGCTCTCCGATCCGAACGTAGACGCATGAAATTACAGATTCAAACTCCAATTCAGCTACAGATACGCATCCGGGTCCAGCTTAGATCCCAATCACTTCAGATCCGGAAAGCGCAGGAACCGCTTGGCGGTGTCGCCCATGATCGCCTCGTATTCGTGGGGCTTGATATCGGGCATGGTCTCTTCGATCAGGTGCGCCAGCTTGCCGTACCCCGGCTCCTCGTAGATCCACGGAAAGTCCGTGGCCCACATGAGCCGGTCGGCCCCGAAGGTGCCCAGGAAGTTCCTGTGCCACCCCGCCAGATCGGGGTAGGGGTAGGGTTTCTTGCTGAAGGCGTAATGGCCCGACAGTTTCATCGTAACGTTTTCGTAGGTGCTCAGCCGGTGCGTGGTGTGAAAGGCCGGATTGTACGGCACGATGTCGATCTGCGGCCGTCCCCACTGGTCCGTCCGGCCCTTGCCTAATCCCGGACAGATGCCCAGGTGGTTGATGACGACGCGCACCTGGGGAAAGGCGTCGACGAGCCAGGCGATCTGGTGGGCGTCCTCCGCCCGCACGTACAGCCAGAGGACGAGATCCCTTTCCGCCGCGTGCCGCCAGATGGGGTAGGTCGTGAACGTACGAACGTCTACGGCATCGAAGGGATCCGTGGGGCCGCCGACCATGCCGAGGCGAAAACCCACGATCCCCGTTCCGTCCGACAGCCGGTCCATGTGCTCCTCCGGCGCGGCATAGGCCGATTCGGGTATGAGTCCGATACCAAGGAATCGGTCCGGATAGGTTCTGAGGCAGTGAAGCAGGTAGGTGTGCTGCGCCACGCTCGTGCCGCCGATCTGTACCAGCATGGCCTGGTCGATGTCGCTGGCGGCCATGTAGGTCATCAGTTTTTCGACCGTTTCCTCCCGTTCGGGAGGCGTATTGCCACCAGCTTCTCTCGGAAACTCGCGGGTCACCTTCGCGAACACGTGACCGTGGGCATCGATACGTGGCATGCGGCTCCCTGCTTATGATATCCCGAAAAGCCGGCGCCGGTCCGGCGTGTTCAGCGACGGGGCGATGTGGGCGTACCGTCCGGGGTCGATCTTCCCTGGCGTGCGCTTTTCGTAAGTCAGAATGATCGACTTCCTGGGGATTCCGGTGTGGTTTTCCATGGCCACGTGCCATCCGTAGGTATTGAACATGACGGCCGTGCCCGCCCTGCCCGGGAACCGCCTGTGGCCCGGCATGGCTTCGAGGTTCTTTACGCGGGGGTACGGTCCGGCGCCGGGCCGGTGACTGCCCGGGACGTAGGCGAATTCACCGCCGCCGCGCTCGACGTCGTTTACGTAGACCTGCACCTTGATGTGAAGGGGGTGGTCCGGAGGTACGTCGGGATGCCATCCCGTGTAGCCCATGGGCCAGAGCGGCGCCGTCCGGACCTGCTCGCCGATGAAGATCATGTCGTCATCGGTAAAGGCCTTCACGTAATCGAAGTAACACGGGCGGTCGAGGATGTCGATGAAGACGTCGTCCTTTTCCAGCACGTTCGGAATGTCGTAATAGGTCGCCGCGAGTTCACCCCGGGCGACCTTGTCCAACCATTCCGCTTTGCAGGCGGCTGCCCAGTGGTCGAAGGTCTTCTGGAGGCGGTCCAGCATCTCGCCCCGGATCGCGTCCTCGAAGACGAGATAGCCCTCTTCCTCCCACTGTTTCCATTCCGCCGGCGTGGGGCGGGAAACCACGGACATTCGGGTCTTCTTTCTATTTGAATCGGATAGTGGCTCCGGTATAGTCGGGAATCAACAGCAACGGTGAGGCGCTGTCAAGCGTGACGGTTCGACGCTGTCCAGCGTGACGGCTCGCCGCTGTCCAGCTCGGTGCCGGGGCCCGAAGGATTTCCTCCTTGCCCCGGTCTTCCTCACCGGTCTATCTTCAGCGTGCGTACGACCGCTCGTGAAAGCAACTGTCTTGAAAGTCAAGAGGAGTTGCCGGCGACATGAGAGTGCAAATCGCGCCAGGGCACGCCATGTTTGAGTACGGAGTTGAGGATCACCAGCAGTTTGCGCATGCACGCCGTGAGGGCCAGCTTCCTGGGCTTGCCGGCGGCCAGAAGTCGCTGGTAGAAGTCCCGGATGACCGGATTGAACCGGCTGGCCACCAGCGCGCCCATGTACAACGCGGCGCGGCCCCGGGCGCGCCCGCCCCACACGGTGCGTTTGCCCCGCAGGGTACCGCTGTCCCGGTTGAAGGGCGCCACGCCCACCAGGGCGGCGATCTGCCGGCGGTCCAGCGTGCCCAACTCGGGCAAGTAGGCCAGCAGGGTGAGCGAGAGGTGATATCCCACGCCGGGGACGGTGCGCAGGAGGTCGTCCTTCTCACGCCATACCGGACTCTGCATGATCGTCTTTCGCAACTGCTCGTCCAGTTCGTTCAACTCCCGATCCAGCCACGCGATGTGGGCCTCGATGCGGGGACGGACGGCGGCGGAGGCGGCGTGCAGGCGGTTCTTCTCCGAGCCCCGCATGACAATCACCTGGCGCCTTCGGGCAACCAGGGCGTTGAGGAGCCGGGTCTCGGCATCGCGCAAGGGGCGCACCGGAGGGCGTACCACCTCGGCGAAGTGAGCCAGGATCGCCGCGTCCAGCGCGTCGGTCCTGGCCAGTTTACCCGTGGCCCGGGCGAAATCGCGCACTTGGCGGGCGTTGACGACGACCACGGGAACAGCTTCGGAGGCCAATGCGGCCGCCACCGGATGCTCCAGCCCGCCCGAAGACTCCAGCAACACCATGACCGGTTCAAGGCGCTTCAGACGGGATACCAACTGACCGATGCCCGCCTCGTCGCGGGGGACCTGCCATCTTTCGTCGGCGGGACGGACCGCCACGTCCAACCGGGCCTTGGATACATCTATGCCTACGAAAATCGCTTTCTGTTCCATGGTCTCCTCCTGTCCAGTACAGGCCCGTCCTTGCAAGATGCGGACTCGATTGGCCCAGGCAACTGTTCGGGCTCTAGCCGGAAAGGGGTGCGGCGACCCGCGCTTTCAAACGGTCTTCTACACAACCAAGGAGATAACGGTCTACCGCACCACTACGTAAAGTGAACCTCACACAGAAAAACAATATACAAGGAGAAACGCTTGAAGATCGAAGCCGTGGAATCCCTCGCCATCCCCGAGTTGAAAGTGATTCGCTTCGGCCGCTTCAGGGACGACCGGGGGTATTTCACCGAATCATACCGGCTGGGGGAGCTTTCCCGCAACCCGGAGACGGCTTTTCTCCGTGGTGTCCGTTTTCTACAGATCAACGAGAGTTATTCACGCGCCGGCGTCGTCCGAGGCCTCCATTTCCAGTGGAACCCCCACATGGGGAAGCTGGTCCGCGCCGTAAGGGGCCGCATCGTGGACCTGGCGCTGGATATCCGGCTGGGCTCGCCCACGCTGGGAAGGATCGTCGCACGCGATATTTCGGAGGATCCCGGCACCGACCACGCCGAGTGGATCTGGGTGCCGCCGGGATTCGCCCACGGGTTCTTCTGCACGACCGACTGCGTCCTGGAGTATCTGTGCAGCGGGGAGTACAGCCCCGGCAACGAGGCCGGCATCTCGCCACTGGCCCCGGACATCGACTGGTCGCTTTGCGATCGTGCGTTGAAGCGCGCGTTCGACGAGATCGTCGCGGGCGAAGTCATCCTGTCCGACAAGGACCGGGACGCCTTTACCATGAACGGCTGGCTTGCGGATGAACGGTCGCCCCATTTCCATTATTGAAGGCCTGATCCGCGGATGAACGGTCCGCACACCTATGTACGGAACGCACAACAAGATCGCAGCGCAGTTTTCACTTTGTTAAATGGGAGAAACCTCCATGACATCGGATCAACCGTCGCTCTGGCCAGACATCCGCGGACTCGTGTTCTTCGGCTGGATCGTAGCGGCGACGCGCCTGCTGCTGGATTTCGTCGCGCATGACCAGTCGATGTACATCGGCGTCTACTTCCTCATGCCCCTGGCCTACCTGTACTACGGCCTGAAAGGCAGGTGGGACCACCTGGCCTGGCGGCGCGTGGCGGGTTCGCTCCTCGTGGTGGTGTTCCTGGTCTGGTTCATCCCGAACCTGATTTCGTACAGTACCGCGTTTTTCGTCGGACTGGAGCACGGCAGATTCTCTCCCGATAATTCCGGGAGGATACTCGATTACCAGGGTCCAGTCATGACGATACTGAACGGCGGTATGGTTGCGGGAGGCACGTTCCTCGCCGGTTCGGTCTGGAGCCTCGCGCTGGGCACGCTGTTCATCTGGCTGCCGGGGGCGATGCGCCGGCGGCAGGCTCGGGTGGGTGGATCGGGATCGTAGTGACCGATGCCGTACGTCTGGGACCGCCGCCATTCGTCAGTTCCGTCTCGTACCTAAAACCCTATTTCCCGCAAGTACTCCAGCGTACGCTTCGCGATCGGGTAGGGTTTGTCGAAAGGCGCGGGATACATGTCCTGTTCCACGATGGCGTACCCGTCGTAGTCGATACGCTTCAGCAGCGCCAGCAAAGCCGGGAAGTCGACCAGGCCCGCCGAAGGTTCGCAGAACATGTCCATGGCCACGGCGTCGGCGAAGGGAATGTTCTCGGCTTCCACTTTCCGCTGTTTATCCGGATCCACGCTCTTGAGATGGAGGTAGGGGATCCGGCCGCGGTGTTTTTCGAGGAAGGCTACCGGATCTCCACCGCGGTAGGCGTGGTGGCCTACGTCGAAACACAGCGACACCCGACCGGGGTCGGTATCCGCCAGGAATCGTTCGATCTGCTCCTCGTATTCAACATGGGTCTCCGCGTGTGGGTGGAACACGAGATGGAGCCCGAAGGAATCCCGGGCGAGATCGGCCACGCGGTGGGTCGTGTCGACGAGCCGCCGCCAGGTCTCGTCGTCCAGGGTCCGGGGCTCGATCAGCTCGCCGGTGAACAGGTCGGAGTAGGTGCCGTCGATCAGGACGAGAAACCCGGCGCCGGTGGCGGCCAGCAGTTCTCCCGCGCCCAACACCTGCTGCTCCAGCTCGGGCCAACGGGCCGGATCCTCGAGGTTCCCCATGGCGAAGGCGCTGGTCACCTTCAGGTTCCGCGTCGCCAGTTCCCCCTGCAGCCGGTCGATCTCCGTGGGCAGATAACCGTAGGGCCCCAGTTCGATCCACTCGTAGCCGGCTTCGGTCACCTCGTCCATGAACCGCTGCCAGGAGGTCTGTCTCGGGTCGTCCGGGAACCAGACGCCCCACGAATCCGGCGCGCTGCCGATGCGGATGTTCATGCATACCTCCTCGTGCGCTTTCCCTTGCGAGCGCGGCCTCGCGTAACGCGAACGCGGACACTTTGCGAGCGCGGCCTCGCGGTACTCTCCGCTAGTAGTGAAACCGCTGGCTCGTGCGGCGTTCGGCCTCGTAGCCCTCGCGCAGCTTCCGCGTCATGGGATCGTTGGTCGCTTCGGCGGACGCGATGTCCCACCACACGTCGGAAGGTGGCAGATAGCGGTGTTTCTCCGTCTCGCACACGATCACGCAGGCGCGCGTCTCCGACCGGGCTTCCCGGAGCGCATGCCGCAACTCGTCCGGCGACTTGACGTGCCATGCCCGCGCGCCGAAACTCTCGGCGTTGGCGGCGAAATCGATCTCCAGGTATTCCCCTTCCAGGCGGTCCGAACCGGCGTCCCGTCCGCGGAACTCGTTGCCGAACGACCGGCCCGCCCGGGCCATCTGCAGGGCCCGGATGATCTGGTAACCGTGGTTCTCCGAGATGACGACCGTCACCTTCAGACCCTCCTGCATGGCGGTCATGAGTTCGGTGGGGTTCATCAGGTAGGTCCCGTCGCCGATGTAGACGTAGACCTCGTCGTGTTTCCCGGCCATGCGGGTGCCCAGGCCGGCCGGCAGCTCCCAGCCCATGCAGGAATAACCGAATTCCAGGTAGCAAACCGCGCCGCCCGTCACGTCCCAGAGCCGGTGCAGGTCGCCCGGCGGACTGCCCGCCGCGGCGATGACGCAATCGCCTTCCCTCGCCTCGTCGTTGAGCGTCCGGATGAGATTGGCCTGGCTCATGGCCTCGCCGGGATGATCGACGTACACTTCTTCTCGCAGGGACCTTTGGTAGGCGGCCAGGTGGCGGCCGATCTCCGTTCTGTAAGCCTCGTCGGGCCGGATGCCGGCCTCCCTCGCGGCTTCGGCCAGGGCGGTCAGCGCTTCCCGGGCGTCGGCCGTCACCGGCAGGGCGCCCTGCTTGTAGGCGTCGTGTCCAGCCACGTTGATGCCGATGAACCGCACGTCGGGATGGGAAAAGGCCGACTGCGAGCCCGTGGAGAAGTCGGTGAGCCGCGTCCCGACGGCAATGATCAGGTCGGCCTCGTCGGCGATTCTGGCGCCCGCCGGCGTCCCGGTCACCCCGAACCCGCCGATGGCCCAATCCGATGATTCGCGCATGGCGCCTTTTCCGCCGAAGGTCTCTCCCACGGGGATGCCGCAGGTCTCGGCGAAGGTTGCGAGGGCGTCCCAGGCCTCCGAGTAGTGGACGCCGCCGCCCGCGATGATCATGGGCCGCTTCGCCCCTTTGAGCATCTCGATCGCCTCCGCGATACGCGCTCCGGTCGGCGGCCTGCGTTCCACGCGCCAGGTGCGTTTCCGGAAGAAATGGGCCGGATAGTCGTAGGCGTGGGCCTGTACGTCCTGCGGCAGCGAGATCGTCACGGCGCCCGTATCCGCCGGGTCGGTGAGCACGCGCATGGCCTCGGGCAACGCTGTAAGCAGTTGTTCGGGCCGGTTGATCCGGTCGAAGAACCGGCTGACCGGGCGGAAGCAGTCGTTGACGCTGATTTCGGCGGACACCGGGTGCTCGAGTTCCTGCAGCACCGGGCCCTGGTAACGGGTGGCGTAGTAGTCGGAAGGCAGCAGGAGCACGGGCAGGCGGTTGATTGTGGCCGTGGCCGCGCCGGACAGCATGTTGGTCGAACCCGGACCGATGGAAGCCGTGCACGCGATAGTGGCCATGCGGTGGTTCACCTTGGCGTAACCCGAGGCCGTGTGCACCATGGACTGTTCGTTGCAGGGCTGGTGGTAGGTCAGGTCCTGTCCATACTCGAAAAGGGCCTGGCCCAGCCCGGCCACGTTTCCGTGTCCGAAAATACCGAAAATGGCGGGGATGAAACGACGCTCCACGCCGTCGCGCTCGCTGTACTGCAAGGACAGGTACTTGACCACCGCCTGCGCCGTGGTCAGGCGGACTTTATCGTGGGTATATGCCATGGTGTACTCCTTGGGTATCACGGCGCGGCCCTGAAGTCAATCCATAACCGGCGCCCGGTAACTCAGCCGATTTCCTGCACCGTTTCCCAACGGTCGGACGACCAGGAGCGTTCGATGGCCGCAAGCACTTCGGCCACGGCCCGCGCTTCATTGAAGCCGGGTTCTCCCTGCCTGCCCGCCGCGATGGACTGCAGAAAGTGAAAGGTCTCGATCGCCTTGAGGTCGTCGTATCCGAGTCCCACGGCCGGCCCGGGATTGAAGTGAACATGCCCGGGATGGGCCGGACCGCTCTGCAGGGTGACGAACCCGTCGTGCGGTCCGTCGACCGTGTACAACTGCATTTCGTTCATGCGTTCGAAGTCCCACCGGACAGCGCCTTTCGTACCGTGGATCTCGAAGGCCATCTGGCATTTCGTCCCCTGGATCACGCGGCACACTTCGAAGGTCCCCCGGGCGCCGTTCTCGAACTCCACCAGCGCTCCGGCGTAATCTTCGTTGGTCACCGCCTTGCGTGCTCCCCCTGCACCGATGGAAAAGTGCGTGCCCTCGCCGGCCGGCGCGACGGGGCGATCCTCGACGAAGAGCGCCCGCTGGCCGATCACCCGGCAAACGGGCCCCGCGAGAAGGTGTGCCATGTCGGTTACATGGGACATCAGGTCACCCAGCGCGCCGCTTCCGGCATCCTCTTTTCGGAAGCGCCACGAAAGCACGCCGTCGGGATGGCTGGCGTAACCCGCGAAGAACCGGCCGCGATAGTGGGTGATGTCGCCCAGCACGCCGTCGGCAACGAGACTGCCCGTATGCTGCACCAGCGGCGCCCAGCGGTAGTTGTAACCCACCCAGGTCAGGACACCGGCTTTGGCGGCTGTCCGGGCGATTTCGGCTGTTTCCTTGGGGGAGCGGCCCACGGGTTTCTCACAGAAGATATGCTTGCCGGCCGTTGCGGCGGCCCGGACCATGTCCAGGTGGAGATGGTTCGGCGCGGTGATGTTGACCACGGAAACATCCGGGTCGTCCATGACCTCCCGCCAGTCCGTGGTGGTCCTGATGAATCTCAGCATGTTCCGGGCCTGCTCGCACCTGCTTGCCACGTCATCGGCGCAGACGACCAGTTCCGGCAACAGCCCGCTCTCGGGGAAACGCTGCCGGACCTGGTGGTAGGCGCGGCCGTGGACCATGCCCATCCACCCCATACCGATGATGCCGATGCCGATCGGCGAGGCCATATCAACCGCTCCGGTTTATTGATCGCACCGATCGCGGGGTCAACCGCTTCGTCGAATAAGTCGCTTTGATCGCCTGGCCAGCCGCGTGATCGTCGGGTCAGCCGCGTAATCGCCTGGCCGACCGAATGCCAAGTCAACCCAGCGCGTCGATCAACTGAGTGACGCCGAGATACAAGAAGAGGACCAGCGCGAGGACGAGGAGCACGTTCAGCAACCATCCCGTCTTCAGGTTTCCGACCCAGTCCCGTTTCGAGTTCATGTACAGCAGGGTACCGGCCAGGAACGGCATGAAGAAGGCGCCGACCACCGTGTAGATGATGACGATGGACACCGGCCGGTCGAAAAGCAGCAGGACCATGGTCGGAAAGGTCAGGAACAGCAGGAACCCGCGGTAGTACCGGGAGTCGGTCCGAACCATGGCCTCTCGGGCCTCGCTGGAGGCCCTTTTGAACAGTGCCATGAAATCGGCGAAGAGGTAGGGGATGCCTTGCCAGACGCCCAGCACCGAGGTGATGACCGCGGCCCAGAAACCCAGGTAGAGGGACCACCGCCCGAAGGGTCCCAGCGCCGCTTCTAACCGGTCCGCCATGCCCAGGACGATATCGATGCCCACGGCTTCGGGGCGGATCTGCGCGCCGAGGATCATGACGGCTATGCCGAAGAATCCCGTCAGGAGATAGGCCCCGCCGAGATCGATCCGTACGCCCCTGAGCCACTCGCCGCCGTTACGGCCAGCTTCCCGGATCCAGTAACCGTAGCACATGACCGACAGGCTGCCGCCCACGCCGCCCAGGACGCTCAATACGGCGACCACCGAACCCGACGGCGCAGTCGGAAGGGCGATGCCGCGCATGATGTCGCCGATGTCGGGACGCAGTGCCCAGGCGCTGATCAGGAAGCTCACGAACATCAGTCCGACGAGCACCTTCATGACGGTCAGGAAAAACCCGAAACGGCCCGCCCAGACCATGAGGCATGCGACCAGGGCGTGGATGACTCCCCATTGCGCGACCGAAAGCCCCGGAAATACCGTGTGGCCGGCAATGCCTGAGGCCGAAAGCAGCCCTCCGCCGACCAGGAAGGACCAGATGAGGAGGTAGAGCAGGAAGAAATACTGAACGGGTCTTCCCAGGCGCTCCACCCAGCCTTCCAGGAGCGTGGTTCCCGTCGCGAGCTGCCAGCGTCCGACCCCTTCGTTCAGGGCGAACTTGAGCACGGCGCCCCAGACGAGGGCCCACAGCAGCACCGTGCCGAACTTCGCGCCGGCGTTTGTGGCCGAAATCATGTCCCCGGCGCCGACCCCCGTGGCCGCGACGGCGATCCCCGGTCCCATCAGGGCGAGCATCTGGAAGAAGTTCAGTTTCAAATCTCGTCCCGCATCAATTCGTCCAGGTACCGCTTACCGGACAGGATCGCGTTGAAGGGATCGGCGCCCGTGGCCAGCTCGATGCTGATGTACCCGTCGAAGCCGCCGTCCCGCATGATCCTAAGCGCCCGGCGATAGTCGATCATGCCCTCGCCCAGGGGCGCGTTGATGTGCTGGGCGCGGTCTTCTTCCTGGAAGTAGATCCGCTGGATGTTCTTGACGTGCCAGAAGTTGGTGTGGGGCGCGAGCAAGCGGCACACGTCGTCCCAGCCGCCTTCGGGCGTCGCGTAGGCGAAATAGAAATTGCCGAGATCCGGGTTCGCCTTGATCAGGGGATGGTTGACCAGGTCGATCAGCCGAAGCATGCCCTCCGGGGTGTCCACGATGCTGTTCTGGTGGAGTTCCAGGGTCAGATCGGTACCTGCTGGTTCGGCTTCCCGCGCCAGCGACCGCAGCACGCCGGCGGCTTCCTCGTAGTCCGCGTCCCGCGCCCGCTTGCTGCTGCCCACCGGGTCGGACTGCCCCCGGAGGTCCTGCTCGCGCACGCCGACTTCCCACGGTTGCGGCGAGATGGACATGTTGACCAGCGGCGCACCCGCGAGCCGGGCCGCTTTCACCGCACGGGACAGCAACCTCCGGTTCGTCGTCCGGACCTCCTCGGGCGCCGGCCAGGTGATGATCTTCCGCAGCACGGTCAGCCCGCCGATTTCAAGTCCGTGGGCCCGTGCTTCCTCGCCCAGTTCGACGAGCGCTTCGTCCGGCGCGTCATAGAAATTGAACCAGGTTTCGCCCAGGTCGATCCCGTCGAATCCGTGGCGCGCGAGCCAGTCCCATACCGGTTTGCGCTCCTCGGCCAGGGGATAACCCCGTTCCGCAGCTTCGGGTGAACGATAGCCACTCAGCGTGAGGGTACAGAATACGATCTTCATGATGGGTTGCCCCGCATGTAGGCGTGTACGATGTCGCGGCACAGGGCGTGATCCTGCCGCGCGCCGTATCCGTCGGTGAGGGGTGGGTTTCCGTTCACGACGCAATCGTGGAAATGGATCAGTTCCAGCTTGAAGGCGTTCTGCTTGTTGACGACGAGTTCCTTCTTCCAGGGCTGTTCGCCGTCCATGCCCTGCACCGTCACCGGAGACGGCAGTCCACGGTCGAACCCCGTGGGGAACCGGATGCCCACGCGCCGTCCCGCGCCGAAGACTTCCAGGGTCTCCCGGAAATCATGCAGTTCGGGCAGACTGGTCCACGTCGCCACGCATCGGGCGTCGTTCTCGTAGGCCAGCACCGTGGTCACGCTCGATCCCCCGCGCCAGACTTCGGCGCTGACCACCCGTTCCGGAGCATCGAAAAGCCCCCGCAGACTGCTGATGTCGTGGATCATGCTGCCGGAGAGCGAGAAGAAGATCCTTCGCGCGGCCTCCGGGGCGTCGCCGATGGCGTCCCGTATGGCCTGCTCCCGCTGGGCGGCCGAACGCTCGACGACCTCGTCCGGGATATCGTTGAAGGCGTACAACGTGAATTCACTCAGGTGCCGGTCGTTGCCGCAGTGGAGGTGGTTAGCCTGGATGAAGCGGATGTCGGGCATGGCGAGGACCTCGTCCCGCGCGAACTGGTATCCCGGATCGTGCTGCTTCATGTACCCTACCATCAGCGTCTTGCCCGAAGCCTCGAAGGCCCCGATGATCCGGTCCGCTTCCCCGACCGAGAAGCACATGGGCTTTTCGATGAAGACATGCTTGCCCGCGTCCAGCGCGGCGACGGCGACGTCGGTCTTGGGGTCGGCGAAACACAGCAGCACGGCATCCAGGTCCAGCGCCAGAAGGTCCTCGTATCGCGTGACACGGCTTGACTCGGGCACGTGGTACATTTCGCCGATGAAATCGACCAGCTTGGCGGACGCGTCGCAGAGCCCGGCCAGTTCATAACGGTCTCGAAGCTCGGCGATATGGGGCAGATGCTGTATCTGGGCGATCGCACCGCAGCCGATCACGCCGATCCTGATGCGATCCATGATATGCCTTTCCGGCAAACGAAGCCTGGAAACTTATCAATGGGCAAGGATGTTGATGTATTGAATACGCCCGGAGGGATTCGAACCCCCGACCTACTGATCCGAAGTCAGTTGCTCTATCCAGCTGAGCTACGGACGCACGGAGGAACCGGGAACCGGCGCAGCCTGTGCGCAGCGTGCGCTGACTATGCTGACCGCACGATTCCCATACCCAAGACGACCAGAAACCGATATACGCATTGAACGGTATGATGTCAACGAAATCAGGCGGCTACCTAAACGAACCAGCAGAATGACCTCTGTTTGCGGAAATCCAGGCTCCTTTACGTTTCGATAGAACGTTGAATCCATATTCCAAAGGATTTTTTAACGAATGGGCTTGACAATTCTTATAATATGTACTATATACTACACATAACACAATTTGGCAAACACATCCGTTCCTGCCGCGAAGACCTGCGGAAGCAAGACAGACGGTACTCCCTACGCCAGGTTGCGCTGCGTATCGGGGTCGAGCCTGCCTATCTGAGCAAGGTCGAGCGTGGCGATGTAGCGCCGCCTTCGGAGAATACGACCCTGAAGCTGGCACGGGACCTGGGCGAGGATCCCGATGTGCTGCTGGCCCTGGCGGGAAAGGTGTCGAGCGATCTACAGGAGATCATTCGCAAGCGGCCCAGGTTGTTTGCGGACTTGATCCGAAAGATGGAGGAGGCGCCCGATCACGCCATTCTCAGGGTCGTGCGCGAAGTGCGGGACGGTGAATGGTAGGCGGCGATTCGTAAACAGTAGGGAGAGCGTGATGATCTATCTTGAACACGACCAGTTGGAAATACGATGCCCGGAAGTCCACGATCGTGCCCGGTGTTCGATCTCGTTTCAGCGTACGCTGCGCATCCCGGACGATGGGCGGGACCACCCCTTGCCCCCTGGCCTGGACTGTTTCCCTTTGCGCCACCTGGACGACTACGCGGATCGTCTGCCGAACGAGTGGGTCCGCAGGGGTGGTGTGATCATGCCGTTAGGCGAGGGGTACACGGTCGAGGAGCAGTTGACGGGCTCGGCGCAGCACGGCGGCCTTCAGATAACGGCCTATCCCATGAAGGCGGAGCGCTACGAAGCGATGCGGAACAGACGGTACGAAGATATGGACATGGCGCCGATGGCGATGCAAAGTCCCCAGGAAGAAGGCATGGGCCTTGCGCCCGGCGGCAGGATGCGGCAGGAGATCTACGAGGACGACTACGGTCTGGATGCCTGGGACCAGCGGCATGCAGTTCGTTGTTTCATTACCATCGCCAATTCGGCCCAGTGGATGGCGATTACCGGTGAGCGCCCGCCAATAGAACCGCCCCCGGCCGAAGTCTACACCGAAGCCGGCCTGCCCTGGTACGACTATTACGACGCCGATCACGAGACCGTTTCGGGCAGCGATATCCTGAAGTCGGTGAAGAGCGTGACACAGACTGGCAAGGAGAAAGGCGAAACGGCGCTGCCGGACAATGATTCCATCAACGGAGCCCGGGTCGTTTCTCTTCGGGATACCAGAAAACGAAAGGTTCGGGAGTATTCGGTCAGCGAATCGTTGGATTCGTGAGATCAAGCATCCGAAGCAGATGCCGTCCAAATTCCTTATTGCATCAATTCGCGATCATCTCGGCAAGACGGTCAGCGGCTTCATCCCAGCCTGCCGCAGTGCCGGGTACGGGTTCGTATCGATCCAATGGAAACGAGTTCCGAACGACGGATCTTGCCTGGGCAAGGTCTCCAATCCGCCCGGAAGCGACAGCCTGTATGAGGACGTTCCCCACTGCGGTCGCCTCGGCCGGGCCGGAGATAACGGGAACACCGCAGGCATCTGCGGCATACTGACATAAAAGGACGTTACGCGACCCTCCACCCACGATGTGCAACACGGCCGGATGCCGCCCCGTGATCCCGGCGAGGTCCTTCAGTACCGAACGGTATTTTAGCGCAAGGCTTTCGAAGATCGCCCGTGCGAACTGACCGGGCGACTCGGGCACGGGCTGTCCTGTCCGCCGGCAGGCGTTTCGGATCCTCCCGGGCATGTCGCCAGGTGCGAGGAAATCCGGATCGTCGACGTGGAACAGGGAGCGAAACGCCGCGCTGCACGAGGCCTGATGAATCAAGTCCGCATAGTCCGTCTCGAAACCGCGGCGGGACCATTCACTCCGGCATTCCTCCAGCAGCCACAGACCACAGATGTTCTTCAACAGCCGGTTGCGCCCACACACACCGCCTTCGTTGGTAAAATTTCCGTTCAAGACGACCGGCGAGATGTGGGGCTGCGCCGTTTCCACGCCCAGTAACGACCATGTTCCGGAACTCAAATATGCCCAATCGCTCCCCTTCGCCGGAACGGCGGCTACTGCAGACGCGGTGTCGTGCGTCGCGGGTGCGACCACCCGCATCGGCGCTATTCCACATGCTTTGGCCACCGCCGGAAGCAGTCCCCCGAGATCCGTGCCCGGCGTCACCACTTCGCCGAACAGACGGATCGGCAGGCCAAGTCCCTTCAGGATGCCGTACGCCCAATCGTTCTCGCGAGGGTCGTAACACTGCGACGTCGTCGCGGCCGTAAACTCGCAAACAGACTCTCCAGTAAGCCAGTAGTGGAACAGATCCGGCATCATCAAGAACGAATCGGCCGCATCCAGTAGCGCCGTGCCCTTCATCGCGAACAACTGGTACAGGGAGTTGATCTCCATGAATTGGAGACCCGTGCGCTCGAAGATGCGTTCCTTCGGCATGATCTCGAATACATCGCGCATCTTGCCGCGCGTCCCGACATCCCGGTAGTTTCGGGGGTTCCCGACGAGCGCGCCGTCACGATCCAGCAGCGCAAAATCGACCCCCCAAGTATCGACACCGACGGAAACGGGCCTGCTCGCCGCCGCGGCACGCAAGCCCCGCTGTATTTCGCGGAACAGAAACAGGACGTCCCAGTGCAGGCGGCCGAGGGTCTCGATCCCGGGATTCGGGAAGCGATGCAATTCCAGGACATCCAGCCGCTCACCGTCGAAACGCCCCGACATCACCCGCCCGCTCCCGGCCCCGAGGTCAATCGCCAGGTAGTGTTCGGCGGTCATCCGGATGATTCCGATAGATGAAGTATGTCGCGCAAGGGGATGTTGTATCCGCTTCTGGCATGGCTCGTACCCGTTCCGATAGGCAATGCTTGATGGGTTTGCATTATGGCCAAATCGGACGGGTCAATACGGAAAGAGTTTATCTCAGAAACCAGCCTGGTTGACGAGGGAAGTATCCGACAGAGGCGAGGATGTGAAATCGGGCGTATCAAGCCAGAAGAGTCATTCCAATGATCTAGTGATTTTGGAGTCCGGTATTCCGATCAATAGCAACGGACATGGATTCCCGACCCCCCGCTCTATGCGTTGCACGAGTTTGTCCCAATGTGTTGTTGCGCTTCCAAACTTATCCTGTACGAACATCCTTGACCAATCAGATACGAAATCTTCACCCTGATCCTGTGCCGAGCTACGTTGTCGTGCAGTGGGCCTTAGATTAAACAGAAGTTGTAAATCGTCGAATCCATGAACGCCGAAGCGATCCGCACAGGCATTCACAATCTGTTGGATATTGTCTTGCAGTGACCGGCCACGCGTTACGATTACACCCACACTGATAGTTCCTTCAGCATGGAGACGTTGAAAGTTCTCCAGATCTCGATCAAAGAAGGGATCTTTGTTATTCCATTCTATTTCCAAGGCGATTTTCCCATTATCCGTTTCCCGGACATGGTCTATTTCATGGGTTGTGGCTGCTCTTCGCGTTCCGTCGATGATCTTCTCTACGAAGATGTGGGTTTTTGACCAGGATAGGCTGGAAAGCGATCTACGGAGTCTTTGAGTGAAGGGGGCCTCTCCGCCGCCGCTGCGAATCAACTCCACATCAGCTATTCGGAAATCGCCGAGTGTATTGCATAGCTCTTCCAGTGGACCGGGAAAATCCTTGGTGAGCACCGCCTTCGCATGATTTACGACATGTATGTTGTAACCAGTTTTCGATGATTTCGTACAGTTCATCGGGTTTCCGGGAATGTTCTCGTTTACGACTAGAGAACAGATTCACCTGCCTGCGCCCGGGGTCGAGCGTTCGAGCATTCTTCCCACGTACACCGAACAAGATCATTTCAGTGACGTTACGAAAGTAGAAACCTACACCTCGCCCGTCCGATCCTCCATCCTTACGGACTTTGTGCCAAATAAGATTGGTCTTGTAATGAAACCCCCATGCCTTAAGCACAAATAACCCGTCAGGAAGCAACGCATTCGGAACCCAAAGATAACAGTGCGCGACGCCGGCTGAATGCTCCGCAACCGGGATCGCCGCAATCTCCGCAACGGTGAGCGTATCGTATCGGGATAGTCTACGGTGTTCCGGAGCAACCTTACCCGTTCGATTGGCGAATCGCCAGGGAGGATCAGCCAATATCGTCCCAAACTTCGCTTCTTTGAGAGAATCCGATAAAGGATGACTCAATGCGTTCCTCAGGAGTAAACGACTCGATGTAGTTCTAATGTTAGTACTGTTACGAAGCAGCTTAGAACAAAGGAGTTGGTGTATACCCCAGGCAGGATTCGAACCTGCGACCCTCGGATTAGAAGTCCGATGCTCTGTCCAACTGAGCTACTGGGGCGCACCCCCTCCAATATACGGGATCGGGGGTTGTTGTCAACACGAGAGTGGGCCGGGTCCAGGTCGTGCGTGCGACGGATCCAGGCCGACTTTCTGCGGTAGAAAACGAGATTTCAGAATCGGCTTCCGACTGTTGAGGTATGCCGCTATGAAGCAGTCACTCAACAGTTCACTTTCACATGGGAGCCATCATGAAACGAATTCTACCGCTTTTGTTGTTACTCGCGACGCCGGGTACGGCATGGAGCGCTTTCGAACCGGTCTATGCCGGGGCCAGACCCGTCGGCATGGCGGGCGCATTCGTGGCCGTCGCGGACGACGCCGAAGCGTCCTTCCTGAACCCGGGCGGTACGCCCAGGGTCGGTCGGTTCGCCCTGACGAGTTACTATACGCGGCTTTTCGGCATGAAGGAACTGGCCCAGGTGGCCGTCTCCGCCGTCGCGCCGACCGGCCTGGGGCACTTCGGCCTGTTCTATCACGGGTTGGGCAGCTCGCTATATCGGGAAAGTGTATTCGGCCTCTCCTGCGGACGTTCCATCGGCAGGCGATTCCATGCAGGACTCGCCCTGCGCCGATTGAGCCTTTCCATTGAGAACTACGAAGGCGCTTCCGCCCTTGCGATGGACGCGGGCATCCTCCTGGATCTCCCCTATGCTCTTCGTCTCGGCGCGATGGCCCATGCCGTCGGCCGCTTTTCTGAATCCGGCCCCGCCGCGAAGTCACCCCGCATCATCCAGGCGGGCTTGAGCAGGACGGGAGACCGGCTGACGGTTTCCTTCCAGCTCGACCGCCATCCGCGTCATGGCTACACCACGCGAGTGGGCCAGGAGTTTCGCCTGGCCGAGTCCGTTACGATCCGGGCCGGTCTGACCACCGATCCTTCCCTGTTCTATGTCGGCCTGGGCCTGGCAAAGGGACGGGTCAAAACGGACTACGCCCTCTCGTCCCACACCCTGTTGGGCATCACGCACCGGTTTTCCCTTACCATGGAGTTCGGTTGAAATGCCTTTGTTCATGAAACCAATATGGAGGATGCTGGCCTCCGCATCCCTTGCGGCGATGATGTGCCTGCCTGATGAACGGGCGGCCCAGGATCTCGACTACTCGATCGATGCGCTGATCGACCGGGAAGCGGCCGATATCGATCCGGAGGACATCGCGCTGCTGGTATCGCTGCGGCGCGACCCGCTCGATATCAACCGGGCGGACCGTACCGAGTTGGAACAACTCCCGTGGATCACGCCTGCCCTCGCCGGCGCGATCGTGGCCTGGCGTGATAGACACGGCCCCTTCGGCAACGCCGGAGAACTCGTTCGGGTTCAGGGGTTCACGCCTGCCCTTGTCTCCCGGATCAGTCCCTTCGTTCGCGCGGAGGACGATCGCCGTTTCGAGACCACCGGACGCCTGCGCCTGGCGCGAAGCCGCACCGACCGACCCGACGCACCGGGAAACGGCATCCTGGATGTGCAGGCGGACATCGGGCTGGTAAACAAGTTCAAGCTGGGAGGCCGGGGCGAACGCCGGGACCGAGGCGGCGAAACCAGGTGGCGGTCCGGATACGTGGAATTCGGCGGTGCGAGTACTTCCCGCAGGCTTATCCTTGGATACTTTGAAATGGATTTCGGCCAGGGACTGGTATGGCGCAGCCATTCGATCCGGCCTTCCACGGCCAGTCTCAGCGCGTCGGCGAAACGCCGCATCCGTGGTCTGAGACCCGTGCGGACGACCTATGCGTCGGGTGCCCGGCGCGGTGTGGCGCTGCGGATCGACCGGCGAGGTTTCAGCCTGACAGGGATCCTCTCGCGGGCCAATTCGGGCAATTGGGAACCAGGGGGCCGCCTGGATTGGCGCCGGAATAGTGGGCTGGTCGGTATCTCGGTCCTGCAATCGGAAGGTAGCCTGCGCGTTGGTTCGGACCTCGACCTCCTTTACGGCGGCACGAACCTGTTCGGTGAAATGGCCATCGACGACGAAGGTCACCTTTCCGTTCAGGGAGGCATGGTCTGGAGCATGGAGAGCGTGGAAGGCGGGCTGACCTTCCACCGCCAACCGGATGCCAGGTTGATTGAAAAGTCGGAAAGGACGTGGCAGAGCCTGCTCCTGCGCTGGCGGCCGGATCGCCGGACTACGCTGCAACTGAGCATCGAACCCCGGTTGACCTACCTGGAACTGTACCGGCGCAGCACCATACAATTTCGCCGCAGAATGGGGCGCGGTGTCATAGCCTCCGGAGTGTGGCGACGTGAAATGGATGAGCGAAAGGTCACTGGATCCGCCCTGCTGGATACCTGGCGGGGACAGGTGGCCTGGCGGGTGCCGGCCCGGGTCCAGTGGCGGGCCCGCTACGAGCGGCGCGGCCGGTCCGGATTAAAGCCCGAACACGATCTGCGTCTGTACATGCGGTACCGGTCCAGGGACCGCTTCAGCTTGTCCGCGCAGTGGGAATACACGCTGGCTGGATTTCCCGCGCCGGAGTACACGCCGGCCGGGTTTTCCGATCCGGAGGACACGGCCTCCCAGTTCAGGGCCAATCACCGCGAGAGATGGGTTATCCTGTTATACGGACCGGTAGGACCGGGTGTTTCGACCCTGGTGCGTTACACGCGGACCCGCCAGACCCGTTACGATCAACTCAAGGTCCCTCTCGTCGAAACACGCTGGGTGCTGCAGTTGAACGCCCGGTGGTAATGTAGGCAGGAACTTGCCGTGTGTTAGAATCTGGAATGCTGTGCGAATGTTTATCAGGAATAGCTTTAAATCCAAAGCAACCTTTAGTATCATTTAAGTCAGGTATGGCAGGAAATGATCGAAATCTTCGAACTTATACTAGAGAGTGCGAAATACTTAAGGTATATCAAACATTTAAATGGCTGTGGGCGCCGAACCAAGGAGCGAGGGAAATGTCAGCAAAAGTAGAATTCACCGATGAAATAGATGAGCAATTCAGACAGGCGATTTCAGAATTCAAGGAAGTCGTGCGCGAAGGAAAGAGCAGATTGTTTCATGAAAGGACTACGCTGGACGAACTATTCGTAACGGGCGAAGGACCGCATGGCAAAATCACCAGTATCCCAGACAAGTTTAAAGATCACATAGTCGTGGCTTCTGACGGTAACCGGTCCTGGCTGGTCTGGAAACAGAACTGCTCCCCGTACTTTGATGACAGGCCCTAGGTTGCCATCTTCAGAATGATAACGCAGGAATCCAGATGAAACTGATCTGCTGGAATATCGGCCATCGAAGAGCGGCGTGGAGGTCATTGCCGGATCTGGGCGTGGACGTTGTCCTGCTTCAGGAAGGCTACGCACCGCCCGATGACGTGGCTGGCAGGATAGAAGTGGATCCTGCGCCGTATTTCAGGAAGGACCCACAGCGTCCGGACAGCCGTGGCAAAGCACTTTCCAGATGTGCTATCGTAAAGGTATCCGACAAGGTCAAGGTGGAATACCTGGATGATGTAAAGTCCAGTCATCCCGGCTGCCTGTCCGCGGCCGTCGTAACGCCCCTAGAAGGCAAGTACCAGGGCCGGCCGATTCATGTGGTGTCATTCTGTCCCCAGTATGAAGCATACCATCCATCATCCGGCCTGAAGGGCGATGATCTGGTAGACCCATCGGTACATCGCATCATTTCGGACATATCACTGCTTGTAGGCAGGAAGGACAGATTCCGGATGATCGCGGCTGGAGATACGACGGTAATGTACGGCGACGAAGTCAGCGATTACTGGAAGGCCCGCAACAAAGCAGTTTTTGACCGGATGACATCAATCGGTCTGCCCATGATCGGCCCCCAGGGTCCCACCTACTACTATCCCGGTCAGACGCCCGCGACGGCCACCAGGCAGTTGGACTACGTGTTCGCTTCACGAAGCATGAAGGATTCCATCAAAACAAGGGCCCTGAACAAGCCGGAAGAATGGGGTCCGAGTGATCACTGCAAGATACTCATTGAAGTGTCATGACGATATAGCCACGGCAGAATCACTCTATCCGCCCATCGAAGATGACGCGCCCCAATAGTTCACAGACCAGTTTCGCGGCGACGATCGCCGTCCCGCCGTCTCGGTCCAGCTTCGGATTGAGCTCGACTATATCGCCGCCAACCACGTACGGCGCCCGCATAGCGGCAATGACCTCGAGCACCTGGCGCACACTCAGTCCGCCCGGCTCGGGGTGGGAAACACCCGGCGCGAAACCAGGGTCGAGCGCATCGACGTCCATCGAGATGTAGACCGGCGTGTCGAACGCCAGCGCGGGAACCGGTCCGGCCGAGAAGGCCGGGATTACCTCGACGTTGTGTCGCTTCGCCGCGTCGTGCTGCGCGGGGGTGAAGCTTCGAATGCCGACCTGGACCAGCCGCTCGACGAGGCCGTCTTCGAGGATGCGGGCCATGGGGCAGGCATGGGAATATCGATTGCCTTCGAAGTCGGGGTACAGATCCGGGTGCGCGTCGAAGTGCAGCAGGCTGATCCGGCCGTGTTTCGCGGCGAAAGCGCGGACCACGGGATAGGTGACCGTATGATCGCCGCCCAGTACGACGAGCCGAGGCGTTTCACCCAGTGCCCGGCTCACCCCGCGCGCGATGATATCGATGGGTTCGCGCGTGCCCTTTTCATCCGGGACGTCGAGATCGCCGTGGTCGAGCACGCTGTCGCTCGGCCAAACGCGCACGCCGGTCTCGGCGTAGGGATTGCCGGACGCCGAGCCGAGCGCGGCTCTAATCGTGGGCGGCGCGGCGGCCGGACCGCGGTGAAAAGTCGAGTTTGCATCGAAACCGACCCCCAGCAGGCCGACTTTTACGAGTGAAGTCATGGTGTCTGTCTCAGTCGGTCATGAGCCCGACAGAACGTCATTCCCTGTTGAACTCCAATATCACAGTGCATGAATTGCAGTGCATGAATTGCAGTGCATGAATTGCAGTGCATGGGATATTAGTCAGGAAACGGTGGGTACCTCAAGATAAATCAAGATTTTCGTTTGATCTCCTGTCTAGGTAGCACTACATTGACAGAAGCAGGTGAGAAGTTGGGAAGACGGTGCGAATCCGTCGCGGACCCGTCGCTGTGACCGGGGACGAAAGCCGCATCATGAGCCCCAAGGGCTCGAGCCACTGTTCCGAAAGGAATGGGAAGGCGCGGCGAGTAGAACGATCCGGAAGCCAGAAGACCGACCTGCGCCATAGTTTTCATCGGGACTTCCGTGGACTGAAGTCGTCCGGTGTACATGGATAATGGAAAGCGTGGCCATCCGGCGTAGACGCTCCGGCTTAGTATCTTGGGGGCGTGGAATTTCGCGGGCCATGCTCCGAGGATGATAAACGGCATCCCCGTATCTGACATCGTTCAGGTGCGGGGATTTTTGTTTAACAGGAGGTCACTTTGTAACGATAGCCTGATTCAATAACCGGAAAGCCCCGATTTGCGTCGCTGATATCGAAGGCGCAAACCATTCACCAGGTCAGGAGACCAAAATGAAATACCTACGAAGCACCATTAAATCCATGTTCTGTTTGATCCTGCTTTCCGCCATGCCGGGATTCGCCCAGGATACGCAGGATACGTCGGACCAGGCGCCCAGGTACATTCTGGATTCCGTAGTTGTAACGGGCAACAAGATCGAAACGCCCTTGCGGCAGGTCTCGAGTTCAATCGCCGTAATCACCGCGGAAGACATGGCGCGCAGCGGTCAGACGACGGTCGCTGAAGTGTTGCGAGACGTAGGAGGATTGAGCGTAGCGCAGAACGGGGGACCGGGCAAGAACGCGTCTGTTTTCCTTCGCGGCGCCGAATCGGCCTACACCCTGTTTCTGATCGACGGCGTCGAAGTGAACGATCCCATGTCTCCCGGACGCAGCTTCACTCCGGCGCATCTGACCGTCGACCAGGTAGAACGGATCGAGGTGCTGTACGGGTCCCAGAGCACGCTCTACGGATCGGATGCCATCGCGGGCGTAGTGAACATCATTACAAAGAAGGGAGAAGGTCCGCCGACGATCGATGCCTCCATCGAGGGTGGCTCGCTGGGTACGTTTCGAAGCCGGGCGGGATTGAGCGGGGGCACAGCAGACTACACGTATGCGATGGACGGCTCGTTCCTCAACACGAAGGGTATATCGGCGAATGCCCTGGGGAACATGGAAGAAGACGGTTATCGGAATACCACGCTGGGTGGCCGTTTCGGGGCGACGCCTTCCGTCGGCGCTTCGGTCGATCTCAACGTCCGGTACACGGACGGCCGCGCCGATATCGACAACGGAACCGGACCCAATGGAGACGATCCGAACCGGATAAACACGTCCAGGCAACTGTTTGTCCGGCCCTCCGCGACCCTCGAGCTCTGGTCGCAGCGATGGAAGCAAACCCTGGGCTACAGCCTGGTCGACCACAGCAGGGAAGACGACAATCCGGTGGACGCCAACCAGGAAACGGCCTCAAATTCCACGTTCGACGCCCGGTTGCACAAAGTGGACTGGCAGCACACGCTGTTACTGGCCGAGGGGAATACCGTCGTGTTCGGTGCGGAAACCGAATCGGAACAGGGAGAATCGGAATCAAAAGGGCCGTTTTCGAGCAAGTTCGACCGTCAGACGGCGAGGACGACCGGCGTATACCTGCAGGAGATGCTGCAGTATGGCGACGCATTGTTCGCCGCCGCGGGTATCCGGGTCGATCACCACGACCGGTTTGGATCCGAAGTTACCTATAACCTCGCACCAAACGTATTCTTTCAGGAGTCGGGTACCAGGATTAAAGGCGCTTACGGTACGGGTTACAAGGCGCCTTCACTGTTCCAACTGTATTCATCCTTCGGCGATTCAACGCTCCAGGCGGGGTCGAGCAAGAGTTGGGAAGCGGGGATCGAACAGTATACGGCCGACCAGCGTCTTGCGGCCGGTGTGACGTATTTCGACAATACCTACGATAACATGGTCGGATGGGATAGCGCGACCTCCAGTTACAAGAACGTCTTCAAGGCAACGAGCAAGGGCGTGGAGTTGACCGGCCGGTATTCGGGGAGCGCGGGAACATCCCTCCGGGCCTACTACACCTTTACCGATTCGAAGGACCACAAATCGGATGAGCAGTTGTTGCGGCGGCCGCGGCACAGCGGCGGGATCGTGCTGGACCAGCGGGTACGGCCGGGGATCGACCTGAACCTGAGCTTCCGGTTCTCCGGGGAACGGCGGGACAACGACTTTTCCACCTGGCCGGCGACGCCGGTCGCGTTGGACGGTTACGGAATCGTGAATGTCGCCGCCAACTGGAAGATCACCCCGAACATTCAGCTGTTCGGCCGGGTCGACAATCTCTTCGATACGAAGTACGAGGAGGTCCTGGGCTACGGGACCGTGGGCATTACGGGCTACCTCGGTATCCGGGTAGCAAATACCGGCGATTGAGAATGCGGCAGTTGAGACCGCGACAATCGAGACCGCGAAATAAAGGCCGTGATCATTGGGGTCGCGGCGCGGCAACTAAGACAGCGGTACGGCGAAGTGGCCGGGCTACACGCTGTCTCGTCCAATGCCCAGTTCGTCCAGGATGTCCTGGATGGCGGACCAGACGGGCGGATCGATTTCGACACCCTGCTTCAATTGCCGCTCCCGCTCTTGGCGCGCGCCGTCGCCCGGTACCCGGATTGCCTCCACGCCCGGTGCCTTGCGTGCGCCTTTGATGCTTCCCACGAGCCGGTCCACTTCGGTGGTAAATGCGGCCCTTGAAGCGAATTTCTCCGGGTCGATGACAAGGATGAACAGGGCGTTCTGGTCCAGGTCCTCCGGGGATCGGCCGCTGCAGTCCGCGCCGCTCAGGCCACCGGTCAACACGTCGACCAGTATGCTCAGCGCAAAGCCCTTGTGTCCCGCGAGCAGGCTGCCCAACGGCAGGATCGCCGCCCGTCTGGGTGTGGAGAAATAGGCCTCGGCATCCGTCGTGGTTCTTCCCTCACCGTCGATGAGCCAGCCGTCAGGCACCGCCTGGCCCTTGTTGCGCAGCATCTTCAGTCCGCCCTCGGACGTGACGCCCGTGGAGATGTCGATGAGGATCGGGTCGCCGCTTTCCCGGGGGATCCCGACGGCCATGGGATTGGTGCTCATCAGGGGCGAAGTCGCGCCCCACGGCGCCACGCAGGGATTGCCCCCGGCGTCGTTGGTCATGAGCAGCGCGATGAAACCCTCTTTCGCCGGCTGTTCCACGTATCCCCCCAGCCGGGCGATGTCGTTGGCGTTCACGACGCTCGCGCAGCCGACACCCGTCGCCGCGGCTTTGCCGACCGCACGTTTCATGGCCTCGGTGGCCGTCCGGGGGCCCATGCCCATGTTGGCGTCCAGGTGCACGGTGGAAACGGTCTCGCCCAGGATGTCCAGCGGGGCCCCGGGGATCATATTGCCCGCACGGATGCCCTCCGTGTACATGGTGATCCGCATGACGCCGTGGGAATGGTAGCCGGAGAGCGAGGCCTCCATGAGCCGCTCGACGACCACCCGTCTTTCGTCGCCTGCAAGTCCCAGTCGTTCAAAAATACGGTCCATGATCCGGGCCAGCCGGTCCGGTTCGATGCGGACCGGAGATGGGTCCGAAGCGGGCATGTTATCCGAAGCGGACATGTTAACCGTCCAACGCGCCCAGGAGCGCAAGTCCTTCCTCGATGCTCCGCTTCTGCTCGTCGGTCGCATCCTGCATGGGGGCGCGGGGGAATCTGCCGGGACAGCCCTGCAAGGTCTGGGCATATTTGGTACAGGCCGGCAGGTTCGTCCCCGCCATGGCGTTCCAGAGGCGCAGGAGTTTCCGGTGCAGATCGAGGGCCCGCGCGTGATCGCCCGCCTGTACCGCGTCCCATACATCCACCGAGGCCCGGGGCGCCGCCGTCAGAATGGCCGCGATCGATCCGCGGGCGCCCAGGGTGTAAGCCGAATACATCAGGGCGTCCACGGCGCAGAAGAGCAGGTGTTCCGGGTCGGCCATGATCAACAGGTCGGCGAACAACTTCAGGTCGCCGGCGCTTTGCTTGACGCCGACCACGCCGGGCACCTCGTCCATGATTCGGCAGAGCAGTTCCGGCGACAGGTAGCTCCAGGGCACCACGTTGTAGATGATGATGGGATGTTCCACTTCCTCGCCCATCACCCTGAAGTGCTCCTGCATGGCATCGTCGTCCGGGCGGAAGAGGTAGTGGACCGGTGTCACCTGGAGCGCCGCCACGTCGAGGTCGGCGATAGCCTGCCCCCGCCGGACCGCATCGCGGGTGCTGTCGACGATGATGCCGGCGACGATCGGCACGCGTCCCGCCGCCGCGTCCAGGGCCGTGTCCACGAGACCCCGGAATTCATCGACGTCGACCGTATGGCCCTCCCCGGTGCTTCCGCCCACCGCGATGCCGTGCGCCCCCTGGTCGATCAACCAGTTGACCTGTTCTTTCATGGCCCCGAGATCCACGGCGCCGTCCCGGGAGAATGGGGTGGTCGCCGGGGGGATAACGCCCCTCAGGTCGTTGAGCATGTCTTCCTCCTTCTTCGGGTCGAGGTTGATGTTCAGACTGCAGGTTCCGTCCCGCGCCGAGACATCATGTGCAGCGCCATGATGACCGCGGCCGATCCGATGCCCCAGGTCGCCGGGGATATGCCGGCCAATCCGCCGCCGTTCGACCCCAGATGCACGAGGACCATCACCAGGACGGATCCGGCAATGGTCGCCAGGGCGCCGTTCGCGTTCGGCCGGGAGGAATAGAGTCCAGCGATCAGAGGTACGAAGAGCGCTACGGACAGTATGCTGTAGAAGATGGTCAGGGCGGTGATGACGTCCGGCAGCACGGCCGCCAGGACCACGCCCGCGAGTCCCGCGCCCACGGCCGTAATCCGGCTGACGGCCAGCATCCGCCGCTCGGAAGCGCCGGGTTCGACATAGGTCTGGTACAGGTCCCGGCTCAGGGAAGTCGTCAGCATGAAGAGCACGGCGTCCGCGGAACTGATCTCCGCGGAGAACACGGCGGCCAGTGTAAGCCCGCCGATCCAGAAGGGCAGGGCGTCCATCAGCAGGCGGGGCAGCGCCAGGTCCGGAGAATCCAGGGACGGGAAGGCGTGGTAGGCCGCCATACCGAGGAGCGCGGGGATAAAGGCGAAGAGCATCAGGGCGACGGCGTTCGTGCAGACGCCCTGCCGGACCGCCCGGGCGTCCCGGGCGCCGTAGATCTTCTGCAGAAGGCCCGGCGAGATGATAAACGCGGGTACCAAGACGATGAAGTAACCCCAGATGCGGGAAGGATCGTCCCCGAACCAGCTCTCAAAACCGGCCGGAGACGCGCCTTCGCCGGACGGAAGACCGGCCCCCGATACGATAAGGAGAAAGGCCAGGATGAAGCCGGAGAGTTTCACCACCAGCTGGACCATGTTGACCCGGGCGGTGGATGTCAGCCCCCCGAAGGTGAAGTAAACGACCACCACGGCGCCCCCGGCCAGGCAGGCGACGTACTTCGGGATGCCCAGCGTGAGGTTGAGGATCCAGGCCAGCGGAATGAGCTGTCCGGCCAGAATGGCCAGGGAACCGAACCACAGCAGCACGGCGATGAGACCCCGGATTCCGCGGTTGTACCGGTGCTCCAGGTAATCTCCGACCGTGTACAGGTTCTGTTCCTTGGCCACGCGCCACATGCGGGGCCCCACGGTCAGGCCCAGGATGAGGCTCCCGATGCCCGCGGACCCGACCCACCACCACGCCGAAAACCCGTACGTGTACCCGAGGCCCGTGGCACCCACCGTGGAACCGGCGCCCAGGTTGGCGGCCAGCAGCGTGCCGAACAGCAGCGCGGGCGAAAGCCGCCGTCCGGCCACGAAGAAGTCCTCTGCGCGGCGAACCGACCGGGACGTCCACCACCCGATCGCCATGAGGAAAAGGGAATAAACGAGGAGGGCGGTTACGTAGGGGGACATAACGCTTCCCGTCATCCCGCGTTCAGGTCCGAATAGGAGGGATATCCGGGCAGACCTTCGGCCGTGACGACGGCGCGGATGATGGCCCGCGTGACGGCTTCCGCCGCCAGGATGGACAGCAGGGACAGGTTCACGCTGCCCTCCCAGGTCCCGGTGGCCATAGTGAAGAGGGTGTCGCCGTCCGCCTGCAGGTGGGCCGGGTTGATGGCGCGGGCGAGCCCGTCGTGTCCCACCTGGGCGATGCGGTTGGCCTGGGCCTTGGTCAGCTCGGCATTGGTCACGACGACGCCGATGGTCGTATTCCCGGGCGGCGCTTCCAGGCGAAGCGACCCGGTCTCGCGAATCCGTCTGGCCACGTAGGCAAACCCCGACCCATCGGGCATCCTGGCGCCGGCGAGCACGCGGCCCGTATCCGGATCGTACACGTCGCCCACGGCATTCACCGCGACGATGGCGCCCACCCGGAGCCCGTCGGGCGTGGTGAAGCAGGCATTGCCGATGCCGCCTTTCATGGCGGTGCGCTTGCCCGGTGGGCCGACGGACATCTTGCCCACCGTGGCGCCGGCGCCCGCCCCGATGCTGCCCTCGGGGACCGGATACGATGTCGCGGTCTGGCAGGCCTGGTATCCGGCTTCCGCGTCGGGGCGGATCTCCGGTTTTCCGCCGATGCCGAGATCGAATAGAATGGCGGCGGGGACGATCGGCACCCGGGCGATGCGCACGTCGAATCCGATGGATCGTTCCTCGAGATAGCGCATTACGCCCGTGGCCGTGTCCAGGCCGAAGGCGCTGCCGCCGGAGAGGACGAGGGCGTGGACCCGCTGCACCATGTTCACGGGATCGAGCAGATCGGTTTCCCGGGTGCCCGGTGCGCCGCCACGCACGTCAACGCCGCCCACGGCCCCTTCCTCGGCCATAATCACCGTGCAGCCCGTCGGACGCCGCGGGTCGGTGAAGTGCCCGGCCTTGATCCCCTCGACGTCCGTGATGGATCCGGACGGTCCGTAGGGGTCGGTCGTCTGGCCGAAAGCGGACTCGCGCCCGCCGTACAGGCCTGCCAGGATGCCCGCGCCGGTCACCCCGGTGGTTTTTCGCAGAAAGGATCGTCTGTTCATGGTGATCGGCGGCCGATGGAGCGTGGAGTCGTTGGATCTTCCGTAAGACCTTTTAAGATTTACGGTTTCCGCCAGATCAAGATGAACAATCGGCCATCCGCAGTCAATTCAATTGTATGCGCGAGTATGCATGGCCAAGCCGATCGCGGGGCCTGCCCTCGAGCGGCCGTCAGGGACTCGAATACGATCCTCACGCGGCTGCCCGTGTTCTCGTGTCCTGTATCACGCGGCCGCGGACGCATCCTGCCGGACGAAGTCCAGGCGGTCGCCTTCCCGGATCACGCGGATCGCGTCGCCTTCCCGGAACCTGCCCTCGATCAGCGCCATGGACAGCGGGTTCTCGACGTACTTGCGGATTACCCGCTTGAGGGGCCGCGCGCCGTATTGGGGTTCATATCCCTCTTCCGCAAGGAGTGACTCGGCCTTGGGGGCCAGTTCCAGTGCCAACCCGGCCTGTTTCGAGAGCCGTCCCTGCAGTTCCTCGAGCTGGATACGGACGATATCCCGGATGTGGTCCCGGTCGAGGGGATGGAAGATGATGATTTCTTCCATGCGGTTGACGAATTCCGGGCGGAAGTGGGACCGCACCGCGCGCATCACGTCCGATCGCACCTGCTCGTCCTGGGACGCGTCGTACCCACCGATGTGTTCCGTCCCGATGTTGGAGGTCATGATGATCACGGTGTTCCGGAAGTCCACGGTGCGGCCCTGTCCGTCCGTAAGCCGCCCGTCGTCGAGAACCTGCAGCAGGATGTTGAACGCGTCGGGGTGCGCCTTTTCGATTTCGTCCAGCAACACGATCTGGTAAGGCCTGCGCCGCACGGCTTCCGTGAGTTGCCCGCCTTCCTCGTATCCCACGTAACCCGGAGGCGCGCCGATGAGCCGGGCGACGGCATGCCGCTCCATATACTCCGACATGTCCACGCGCACCATGGCGCTCCGGTCGTCGAAGAGAAACTCGCCCAGGGCCCGGGCCAGCTCGGTCTTGCCCACCCCCGTGGGACCGAGAAACAGAAAGGAGCCGATGGGCCGGTTGCCGTCGCCCAGCCCGGCGCGGTTCCGCCGGACGGCGTTGGATACGGCGACGATCGCTTCATCCTGGCCCACCACCTGCCGGTGCAAGCGGGATTCCATCTGGACCAGTTTCTCGACCTCGCCCTCGACCAGGCGGCTCACCGGGATGCCCGTCCACTTCGATACGACCTGGGCGATGTCTTCCTCGTCCACTTCTTCTTTGAGCATCCGGCGCTCCCGCTGAAGTTCGGCGAAAGCCTTGTTCTTCTCCTCGAGCCGGCCGTCGAGCTCCAACTGCTCGCCGTACTGGATGCGGGCCACCCGCTCGTAATCGCCGATGCGCTGCGCCCGGTCCGCTTCGATTTTCAACTGTTCGGTCTGTTCCTTGATCTCCTGGATCGTCTTTACCAGCTCTTTCTCGGCGAGCCAGTGGGCCCGCAGGACGCTGCGCTGCGCCGCAAGGGCGGCCAGCCGGCTTTCCACGGGCTTGAGGCGTTCCTCCGCGTCACGCTCGCGCTTTACGGCTTCCCGCTCGATTTCTAGCTGGCGTATCTGTTTCTCCAGGTTGTCCAGTTCGGTCGGCATGCTGTCGATTTCCATGCGCAGGGTCGCCGCGGCTTCGTCGATCAGGTCGATTGCCTTGTCCGGCATGAACCGGTCGCTGATGTATCGCTCCGCCAGGGTCGCCGCCGTGACCAGGGCGCCGTCCCGGATGCGTATGCCGTGGTGGATCTCGTAGCGTTCCTTGAGTCCGCGCAGGATGGACACGGTGTCTTCGATGGAGGGTTCGCCGACATAGACGGGCGCGAACCGCCTTTCCAGGGCGGCGTCTTTCTCGATGTGCTTGCGGTATTCGTCCAGGGTCGTCGCGCCCACGCAGCGCAGGGTCCCCCGCGCCAGTGCCGGCTTGAGCATGTTGGACGCGTCCACGGCGCCTTCCGCGGCGCCCGCGCCGACGATGGTGTGCAACTCGTCGATGAACAGCACGATGTCGCCCGCGGCGTGCTCCACTTCCTTCAGCACGGCCTTGAAACGCTCTTCGAATTCGCCGCGGAACTTGGCCCCGGCCAGCATGGCGCCCATGTCGAGGCTGATCACCTTGCGTCCTTTGAGGGATTCCGGGACGTCCTCGGCCACGATCTTCTGGGCCAGTCCTTCCACGATGGCCGTTTTCCCTACGCCGGGTTCGCCGATGAGCACGGGATTGTTCTTGGTCCGGCGGGAAAGCACCTTGATCACCCGCTTTATTTCCTCGTCCCGGCCGATGACCGGATCGAGTCCGCCCTCCCGGGCCAGGTCGGTCAGGTCCCTGCTGAACTTCTCCAGGGCCTGGTAGCCGGACTCCGGCGTCTGGCTCGTGACGCGCTGGCTCCCTCGAACTTCCTTCATGGCTTTCATGATCCCCTCGCGCCGTACTCCGACCTCCTTCATGACGCGATGGACCTCCCCGCCGTCATCCAGCAGGGCAAGGAGCAGATGCTCCACGCTGATGTACTCGTCTTTCAGTTTCTGCGCCTCTTTCAGCGCCCGGTCCATGACCCGCTGAAAGGCATCAGAGGCATAGAGCGATGCGCCGTCGCCGGTTACCCTGGGCAGCTTGTCCAGGGCTGCTTCCAGCCCTTCCCGGACCCGGTTCGGATCCGTTCCCGCCCTTTCCAGCAGGATGGCCGCCAGGCTTTCCTCCTGTTCGAGCAGTGCCAGCGCCAGGTGCGCGGGCTCCAGCCGATTGTGGTTGCGGCCGCGGGCGATCTCCTGGCAAACCTGAATCGCCTCCATCGATTTCTGCGTCAGTTTATCCGTTCTCATGGGTCCCTCCTCACCTGTTCTATCCTGATATGGTCCTGTTTCATCACATACCATATTGTTTAAATCGCAAAACGTGTGCCATGGCTGTTACAGCCGAGATTCTCGCGATTCCAACTGATTTTTGAGCAAAACCGTCTGCGCAATCGGTCGAAAAATCGGTAACAGGTTGGATATATATGCCAAAAAGGCATATCTGCCAAATTGGCAGCCCTCTTCGACTGAATTCAGCTGAAAGGAAACGCTGAATGTAATCGGGTTGGGTAAGGAAGGAAGTATCGGTGCGGTACAGGATCAGCCAGGGAGGACGATCACGAAGAGGGCGTGCCGAACCAGCGCCATGAGATCAGTGGGTCCAGCATGATCCGGGCGCCGGACAGGGCGCTATCTCACCTTCACGTAGCCGATGCCCCGGACATCAGGCTGGATGAGCCAGAATACGACCAGGAACGCGCCGTCCGGGAGCACCGTCACCGCGGGTTCGCCGAAGGAGTAGTCCTGCCAGTCATCGTGATCGCCGGACGTATCGGTCTGTGTGCGGACTTCGGCCTTCCAAACCAGTTCATCCGCTTCTACCCCGAAATCATCGTCCGTGGGCCGCGCGACGGCGAGGCGTATCCCGGGATCTCCGTGCTGCCGCTGGTTGTACGCCATCAGCGCCCGTCCATCCGCCAGGGCGGTCAGTGAGATGGACTGTCCGAGCGTGCCCGTGGAGCGGGTCGGCGTCCAGGTCATCCCTCCGTCGTGGGAGAGGGCATACGCGTTGGGATAATCCGCCTTGCCGTGTGGCGCGATATGCCAGCACGACCCCAGGAGCCGGCCATCGGCCAATTCCACGACCCAGGCCTCGGCGGCTGTCGATCCGGCATCGTCGAAACGCAACATCGTACCGTGGGTCCACGATGCGCCCTGATCGGTACTGCGTAGGTAAACCACCCGGTTACGATCCACTTCCACGGCGGGATCGAAGGTGTTGTAGGGCGAATAGCAGCAGATCCGGGTCCCGTCGCGCATCACGGTGAGCGCGCCGGGCGCCTCGGCCGAACCGGCGGCGGGCAGGACGATGGGCGCCGGATCGGTCCAGGTCAGGCCCTGGTCCGCGGACGACGCCCAGAACATGGCGTTCTGCTTGATGCCGTGGGTCTCGTCCCGCCAGAACGATTCGCCGGGCTCGTCGATGGGAATGCGGATGCCCGTGATGAAGCAGGTGCCGTCCGGCGCTTGGCTGATCGACCCGATGTGCGCGAAATCATCGTGCAGATGGGGCCACAGGTAGGCCGGCTTCGTCCACGTTTTGCAGCCGTCTTCCGAACGAACGATGACCTGCTTGAAATCGTTCTGGCCGAGGGCTTTCTGGACGGCGAAGGAACAGACCAGGCCGCCATCCGCCGTGACCACGCAACGGGAACAGGCCGCGACCGCGTCCGGTCCGGTCGACGGCTGGCGGGCGATCATGCCCTGGTCCAGTATTTCGAATGCCATGATGTATACCTCTTCCGATTACCGGATTTCGAAGCTGCGGATGGATCTTTCTCTCATTAGCCTGGGGTTACCTTATTTGAAGACGGTATTTGGCGGAAACTCTGTTCTGCCGTGACCTGGTTTAAATCACCATTTTTTGAGGATATGGTCTGCAATTCTCACGGCTTTTGGTGCACCGGTCGAGTTGCTGGCAGCAAAGTATAACTCAAACAGAGGTGACCGTTTAGAATTGTAGAACGTACGGGGAGTTTCTGCGATCTTTTCAAAAGTGTCGTCAAGGCGTTTCCGGTAACAGGCGGCGATCTGTTTGCTGCCACGATTACGTATATTAACTGGTGTATCATCGAACATATTCTGTTGACCTTGTTTATGATAAACTTCTTCGTGCCAGAAACTACGTCCCCCCAATATCCTATCCAGTTGACCTGCCATCACTTCCGAAGGTTCAGAATCAACCGGCATCATGCGTGCGATCGCACTCAGGGGGAACAGAATCCAGCAGTCTACCTTCTCGGTTTTAGCCAGACTAGAAACCGTGTTCCAAGAAACCTGGGTGGCAAAAGGATCTAGAAAGACAACCGCACGATCATAATTCTCCATTCCTTTGCAAAATGAGTCTATTTCGGAATTAGCGTCTCCATGCTTTATTTCAAAGTCACGGATTGGAAATTCCGATCTCAACGTTTCAAGTTTGTCGCAACGATACGGGTCTTTTTCAATGAAAACGAACGTATCAAAAGGCCTGTCTTCTATTCCCAACGCTATACGAGGTGATCCCTCGTGCATCTGATAGAACTCTTCATAGTCTTCTTGAGCATATGCTGACTCTTTACTTGAACTCCAGACTCCTTCGCCAGCAAAAGCATCAACGTAGATTAGTCGAAATCTCTGGTTCTTAAGTACGGTTGTATATGCATCCAGATACCGACGCAGTATCTCCAGCTTTTGATGCGTCCATGATCCACCAAAGGAAATCAAGTATTCTTCTCCGCGATGGGCATTTCTCTCCACTGACGGCCATCAACGACTGCAGTATCCCCGCTCTGCTTATCTCGACTGCCCCCAAGTTGCTTCAGAAAAAAAGGAACACGCGCATTTACAGACTGGTCGCGTAGATGCCGTACCCAATTCAGTTCCATGGGTCGGGCGCCTGGACCACTCTCTCCACCAACAATTACCCACTGTAACTCACCGTTTTCCAACCATGGCTTCAGGTCAACCCGCTCAAGCAAGGGTTCGGCTGATACAAACCGAATTGTTGCGGGTAATCTTGCGAGTACGGTCAGCCGTGGCGCGTATTTCTGGTTCTCGACCGATGTGCCAATCCATACTCCAGGAGGCCAGCCGTCGGGAAAGGATTCTTCATATGCATTCCACCAAGCGACCGCACGCCCTGGTCTTTTTGTCAGCACCTGAAAAACATGGCCATGACGATCGGAAGATTCCTGCATTACACGGAAAATGCGATATATGAAGTCGAAGGGTATTCGATTGTGAAATACATCCGACATACTGTTGACGAAAACACGTCTTGGGTTTTTCCAGGTATTTGGAATCTCCAGTCGTTCGGGTATCAATGTCACATCATCGGGGGATGAACGGTAACCTGATACACCCATACCTTTTAGTCTCGGATAAAGTGTAAACATGTAACAATGATCACAGCCGGGAGATACCCGGCTGCAACCTGTTACCGGGTTCCAAGTCTCGTCTGTCCACTCTATTGAGGAAGGCATATCAATCTTTCCTGGTGAATTGCCTTATAATATGCACGTTAAACTAAATATATGTTTAGTAATATCAGCCTGTCAAACGCTTTCTTTCTTACATTCATCTAATCGAATCCGAGTTGCACCGGACCGCATCGCCCAGGATACTGCTAGTCGAATTCGTAAACGAGTGGTCCGCCCGAAGCGCGATCGAGCCCGATGACGATGGTGCCCGGCCCGGCCCCGTACGCCGCCTTATACCGCGCCTTGACCGGATCGAGAATGAAGTGGTAGTCCTCCGTAGGATAGGCCTCGCACGGGTCGCCGTCGGCGTCGTGAGCGATGGCGGCATCGAGCTGTACGGGATCCGACTCCATGAAGGCTTCGGCGGCGACCAGCGTGAACTGGTGCGCTCTGCATCCACCGCTATACGACACGGAAACCGCGAGCGTGTCTCCCTTGACGGCGGCGGCATTAAGTTCGTAGTCATCCGTGCCCCACTGCGTGGTGGAACGGACATCGCCGGGACTGAAGACGACGTTGCCGGTCCTGGGGGTGTCGTCGAACGGACCTTGATCAGGTGTCGTGGAAATGGGACTGTCTGCATCGTTCCCGCAGGCCGCCACACAAGCAATCAACAAACCCAGCAGCAGCGGGCCGAGGTCCTTCATCGCGTTGGTCCTTAGGGGACCGAAGTCCTTCATGCCGCTGTCCCTTCCACTGAACCGTTGCGCGTAGTTTGTGGTCCCGCTGTTCGCGATCCCGCTGTGTGCCGTTCGCGATCCCGCTGTGTGCCGTTTCCGATTCCCCTACACCCGCCGGAATTTCTGAATACGGTTGTGCGCAAAGGGTACTTCGCACACGTAGACGTCCCCGCGTGTATCCACCCAGATTCCATGCGGCGCGTCCACGAACACCCCGTCCTTTTCGTCCCGGTTACCCCATTGCGAAAGGACCTCGCCGTCCAGGTTGAGGATGCTGACCCTTCCCGGCGCTTCGGCGAGATAAATAATGTCATCCTGATCAATGTACAGGTCGTTCGCGGCCAGTAGATGGTCCCATGATTCGAGGTGCCGGCCTTCGGCATCGAAAATCTGCACCCGCGCGTTCCCCCGGTCCGCGATCAGGACCCGGCCGTCCCGGTCGACCCGGACGCAGTGGGGCGTATCGAACCGTCCCGCCCCGCTGCCGTGACCGCCCCACGTACAGAGCAACTCGCCGTCCGTCGTGAAGCGGTGCGCATAATGCTGGCCGTAGCCGTCGGTCACGTACAGGTCGTCGTCCAGGCCGAGTACCGCCCAGGTGGGCGAGTTAAATGGCTGGCCCAGTTCGCCCGGCCTGCCGGGCGTACCGAGCATGGCAAGCATCTTGCCGTCGAGGGTGAAGGTCATGACGGTGTGCAGTTCTACTTCGGTAATGTAGATGATATCGTCTTCGCTGATCCAGAGGGAGTGAGGCACTTTGAAGATGTCCTGCCCCCAGTCGTACAGGAACCGGCCGTCGCGGTCGTAGACGACGATGGCGGGATTCGGTTCCCGGTCGATCACGTGCACGCGGTCCTGCGAGTCCACGGCCATGGAAGATACCACGCCGAGGTCACGGCCGGCGGGTCCGCCTCCCCAGCCTTCGACGCGTTCGTAGGTGTGATCTCCCGATCCATATACCATGTTGTGATCTCCCGGGTTGAGCATGGACCTGAACCGCGTAACCGGTTTCAGACCGCCGGCCGTTCGGATTGGAATCGCTTGGTCTGTACCTCTTAGCTTGATTTCATACGATGCCCGCCCGGGCCGTGAGTACGGGTTCCCAGCAACCGCCGGGACGCTGCGCCCCGTCCACATCGCGCAGCGGCGGCGCGTCATCGTTCCGGCGCAGGACCGCTACGTCGCCGCAGGCGCCGGCGCGCAGGGTGCCGATCTCGCCTTGCAAACCCAGGACTTCCGCGGGACGGCTCGTCACCCGAAGGAAGGCGTCGCGCTCCGACATGCCGGCCGCGATCAGCTTGGACAGCGTCCGGGGCAGGTCGTGTTGCGGGTCGCTCCCCACGTGCCGGATGTACTGGTCGGTGGATATGGTATCGGGCAGGAATCCGTCGGCGATGGCGGCCTCGGCGACCGGGAAGCTGAAGGACCGCATGCCGTGACCGATATCGAAGAGGACGCCCCGTTCACGGGCGTCTCGTACGCTGGGCCGGATCCGTCCGTCCTTCACCACGCTCTCGGGGAAATCGTTGAAGCAGTAGGTGACCACGTCTCCGGCGCACAGCAGCGGCAACTGGTCGTCGATGGACCAGTCGCTGGACAGGCGCGTGCCGACCAGCAGGGGCTTGCCGGTTCGTTCGGAGGCCGCCAGCGCCCGGTCCATGATCTCCCTGGGCGGCGTGGGATTGCTGGGGCCCGTATTGGCCGCGATGCCCCAGATGGCGTCTCCGCCGGATTCGATAGCCGAAACGCAGACCTCCACGTCCGCGGCCTCGAGGTCCGGGAAGCAGGCATCCGGATGGGATTCGCCGTGAACCGACAGGTTGATGGCAAGGATCACCCGCGTCCTGCATGCCCGGATCACGCGGTCCCGGTAGGCCGGCCAGTTGTTGGCGCCGGCGTCGCCCTGGGACATGACCGTCGTGACGCCCCGGGACAGGAAGTGGGCGTCGGGGTCGACACCGTAACGCGAACCGCCCCGGGCCGGATGGGCGTGCAGGTCCACCAGTCCCGGCATCGCCACTGCGTCCGGAAAATCGAACGTCATGGCGGCGGAGCCCTCGACCGCGGGTCCGGACGCCGCGATGCGCCCGTCTTTCACCGCCACGGCACCCGGCCCATCCAGGCCGGTTTCTTCGCAGAACACGCGGTCCGCCCTAATGAGCAAGTCGTAGTCGTGTACGGGCGGTGCGGACATGGTGGCTCCGTTCTCGTTTGGGACGTGCTTCCCGATCGTCAGGGTGTGGGAACATGGCCTTTATATTAGACATGGCATGATATTCGAACAGAGAGATAATACCATTGCCCCGATACAGGGCCAATACAAAACCACCCCGAAGGGACCCGTCAACCCAAACCGGTTCCGATTCTGCCCGCAAGGAGTGAAAGGTCCAGGTTTTCGGCCATGGCATCGGCGATCCGGTCCAGGTCGCGCGTCCACCGGGCCGTGATATGCTCTTCCGTATTGCTCTTCCAGTTCAGCCAGGATTCGAGTACCGCGCCCCGGTACTTCCCTTCATCGAAGAGTCCATGGATGAACGTGCCCAGTACCCTACCGTCGTCGGAGCGGGCGCAGAAGGGGAACAGCTCGGGATCCTCGCTGCTTCGTCCGTGCCGGATCTCGTATCCGGTGAACGGCAAATCAGCAGGCCATTTCGCCCGGGCCGTCAACGGATGAACCCGCTTGTCCGGCTGCATCTCGGTTTCGATGGGCAGCCAGGCCAGGCCATCTGTAGCGGTGGGTCCTTCTATCTTCCTGGGATCAAGAATACGTCGCCCGAGCATCTGCGCCCCGCCGCAGATACCCAGCAGGCATCCCCCGTATCGAAGGTGCCGTTCGAGGGCCGGTGTCCAGCCGCGCTCCCTCAGCCATGCGAGATCGGCGGAGGTGGACTTCGAGCCGGGCAGGACGACCAGGTCCCATCCATGCGGCTCGGTCAGTTCCGAGGGGTCGCGCAGCCAGGCAAAAACCACCTCCGGATCGTGCAGGAAGGGATCCAGGTCGGTCGTATTGCTCGCTCTCGGATAGTGAATGCCCGCGACACGGAACTTGAGGTCATCCCCGGGCTTCGCGGCACGCCGCGAGCGATCCATGCCCGTGTAGGGGGTGTCTTCTTCCGGGAGTCCCAGATCCTGAAAATACGGCAACCAGCCGAGCACGGGCGTGCCCGTTCGGCCTTCGAGCCATTCGAATACGTCGCCCAGCAGGGAAGCTTCGCCCCGGAATCGATTGACGATCATCGCCTCCACGATCCTGCGGTCATCCGCTTCCAGGGCCTCCATCGTGCCGAGCAGGGCGGCGAAAACACCCCCGCGATCGATGTCTCCGACCAGCCATACCGGGATGCCGGCCGCCCGGGCGAAACCCATATTGGCGATGTCTCCCTCGCGGAGATTGGGTTCCGCCGGCGATCCCGCGCCTTCCACGACGACCCAGTCATGGGCATGGCGAAGCCGGTCGAACGCCGCCAGCACTTCTGGCATCAGCCCGCCCCGGTCTTCCTTGAACCGACCGGCCATGAGCTTGCCCCGCACCTTGCCGCCCACGACGAGTTGCGCCACGTTGTCGGCCTCCGGCTTGATCAGGACGGGGTTCATATCCACGGTGGGTTCGATTCCCGATGCGAAGGCCTGCAGAGCCTGGGCGCGTCCGATTTCGCCGCCGGAGGGACAGGCGGAGGACGCGTTGCTCATGTTCTGCGGTTTGAAGGGGGCCGCTTTCACCCCGGAACGGGCGAGCAACCGGCACAACCCTGCGGTCAACAGCGATTTGCCGACACCCGAGGCCGTCCCCTGGATCATCAAAGCGTTCATCGGGATTCCCTTGCTGCATGCGCCTCGATCCGGCCACTCCGCAGAAAAACGCACATACCCCTACCGCGCCTACCCGTTCCGCGTCTGCCTGCAACGGTCCGCGGTTGGCGTCACACCGGTCCGTCACAACTGTCCGCTTGTCGCACTCCGCATATCGGCCATATCGGCGGCCGACAGGCCGTCGAAACGATCAAAGGAGAAGGACTGCGCATAGTCGGGCAACGAGGCACCGGTGACATGCGCCGCGATCAGTTCCCCCGCCGCCTGCGAACCCATCACGCCGTAGCCGGACAGCGCCCCGGCGATGTAGGCGCCTTCGACGGGCAGCGGTCCGATCAGCGGCCGGTTGTCCGGAGTCTTGCAGTAGTAGCCGCCGTCGACCGGCAGTGTATCCGCCGTACCGAAATAGGCTCTCATTCGGGGGATCATCCGGGCGAGTCCACGCAGGACGATCACCGGATAGGCCGGATCGAAAGCGAGCGGGAACACCGCCTCTCGTGGTGCGATGTCATAGGTCCAGATGCCCAGGAACGTCTGTTTTCCGTCCCGGAAGCGGGGACGGATGTGGAGTCCCGCGGGAAAGGATTCGACGAGGTGGCGGGTGGCTGAATCGGCGGCGTGTCTCTGTCGTTCGTCGCCATCCCAGACCAGCTCGACCGGATCCGTCCAGATCAACATGGGCGCGTCGGGCGGCAGGACGCCGGCCGTATCCTCCACAATGACCTTGCCGTGCAGTTCCGTGAAGACCGGTATATCCAGGTCCAGCATCCGGCCGACCTCCCTGACCAGTGGTCCCGCAGCGAGGACGAGTTTGCCGGTCTCGATCGTTGATCCGGATTCCAGTCTAACGCCCGTGATCCGGTTGTTCTTCGTATTGACGTTCGTGATCCGGTCCCTGACGATCCTGCCGCCCAAGGAGGCGATGCGGTCGAGCATCCACCGACCGAGCGAAGGGACGTCCATCCAGCCGCAGCGGCGCACGTGCAGCATCGCGGCCGTATCGTCCGTCAGAAAGGGAAACAGCCTTGCGATCGTTTCTGTATCCAGTACGAGGTCTGCGCCCGTCAGATCCGGTTGCAGTTCCTCAGGCCGCGAAGGTACGTAAGACTCGCCGTCGCGATGAATGCGCAGGGCACCGCCACCCAGGCCGGTCACCGCTTTCGCCTCTTTTTCGAGCTCCGGAACGCGGCGCCGGTCGCCCGTCAAGAAAACGTAGCCCCTGCGGTTCATCCTTACCGTGTTCTCGCTCTCCGCTGCCAGTTCCTCCAGCAGGGAGATGCTACGGTCCATGAACCGGAATATGGGCAGATCCGGCCACCAGTTGCGGTAGGCTTCGGTCCCATACGCGCTCGTCAGGGAAAGCGGCGGTCTTTCGTCGACGAGCACGACGTTGCGCACGCCACGGCGAACGACGAGATGGTATGCGGCGGACACACCGGCCACGCCCGCGCCGCAGATGACGATTCCCGCCCTGGTGGACATGGATGTTCTCTTCAGGAAAGGGCGTCAGGCGGCGCCAATGCGCTCACGCCTCGGCCACGGGCGGTCTGCGCCAACGCGCTCACGCCCCGACCATGGGCGGTCTGCGCCAACGCGCTCACGCCTTGGCTACGGGCGGGCGCCTCTTCCAAGTCCGGGTCGCCTGTTCGAAGGCGTGGGCGAGTTGAAGGACCCCGAGTTCGTCTTCATGCCGGCCTACGATCTGCAGCCCCACGGGCAGGCCCGAGGAAGTGAATCCGCAAGGCACGGAAATGGCGGGCAGGCCGGTGACGGTGATGTAGTAGCACGACTTCATCCAGTCGATGTAGGTCTCCATCTGCACGCCGTCGATTTCCGTGGGGTAGGGCGTATTCACGTCGAAGGGCGGGACCTGGCTGACGGGGAAAATCATGAACTCGTGGTGTTCCATGAACCCGCGGACCCGGTGGTACAGGGTGGTCCGGTCCACCTCCGCGCGGGCGATCTGAGGCCCCGTAAGGGCGAATCCAGCTTCGAGGTTCCAGATGACCGTGTCCTTGATCTGCTCGCGGTGTTTCTCGAGGAGGTCGCCGTATCCCTGGATGAAGCTCCAAGCCCGCAGCGTCTTGAACACCTCGTCGGCTTCGGCGAAATCGGGTTGGCCCGGTTTGACGGTCATGCCCAGATCCTCGAATACCCCGTGCTTCGCCTCGATGGCCGCGGTGACGTCCGGATCCACGGGCAGCCCGCCGAAATCCGCGCTCCAGGCGACGCTCACTCCCTTGAAGTCGCGTTCCAGCGGCATGGCGAAGGGCTGTCCCGGTCCCCGGATGGCAAGCGGCGCACGGGGATCGGGTCCAGCTATGGCGCTGAGCATGAGCGCGGCGTCCGCCACCGTCCGGGCCATGGGACCCTGGACGCTGAGCCTGCCCCAGGCGTTGACGGACGGCCACCGCGGCACGCGGCCCGGCGCGGAACGCAGCCCGACCACGTTGCAGAAGTTGGCCGGGTTGCGCAACGAGCCGCCCATGTCGCTCCCGTCGGCGATGGGCAGCATGCCGCAGGCCAGCGCCACGGCGGCGCCACCGCTGCTGCCGCCGCAGGTCCGTGTCGTGTCGTAGGGGTTGAGCGTCGCGCCGAAGACCGGGTTGAACGTCTGGGAACCCGCGCCGAATTCCGGCACGTTGGTCTTGCCGAAGGAGATCGCCCCCGCCTTCTTCAGCCGTTCCACGATCAGTTCGTCCTCGTCCGGGACGAAATCGCGGAAGATCGGCGAACCGTAGGTCGTCCGGACGCCTTTGGTCAGTACCAGGTCCTTGTGGGCGATGGGCAGACCGAAGAGGGCCCCCCGCGCTTCGTTTCGCACGATGGCCTCGTCGGCCTTCCGGGCGCCGTCCAGCGCCTGATCGGGATGATAGGTGACGATGGCGTTCACGGCAGGATTCACCCGGTCGACCTGGGCCAGGTGGGCCTCCATGACCTCCGTCACGGACACGTCCTTGCCGCGGATCATGCGGACCAGATCGGTCGCCGGTGTGAAGCACAGTTCGGATGCAGGCATCGCGTGCCTTTCTGATCTTGTTTCGATGTGGGCAGGATCTAACTGTCGTGACCGGAAACCGGGCCATGCGTGATGCCGGGGACTTCAGCCCAGAATATCCCGTAGGGCCCCGGTGAAGATCCGGCTTTCCGCCTCGTTGCCGTAGGAAACGCGGATCATGCCTGGAATGCCCCAGGAAGCCTCGGCGTTGATGACGATGATATGACGCTCGGCCAGCATCTGCGTAACCGCTTTAGGGTCACCCACGTCGATCAGGACAAAGGCCGCCTCGCTGCGGACATACTGAAGTCCGAGTTCTTCACATACCTCGTAATAGATCGCCTTGGACGCGCTCGCGGCCTCCCTGGAGCGGATCACGTGGTCCGGATCGTCAAGCGCCGCACAGGCGGCGGTCAGCACCAGGGCACTGGGTGATCCCCCGTGGAACCGGCGGACGCGCGCCATCATGTGGGGCTGGCCCACGGCGTAGCCCAGCCTGAAGCCCGCCAGGCCGTAACCCTTGGAGAAGGTTCGAACCAGGAGGACGTTCTCGTGTGCTCTGACCAGGGCGCTGCCGTCGGCGCAAGCGCCGTCCTCCACCAGGTCGATGTAGGCTTCGTCCAACAGTACGATCACACGATCGGGCAGCTCGGTGACGAAGCGAGTCAGCGCGTCGTGTGTGACGACGGTGCCCGTTGGATTGTTCGGGTTCGTGATGACGGCCATGCGGGTCCGCTCGTTGACGGCCGCGGCCATGGCATCCAGGTCGTACACGTACCGCGGCGTCAGGGTGGTCCGCACGGACCGGGCCCCTATATCTTCCCCGTACCGGACCATCAGTCCGAAGGCGGGATGAGGCTCGATCACCTCGTCTCCAGGGGACAGGAAGGCCCGCGCAATGGCGTGCATCAGGTGCTCGGCGCCGTCGCCAACGCGGATCCAGGCATCCTCCGAATCCAGGCCAGGCAGCGAGAGTTTCTCGTCGTGCGGTACACCGTGCAGTTCTGCCAGTTTGCGGAATAGGTCGATATGGTCGGGGTCTTCGTAGCGGTTGATCTGATCGCTGCGCGATTTCACCGCTTCGATGACGCCGGGAGAAGGCCCGAGGGGATTCTCGTTTCTACTCAGGCGCACGATTCCCGGAGGAAGGCCGACACTCTGGTGGTCCATGTTCACTGCGCTCGTGGGGGTTGCCACAGCATCAATTCCAGTTCTTCGAAACGCGTCGGACCTGGAACACGCCCACCAGGATCAGCGCCACGATGATGCCTCGCGTGAGCAGTAGAAAGGGGATGTCCTCAGGGTTGGCGTTACGCAGCAGAAGCAGATCGAAACCGGCCTGGTAGGTCCAAACGACGAGCAGGACGGCCAGCGAGACCGGCGTCACGTACTTGATCATGTAGTAGAAAACCCGCGGTATCCGGATGGCCGCGCCTTCGTTGATCTCCTCCCAGGCCTTGTCCATGCCGAATATCCAGGCGAAGATGATGATCTCGAGGAAGGAAAAGACCACCAGGCCCACGGTCCCGATCCAGAAATCCAGCTCGTCGATGACGCCGTGCTCAATGTTGAAGACGATGAAGTTGCCGAAGAGAAACAGAAAGGAGATGACGAAAATCGCGGCCTTCTTGCGCGGCCATCCCATCTCGTCCTGGAGGAAGGCCATGGGCGGCTGCGTCAACGCCACCGTCGACGTGATGCCGGCGAAGAACAGCAGGCCGAACCACAGCGTCCCGATGAACTGGCCCAGGGGCAGTTGCTGGAAGATCAGCGGCATGGACTGGAACCCCAGGTCGAAGGAGCCTCCGGTGGCGATCGCCTCGGTGGCGGTGACGCCGAAGAAGGCTACGGCGACCGGGATCGCGATGGAACTGCCCAGCACCACCTCGGCGAAACCGTTGCTCATGGAGGTGGTCAGTCCGGTAAGGGCGACGTCCTGACGGGCGCGGACGTAACTCGCGTAGCACTGCATGCTGCCGATGCCGATGCCGAGGGAGAAGAAGATTTGTCCCGCGGCCGCGAGCCACACGCTGCCTTCGGAAAGACGGCTCAGATCCGGGTTCCAGATCCAGGCGAAACCGGCCATGACGCTGCGATCGGGAAAAGCCGGGTCGGGGGTCCCGAGAGTCAGGACCCGGGCTACCAGCACGATGGCGAAGATCAGCAGCATGGGCATGGCGAACTTGGCCAGGGTTTCGATGCCCCGTACCACGCCCCGGCTCAGCACCCAGAAGACGATGCCGAGATTGATGAGGAAGAAGATGTAGGCGGTGGCGACACTGCTGAAGTAGGCGCTTTCGGTGATGCCCTGGAAACTGCTCAGGAACGCGCCCATCTCCTCCTGGGAGGAGATCCCGAAATACTGGCCGGTCAGGGAGAAGAAGCTGTAGGCCAGGGTCCAGGACTGCACGTAGGAATAGTACAGGGCGAAGGCCACCGGTGCCGCGATGCCGAGCACGCCGATGTACTTGGCGGCCGGGTGTTTCCACAGGCGGTACAGGATACCCGGCGTCGTGCCGTGTCCGTGCTTCCCGCCGAACCGTCCCACGCTCCATTCCACCCACATCATGGGGATGCCCACGACCAGGAAGGCGACGAAATAGGGGATCATGAAGGCGCCGCCGCCATTGGCCGCCGCCTGTACGGGAAACCGCAGGAAATTACCCAGGCCGATGGCATTGCCTGCCATGGCCATGATCAGGCCCAGGCGGCTCTTCCAGACTTCCCTTACGCTGTTTATGGACATCCGGTTCTCCTTGCAGACGGACCGTGTTTATCCAGACGGACCGTGTTTATCCAGACGGACCGTGTTCATTTGACCCGGCCCCGGCCGGCCACGGGCCAGATGACTTCCACCTGGTCGGCCCGGACGCCGTTGAGCTCGTCGTGCAGGTTGAGGGCCATCTCCTGGTGCAGGGGGATGACCGACAGGCGCTCGCCCACCTTGAACCGGTGCGTGCAGCGTGATACGTCCACGTGACCGTGCTCCACGGACATGCCGTAGATCTGCGCCTCGGGATGTTCGATAATATGGCCGTAGGGCGTGGGCGGATAGCTGGCGAAGGTCTTCATGCCGCCGTCGATGATGATGCGATCGGGGGTCGGTGCGCTCACCACGGTGCAGATCATGCGGCAGGGGCAGCGTTCGGGATCGAGCATGCCCGAATTGCCGATGCGGTCCATGCCCTCCCAGATGTAGGACCCGCTGCGGGTCTCCGTGCAGCCCATATCTTTGGAGTTTTGCTCGCCGCCGGTTCCGCCCCCGCTGATGATGTCGACGGGGATGCCCTTCCCGGTGATCCGTTCTATCGTTTCCGCCAGGAATCCTTTGGCCTCGGGATGGCTGGGGAAGACCATGACGCCCCTGAAGACGAGGCCGCGCAGGTCCATAATGCGTTCGGCCAGGGCTGCCGCCGCTTCGGGCGACTGCACACCGCAACGCTGCGTGCCCGTGTCCAGTTCGATGATCACGTTGACCCGGCAGCCGTCTTTTTCGGCCTGGTCGGAAATGCCGCGGGCCGTGATTTCGTCATCGACGGCCACGATGATCTCGGTCCGTTTGGCGACACACGTAAGGCGTTCCACCTTGCGGGGACCGACGATGTTGTAGGGGATCAGGATGTTCTCAATACCGGCGGCGGCCATGACTTCGGCCTCGCCGAGTTTCTGGCAGCAGATGCCGATCGCGCCGGCCTTGACCTGCCGGTGTGCGATTTCCGGGATTTTATGGCTTTTGGTATGGCATCGAAGGCCGATGTCGAGATTCCGGCAGTGCTCCGCCATGGACGCGATGTTGCGGTCCATCAGGTCCAGGTCGGCCACGTAAGCGGGAGTGTCCAACTCGTCGATGTGCATGGTTACTCGCGTATGCTATGGCGGCTAGAGACTGCCCTTGGTGGACGGCACGCCGGATACCCGTTCGTCCATGGCCACGGCCTGGCGCAGCGCCCTGGCCGCCGCCTTGAAGACCGCCTCGACCTGGTGATGGGCGTTCACCCCGGAGAGCAGGGCAACGTGCAGGGTGACGCGTCCGTGATGCACGAGGGCCCCGAAAAACTCACGCACCATTTCCGTGCTGAAATCGCCGACCGAGGAACGCGAGAAATCGGCGTCGAATTCCAGGTGAGCGCGGCCGCTGACGTCGAAGACGGCCCGTGCAAGCGCCTCGTCCAGGGGGGCGTAGGCGTGGCCGAATCGCGTAATGCCGGATCCGTCGCCGATCGCCCGGGCGATGGCCTGTCCCAGGCAGATCCCCACGTCTTCCACCGTGTGATGATCGTCTATATGCAAATCGCCGGTACAGGCAAGATCGAGGTTGAAACCGCCGTGCTTGACGAAGCTGCCCAGCATGTGGTCGAAGAATCCGATGCCGGTTTCCCCTGCGAATCGTCCTTTGCCCTCGAGGGTCAGGGTCAGTTCGATGCGGGTTTCCAGGGTTTCGCGCGATACCGTGGCGGTGCGAGGCACGTATTCCCCAATGCAATGGCGAGTTGCCGAAAGTCGTTCAAGCGGTTGGCGTCAGGTTCGACCTGTTACAGTAGACGCGTGGGACGGGATTGTCAAGAGGTTCCAGCCTGCGGACCGGCCTGCGTAGGGCCTGCGAACCGGCCTGCAAGCCGGCGTAGGTACGGCCGTGCGTTTCGGCGTGTGGTCCGGGCCCCGCGAACCTTCATCCGGACTTAACGATTTTCTTTTTGAACCTATGTGCATCCACCCCGGTGAGAGGTGGGAAACGGATGCCAATGTTCACGTTCGCTACACTGGAACGACCCATGAAAAGAGCACACGGAGTATCCAGCATATCGCGGTTTCTTCAGCGCAACCCGGCCTGGTCCCAGGTGGTATGCGTCGCAGGCGTTGCCTTGCTGATCACCCTCGGTCCCATCCTGCTTTACGGACTGCTGTTCCAGTCCGGACCGGACTCGGTGCGTATGCTGTCCAACGTACCCTGGTGGCCGGTCGTCCTCCTCGTGGTCCTCGTCGCCTTGCTCAGCCTTTTGCACGGGTCCACGGGCGTAAGCGTACAGAAGCGGCCCGACAAGCAGAAAGGCGCTGGCGCCGCCGCCGATTCTGCGGCGCCGCCCGGTTCGCCCGGTTCGCCCGTTCCGCCCGTTCCGCCTGGTTCGACAGGGCAAGACGGCGATCCCCTGCGGTGCACGATGCATGAGCTGTCCCTGAACGGCATTAGCCGCGCGGAAACGAAGCGTTGATGCCGGCCTGGTCCGATCCCGACTAACCCCAAAACCAGCGCGCTGCGATGGCGGCCACCACCACGGCCGTGGACTGAAAGGTCCGTCTTTCGCTGCGCAGGGCGGCGCCGAAATCATAAGGCGCCGGTTTCCCCGCGATGTATTCGGTGAGTCGAGGCAGGAAACGGGGTACCGCCGCAAGGTATGCGTCGTATTGTGCGCCGAAGGTTTTCCGCAGGCTTTCCTCCTCCAGCGATACGATGAGACCGTACTGAATACCAAAGGCGGCGACGAAGATCCCGATCATGTAGGGCATCCAGGCCCAGGCCATGACGCACAGGCCTAGACTCAGCACGAAGTTGCCGACATACAGCGGATTGCGTACCCGTCCATAGGGCCCGTTGATGATGAGCGCTGGCGCTCCGACGTGGCGGGTACGGGTGGCGGAGCCCGCGTAACCGACTGCCCAAAGGCGTATGGATTCCCCGATCAGCACCAGCAGCCCGCCGGCAACGAAGGTCATCGGGCCTGGTTCGGCCATGATCAGAACCGCGATCAGGAGCGGGACGGGCGTATAGCTTCGAGCCGCGAAGATGGTGGCGCGGATATCCATGTTGAAGCGGGATCTCTTCGGTAGTGTGCGTCCGAACTGCCATCCGGTCTTACGGTCGCCGGTGCGAGCTTCGCTTTCTCGATGCTCGTCCGGTCTGCCGGCTGATGCGGGCTTCGTTTTCTCGATGCGCAAAGATGCCGGCCGGTGCGGGCTACTTATCCTCGATGGACGAGGATGCCGGCGTTACCGGCTGTTGGCTTCGATCTGTTCGATGACCGCCAGGGAGACGCGCAGGGCTTCCCGACCGTCGAAGCCGGTCACCGGCGCAGGCGCATCGCCGCGCACCGCCGCGACGAAGGAGGCGAGTTCGGATTCCAGCGGTTCGCCCCGGTCCTTCGAGGTCTTCTGCCGCGTGATGTGACGGATGCGTCCATCGCCGGTGTTTACCGGTATCTTCAATCCCCGGGCGCCGGCCTGTCCGGGATCGTCGATCAGCCGGTAAACCTCGCTTTCGCCCGCCAGGAAGTCCATCGAGACGTAATGATCGCGTTGAAAAATCCGCAACTTGCGCATTTTCTTCAGTGATATGCGGCTGGCCGTGACATTGGCCACGCATCCATCGGCGAACCGCATTCGGGCGTTGGCGATGTCCACCTGGTCGGAAATCACGGCGACGCCGGTGGCGTCCACCGACGCCAGGTCTGATCGAACGAGACGCAGGATGAGATCGATGTCGTGAATCATGAGGTCGTGAACGACGGACACGTCCGTTCCCCTGGGATCGAAGGAGGCCAGGCGGTGCGCTTCGATGAACCCGGGGGCCATGTCCATGCCTTCGAGGGCCCGGAAGGCGCCGTTGAACCGCTCGATGTGTCCGACTTGAAGCACGAGGCTTCGCGATACCGACAGCTCGATCAGGCGGTCGGCCTCCGCTACGGTCGCGGCGATCGGTTTCTCCACGAAGGTGTGCATGCCCTCTGCAAGGATGAACGACGCCACCTCGCAATGGGCGGTGGTGGGCACGACCACGGTGGCCGCTTCTGCTTCCTCCGCGACGCGTGACAGGCTGTCGAGCGCTGTCGTACCGTAGCGGCGGGCAACCTCTTCCGCCCGTTCTTCGCATAGGTCATACACACCGCATAGCCGCACACCGGGCATGCCCGCCAGCACCCGGGCGTGGGATTCGCCGAGCCGTCCAACGCCGATTACGGCCATTCGCAAAGCGTCCAAGCGCAGAGACTCCCTGTCAGCCTGCCTATTGTCTGTCATCCTGCCTGCAATCCAGAAGTCGATCCGGAGCCTACCGCCGGTAAGCCGGCAAGCCCTTAACGGCAGTGGCTGGTTCCGGCCGGGAGACGGCTGAAATGTAGATGCCGGGACGGCGAACGGTCAACCTCTTTGGCTTCGGCATACCGGGTTTGCACCGCTTCTTTAAGTTGACAGCCTCCCGGAATGCGTGTTGATTTCAGTCACGTAAATCGACCCATGAATTCCCCTAGGGACGACCTCCATGGTCCTGCTGCAGCGGCTCCACGTCACATCGCCGATCGCCGGGTTCGGGCTCGCCCTCTGTTCCGCCCTGTTCATCTACCTGAGCATACCCAAGTTCGACTGGTGGCCCCTGGCCTGGGTCGCTTTCGTACCGGTCATGGTCGCGCTGCACGACGCCGGACGAAGCGGGTCCTTGACTAGAGTGGCTTTGATCTCCCTGGTGTTCGCCTTCGTTTCAGGCGTCGCCAAGGTGTACTGGATCCGGGAGACCGTCATGAATTTCGGTGGCCTGAACCAGGCGCTGGGTCTGGTAAGCATGGCGGGCGTGGCCCTCGTTGTCGCCCTGTACGCCTTCATTTTCGGACTGTACGCGGCGCGGGCCGACTGGAAGTCCTCCCTATTCCCGTTGTTCGCGGCCACCTTGTGGACGGCGCTGGAATACATCCAGACCTATGTTTTCACTGGGTTCCCCTGGGAACTGCTGGGTTACTCGCAATACCTGGTCCTTCCCGTCATTCAGATTTCGAATTACACGGGCGTTTACGGCGTGAGCTTCCTGGTCATGCTGCTGAACGCGACGCTGGCCATGGTCTTCATCGTCCTTCGCGAGCGCACCGCGTGGCGCGCGCCGGTGATCGCCATGGCGCTGACCTGGCTGGCCCTGATCGGCGCGACGGGATACGGGTGGTGGTCGATTTCCCAGGCACGCGCCATGGAGCGGATGACTCCCCCGGTGAAGGTGGCTGTCGTCCAGGGCAGCAAGGAACAGGGCATAAAGTGGTCGGAGGAGGAGCTTCAGCGGACCGTGGACGTCTACCGGGATCTGACGCGGTCGATACTGCCCCAGGACCCCGAGTTCATCGTGTTCCCCGAGACGGCGATGACTTTCTATCTGGAAAGCCCGGCGTGGAAAGTTTACACCGAACAGGTGCACGCGTTGACCGAGGAGGCGGGCGTTCCGCTGCTTACCGGCGCGCTGGGTTACCGGTCCGGCGAAGACGATATCTACAACAGCGCCTTCCTGTTGCTGCCCGCCCGGGGGATCGTGAGTTCCTATAGCAAGATGCACCTGGTGCCCTTCGGCGAATATCTGCCGTTTCCGAGTCTGTTCTCCTTCCTTTCCGGGTTGACCGGCGCGATCGGCGACCTCACGCCCGGCGACGAACTGACCGTGATGGCGCTCACCGGGCAGGACATGCGTATCGGCACGATCATCTGCTACGAATCCATTTTCCCGGACTTGGTACGGAGATTCCCGCTGAACGGCGCCAACGTGCTCGTGGTCATGACCAACGACGCCTGGTTCGGGACCTCATCGGCGCCCGCCCAGCATTTCTCCATGGCGGTGCTGCGCGCCGTGGAAAACGGCACGCCGATCATCCGCGCGGCGAACACGGGGATTTCCGGATTCATCTCCGCGACCGGCGCCGTCTATGGCACTACGCCCATGATGGTCGCCACGACCACCGTCGAGCACGTGCATCCGAACCGAGGCGGCCTTACGTTCTACACTCGTTACGGCGATGTGTTCGCCCTCCTCTGCTGCGTGCTGGCCGTCGTCGCGGCGGCCCTGGCGGGCAGCAGGACCGTCATCCTTCTCAGGCGCCAATCGAAATGATTATCCCCGCGGATGGTAACGGGCGTACACGTCCTTGAGGTATTCGCGGTCCACGTGCGTGTAGATCTGCGTCGTGGCGATGTCCACGTGGCCCAGCATTTCCTGGACGGCGCGGAGATCGGCGCCTCCTTCCAGGAGATGGGTGGCGAAGGAATGGCGCAAGGTATGGGGACTGACTTTCTTTTCGAGCCCGGCCAGTTCCACGTAGGTCTCCATGATCTTCCACAGGCCCATGCGGGACAGCCGGCCTCCACGGGCGTTCAGGAAGAGCAACTCGCCGCTCTTCGATGAGGCAAGGGCGGGACGAACCTTGTGCAGATAGTTACGGATCACGTTGATCGCCTGGCGTCCCACGGGAACCAGGCGTTCTTTGCCGCCTTTCCCGAAAATGCGTGCCAGTCCGGTGTCGATGAGGAGATCGGGCCGCCTGAAATCCAGCAGCTCGGAAGCCCGCAGGCCGGTGGCGTACATGAACTCGAGGATCGCCCGATCGCGCAGTCCCAGCGATGTCGTGTGATCGGGTTGTTCGAGCAGCGTCCTGATCTCCTCCCGGCTCAGGACGACCGGGAGGCGGCGGGGCTGCTTGGGCACCCGGACGTGTTCGGTCGGATCGGCCGCGGCCAGTCCCTCGCCGATGAGGAATCGGTGGAATATCCGTACCGCCGAAACGTGCCGCGCGATGCTCGAAGGCGCGAGCCCGCGGCGGCGCAGGTACGCGATGAATCCCTGGACGTCCTGGCGCGTGGCATCCGAAAAGGAATCGATCCCCCGCCGGTCGAGGTGGTTCTTGTAGGAAGTCAGGTCACGGCGGTACGCTTCGTGGCTGTTCGGCGACAGCCCCCGTTCGATGAGCAGGTGAGTGAGGAAATCGTTCAGTTCATTCATGACGCGCGCCGGTCCTTTCCCTGGCAAGGCCGGGATCGAGGCATCTCACTTGCGCGGTCATACAAGTCCCGCCGGTCCGAGTACTTACGCGGCGGCGCACTCCGCCCGTGCCCGGTCGGCATGGGCTTTCATGTACGCGATGGAGTAGGCGTAACCGATCCGGCCGTCTCCAGCCATCTCGGGGATGTGGTCCGGGATCATGACCCCGTAGAAACCGGTCTCCTCCAGGACCCGTGCGGCCTGGTACATGTCGAAGTATCCGTTGTCTATGAAGGTCTCCACGAAATGGGGCAGGGGCTGGTCCACGTTCCGGTAGTGGACCTTGAAGATCTTGCCCTGTTCGCCGAAATGGCGCAGCGAGTCCTCCACACCCTTGCCCATCAGCGATCCGCCCTCGAGCCAGCAACCGATGCAGAAGCAGAGCCCCACGTTCGGGCTGTCGGCGATTTCCATGGCCCGGTAGTATCCGTCGTAACTGCTGAAGATACAACGAGGGACGCCGCCGAGTTCCGGCTGGGGAGGATCGTCGGGATGGATGCCGATCCGGACGCCCGCTTCCTCCGCGACCGGTGCGACTTCCCCGATGAAATGGGCGAAATTGTCCCAGATTTCGTCCTCGCTGTATACCCGTCCGTGGGTCAGCGGCATCCTGAACAACCGGCCGCCCCAGTGGCCTTCCTCGGCTTGCGCCAGGTCGAATCCCCGGGCCGGCGCTCCGCCGCGGGTCGTCTCCCGCTCCGTGCTCCAGATCCCGTTTCCCATGTGGGCGTACGTCGTATAGGGAATGCCGGCCCGGCCGAGATCGCGTATGTACCGTTTGTACTGTTCCACCTTCGCGTCCCGGTTCGGCAGGTTGAGCACGATGGCGTCCTGGTTGTGCACGTCGCTGTTCCCGAAACCGTAGATCTTGATGCCGGCTTCCTCGTAGATCTCCCGGCGGCTCATGAAATAGTCGTAGTTGGCGTGTTCGCCGTCCGTCCAGAGGCAGACGTATTCGATACCCAGTTGCCGGGCGAACTGCAGGTCCTCCTGCGTGGGTTCGGGAGACATCTGTCCCGCGATCTTGAGACCGGGTTCTATATCCATGAGCGCCATGGCAGGCTCCTTCTACTCAGTTTACCTTTTAATGAAAGTTTCCGTTTCGTACTCGGACTTGTGAGGTATTATATTCGACGTTCCCGGAATTGTGAAACGATTTATCGACAAAGGAGTTTGTGGTCCATGGGCAGATTGATCCAGTCGGCCCTTGTCCTCGTCCTGATCCAGTCGGCCCTGGCTTACGCACAGGGCATTACGACCGCGGCCCTCTACGGCAGGATTCTGGACGACACCGGCGCGCCGCTTCCCGACGCCACCGTAGTCGCCCTGCATGAGCCTACGGGCGTCACTTCGGGCGTCTTTTCCCGTGCCGACGGGCGGTACAACATCGCGGGCTTGAGGACCGGCGGCCCGTACGAGATCCGGGTCAGCTACATCGGGTATCGCACCGCCGTCCGGCAGGACATTCTGCTGACACTGGGCCAGAGCCTGCGCGCGGATTTCCGACTGAGCAGGGACGTCATCGAGGCGGGCGAAATCACCGTTACGGCCCACCGGGACGAGGTGTTAAGCGCGTCGAACACCGGTACCGAGACCCACGTTTCGGCCATCGAGATCGCCCGGCTGCCCTCGATCGCGCGGAGCATACAGGACTACACGCGGCTGGCGCCCGAGGCGGCGTCGAAGGCGGGCGGACAGAGTATCGCGGGCAAGAACAACCGCCTGAACAACTTCCAGGTGGACGGCGCGGTGCTGAACGACGCCTTCGGCCTGACGGGCGAGGGGCTGCCCACGGGCCAGGTGGACGCCCAGCCGATCAGCCTGGACGCCATCGAAGAATTCCAGGTGCAGGTGGCGCCCTTTGACGTACGCTCCGGCGGGTTCGCGGGAGGGCTCATCAACGCGGTGACGCGCAGCGGAACGAACCGGTTCCGGGGTTCCCTGTACTGGTTCGGCCGGAACGAATCCCTGGTGGGCGACCTGGACGGAGACGAATTCGGGGATTTCACCGACTACCAGCTCGGTTTCCGGCTCGGGGGGCCTGTGGCCAGGAACCGGGCGTTCTTCTTCGTCAACGGAGAGCTGCGGCGCCGTTCGAGCCCTTCGAGCGCGGGACTGGCGGACTCGGGACAGCCCATCCGCTTCGGGGCGGGCTCGGCCGATCTGCAGCGGATCGTGGACATCGCCCGCGACCGATACGGTTACGACGCGGGCGGATACGACCCTTTCTCGCAGGATACGCGGAACGAGAAGATCTTCGCGCGGCTGGACGTCAACCTGTCGCCCGGGCACCGCCTCACCCTGCGCCACAACCTGGTGAACGGCGACCTGGACGACGGACTGAGCCGGGGACGCACCCTCTTCACGCTTACCAGCAACCAGTTCAAGCGCGACAACGTCACCCAGTCGTCGGTCGTGCAGCTCAACAGCACCTTCTCCGGCAGCCTGGCCAATGAAGCGCGGATATCCTACAGCCGCGTGCGGGACAAGCGGTCGCCGCTGTCCGCTTCCTTTCCCCAGGTCCGGATCGACTTAGAGGAACCGGGCGGCGCGTTCCTCGGCGAGGTCCGGCTCGGCGTGGAGCGGTTCTCCCAGGCCAACACGCTGGACCAGGACACCTTCGAGTTCACCAACGACCTCCACCTGTTCAGGGCGGATCACACCGTTACGATCGGCACGCACAACGAGTTCGTCTCCTTCGACAACCTGTTCATCCAGGACTACTACGGCGCCTACGAGTTCGACGGCATCGAGGCCTTCGAGCGGGGCACGCCCTCCCGCTACCTCCTGAGCCGGTCCAGCGTGCCGGGCGTCGAACAGCCCCGCGCCGCGTGGGACTACGTGCAGCTGGGATTCTACGCCCAGGACAACTGGAAAATCAATCCACGGCTCAGTCTGAACTTCGGACTGCGGGCCGACGTGCCGATCCTTCCGGACGAGCCCCTGACCAACGACCGCTTCGCCCGCCAGTTCGCCGGCCACCGGACGGACCGGACCCCGGGCGGTCAGGTGCTCTGGTCTCCCCGCTTCGGGTTCAATCTCGACGCCGGAGAGGACCGCGGGACGCAGATCCGGGGCGGCGCCGGCGTCTTCGCGGGGCTGCCGCCCGCCGTCTGGCTTTCCAACGCCTACAGCAACACCGGGGTGGACTTCACCCGCATCGATCTCGCGACCTTCCGCGACCAGGACGTCCCCGCGTTCGTGGCCGACCCCTTCGCGCAACCGCTTCCTCTCGACGGCAGTCTCACCGCGCCGCAGACCACGGAGGTCAACGTCATCGATCCCGCGTTTCGGCTGCCCCGGGTTTTCCGTACCAACCTCGCCCTCGACCGCAGGCTGCCCCTGGACCTGGTCGGAACGGTGGAAGTCCTGCTGGCCCGGAACCTCGACGACGTCCGGTTTCGCAACCTCAACATCGGGGACGCAGGCAGGCCGACCGGAGAGACTCCTGACGGGCGGCCCGACTACGGCGGCAGGAAGGTCAGCGGGGATTTCACCAACGTCATCCTCCTGGAGAACACGGACAGGGGCCGCCAGTTCAACCTGACGCTGCGGCTGCGCAAAGGCCAGAACACCCCTTTCCTTCCCGGGCTCTTCGGCAGCGTGGCGTACGTGTTCCAGGACGCGGAAGACATCAACAGCGGCAGGTCGAGCCGCGCCATCTCCAACTGGCAGTACAACGAGACCGACGACCCCAACGGAGAGACGACCGCCACGTCCGATTTCGAAGTCCGGCACCGGGTCCTGGCCAGCGGGTCCTGGAAGTTCGAGATCGGCCGCAACCTGGCCACGACGGTCTCCGTCTTCTACGAAGGCAGCGCGGGAGATCCATACAGCTACATGTATGCCGACGACGTGAACGGTGACGGCATCCGGGGCAACGACCTCGCTTACATCCCGGCGAGCAGGAGCGACGTGAGCGCGGAGGTCACCGACGACGAGTGGCGGGCGATCGACGCCTTCATCGATTCCGACCCCACGCTGCGCGTGGCCCGGGGCGGCATCGTCCGGCGCAACGCTAGCCGCTCGCCGTGGCGGAACCGGCTGGACCTGCGCCTGATCCAGCAATTGCCCTCCGTACGGAACCACCAATTCGAGTTGACACTGGACGTGTTGAACCTGGCCAACCTGATCAACAGCGACTGGGGCCAGAGCCGCTTTGTGCGTTTCGACGCAGCCGGCCTGTTCAATTTCGAAGGGTACGACGAACAGGGCAGGCCGGACCTGGACCTCCGCGTCCGGGACGCCAACGATGACGGAAGGGTCGACCGCGAGGACGTGTTCCAGACCACCAACCTATCGTCCCGCTGGCAGGTGCAGGCCGGGGTGCGGTATACGTTTTAGGAGGCACTTACTACTTGCCGCGATTTGTAGTATTGTTCGATGAAGATGACTGGCCCGTTCCTCCAACAGGTGGTTTTGGAGGACTCGACTCGGACGTTGGACTTTGTTCCGATGGTGTAGTAGAAAGAGGCTGATAACCTTTCTGATGGGGTTGATATCCGCCCCTATCCTCAGTAAATGGCTGGGCCGGTCTGCGAACGATACCGTTTGTTTCTTTTTTCTGTGCCATTGTACTAATCCTCCTGCTGCGGAATTTTAAAAAACTCGATCAAATCGTATTGGTCTTTACGAATGATCGCTCCATCAGTGTCATTTATGGGTTCTTTAAATATTCCCTCTTCATCTACACGGTAAACCGTTTCGACGTAGATATCACCTTCGGTCGGAAATGAGGTTGCATAGGATCTTGGTCCATAATACCCACCGATTTTGGATCCGTTTTTTAGTTGAAATAGAACAAATACAGGGATTCTACGCTCAAAGAAAAAATCCCATGCTGTGTCATACGGCAATTGGATCTTTGAAGCCAGCCATTTCCATTTGATTAGCCATCTGTACATGAAAGGCCATGCTACAGGTAGTACTAGAAGAACGGTCATCAATCCAACGGTGTAAAGATATGGGTGAGACTCCCAGAATCCAGCCTGGTGAATTGGGATAAGAATCGGGAAACACGCAACCAAGTTGAGACTGCTGTAAAAAAGTCCTTGGAACAAACCGGCTTTCCACTCGATTTTTCGGGCTGCAAACAGGATTCGATACACATGCATCGAAATGAGTCCAGGTACGATTAGTACAAGGAACAGTATCCAAGTGTCCAGATCGGGTACGATTTTCATGTCTTACATTCTTATATTTTCAACTCAAAATCGACTAAGTGAACGGTTCGGGATTGAAACAACGCGATATGATTCGGATTCCATTCTAATATAGTAGTAATTATGGACGGATAGCTTTTATATTTTTTGACTAAACACAGTCGAGGAACTATCAAAATCAACATTGGCGTTTCCTATACATAGATAAGAGTTGACACGAACCCAAATCCCGGCTTGATTCGACCCACTTCTCATTAAAATGGGATGTTGGTGATATACTGACGAAATTCAGGTCTCTGCTAATTATCAAATTCATCCACAGACTGGAGGACGACGTGAAGCTGGCATTCTACGACGATTACACCCTGGGCGTCATCGAGAACGACACGATCATCGACGTTTCGGCCGCCGTTTCCGGTGCCGGGGCGGCCAGTCCCCAGGCTCAGATCGAAGCGGTCATCAGCGGCTGGGATACTTACGGCGGCCGCATCGCCGAGGCCGCGCAGGGACAGGCCGGAACGTCCCTCTCCGCGGTCAGCCTGCGGGCGCCGTTACCGCGCCCGGGGACACTGCTCTGCCTTGCGGGAAACTACATCGAACCCGATCACCCCACCAAGGAGACCTTCAACGCTTTCCTTAAATCCAATACGTCCGTCATGGGCCAGGACGCTGTCGTGGAACTGCCCGATACGGACGCTTCGGTCTTCCACTTCGAGCCCGAACTCGCCCTCGTCATCGGCAAGCGGGCCAGCAAGCTCAGCGCTGACGAGGCCCTGGACCACATCTTCGGCTATACCCACTTCATCGACGTCTCGGCCCGCGGACTGCCCGGCGGCTTCTTCCTAGGCAAGAGCTGGCACACCTTCGGCCCGATGGGCCCGGCACTGGTAACGGCCGACGAGGTGGGCGACGCCAACGACCTGCCCGCGAAGATGTGGATCAACGGCAATCTCAAGCACGACTTCTCCACCGGCGAGATGGCCCGGCACATCCCCGAACTCCTGGCCGAAGTGACCGCCGTGGTCACCCTCGAGCCCGGCGACGTCGTCTCCACCGGCACGCACCACTACGCCCTCAGTCCAGTCCAGAACGGCGACAGTCTGCGCCTGAGCATCGACAAGCTGGGCCCCGCGCTGACCATTACCTGTGCTGATGATAAGAAGAGGACGTGGGAGCGGTAGGGGGATGGCAAGCGGAGATTGAGGCCGGCTGAAATCACCTTTAGCACGTTTCGTTACGCTTCTGGTCTTTCCTTTGGTTGTAATGGATCACTATGCCCGGCCAACTATTCACCCAATACTTCCTCACCGACGGCATTAAGGAAACGGACGACTGGAAATCCTCTGTAAGCCAGCCGGAAGCATTTGCCGATTTCAAAGACAGAATCCGACAGCCGTTAGACGCTCTCTCCCAATCAATCGAACCCAACGAAGCCACAACCGAACAGGATCTGATTCGCCCGATTCTGGAAACACTGGGTTGGACGGACTATCTGCCGCAACAAGGCACGAGCGGCGGGGAGGACATCCCCGATCACCTCCTCTTCGCAGACGCCGATTCGAAGGATAAGGCCGCCGCTCGTCCAAACTCGACCGACCGCTATCTCGATGCATTGCTGGTGCAGGAGAGCAAGCGTTTCGGTCTGCCGCTGGACAAGAGAGACAGCGACGACAACCTGAATTCCGGCACACCTCACGGACAGATCCTCCGATATCTCACGACCGCGGACAGTGTTTCGGACGGCCGCATCCGCTGGGGCATGCTGACCAACGGGGCGGTCTGGCGGCTGTACGACTTCCGCGCGAGACCCCGGGCAAGCGGCTACTTCCAGGCCGATCTGACCGGATTGATCCAGTCGGGAGAAGACGACGGCCTGCGGGCCTTCTTCCTGTTGTTCCGCCGCGAGTCCTTCACGCCTCAGGAAGGCGCAACGACGACTTTCCTCGAAGCGTCCCTGGCGGAAGGCCGCCGGTACGAGGAGCGGGTCGCCCGGGACCTATCCGAAGTAGTCTTCGACGAGGTGTTCCCTGCCCTGGTCAATGGATTCGCCAGTGAATCCTCCGGGGATTTGGAAGAAATCCGCAATGCTTCCCTGATCTTCCTGTACCGTCTGTTGTTCGTCCTGTACGCCGAGGACCGGGGCCTGCTCCCCGTGAACGACGCGCGGTACGACGACTACGGTCTTCGCAAACGCATACGCGACGACATTGCGGACCGGATGGCCCAGGGTGACACCTTTTCGGGTACCGCGACGAACTACTACAACCGGCTCGTCGAGCTGTTCCGGCTCATCGACCAGGGCGACCCTTCTATCGGATTGCCGCCGTACAATGGCGGCCTCTTCTCCCAGGGAACCGCTCCGATGCTCGGAAGCGCGCGACTGCCCGACGCGGTGGTCGCGCCCGTCATCTATGCCATGAGCCACCGGGAGATCGACGGCGCGCGCCATTTCGTCAACTACCGCGACATGTCGGTACAGCAGCTCGGATCCATCTACGAACGCCTGTTGGAACGCGAGTTGGCGGAAGACGGCGAAGGCGGCGCGACCATACGGCCGAATTCCTACGCGCGCAGGGACACGGGGAGTTTCTATACGCCCCAGGAACTCGTGGACCTCATCGTGGACCGCACGCTGAAGCCACTGGTGGAAGAACGGCTGAAGGCTTTCGAGGAGAAGGCCGACGCGCTGAGAAGAGACCGCCGCCCAAGGCGTGCCCGAGAAGCTGCATTGTCCAGACGCGACCCCGCGGAAGCGGTCCTGGATCTCAAGGTGCTGGACCCGGCGATGGGCAGCGGCCATTTCCTGGTTACCGCGGTGGACTTCCTTTCCGATTACGTCGCCGAGTTGATCGAATACGTCCCGGGCGTGCCGGCTTGGCTGGATGGAGCGTACGAGTCGCCTCTCGTCGGCAGGATAGACCGGATACGCGGTGAAATCATGCAACGGGCGGACGAATCCGACTGGGTCATCGACGAATCCCAGCTCACCGACCAGGCGATCATCCGTCGCATGGTGCTCAAGCGGTGCATCTACGGAGTCGACAAGAATCGGTTGACCGTAGAACTCGCCAAGGTGTCGCTGTGGCTGCACAGCTTCACCGTCGGAGCGCCGCTGTCCTTCCTCGACCATCATCTCCGGTGGGGAGACTCGCTGATCGGGTTTCGCGTCGGAGACGTCGTTTCCGAGATGGAGAGGCTGGGCACGATGTTTACCGGTACCGTGATCGCCGCCGCGGAGACAGCCACCGAAGGCATGAAGATGATCGAGGAGAGGTCCGACTCGGACGTTTCAGAAGTGAAAGAGTCCGCTTCGCTCTTCGACCAGGTGGAGGAGACCACGGCGGACCTGCGCGGTCTGCTGGATTTCCTCGCCAGCAGGCGCTGGTTGACCGTCGGACTGAGACGAACGGAACTCGTGTCCGTCGAAGGGCCGCTGGTCGAGACGCTCGGGTGGTACCCCGGAAGTCCGTACGAGTTACTGAGCCGTGGACCCGGTCAACTGGACGGCAGCGTCCCCGAAAAAGCCGAAGGCTCATGGTCCCGGTTCAACGCGTTCTGGCACCAGGCGAGGGACCTGGCCGACAGGGAACGATTCCTCCACTGGGAGGCCGCGTTCCCGGGCGTGTGGAAATACTGGACCAACGCACGCTCGGAGGGCGGTTTCGACGCCATCATAGGCAACCCGCCGTGGGACCGGATCAAACTGCAGGAGGTGGAGTGGTTTGCCGCCCGTGATCCCGAACTGGCCCACGCACCCACCGCCGCGGCCCGCAAGAAGGAGATCGTACGTCTCCGCGCCGAGGGCGATCCCATGGCGTCCGCATTCGACGAAGCGAAGGAAAGAGCGGACGTCCTGGGCAGGCTGATTCGAACATCGGGCGAGTATCCCTTATTGGGCGGAGGCGACATCAACCTGTACTCGCTGTTCGTGGAACGGGCGATGAACCTGGTCAAGCCCGGCGGACTGGTCGGCCTGCTCACGCCCTCGGGCATCTACGCGGACAAGACCGCGGCAACTTTCTTCAAATCCCTTTCCACGAATGGCCGGATATCGGGGTTGTACGATTTCGAGAACAGACGCTTCGGCACCGGACAGCCGCCTTTCTTCCCGGACGTGGATTCCCGTTTCAAATTCTGCGCCTTCGTCTTCGGCGGGGAGGACCGGCGATTCGACCAGACCGATTGCGCTTTCTTCCTGCACGATAAGGAGACGATCGACGATCCGGACCGTTGCTTCCCGCTGACCCCCGACGACTTCGCGCGGGTGAACCCGAACACCGGCACCGCGCCCGTGTTTCGAACCCGCCGTGACGCCGAGATCACCCGTGGAATCTATGAACGGCATCCGGTACTGGTGGACCGGTCGGGTGACGAGGAGCAACTGGCGTGGCCGGTGAAGTATGTGACGATGTTTCACATGACCAATGACTCGAATCTGTTTCGGACTTCCGCGCAACTTGAAGAAGACGGTTTCTATCCAGTTCAGGGCAACCGTTGGAAGCGGGGCGAGGACGAATACGTACCACTATACGAAGGAAAGATGGTGCAGGCTTACGACCACCGGGCAGCGAGTGTGGTGGTGAATCCGGCGAACCTGAACAGGCCCGCACAGCCAAGGGAGGCCACTTCTGCAGAGCACAAAGACCCGGATTGGCTACCTGATCCTCAGTTCTGGGTTGGTACTGATAAAATCGGATGGTCTGAAGGTCTTGAATGGGCTGTGGGTTTCAAGGACGTAACTGCACCAACAAATGTTCGAACCATGATCGCATCCATCGTCCCTTTCTCGGCGTACGGTAACACTTTACCTCTTTTGATGCCTAATCCAGGTGAATCTGTTTCATTTAGGCAACACGTCTGGCTGTTGGCCTCCTGCCTAAACTCCTTCGCATTCGACTTCGTAGCGCGGCAGAAAGTCCAAGGCCAACACCTCAATTGGTTTGTCGTAGAGCAGTTACCGGTGATTGCGACGGAAGATTACAATCATCATTTTGGATCGACGACCGCCCGTGATCTCGTCCGAGATCATGTACTCCGCCTGACGCATACTTCACACGACATGAAAACATTTGCCGGTGATCTTGGCTACGACGGACCGCCTTACATATGGGACGATGAGGAACGCCGCCATCTACGCGCACGCCTTGATGCGTTGTCCTTCCTTCTCTATGGTCTTTCGCGGGACGACGCGGGATACGTTCTCGATACCTTTCCTATCGTAAGACGAGACGATGAGCAGGCTTTCGGATTCTATCGTACGAAGGAACTGATCCTGGCGTACATGAACGCGTTAGGGGCAGGGGACGTGGAGAGCGTGGTGGCGGTGTAGTCTGATTTCTGTTCGCGCCATAGCGAGACGTTAGATCGTGAGTTTCTGACACCTGTCGATCAACGACAAAGCGATTGGTCATGAAGCTTACGCCGATCTTCCAACAACCTGTTGTCGTTTGTACTAATCCGGTCGGATGCAACCAAAGACGCCCCTTCCAGTTGCCCAACCCACGAGCACCGCTGCCTCCAACAAGATGCGGGCGAATCGTCGCATTGATACCAAGCCAGAAATCAGGCTTCGATCGTCGCTGCACCATTGCGGCCTGCGGTTTCGGAAGGATTATCCCATTCGGCTATCGAATGGCAAGACGGTACATCCGGATATCGTGTTCACTAAGCAGAAGGTTGCAATCTTCGTGGATGGCTGCTTCTGGCATTCATGCCCCGAGCACGGCACCGTTCCCAAATCCAACGAGGAATACTGGATACCGAAGCTGCTTCAGAACGTCGAAAGAGACCGAAACACAGATGAGGGACTACGGGCGCTTGGGTGGCATGTAATCAGGATATGGGAGCATGTCAGTGCGGAAGAAGCAATATCTGTGATTCTGAACCAAGTCGCCCAGGTTTGACGTCTCAATCTGGAATCTGGCCAATTGCCTGAACATCTTCCGATGAAATAGCGGTAACAAGATCATATACCCTTCCAACCTCATCCTTCCTATCCACGTAATCCTGATAGGCTTCCAACGCGTTCTCGATAAGTTGGTCGTACATAACGACCCGCGCATTCAGGGCCTCAAGCGATCCACGAGACATCGATTCGCCGCTTGGCCGATCATCCCAGTCACTTAGCCGGCGTCCGACCACACAGACGAACTCTAGCGGTTCGTCCGCCTTTCCGAGGTCTTGCAGGACATTCTTCGCACTTCCATAATACTTCGAGATCTGAGTATGTAGATCGCTAGTATCCAATATCCTCGCAGCGCGTTTGAGTTCGATGATTACGTGCTTGTTACCAGTAGTGGAGTAGTAGATGTCCAGTCGTGCTTCTTTCTGTTCCTCGTTCAAAGAATCGTAAACTCCGTCCAACGCATTGTGTATCCGCGTTTCCATACGCGTGGTGTGCGTAGCACGTTCCCAGGACGGGTCGAGTAACCACAGGTGATTGTAGAGATGTTCCTGCAAAGCCCTTTCTTTCGCATTGTCGTCGGTCAGGCTCGTGAGCTTACTGATGACTTCCAGACGATCCTTCGCAATCTGATAGTATGCGCTCGCCTCGAGATCATCCAGTTGGTGGAAAACCTCCCCGAGCATACCGAGGTTCTCAACTGAAACTTCATCAAGCCGATGCAACAGACTGCGAAGCCTGAGACTCTCGAACGCCAAGATACCGCTAATGAATAGTTGCCTCTTCTGGCTCGGATCATCAATGGGTAGGCGGTTTATCTTCCCAAACAATCTTTCCGCCGATTTCTTGTGATCTGGACTCAGATTCCGGTACCACTCTTTGATCTGCGGGAATTCCATTGCGACGTCTCGCCCGCCCTGGTTTCTCAAATCAGTCCACTCGCTCTGTATGACCTTGAGGTCTTCGCGGAGTTTCGTTCTCAGGGCTTCGTACCTGGGATCGTCCTCGATGATCCTCTGTCGGCTGGTGGTGGCAATGTCTTCTCGATCATCCAGATCCAGGAAGTTTGCGTGTATTTCACCCATGATGTACTTGCTGTAGACGCCTCCTTCGCCGAAATCTTCGAGGATATCTTCCTGGGCCAGCTTGTCTCGAACCATGATGACGATCTTGTTGATGCTTTCCTTCGTATCCTGATCTTTCAACTGTCCGGCTTCCGCTGCCGTGCCAATCCATCCATCGACTTCGAATGTCTCGCCATCGACTTCAATCATTCCTTGTCGCGACGTATGGCGCTCCAGGTTGCTGGCGACTGACGCGAATTCGCTTCCACGATTCCCAAATGTCCAGATGTATTGGATCTTATCATGGTATTCGCGATCTTTTATCGTAATCGGCCGTCCGTCCAGTTCGATTTCAAATCCGTGGCTTGGACCAATGATGCTGAACCTGCGGGCGAGCCTTCGCCGTAGCGCCTTGCTGGATCGATGCAGTTGACGCTTCAAGTTGGTCAGTACGATCCTGGTACCGACTTCCAGGTCCACGTCTCTGGATGAAACGGGTTCGGGAAAGTACTCGCCTCCATCCCCATCCTTGATCGCTTCCTCAATCCTTCCGGCGTCCATCCTGAAACCATGGCGTTCCGATTCCCTGACACTGTGAACCTCGACGGTTCCGGCGATCGAGAAGAGCGACAGCTTTCCGATGCCCTTGCGCCCCATCACCCGCCTACCGAATTGAGGAGTTCGCGCACCATTCACGGTCTTACGTCGTTCATATCCCACGTGCAGATATCTATCATTGGCATCCGCGACGGTCATGCCGTGACCATCATCCTGTATGGTGATCTTTCCGCCCGATGGATACGGATCGATTTTGATGGTTACGTTCCGGGCGTCGGCGTCCCACGCGTTCGCTACCGCTTCAGACAGTACCGCGGGAACGTTGCTGTAGAGGCCAAAGCCCAGATGTTTGAGGACGCTGAGGCTCAGCGTCATATGGTATTTGCGTTCGCCGTCGTCACTCATGACGAGTCTCCAGGTGGCCGACTATCGATCTGCCGATGGCCTCTCCAAACTTCACGGGGACTGCGTTGCCTATCAACCTTGCGAGCGCATCTATGCGGATCTCTTCGACCGCGGGAACGAAGGAGTAATCTTCGGGGAAGGTTTGCAGGAGGGCGCCTTCGCGCAGGGAGATAGCTCGATCCTGTGTGGGATGGCCGAATCGACCGTTGCCGAATCCGTGGAATTGCGTCGTGATGGTAGGACCGGCTTCGTCCCATTTCATTCGGCCGTAGACGCTGGGGAAGGTGCGTCCGGACGCCCTGGCGTGGCAATCCGCCCGCAGGCCTTCTCCCCAATCGCGCCACGTACCTCCGGGTTTCGAACTACGAATCCGCTCCAGGTTCTTCTCCGACAAGCCGCTGGATCGGTGCATGGGATCTGAAACCGACGCGCCACCCGCTTCTATCCCCTCCAGGTGCCGGATCGTATCCGCTACCGTCTGGAATTCATCTTCCGAATGCGTAGCAGGCGCCAGGTGGATCTTGCCGAGCCTGGACGCGAGCAAGACCAGTCGCCGTCTGGTTTGCGGAACGCCGTACTCGGCGCATCGGACCACTTTGCAACTGTACTCGTAATCTGCTTCCTCCAAGATGCGGAGGAATTCCTCGAAGATCGGATACCGCTCCAATCGCGATACGTTCTCCATCGTCACGATATCCGGCTCCAGTGCGGTGACCATCTCTCCGAACTTGACGAGGAGTTGCCAATCGCGTTCTCGGACGGCGGTCCTGTTGGTGTAGGAGGAGAAGGGCTGGCATGGCGCACAACCCGCGAGTATCCGTTCGCATTCGTCCGGGAAGAGCGAACCTACGAAGTCGGGCGAAAGTTCCGCAACGTCCCGCTCGTGAAACTCCGCTCCGACGTTCGCTTCGAAGGGGTGGCGGCAAGCGGGATCGCTATCGATGCCGGCGCAGATCTCGACGCCGGCCTGCTTCATTCCAAAGGAAAGGCCGCCAGCGCCACAGAAGAGATCGACGGCGACCGACCGTCTGGACTTTCTCTCTGAATCGACGGTTTTCATTCGGATTGATGTATGCTCGCTGTTCGTCATGGGTCGGATGTAACCTGAACGAGGTCGTGGAGGTCATTGACCGACGTGTGGGACGACATGCCGACACGAAGGAATATAGGAAGAACTCAGTGGCCGGTCAACACGCACTTGAACTGCCTGATGAGGACGATTTCCATCATTCGAACGGAAGTTAACCCAAGGACTCGGCAGCCCCGGAAGACAGTGACTCAACGGATAATCGCAAGATTTGTCACAGCCAACCAAGACTCCGTGAGCGCTTGACTTATCGATGATATATTCGTTAGTCTGGAAACGGGGGACAGGATCTCGAAGTTTTATCGCTAAGACAACAAATTGATCACCACGGCCTGACTCATACGAAGTGAGACTCGTTATGCGGTTACTCACTTGAAACGGCAAAAAGCCGAAAGTAAAAATGGCTTCATCACGTCGAGATATCCCACCGACTACGAAACGTATCCTGGACATTCAGAGCTTGAATCAGTGTGCGTTTCCAGGATGTACACACAAACTGGTTGAGCCAGCTGCGGGCAAGTCAGGCCCTGTTGTCATTGGCGAAATAGGTCACATTCACGCTGTTAATCCTGATGGGGCTAGATGGATAGAGGGGCTCACAAATGAGGAACTAAATTCGCTGGACAACCTGATTCTTCTATGCCGGCATCACCATGTGATAGTAGATCGGCAGCCTGAGTATTACACGGCTGAAATGCTCCGGCAGTGGAAACGAGAGCACGAAGCCGGAGAGACAGGGAATCTCTCTGATGACTTGGTCATTGTAGGGGAACTCGTCGATGATAAAATCAGGACGGAAACTGAAATACTACGCAAATCTCGGTTCTTCGAAGAATTTGACCAAGTTGGGTTTTCACTAACACTTGCACGAAAAGTGGTAGAAGAAGAGTTTTTGGGGGGTTCCGATGTAGTGAGATGGCAGTCGCTGGCTTGGTGCGTACGAATCCTCGCAAGTGAATGTCAAGATAAAGCAGAGGAATACCTGACGCACGTTGAGGAATTAGGGACTGGTCCGGAATCGATTATAGCCAAGGCTTTCTTGTCAGCCCAGAAGGGAGAAAAAACAGCAGCTTTGGAGGCACTGGAAGAAGTTGGTTCACCGATATCTCGATCAGCGGCTCTAATCATTGTTGCTCTTTGTGAAAGCCGACAGTACGCCATTGACTGGTTGAAGGCAACCGATATTGACGCCAGGAGCTTGGATCCTGATGGCAAACGTACACTCATAGCTTATCAACTCAGTCTCAATGACTGGGTGGCAGCCCATGAATCTCTTGAGTTGCTGACCGATGACGATCTGTGCGAGGCTCCCGTTCTACATCATCTGGTGGCGTTAACGCACTTGCTGACCACCGTGCCTGAAGAAATCCGCTCCGCTGTGCTCGTCAACCCGCCATTCGATATCAGGGATTTTCCATTCGACTCGTCAGAACAAGCGATTGAAGCTCGAAGGACGGCACGCCGCCACTTTGTAACAGCCCGCGAAGTAGCGGATCAACTGAATCTCCCTCGCGCGGCGGCAACGGCAGAGGAGTACGCACTTTGGTTGGAACTCAGCGATCCGGACGAGTCGGACAATGGTCGTAAACGGCTTGCAACTAAACTTCGCGACCTGACAACGGGCCTAAGTTTTGTTCGCTTCGGCGTTCAATCCGGGATCAAGATGGACCTCCTAGCTATAGAACGGGAGATCGAACGACAAACTGCCGTGAACGGCAAGATCACTCATGACGCGGCGCTTGCACGCTTTGGACTCGCCTTTTGTAATAAGACGCCGGGAGAGGTGGCAAGTTACCTGACCCGTCACAAGGACGAACTTTCCGGTCACATCAGTAGCAAACTCCTCATGTCTATTCAGGTCGACGCGTTTTCCCAGGCCGGGCAAGTTGAAAAAGCAAAGAACATCCTGAACTTGCTCATAGAAGAAGGAATTTCCGAAGCAGAGGTATATCGACACAGGCAGATGATCGCAGAATCTGTAGGGGCCGACCCCGTCGAGGGACATAGGAAACTGTTCAGGCAAACGGATTCGCTGACCGATCTGGCAAATCTCGTTGAGGAGCTCAGAGGCCAAGAGTCCTGGGACGACCTCTGCGTCTACGGAGAGCAATTGTTCAACAGAACAGCGGCCCTGGTCGATGCCGAACGGTATGCGCTCGCGCTGTATAAAACTTATAGAAACGCCGAACTTGCGGGGTTCCTCGAATCGAATACCGCGCTTTTGTCACAGTCAAGACGATTACAGCTGCTCTACTGCGATTCACTACTTTTTGAGGGCGCCTTACTGAAAGCCCGCACCGAAATGGACAAACTGACAGTTGACTGGCAGGATCGGGACTATCGCTCGTTGCGGATGGATCTTGCGGCTTCCATGGGGGATACGCACGCTATTTCCGAGATTGTGGCGTACGTATGTATGCACAGTGACGGCGTAGAGGCCGATGAGCTGATTGTAACTGCCAAGCGGGCTGAATGTCTGGACTTGCCGCGAGTACAGGTGCGGACGTTAGTCCAGGAAGCGGTAAAAAAGGGTAATGACGATGCTGATGTACTGGCCGCTGCCTATCTTCTGGCTACGCGTATCGGTTGGGACGACGAGGAAGTTTTCCAGTGGCTTCAACGCGCGGCGGAACTTTCAGGGCCTGATGGACCGGTCAAGAACGTGACGCTGAAGTACCTGCTGGACCGGAAACCGGAACGGGACCGTCAGCAGTCCGATCTACGACAGCAACTGTTGCACGGCGAAATCCCGATGTACTTGGCGGGTGATGCCCTTAACCGAACACTCATCGACCTGATGCTCCATCCTTTCCTTGCGAACCCCGAAGTGATGGATCCTCGGCATAGAATCGCTGTGCCGGCATATGACGAAAAGAGGAAGCCATCTTCGCTCAGCACCAGGAGCCAGGTCGGGCTGGACGTGTCGGCGCTACTGACGTTGGGTTATTTGGATCTGCTCGAGAAGGCTCTGGATGCTTTTGATACGGTGCACATACCCCACACGACGCTCGACTGGCTTTTGATTGAAAGGCGGAACAGGGATTTTCACCAGAAAACTCTGATTCGTGAAGCGCGGCAAATAAGCGAACTGATGAGTAGAGGCGCGGTCGAAAAACTCAAAACGACCGCGACGCGCGACACCAGCCTGTCTGATCAGATAGGCGACGAACTGGCCCAGTTGATCGCAGAGGCTGAAAGATGCAGAGATCTGGATGAATCGCAGCATATCGTCGTCCGGTCGTATCCGATACATCGGATCGCCTCGCTGATAGAACACGAAGAAATAGATCTGACTGACAGGCGATCCATCCTCAGTAGTTGCCACGGGATCGTAGAATACCTGCGCAAAAGGGGCGGATTCACAACTCCTGAAACAAAGAAGGCGCTCGCCTATCTGCGGCTGCACGACCAACCGTGGCCCGACAAACCGAAAATCAGACCAGGGGCGGTTTTGTACCTGGACGAAGAGGCGGTGGGCCATCTCCTTCAACTTAAAATACTGGGGAAACTTCGAGATCACGGTCTCAGACCTGTCGTTTCCCCGGAGGTAGCATCCAGAGCGAATAAACTCCTGAATTATGAAGAGATCTCTGGCGAAATTACTGAGGTTATCGAACGGATACGGTCCAGCATTAGCTCGCGAATTAAGTCAGGTAAAGTTAAAGCAGGCAGGCGAATCAGGACAGACAAGGCGGCGGTCCCTTCAGTAACTGAACACCCTACCTTGGGTTTATTCTTCCTTTCGGAGCATTGCAATGCAGTCATCGCGGACGACAGGTGCCTTAGTCAACATCCCAGTATTGAAGTCAGTGGTCAAGAAACACCTCTTTTCACAACGCTGGACCTCATAGACGCATTGGTTTCGTCCGACAAAATAACAGCCGAAGATCGACTGCATCACAGAACCCGACTTCGTCAGGCCGGATACATCTTCGTTCCCGTGGACGTTGATGAATTGATCCATCACCTGGATGACGCTTCGGTCGAGAACGACGAGCTTATCGAGACAGCGGAGTTGAAAGCAATTCGAGAAAACCTGCTTCTCGTTCGACTAAACGATTGTAATCTTTCAGTTGAGGAAAATGACTGGCCAGGGATGTTGTTCAAGACGTTCAGAGAGACGATAAAAGAACTTTGGAAACGAGGGGGCGACCTGTCGGACATACAAGCCCGATCAGATTGGATATTGAGTCAGTTTGACATCCGGATTTGGGCGCACTGCTTTGAAAGAGAAACAGGAGAGGGCATGATCGGACACGGATATCGAGCGCAAATCATGTCACTGCTGTTGCTTTCATTTGAAGGACTTCAGGATGTCAAGGAAGATTACTGGAGATGGATTGAGGATAGGGTGTTGGGTCCGATCAGAGAACAGTCCCCAGAGCTGTATCTTGAGCTCGTGGAATGGTATCGTCGTAATATTGCCAGCATGTTTAACAAGTATGCTACCGAAAGTAGGGGAAATGGGAAACAGCCCTGACATCACATCAGCCATAGCCGACTTGGCGCTGGATCTTATGCCTCCGTCGATTCGCGAGACACTGATTGAAGACTCCGATTTCAGAGAAGAGTACCAATTACGCATAGATTCTACGATTACCTTCGCCGATGTTTGCATTCAGCTTTCGGTACTTTCGGACGCGGTCCGCAGTGTGCTATCGGGCAAGGGATCGGAGGTAGTGATCGACGAAAGCCAGGGGAAATGGCAGGTCAGGAACACCAGCCCGGAGGAGAATCTGCCCAATCTTGTGATGTACGGCGATGTCGAGCGCGCGCTACCGCCTTTCTTTACAGCACTTTCACCGGAGATGGCAACACGTCTGAGTTATTTTGATCAAGCTGCATACGACGTTAATCTGCCAAGGTGTGCATCAGAAAAGTGGCGAGAAGTCCTTTCTCATCGACCGATAAGCGATGAAGAAATCTCTACTTTCAATCGCGAATTCCGTTTCACGCCAGTGACGATTTCGAAACTCATTAGCAGCGAAATTTCTGGGGGTTCAAGTTCCATATCCTCGCTGGTTCCTCCTTCCCGCGAGTACTTTGAAAGACTTGCAGGGAAATATGAGGGCAGTTCATCGGTCGGAGCGTATGCCGCCGGTGCAGGCCGGTCACACTTCGATCGACTATCCGAGTGGTGCCCCTATGAAGGGTTTCTCCTTAGTCTGCTTCTGTCGTCGCATACTTCTTTAACGAACGAAATAGATATTGATAGGTTGAGTAGCGAAGACTTGGCAAAGGCCTATGCGTATCTGGTTACGAACGGAGACAGGGTTTCACAGTTGGGGGCGATAGAAGTGGGGTTGCGCTTTCTACCTTCCAGACCCGAGTTGGAAGAGCCGCTCATTCTCCTCATCAAACAGATCCGCGACGACGATGCCGGACCGGCGAGCGCATTCAAGTTGCTCTCGTCGCTGTTCTGCTTCGTGGATGGCGAATTGGCAAGGATCAGGTTGTTGTCCGACACCCCGCCCTTCTACCGGAGACTGGCAGCCATGTCGCAGGCGGCGTTGATTCATCGGCAACTTGTGCCATCATCTGTTGATATTGATGGATTCTGCAATTGGATGGCTGAGAACCGGATATTCCAGCACTATCTGCAATCATTAGCCGATATGCGACAGGAACCCCGCTGGGATCCAAGGTTCGCGGCGCCAGCCCAGATCAAATCCGAATTCATCGGTCGGATCAGGATCTGCGCAGGACGATACAGGCAAACAGTAAAGAAAAGCGCGATCGACGATTTGTTGTATTCGGACGAATCCGATAGCCTTCGATCATATAGCAGCTTGTTTAGTTCGTTTATACCAGGACCCCTGGAAGGCGGCGAGAAGCCGCACGGTAATCTGCCATCCGAGTTCAACGATACCATCAAGGACCAACTCAACTCTGAGCAAACGGGGCCAGGTTCTTTTGTCGCTCTAGTGAACGTCGGCCTGACAATTGGTCTCAACGAAGAACAGACCGAGTTGGCAGAACATGCGCTGCGAACCGCCAACTATCGTCTACGAAACATCGAAAACAAGGCGCAACTCGTCGCGACGCTGTATGGTCTTGCAACCGTCGCTGCCGCCACCAGGAACACCGCGCTTGCGGACGCACTGCGGATCGTCTTGCGGCGTTACAGGGTAGACGCAGAATTTGCCTTATCTATACAGGAAACGGCGAACGTCTTTCTCGCGGCGGCGGCCAGCCGTTCCGAATTGGATGCCTGGACCGAATACGTTGGCGAGTGTATGACCGAACTTGCATTCGGGGAATTGTCGGGAGACGAAGGACTCGAGTGCTACGCATACCTGGTGGGGCTGCGCCACGCCGTACCCGAACTATGGCGAACCTGCGGCAAAGCGGACGCGGCCTTATCGGCTTTCAATGCCAGCTGAGTAGAAGGATGAAAGACTATGCCGATTCAACCTAATACGGAGAATCAGCCTCTCCTCGAGCGTCGCTACGCTCGGATAATTCGTGATGAGGTAGCGGGTTGCGAATCTCCTCCCACCTTTTTCATGGATGTCGGTGATTTGTATGACTTCATCGATCTGTTGTCGGGAAAGTCACTGGTCGAAACAGTGCCGTACAGGGAGGAACACGCTCCTCGAAAGTTTGGCGCGTGGAAAGGTAAAGTATGGATGGCGCCCGACTTCGATGACGACCAGGAGATCATCGAACTGTTCGAAGGTTCGGAGAAATCCCCGGATGGAGAAAACCATTAGTGCGTCGCCTTTTGCTGGATACCTGCGTGGTGTTGTGGCTGTTGCAGGGGAGTTCTCGTCTGAGCAGGCGGGCTCTCCGGTTCATCAGAGACTCTCAGAACGAAGCTTACGTCAGCGCGGCCACAGCGTGGGAAATGGCCATCCTCATCTCCAAGGGAAGACTGCGGATGCCTGGCAACGTAGGCGAGCAACTCGTCCAAGCGAGACTGAGCGAGTTGCCGGTGACCATTGCCCACGGCGAGCACGCGGCGCGTCTTCCGAAGATCCACGATGACCCCTTCGACCGCATGTTGGTCGCACAGGCTCAGGCCGAAGAACTTACCCTGGTGACTTCGGATCCCGAAATCAGGAAGTACGACATCGAAACCATGGCGGCATAGCGACAAATACAGATCGTGATTCCGTAGACTTGGACGGAGTCGGCGCAATTCTAACTGGACAATTCGTCAATGCTATGTGCGCCTTGACGCCACTTTGGAAAACTTGACATTTAGGTGATATACCCGTTAGAATGACTGCGGTAAGCTTGCCTTGAAGTGGCTGGATACGATGCAGGTTGATCTGCAAGATGGTAAAGCTTGGCTATCGAGACTCGCCGATCTTGCCGCACAGGGCTAAGAAACTGTAATTTGCAAGTTCAGGCCGCCTAAAGGCGGATATCGTCTTCGCAACGGGAAGTCGACGCTATGTCCAGAACCAGCCAACTGCATCTCCCCGACCTGTCGATAAAGGGTTTTCGCGGAATAGAAGATCTTACCATCAATCGGTTGGGGCGGGTAACGCTGCTAGCCGGCATGAACGGCGTGGGCAAGACGACCGTACTGGAGGCGGTACGCATTTACGCGGCTCGAGGTCGCCCTTCCGTTCTCACCGAGTTGCTCAGGCACCACGATGAAGTCTCTGTTACTACCGATGAAGATGGCGATAAAGTGGAGATGCCGGACTTCTCGGCCTTGTTCCATGGCCGGGCATTGCCGAAAGACGTTGGTATCTCGATCGGTCCCGGAGGCGGTAAGAACAAACTTCGAATTGTGGGAGCTACGCTCAGCGATGATCAGGTATCACGCCTTGAGAAACTCGTACCTCGTTCGATTACTGAAGACCAGACTCAGGCGTTGAAAGTAAAGTTCCAGGACGTCGAACAGGTCCTCCCATGGTTTCTTTCCGCTGATGGTATGACACGTGGGAGAAGACCGGGAGGATACAGGATGGCACGGGAAGTACGGAGTATTTTCAATGAAGATGAACCGCCATCTGAAATAGAATGCGAGTCCTTGGGCCCCAGTCCTATGAGTAACGATAGAATTGCTCAGTTCTGGGATGCGATTGCATTGACGGATGACGAAGAACGGGCTGTGGACGCATTACGGGTGATCCTTGGGAAAGAGGTTGATCGTGTGGCAATAATCGGTGACGATGAGTTTCGGGGTCGGTCTTACCGAAGACCGGGCATCAGACGGGCAGTCCTAAGGCGAGGTGACCAGGCCCACCCCATCCCATTGAAGAGCCTAGGTGACGGGGCGCTACGCCTGTACGGTGTTGCGCTCGCGCTCGCTAACTGCCGTGATGGCTTTCTTGTAATAGACGAGGCGGAGAACGGTATTCACTATTCCATACAACGAGATTTCTGGAGTATGGTGCTTCAAACGGCGCACCGAAACAACGTACAGGTCCTCGCCACGACACACAGCTTTGACTGTGTAGGGGGCTTCGCGAGAGCGGCAACTGAATCCGAGGAGAGCGAGGGGGTACTGGTACGCATCGAACGCGAGGATGGTCATCTCAGGGCTGTGGAGTATAACGAACGTAATATGCTGGCGGCTGCGGAACAGAGTATTGAGGTGAGATAGTGGATGACACTGGCAGGGTCCTGCTTGTTGAGGGTAAAAACGACAAACATGTGGTGCGTCATCTCTGCTATCGCAATGAGTCCATGCCCGAGTTTCGTATACAGGTAAAGGATAACGTCGATACTCTTCTTAATGGTATCGGCGCCGAACTGAAGGTGTCCGGTCGCAAAGTCTTAGGAATCATTGTAGACGCCAACGAAGATTTACACGCTCGCTGGGATGCCGTTGTTAATAGGCTCAGATCAGAGAGTATTGACGTGCCTTACAGCGGTCCTGATCCAAGTGGAATCATTGTAGAGTGCAATCCACGTGTCGGTATATGGTTCATGCCCAATAATCGGGCTCCCGGAGAACTCGAGAACTTCATTTCAGAAATGATTCCGGAAGACGATCCGATATGGCCCCGATCTGAAGAGTACATAGACAGTATTCCTTCGACGAACCGAAAGTTCAAAGATAAGAAAGTGCTGAGGGCCAAGATACACGCCTGGCTTGCAACTAGAGAAAACCCTCGATTCATGGGCCAAGCAATCGGGGCCGGAGATTTGAAAACGGATGGTCCACTCAGCCAGACTTTCGTGGAATGGTTACGAAAGTTGTACGGGTGATTACGGTTCGATCATTACATCAGATACCGTCAAGTTCTACATTGATTCGCTTCAAGACTGCCGGTCCCCCCCGCAAGCCTCGCCTCCAAATCCCCCGGCGTGTCAAAAACCCATTTCCTCCCCACCTTCCGTTTGTTGAAAAGCCCACGCTCGTGTAGCTCCAGCAGATCCGTTCTCGCGGTCTGATATACAACGCCGTGGAAGGCCTTATGGGCATTGATCGTGTACTGATGCCCCGGATGTCTAACGGCGTGGCTAAGCAGGTCTCGTTGACGATGATTGAAGGAATCCAGGTTCCTTACCTGCGTTTCGAATGCCTTTAACTGCTTGGCTCGCCTGTGAATGAACTTGTTAAGCTCCTCAATAGATCTGCGGATGACGTTCAGATGATAGAGCAGAAAATACGTAAGATCATTACCGTCGGTTTCGGTATGCAGGAATGACAGACCGTATTTCGAAGGCGCCTTTAACAGGATCTGCGATATCGAGATATACTCGCATAGCCAATAGCCCTGGTGAAGCATGGACCAATAAAAAACCGCCCGGGCACAACGGCCGTTCCCATCGACGAATGGGTGATCGTGACCCATCCAGAAGTGAAGGATGATGGATCGCAGCACGGGATGAATAAAGGGTTTTTCCGACGCGCTGTTGAAAAACTCGCACATCGCATTTGCTCTTTCCTCCAGTGTATCTGCATGTGGAGGACGGTGGAACACCTGCCCCTCATGATCGCCTACGTAAATGTCATCTGCTGTATTGCGGAATCTACCCTCCGCCGTGGGGTCGTCAAGTGTCCCACGCGTCACACGCTCATGAATACGCAGGACGTGGTCCGGGGTCATCTTTTCAGTTTTCAAATCGGCGATCATCTTCATCGTGAAATAATTATTGATGATCATGGTCTCGCTGCGACCGCGCGGTTTGCGCCCGCTACGAAACATATCCTTAGCGACTCTGCGAGTCGTCGATGCGCCTTCGAGCTGGCTGGAAGTAATCGCCTCTTCGATTAGCGACTCAACGTAGTAGCGGTCTCTGGTCTCCGGATTCGTTATCTGAGACGGCATCTCGGTCCGGCCGCCTACCATGAGATCGATTTCGTGTAACAATTCGGGAATGGGATCTACCAAATTGTAATTGAATGGGTTGCCGTTCTTGTCGGCCAGAAGCGGGAGCTGACTTGCCGAGGCGATTCTCGCCGTCTTGATTCCAAGCCACCACTCCTCGTGGCTTAACTCATCAGGCGGGTTTCGATGTAAGAGATCGTCCCAGTGCAAATATTTGCCGTTTACACTTGAAGAGACCGTCCGCATCAGTTCGAGTAGCTTCTCTTTATCCGAACCGATCTTGGAGATTAGTTTTACTAGATCGGGGGGTGATTTAGGGATTTGCATTTGGGAAATTGACGTGGAGGCTCACCACTAGTTTAATACTAATATGTGTCAATTTAGTAGATAAATGCATTCCCGCAACTATAATCTACACTTCGCCAAAATGACTTTAAGATTACGTTCTGTCCTCAAATACTGAAAGCAGGAAAGTCTAGCGGAGTCGCAATCATACTACTAATAAACACTAAATTAGTAATAATCGAAGGGGAAGAAGCAGGCGGAAACCATCGTACATTGAACTACTAATATACTACTAATAAATACTAAATTAGTAATCACTGAAGGGGAAGCGGTGGAGGAAGTCCCGCGAAACCGACACCAGCGCGGGCACTTCCACACTCACCGGTAGTAGCGCCAATCGTAACCCAGGCCGACCTGGAGTTCGAACTTGACGGCCGCCCGGTCGATGTCGCTATCCCGGTGCAGGAAGATGTTCGCGTCGAGCGTGGCGGCAAGATCGTCCAGCAGGCGGAAACGCAGGTGGTTGAAGTGCTGGACGGACATGGTCTGGCGCCGCCCGGTGCCCCAGAAAACGCGGGCCTGCGACGACAGCGAATTGCCCGGAAGCAGGGATGTCCGGAACTCGGGCGCCACCTCGACGCCCACGACGTTCATCGCGGTGACCCGGTCTCTTTCCAGGGCCAGGCCGACCCGGACGTTCGCCTGGGAACCCAGTTCCGTCCGGAGGCCTCCCTTGAACCTGAGCACTACGGGGTGCTTCTGTCCTTCGTCACCCGTCCATACCGTGTTGACGTCGAACCCGACGAACTGGGACAGTTGCGCGTACGGCAGCGAGTAAAGCAACTCGCCGTCGATCCGGTCCACGGCCTCCCGTTGGCTTCCGTTATTGTTCAGCCTGCCGTAGCCTGTCCGCAACTGGGCCGAAATCGATCCGACCGGGGTGTACCGGGTAGACTGGTGCGCAATGCGAACGAGCCAGGTCAGCGACTCCTCGCCGCTCAGGAACGGATCGCGGCTGTACTGGTCGGCAGGCCCCTCCAGCGTAGTCTGCGACAGGGACCCGTTTAACCTCGTGCTGCCCTCCATCACACTTCGCGGCCCGCGCCGGATGCCCTCCCATCGGTCAAGGGTTTCGTTACCCCGTACATGAGCCATCACCAGTTCCCTCAGTCCGATGCGTGTACCGTAATCGCGCAAAATGCGGAAATTCCTGGCCGCCCGGATCAGGGCCGGGTCCGCCAGGATCATCGGGACGGCCACCACGTACGTCCTTGCCTGATTCAGCGGCTGTCCGTCAACGGCGCCGGTCTCCACATCGTACCCCGCGAATACCACGTCGTGTTCCCGCGGCAGCCTGCCGGCCCATGCCCGCAACTGCCGTCCCGACACGGAAACGCGGACGAGCACGTCGTTGTCGCGGACCAGCCGGGTAACCGTTCGCAAGCGGACCTCTCCGTCCAGACGTATGGGCCTGAGGGCGTGCCGGTCGACCGCGGCGACGTCAGCCGCCAGTTTCGTCCGCGTCAGGTCGGCAATCCAGGACCCGGTATCCTCGATGGGTTCACGGGTTCTCCCGGTCCGGACGTCATATATCATGCGCACGGTTTCCCTGTGCCTGGCGACGACAGCCGATACCGCGGAATCCAGCGGCGCGGACGACGGAACCGTTGCCGCGGTATCGAATGGCGCGGGCGAAGGAACCGATCCCGTGGGGCCGGATGGATCGGACGATCCGGTCGCGGTCGCGAGGTCTTTAAGCAGGGACGAACCGGCAGGCATAAGGACGGGATTCAGATTGGAAACGGCCGTATTTCCGCCCTCCCGGCGGAAGGTGATTTCGAGCCTGCCCAGATGGGTGCCCCGTCCCGGCGTGGTAACCAGGTATCTGCCATCGACGAACCGGACCACGTGCTCCGCCGGGCGCGGTTCGGGACCGCCAGCCGCGCCTCCCGCGATGAACAGCTGTACTTGTGGAAAGGCCAGCGCGAGGTCCCTTGCCTCGTCCATGCTCATGTTGACGAGCGCGATTCGTACGTCCGCGCGGCCCGCGGGACCGGCCAGTAGCGATTCGAGCGTCTCGCGCGGACCCTGGATATCCAGGAACGCGGGATCCACCGAGGTAAGGTCGTCGGCCATCCGGGACGAGACGATCCCCATGACGGCGATCTGCAATCCGCTTCTTTGAGTCAGCAGAAACGGAGCGATGGCCTCCTGGACCGCGTTGCCAATCTCATCGACCGTGTCGTCAATCTCCAGGTTGGCACCCAACAGCGGGAAGTCCGCCTGGTCTGCACGGGACGCGAGCGTGTCGGGACCGTAGGTGAATTCGTGTGGGCCCACGACCATGGCATCGTATCCCGCCATGTCCATGAGCTGAAACAACGTATGGCAGTCATCCGCGTCGCAGGCTGGCGTCGAGCCCATTGCGTTCCCGCCGTCCAGGACCAGGATCGAATCCCCGCCGGCGCCGCCATGGGCACGGATCATCGACACGAGTGCGGCCAGACCGGCTCGGTCCGCCGTGTTTACCGAATCCTGATTCCCAGTCTGGTCCGCATCGTCGAATCCTTCCTCTGAGTAGACATCGCCCCGCAGATCGTTGGTGTGGAAAACGGTTATCCGATGCATGGTAAACTGGGCATCGGTCTGGGCGCTGGTCCGGGCGTCGGTCTGGGCGCTGGCCCGAGTGTCGGTCTGGGCGCTGGCCGCTGGCGGGGAATGTATCGCTGCGGTTACCAGGCACCACCACGCTGCCGCGGTGGCCATCAACAGGGTCTTTGTCATCGGTGAACTATTCTGGGGTCTTTCACTACATTCGACTACGAAGTCGAATACAGTGTGGACGGCGCAAACTTGTCGATGGTGTAATATGGTAGATCGCGTAATATAACGTTCGCAGGCAGTACCGTAACATCGAGATCATAGTATTAGTAACTTCCGTCATGTTTTGGTTGGTCCGGTTCGATCACGACCCTATGAGACATGCGTGACGGTGTAACTTTCTACCAATATACTACTAACAAATACAAAATTGGTAGTAACGAATGGGATATCGGCCGCAGAATGAGAACGGCCGGACAGGAGTAAACCTGGACAGGTATGCGCAAGTGACGGGAATCGGGTTTACGCTGGGCAAGGTGATGCGGAACCGGCTGGGGGAATGGATGAAAAGGGTCTTGAGCAAGTACAGGCGTATGCGCTTTCATAATTGTGTGGAAGCTATACCGGATAGACGGGGACTACAAACAGCACGCCTACGAACCGTCCGGCAACGACTCGGGCATGCATCGATGGAAGCGGCTGCCGGCCTACCGCTTCTCTGTAAGGCGGCCGGACAGGTATTTGTGGATGACGCTGGACAGCAGCGTCTGATAGGGTATGCCCTCTTCCCTGGCCCGTGCGTGTGCGAGATTGAAGTCACGCTCTGTAACACGGAGATTCACCCTCCGGGTCTTATTGAACGTATTGCGAGCTGCCTGCCGGGCCAACTCGGCCTCGCGTTCGGCATCCGGGGCGGACCGTAATTCGCCTCGCTCGAATCGATCGCGCACATCGCGCTCTTCAGCACTCAATTGGTCGTTCACGATATCCGCCTCCTCCTGTAGTCTCTCGTTGCCTTTCGGCTGGGTATAACCGTCTTCAGAAAGCGCGTGCCGTCGGACTGAGTCACGAAAGGCACGAGGTGAATGTACCTGTCGATTTCGACGGCGTAGATCAACTGTCCCGGGTAGTCATCCTGATTCGGGTGTTCGAGCACGTCCACCAGGCCACCTTGCTCTATGGCAACGACAACGCGCTCGAACGAAATTCCCCTTTGCTCAATGAGCCAGCGATTCTTTTCGGTGCTCCAGTCGAAGCCGATATCCATAAGTCAATTATCGTACAATGTGTGCATATTGTCAACGATATTCGGACATCCGGACACGATTTCATTTATAGAGCGTTACACCCGACTGAGAGTACCGAGTCACATGGATGAGACCGGTGAACGTCTTAACCCTTCTCCACGATATGCCTGCATAGCCGCTGGCCCCGCGCGGACAGCCGGTCGTAGTGCTCCCGCGGCAGAGACTTCTCTTCGACGGCCCGGTGCCACGGCGCGTGGTAGCCCACGCTCGTCATGGGCCGTTTCATGCCGGAGTGATTCGCCGTGCCCCCGTGCCAGCAGCGCACGTCGCGGATGATGGCCGTATTCGCCGGAGCGCACAGGTGGTTATTGCGCATCCATTCCGGTTCCTCTTCGAGCGAAGGGATCGGCGCGCGGGACCGGTGGGTGCCGGGAATGAACCGGATGGCGCCATTCTCCACGGTGAAGTCCACCATGGTGAAGTTGATGACGATGAAAGGCGCCGGGACATCGTGGTGGGTAACCCGGTCCAGGGGATCGTTGAAGATATCGGCGTTCCGGTCGGAGTGCAGGTGCTGGATCTTCGCGCCGGGCAGGGAGTAGTCGCCGCCCGCGCCGGTGCAGGTATAGTCGTCGCTCCCCCAGATCGCGTCGAGCATCGGCAGGATCGTGGGCAGATCGATCAGGACGCACCACTCCCGATTGTGCAACTGGCTGCCGAAGGAATGGCGCGCGAAGCCCCGGTTCATTTTCTCACGCCCGAATTCGGCTTCCTGCTCCGCCATCACGCGCTCGGCGCCCGACCGGTTGAGGGCGAACTGCTCTTCGTCCAGAGGATTCGCCACGCAGACGAAGCCGTCCCGGTGGAAAATCGCGGCGGCCCGCTTGATCTCGCTCGCTTCAAGGATATCGACTTTTAACATGATCCCGCCATAGACAGGAGGGTGAAGTGGTCCGGATGGTTCCAGCCCGGCCAGCCCAATCAGGCCCGATCGGAATGATTAGGCCCGGCCGGAATGATTGAGCCCGGCCAGGCCACCTACGCCTTGCTGATCCGGTATCCATGGTGAGTGGGATCGAAGAGGTCCGGCCGCAGGCGGGTACCCAGCCCCGGCCCCTCCGGCGGCCGCGCATAACCTTGATCGACGACGATGTTGGGTTCGATGAGCAGATCGTAGAAGGTCCTGATGTGGGCCCGGACGGACTCCTGGATGACGACGTTGGGCACCGCCGTGGCCACATGGATGCCGGCAAACAGCGTAAGCGGACCCGTACAGTCATGCATGGCCGCCGGGATGTTGTGGCCCTGGGCCATCTCGGCCAGCCGCCGCGTCTCGCTGATGCCGCCCACCCAGGTGGGATCGGCCATGAGGTAGTCGGCGGCGTTTCTCTCCAGTACATGGCGGTAGTCCTCCCGGCCGATATACATCTCGCTGACCGCCAGGGGAACGCCCGACTTTTCGCGGAAGTCCCTGAGCGTGTCCACGTTGTCCAGCCGCATCACGTCCTCGAGCCACATCGGGTTCAGGTCCCTTACGGCCTCGGCGATGCGCAGCGCGGCGGGAAGCTGAAAGAATCCGTGTCCGTCCAGGAGAATCTCGATCCGGTCGCCCACGCGCTTGCGCACCTCCTCCAGGGGCTTGACGCATTCCCGGACGGTGGACATGGGCAGATAGCTTGAGCCGTGGGCCCTGTAGGCGCGGTCGAAGGTCCAGAACTTCATGCCCGTGTACCCTTCCGCCACCAGTTCCTCCGCCAGGTCGCCCGCGGCGTGATGGGCCGCCCAGTTGTCTTCCAGCGGACCGGGCTTTCCGATGTCGCCGTGGCCGGGCCAGCCCTGTTCGGCAGGCGCCCCAAGTGGCCGTCGCCCATAGGTGGGGCCCCCGCAACTGTTGTAGACCCGCACGGCTTCCCGCGCCTTGCCGCCCAGGAGTTGCCAGACGGGAAGTCCGCACGCCTGTCCCAGGAGGTCCCAGAGGGCCAGGTCGACGGCGCTGAGGGCCCGCATTTCGGCGCCCCGTGAGCCGAAGGCGCTGAAACGTTCGTAGAAGAACCGCCAGTGGTGTTCGATGGACAGGGGATCGCCGCCCAGCAGCCGGCGGGCCAGCCAGTCATGGACGACGGCCGCTACCGCCTGGGGGACGTAGTAGGACTCGCCGTGGCCGACAGCGCCCGCGTCGGTATGGATCCGCAGCAGAATCAGCCCGGGCATGATGTCGTCGGGGATAAGGGTTTCCACGGCCGTGATCTTCAGGTCGGAACTGCGCGGGACGGAAGCGGGGTGTGGCGGGACGGCGTCCAGGCCTCCAGGGATTTCGGTCATTTTACGTCCTCATTGCACCGGCCAGCAACACGGTGGGACGCGCCACTGGTCGACACGTTTCGTCGAGCCGCGCATCGCCATGTACCAGCGGTACTGGGGCGGCAAGTGGGACGCGCCACTGGTCGACACGTTTCGTCGAGCCGCGCATCGCCATGTACCAGCGGTACTGGGGCGGCAAGTGGGACGCGCCACTGGTCGACACGTTTCGTCGAGCCTCTTTACACCGACCGGTTGTCCAGCGAGTAGGTTCGGTTTCCATCGCCCCCTAGCTGCCACGTGCCGCGAAACAGGGACTGCCGTTTGGGCGGCATCTTGTCGATGACTTCGTGGGACAGGTTGAGCCGGTGCCACTGCGCCCAGATGGAGTTGTAGCAGTTGAACACGGCGCAGCGCCGGTTGTCCGGATTGGTCCAGTCGTTCGCCGCGTGGATCAGGCTTTCGGTGAAGACCAGCATCGAACCCGGCGGACAACTGTAATCCTCCATGGCGGCGTAAAGGCTTTCCTCCCAAGGAGATTCGCTGATGTTGGGCCGGTACCGGTCAGGGCCGCCATAATTGAAATGGGCCTTGTGCGAGCCGCTCAGAAAAGAGGTGCCGCCGAAACCCGCTTTGACTTCCTCCAGCTCCCAGACCACCCGGGTGAGTCCCGCGAAGATCTTGCCGCCCTGCACCTGGTAGCGCATGGCGTTCGCCTGTTGCGGAGGGCGTACGACATGAGGCAGCCCGGTGCCCTTGACGGTCGATTCCCAGCCGGATTCCCGCACCATGAGGAAGGAGTTCTCACAGCGGAAACCGTAGTGGTCGTCCCCCACGAAGGGCGGCTCGGTCAGGATTTCGTTGAGAATGCCCACGACGCCCGGGTGATCGAGCAGGTTGGCCAATTTGCCTTGGAAACCCTGTTTCAGGTCGCTGTTCTTCCCCTTGTAATCCGGCTTTACTCCGGCGTACACCTCGGCCTTCATTTCCTCGATCTCGGTCTCTGTCAGCACGGAGGGCACGAGGATCCAGCCCTTCAGGTCGAAGAAGAACTTCTGCTCTTCGGTCATGGTAGACATGTTACCTCCGATCCTCGCTCTGCGTTTCGACGTTCGCGCGCAGGAATGCCGTGTAGCCCGTTTCATCAAGCGATCCGGCCGCCAGTTCGATAACGGACTGAGCCGCGCACGCCTGCGTGGCGGTGAAGTGATATCCGTTCATCTCCAGAAAAAGGACGCCGACCACAAAGCCGGTACGCTTGTTGCCATCGACAAATGGATGGTTGCGTACGATGCTCGATGTGTAGGCCGTCGCCATTTCGATGAGATCGGGCGTATCGGAATACGAGTTGATTTGCCGCGCCCGGGCCAAAGCCGATTGCAGCAAACCCAAGTCGCGCACCCCCGACGCTCCGCCGTGTAGTGCGATCAGACGGTCATGCAACATCAGTGCATCGCGCGTTTCTATCCAGACCGGGTCCGTCACTTGGCCAGGACATGGAGCGTGTTGCGATAGCGGTCGATGATCTCTTCGGCCTTTGCCAGCTTCTCTGCAAAGTTCGGATCGTAGGGTGTCAACCTGTAGCTGCCATCCGGTCCTTCGGTGAGGAACAATGGCTCCCCATCCTTCGTGCGCAGCCGATTGACGACCTCCTTAGGCAGAACGACGCCGAGCGAGTTGCCGAATTTTCGGACTTTGAGTTCGACCATGAAGTACCCCCTGTCGTTGATACTATTGCAGCAATATTGTTACTACTAATGTAATAACATCTAATCGGAGCGCAAGGAAAATGCTCGGTGCGTCGTGAAGTTACGGTTTATCAGCCGTATCAGGCATGATCCGAAACCATCTTCGGTATGGCCTGGTTTGACGTTCGATGATGTTCAGCAATGTCGGTTTCCGGGGGGGGGGGGGGGGGGGGTCAAGGTTGGATAATGGCGCTGCTTTCTCAATAAAGCGTATTAGCGATTCCCGTGCTTCAGAACATTCATATTTATTAAACAAATTTGTTGACAACAAAATTGTTGTCTATTATCTTGGTAGGTAATGGAACATGATTAGATGGTAAACATCTGTTCTCCAACTGGGAGAGAATACCATCGAAACCATCAACCGAGAGGAGGTGAGAACAAGCACTTACGCAGTTGGTAGACGACCTCATACACATGATTGAACCATCAACTATGAGAGGTGTGACGATATGTCCAGATACGACGATGATAATCATGCTAATCAGTTGAATCTCAACAATGATGCTTACTGGCAAAGTCGTGGAGAAGATGAACGGCCTGATGATTGGGAATCGCGTGATACTCAGGATCAGCAGGATTCCGCAGACGAAGGGAAGGAGGAGGAATAAATGATTGGCAGGGGTTGACCGCTGATCTCATTCATCGGTCAACCCCTGAAGCCTCCAACGCAATCTTCAGTACGTCATGCGATGTACTTCGCGGTTCAATGACCGCATGTTCATCCTCTCCGGGACCGTGCCGTGACGCGTCCTGACAGGTATACTTAGGGATCACAAGAGATGTTTGGTAATCATCAACAAGCACATTGAGGTACCAGTCCGACCCACAACGAATGAGGACACCGCCATGGATCCGTCCGAGGCCAAGACTCCCACGATTCGAAAGTTCAATCCTGGCACGTTTCAGACCGACGAGGAAGTGATCCGCCAGTTCGTGGTAAGAGAACTAGAGCTGAACATTGTGCTGAACGTGTTGCGCGACAACGTGGATTCTCCTTCGTGTCAGCACATTCTCGTGGTGGCGCCCCGCGGCAGGGGTAAGACCATGTTGCTCGCCCGCATCGCCGCAGAACTGCGCATCGGGGACGAACTGTCCCAACGCCTGTTACCGGTACGGTTCATGGAGGAAAGCCAGGAGGTACTCGACATCGCCGACTTCTGGCTCGAAACGCTTTTCCATCTATCGAGAGAGATCGCGGGCCGTGATCCGGACCTCGCGAGGGAACTGCGAGCCGTACACAAGGATCTGGCAACCCGTTGGCGGGGTGAATTCCTGGCGGAACGGGCCAGGGCCGCGGTGTTGGACGCCTCCGACCGGCTGGGCAGGAAGCTCGTGCTCATGGTCGAGAACCTGCAGACGCTATGCGCCGATGTGGACGAGGATTTCGGGTGGCAGTTGCGGGAGACGCTGCAGACCGAGCCTCAGATCATCCTGCTTGGGACGGCCACGAGCCGTTTCGAGCGTCTGGATGACGTACAGGAATCCTTCTTTGGACTGTTCCGGATACTTGATCTCAAACCGTTGGATACCGAAGCATGCCGGCGTCTCTGGCATATGGTCAGCCGTGACGAGGTCTTCGAACGAAACATAAGACCCCTGGAAATACTAACCGGGGGCAGTCCCCGTCTCCTGGTCATCGTCGCCGAGTTCGCCCGGCACCGCTCCTTCGAGAAACTGATGGAAGAGCTGGTGGCGCTCGTCGACGACCATACTGAGTACTTCCGCAGCCACCTGGAGGTCTTAGCGCCAACGGAGCGCCGTGTCTATCTCGCGGTAATCGACCTCTGGCAGTTCTCGACCGCCAACGAGATCGCCGCCAGAGCGCGCATGGACATCCGCAAAGTGTCCAGCCTCCTGGGCAGATTGATTGACCGTGGCGCGGTCATCGTCCAAGGAAGAGGCAGAAAGCGTGAGTACGCTGCCGCGGAGCGGCTCTACAGCATCTACTACAAGTTGCGACGCGAACGGGACGAGGCGGCGGTCGTGCGCAAATTGCTCCGCTTTATGGTCAGTTTTTATGACGAAGGCGAACTGACGGAAATGTCAGATATGTTCAGCATGGTGGCCGACCAGTGGCCGACCATACGCGAAGATATAGAACAAATCGGAACAGAATTCCCTGATCTCGATTCTCTTCGCAACATCAAGGAAAGTATTGGCACCAATTATACATCGTCAGACGACGGCGTTGTCGATGATGCCGAATTCAAGATATCCATAGCTGAAGTGGTCCCGGCAGAAATGGAAAAACTTCTCGTCAACAAACTATCACAGCTTGATAGCAAGCAGTTGGAGAAGTTCATATTTGAGTCGCTAGGTGGCGATCACGAGTTGGTAATTGCGAATCTCAGTGCCTTTATCGAACACGCTGATGGTGGCACGGTACCTAAACTCCAAATGGCAGTAGCGATATCGATGCAATTAAAGGGCTGTCTGCAAATGCAGAACCGGGAATTTGAGGCGGCAATCAATTCCTTCGACGAGTTGATCGGGCGATTCGCGGACAGTTCCGATTCGGTTATCCAAGTGCTGGTTTCCGACGTCTTTGTAAGAAAGACCATTACGCAGTCGGAGGTTTGCGATGCCGATGAAATACTTGCGACCTACGATGAAATGATCAAACGTCCTGAGATTACTTCATTCCCCGGATTTCAGTCAGCCCGGGACTCGGTTTTTGCCAAAATAGCGGAAAAGGGCTTCGACCAATTCGACCAGAGGGAATTCAATGCGTCAGTTACGACTTTGGAATGTCTTGTTCAGCGTTTTGGTAGTAGCACCGAACCGGGGCTACATAAGCGCACCGCGTATGTAATGTTATACAGGGCATACGGTTATTCGCAACTCGGTGAAAGCTTGTCGGCGATTGCAGCGTTGGACGATATCATCGAACGCTTCGGTCACGAGAATGCGCCAGATCTTGGTAATTTGGTAGTTGGCGTTTTGGGCTTCAAGGCAGAATTGCAGATTATCCGTGGTCACCCGAAAGAAGCGTTGCAGACGTGCGACGAAGGTGAAAAAAGGCTACGTACGTTGCATGGCAGCAAGGCGGTCGCACTACCGGAAAAGAGTATTAAGACCGACCACGATGTGCCAGTTCTGGAGTGGCAGCTAAAGTCAATACGGGTGAAAGCCCTGTTGGAGCTGAGAAGACGCCAGGCCGCCCTGGAAGAACTCCGGTCCGCATACGCGATTTTCGATTCCGATAACGAACTTATGATGCGTCATATGCTCAAGGACATAACGATGATCGTCTCGCAAGAGGACCTTGGAGAGGAGATATTGGAGATACTGGCAAGCGACAGAGAAAAAGCAGAGGCCCTCAACCCTCTTTTTGTGGCCCTGCGGCAGCGCCTGGGCGATAAAGTTCGCGCCCCCGCCGAGGTGCTCGAAGTTGCCGACGATATTGTGAACGAGATGGACAAGGCACAGGCCAAGCGTTAATGCGGCTACCGACGCCATCGGTTCATGCGGAGTCTCACGCTCCGGCAACCAAAACAGCAGCCAGCGAGTCGCCCGAAATAACCGCGTGGGCATAGGCCATGCAGGCGCGAATGTCTTCCGACTCGCGGTCAAGGTAGTCATCCAGTATGACCTCAGGGGAAACGGTGCTCATCTCGTCGCTCTCCGAATCGAAAACTTGTAGATAGCAATTGGGTTCTGTTGTATAGTCAGTTTCAAGGGATCGGGAATTACCCGTTCGGCATCTGGGCACCGGAGTTTTCGGTGTCCTTTTGTTTTGCAGTAATACGGCAAACTTTGGCACTTGCCATGGACGGCGCTCCAGGGTCCGATGTGGATCTTGCGACAAGCTATTTCCTCGGAGCCGGACGTTGCGTATTGCCTGTTGTCGTCTGATCCGGCAGGTTTCGGCCCTTGATGAAAGCCACGTCCTGTTGCAGCACCTTGATGTCCGCGCGTATCTTGGAGATGTCGTCGTGTATCTCAACGAACCCCTCGCGCATCTACAGGCGCAATTTCCTGATGTCTTCACGTAACCCGTCGGTCAACCATCCGCCGGCCGTGAATACTGCTACGACAATCGCACATACGGCCGTTACGGCGTTCCAGTTAATCTGTATTCTCATCGGCAGTCACCCTGTCGTATGATTCGACGGGCGGGTCTGGTTCTCGATTTGTCGCGTTTGAGCAATTTAGTCCCATCAAGAAGGGTTGCGATTCTGTCGATACTAGGCTCCATAAAAAGGCGGGCAGGCTTCGAGCTCGGTCTTTGTAACATAATCCACTGAATTCTGCGTCTTTCTAGTATAGTCGCGGTTAACCTCGGTTTTCTCGTAAGAAAAAAAGAAAATACACTGCTTAAACGGAAATGATGAGAAAGGTGAATCGATTTTCTATCCCTTCCGGCCCACCTGACAGGCTGCAGATAGCACAACGGCCCGACCTTATATCCGCCCACCAACACTCCGCTCCAACTGTTCCTTCCGCCTCCCCCAATCCGGCATAACGCCGTCCAGCAACTCATAGAATCGTGATCCATGGTTGGGTTCTGCAACGTGGCACAGTTCGTGGGTAATCACATAGTCGATTCCATCAATCGGCGCTTCAATCAACCGACGATTTAGAATTAACCGGGAAGAGTCTGACAGGGATCCCCACCGGCGACGCATGGTGCGGATGATGAGAGCCCGAGGCCGGAATGATTCCGGATCCGGGAACCGAAGCAGGTTCACTTCGAGCCTTTTGGTGAACTTAACACGCGCTTGGTGCTGGTACCACTTTTCGACGAGGCCACGGGTCGACTCGCTTCGACCAGGTTCGCGGCTTCGCACGACAATGAAGCCCCGGATCAACTTGACGCCTGGCTTCTCGCACGCGATCACTTTGAGCCGGTATTGTCTTCCTAGGTAGATATGCGTTTCTCCCGAGATGAATCGCCGTTCGGGCATCCTCGGAAGAAACTGGGAGAAATACCGCTGCTGGCGACGCACCCAGGCCGCCCGTCTGCGGACTTTCTCGGAGATGGCCTCTAACGATGCGTCGCGCGGCGCGGCAACGACAACGGTAGTGTCAGGTTCGACACCGATCTCAAGCGTCTTTCGTTCACGCCGCACAACGGAGAATGTTATTCGATGCTCGCCGTATTGAATCCAGTGCCGTTCCTTCGTCAATCTGGAAACCTCGCCCTGGCCAGATTCATGATCTTGTCTTCGAGATCATTCAACTGCGCGTCCGTCAGGACGAGCCCTTTCTGTTCTCGAAGTACATCATAGTAATAGTCGTCTATGGCGTTGCGCATCTCGTTCTGTGCAATCTCGTTGGACCATACGTCGACAATGTGATGCTTCCTGATGATCTCGATGAAGTCGAGCGCGGCATTGGCGATCTCCACGTCGTCGAGCAGTTTGGCGTCTGCCTGACCATTCGCGTCCGCAAGCGATTCTCCAAGTACGCCGTAGAAAGCCTCGCCGTCATCGTTGCCCCTGACCGGTACGGGCATCTCTTGGCCACGGTCTTCCTTGCGCGACACCTTCCCGGCGAGATCCATCACCTGCTGCAGGTATGCCCGCTCGGAAATCCGTCGTTCCCGGTAATTGCTGATCGTCTCCTCCAGAAGTTCGGAAAACCTCCGGTAGAAGGTGGGGTCCTCTTCCATCTTCTCCGTGACGGTGCGGCGCGTGGCGCTGGCAATGCGGTCGGCCCTGGACGCTTCGGTAACCCCGGATTCGTCGGCGATGGCCTTCAGCGCATCGGGGTCGTTGATGTTGACGCGCTCGACGACGGTCTCCGCGGGCATGGCGACCACGTGGTCGTCGAGGAGCTTTCTGATCTTTGGCTCGAATTCCCTGACGTCGATCGTCTCCTGGTAGCGCAGGCGGACCGAGCGCCTGAGTTCGGAAAACATCAACCATTCCCGCTTCATCCCGTCGATCTTCGCATCGTCGTACACGGCGTTGATTTTGTCTGACGACAGTGATATACGCAGGCAGCGACCGAATTCACGCAGCTTTTCATAAAACTCCTGGCGTCTGGCCTCGTCGGCAAGGAACTGCTCGTATTCTTCCATGTCCTTTTTGTTTCTGATGGAATTGAACACGTCCCACAGGCGTTCGTGCAAATGCCTAAGCCTGCGGATCTCTTCCTTGACGTTCTCCAACGTGCCGGTGAGGTCCGACGATTCGAAGCCATCAAGGGCGCTATACGCGTTTAACGCACCGTCCAACTCTCCGAGCAGACCCTCGTAGTCGATGATGTATCCGTGCTCCTTCTCGATACCGTCCTCCTCGAAGAGCCGGTTCACGCGCATGATCGCCTGCAGAAGGTTGTGCTCTCGTATCGAGCGGCAGAGGTAAAGCACCGTGTTCCGGGGGGCATCAAAGCCGGTCAGCAGCTTGGAGACGACGATGAGGATTTCAGGATGCTCCGAATGTTTGAACGCGTCGATGATCTGACGGTTGTACTCGCCCTCCGTCCCGTACCGGTCCATCATGCGCTCCCAGAACGCGCCGACCACGCTCTTGGAGTCGTGATCCACGTCCTCGTTGCCCTCGTGGTCGTCGGGCGGCGAGATGACGATCTCACTGGTCACGTGGCCGATCTCGTCGAGGATTTCCTTGTACCGGCACGCAGCTGCCTTTGATGGTGCGACGAGTTGCGCCTTGAACCCACTTCCCTGCCAGTGTTGCCGGTAATGTTCGGAGATGTCGAACGCCCTGGCGTGTATCGCCTGTTCGGTGCGTGCCAGCGAGTTCAAGCGGGAGTACTTTTGTTTCAGATCCACCCGTTGTTGCTCGCTCAGCCCTTCGCTCAGTTTGTCGAACCAGGAGTCGATGGTTTCCGGGTTGATTTGCTGTTCAACGATCCTTCCTTCGTAAAGCAGGGAGACGACTGCCTCGTCCCGAACAGCCTGGTCGATCGCGTAGCGGTGGATCAGTCCCCCGAAGGTGGTCAGGGTGTTCTTCTCCCTCTGTAGAAGCGGCGTTCCCGTGAAACCAAGATAGCAGGCGTTTCCAAGAATGCGTCGCATCTTGCCGGCCAACTGTCCGAACCCACCGTGCGATCCCGTCTGCGTGCGGTGGCTTTCGTCTACCAGAACGAATACGTTGGGATCCTCATCGATCACCTGGCCGGCGCGTGAAGCCGTGTCGAACTTGTTGATGATCGTCGTAACCAGCGGCGTCTTGTTCTGAATCAGGGAGATCAGATGGGTGCCAGTCGTAGCTCGGACGGGTTCCATTTCGCACGACTTGAAGGTGTCTTTGATCTGCCGATCCAGATCGTCGCGGTCCGTTACGATGACGATGCGCGGATTAGAGATCGTCTTGTCCAGAGCCAGCGCCTTGCCCAACATGACCATGGTAAGCGACTTACCGGTACCGGGCGTGTGCCATATCACACCGCCCCTGCGGACATCCTGCAAATCGAACTGCCTGACCCGTTCCACGGCTCTGCGCACGGCAAAGTACTGCTGGTGCCTGGCTATCTTACGTTCACCGCCATCGAACACGGTGAAACGCCGCACAAGGTCCAGCAGGCGCTCGCGTCGGCACAGGGCGTAAAGCGCTTCGTCCTGCTCGGTGACCTGCCGTCCTTCTCCGGCGATAGCAGCCTCGTAGTGCGACCGCGCAGAGGCGAAATTACCCGAGTAGACCGCTTCGGCTTCGGCCACAGCCAGGGGTCGATCGACGAGATCTCGAAGGGGATCCCGGGGCGGATACTCCGCCTGTTCGTCCGGATCGAACACAACATCCGGTGGCAGTATTTCAGTATCCTCCGATTCGTTCTGCGGGGTAGCATGCGATCCCTCAACGGTAGTCTCCTCCTCCCGCCAGGTCTGCCAGAACCTGCTCTGCGTGCCCACCGTCGCATAAAGGGCTTCCCGTCGGTTCATGGACAATAGAAGCTGCGCGAAGTGGAACAGGTGTGGAATCTCGTCTTCTCTCTGGTATCCGATCAGTTGGCTGTCGGCCTTCTTCAGGCGCTCCGTCGGCCGCTTGTTCTCGATTACGATGAAGGGGATCCCGTTGACGAAGGCGACGATATCGCATCGGCGGGTCCTGGTACTGCTGGTCCGCTCCACCGTCATTTCTGCCGTCACGTGATAGGTGTTGTTGTCCGGATTCTCCCAGTCGATGTAGCGGAAGGAATAGGATTTCGAGTCGCCGTCGATGGTCTTGGTGATCGTCGTGCCGAGCACCAGCGTATCGTATACGTCCTGATTGGTTCCGCGCAGCCCCTTGAGCCTATCCGGCGTAGGCTTCAGCCGCCGCATCGCCTCGTGAGCGTCTTCGAGATCGAAGGAATACTCCCTGCTCCGGTGGGTGAAGCGGTTGAGCTTCAGGAGTTGATCGGCCAGCACGTCATCGAGCGTGACGTTACGCAGCCTGCCTCCGCGTAACCGCAACGCTGCTTCTGGCGAGAGCGGCGTAAAACCCATCGCGACCAGAAGATGCAAGGCCGGTATTTGGGACTGGTGTTTTTCCGAGGCGTCGAAGATCATGGGAGTGTTCCGGTTCGAAAGGACTTTTCGAGCAGTGCAGGGTGTATGAGGAAACGGGGCTTCATCGAGTCACACGCTGAATCGAAAACTAGTACCTACTTGTTTAAATTGGCGTATTTATCTTCAAGGTTTCTCTGTTTGACTTTAGTGGCTTGCCATTGGAAGGGATGGGCGTTCTCGTTGTAGGCTTCTATGAAGCGGTCCATGGCCTCTCGCAAAGCGCGTACCGATTTGAAGGTCCCGCCTTTCAGGGCCCCTTTCCACAAGATGCTGAACCAGATTTCGACCTGGTTCAACCAGGAGGCGTGCGTGGTCGTGAAGTGGAAATGGACGTTGGGATGTCTGGGCAGCCATCGGTCGACTTTGGGCTTGTGGGTCCTGAGGTTGTCCAGGATGACGTGGATCTCCTTGTCGGGCCAGGCCGCGACGATGCTGTTCATGAAGTCCAGGAATTGCCTTCTCTTGCGGCGCTTGTAGTGTCCGGCTTTGACCAGGCCCGTAGCCACGTCCAGGGCCGCGAACAACGTAGTGGTTCCGTTGCGCTTGTATTCGTGGTTGAAGCCGGTAAGGGCCTTTCCGTTGGGCAGTTTGATCCAGCCTTGCGCACGTTCCAGGGCCTGTATCGCGGGCTTTTCATCCACGCACAGCACCAGGGCGTTGGCAGGGGGGTCCAGGTACAGGCCTACGATGTCGGCGGCCTTGGCGGCGAAGGAAGGATCCGTGCTCACACACCAACTGTGGCGTCTGCTCAGGCTGATGCCCTGCTTGCGCAGAACCTGCCAGACGTAGTCGACGCCGATGGAAAGCTTCTTCGCGATAAGCGGGCCGGTCCAGGCGGCGTAGCCTGAAGGCGGGGCCTGGTCCAGGCAGGAGAGAATGCTCCGCACGGTCTCTTCGGTGTAGCGGGCAGGCTTGCCGGATCGAGGCCGGTCGTCAAGACCGTCAAGACCGGATCGGTGGAATCGCCTTCGCCATTTGCTCACCGTGGCTTCGCGGGTGTTCAGTGCGCGGGCGATGTCCCGGCCGCTCTGTCCGTTATAGGCGGCCAGGATGATCCGGGCGCGGAAGGCCATGCGGTGTTCGGTCGTGCCCGAACGCGTCCAGTGCAAAAGCGTCTGGTGATCTTCGTCGCTCAGATTGATCGGCGATGCCATGCGGCTCATGGGCGTCTCCCTGCGGTATAAAGTATAAGGATGGGCACCGATGAGCACGAACATAATATATTACCCTTTATTGGTCAATTAAGTACTAGTTATGGAAAACCGCCTACGTAACCAGTGTGCACTCACTTCGGCAAACCAGACAGGTTGTTCCTTGGCGCTGTATCCCAATGAGCCGAAGATTCTACTACCGGCACTATCCAAAGTTCCATTGTCGATTGACCTCAGGAACAGATCGAAGAGTTTCCGGCTGTTTCCATGTTCTGGCCATCGCATTACACTATAAAACCGCTCTTGCCATTCACCCTCCTGATCGATGAATGGTGCCAAAAGCTCGGCCACCCTGTCGCCTGAGTGACTTTGATGGAATTCTACATACTTCACACCTTTGTCGATAAGACGATCGTTCTCCGATTCGAGCCAATTCGCTATCAGACCTTTACTGTCTGCCAACGGGAACCAGGACCGAGAATAGAAAAAGAAGTCCCATACAGTGGCGGCAAGTTTGTCCGTATTCTTTTTGCCTTGTTCTATCGCTTCAATTCCGGCGTTTATCCAGGGAGTAAATACATTCCATTCGTCTTCACTCGGATCAGAAAACCTGAAGGCAAGCGCAACAGCCAGATCTTTCAAGTGATAGCGGATATTCTCATCCCCCAGTAGCTGGCTTAATTCGCGACAATAACGTTTCAGGTCAGCATCACGAAGGTACTCGAGGATTTGCCGCACCTGCGCCCTGCGGAAAAGATGTTGTTCCGCGGATTTAATGAAATCGACAAGGGAAAGGTTGTTGGTAACGAATTGCCGTGCGAAGCTGTAATCGAAAAAGGATTCATGACCAAATCCGTATCTATTTTCATCGGTAAGATAAGACACCCTCGGACGCCATAACTTCCACGTATTTCTTGGGGAAGCGATCCAGCTCTTCCTTCATTACCGAAAGTTGCTGAGAAGCAGACATTTCATCACACAGTCGCCAGATTATGTCGGTCCAATGATCAGGTGCGTTGGTTCGTGCATTGACAGCTCGTTGTTTCGTGACCCAGTATTCGTCGAACAAATCCTTGTTAGTGGCGAAATTCGGCCGGGTTTCGAAATCAGGATTCGCATCAAGAAACACCGTCATATTCTGTGGAAGACCGAGTAATTCCAATTGGCTTTTGCTGAACAAATCGGTGTCGAATCCGCCATTTTGAAGTATGAATTTCACCTGAGCAGGCGAGAAGTCTCCAATGGGGACTTCAACGTGGTTGTCTGCAAGAGGACGCCGTAAACGATGATCATTTTCCCAATCGAACTTTCGACATGCCAATACTACGTGACATTTAATCGTGCCACGGCATTCTCGTACCTCCTCTAATAAAGCTTCTACAACTTCGAACAACCCCACATTTCGCCCGGACGTTGTACTGACGGCATCGAGTTGGTCGAGAATGAGAACTGCCTCGGTCGTATCAACTTCTGCAGCATCTTTCAATACCGACACAGGTGATCCTCCGAGCCCAAGATCTTCTCCCAGTTTCTTGGTAGACGACACCGGACTTACACGATCCAGACGAAAGGCAAGTACGGCAGTTTGGTATTGACGGAGGGCATTTACGCATTCGAGTATGCATGTCGTTTTGCCGCTACCTGCGGTTCCGGTAACAACACAGTCCACACTGGCGTCGACATCCGTCAATGTCGAAAGTAGCGTTTCGCTCTCTGACCTGGATATGATGGAATTGTTGATAAGTTGTCGTTTCATATCTTTGACATACTGATTAGTAACACTGTAGACGAGTGCTGAGACGTCAACTTTGTTAGTTCGGTTGGAATTGCCCATTTGAGCTATCTCATCGGGCGAAGCGACATCGGTCGAACTCCCTCGCCTTAAGTAGACTTTTTCCGCAACCAACCTGCCGAAATTCTTTTTGAGATGTATCGGTCGGGGCTGAACGGGTATTTCTATTACTCCAATTGTGCGGTTTCCGATACTGATGTACTGGTATGAAAACACTACGGGTCTCTGAGTCTTACTATTCACGAACTGTTGAACCCGAGCGTCATCCAAGAATCGGTCTACGCCTACAACCTCATTGCACCTTCCCTTTACTTCTTTCACTCCGACCAAGATGTATGCGGTGTCTTTGCGCGTTGTGTTGGCAAAGGCAAGTATATCCTTCATCAGTTCGCCCTTGTCGGCATCGTCCGCTCTTTCAAATTGATACTGATTCTGTTTGAAATCGAGTGTATGACCTTCTTCTTGGCTGAGCAATTGTTCAAGTTGCTCACTATCCAATGCCATGCCTTTGTCCTCACGTTGTGGATTTCGGAGATGTTGGGACTGCATCATGCTCGTATGTACGTGTATGTACTTTACTCCTGGCTTCTTGAAGCAAAGCCGGGCTATACAGACACGTTATTCTCCGGTGAACAGCATCTGCATCAGTCCGCGCTTCTGGTACATCAGTGCGCGTATTTCATTTTCGATATGTTTGATTTCATCCGCAATCAAGTCGAGCATGTCCGCTTGCTTCTCTTGCTGTTTCAAAGGCGGCAAAAAACACCGGATTTTAGAAAACGCGGGATATTTCAAATTCCACGTATCACTCGTCATGCCCTGCGAATACCTCTCGAAATTGAACACCATACGACGTGACTTGAACAAGTGTGAGGCATAACGAGCTATTATCTTTCGTTGGTCGGATGTGACGACGGTATACGCTGGACTGACAATCCCACGAAGGGCTGAAAGACCGGATACGCCCTGCCACATTCGCATGGTATTATATCCAATATCACCCGGCAGAATTAGCTTGTATCGGGACTTATCCTCGGTCGAAGTATCTTTTCGTTCTACCTCGTCTCGGTCAATCACTCCTTCCGTCATGGTGATGCTCAATAGCTTATCCCCATCCCGTCCAGATTGCGTGCGTTCGTGGAATACATCACCCAGTTTGACCTCTTTCCATGTATCTGGACGCTGATAGGAACCGAGATGGCAAGGGTCGAAGAAGCTCTTTGTCAATCCGCTATATTGATTTTGCTTGACCACCCGCAATATCTCCAGTTTGCCAATCGCCTCATCCCACGTTCTCAGAATCTCCCCGATCTTGCGCTGATCGAAAATCGGCGGCAGAAACACCGAGACCCTGGCAAGTTCCGCCTCGTGGATGTGAACGACGGAATGCCCCTTGCCCAATCTCGACTTCTGCCTTACCGCGTCATCCGCATTCAGCGCATGGGCCAGGAAGGTGGGATCCTGTCCATGACCACGCAGGATGATCGTGTCGCCGCCAGCTACCGCCGTACCATTCCCCAGCCATGCGACGGCCCTGCCGATTTCCCCGGCCGTTTCTCCCGAAGCCGCGAAGATGATGTCGCCGTGGTGCAGTGGCGCCGCCCTTCGCGCCGTTTCCTCGGATACGAACGAGGTCAGTTCACCGGTCACGTCTCCGTAGGTCGTGTAGATGTCACCGTACCTCAGACAGGGAATTCCAGATTGAACCAGATCGGCCCTGGTTATGCCGCGCCCCTTGATGAACTTGCCCAGGTCTGACAGAAAAACCTTACCTTCTCTATGTGGCAGAATCATACTCATATTCGACCTTCAGTTTCCCCTCGACTTGAGTTGTCAAGTAATCCTTTACAGCTGCCCCGATCCGAACTTGTAAGCATCTCCTGCAAGTTGCCCATTCGATCGTTCCCCTCAGACATCGACGCCAAGCTCCTTGAGGTAATGCTTCATCCGCTTGCGCACTTCGACCAGTTCGGCTTCGATCTGGTCGATCTCCTTCTGGACCGCGGCTACGTCGATCTCTTCCTCCGGCTCGAAGGTGTCGACGTAGCGGGGGATGTTGAGATTGTAGTCGTTTTCGGCGATCTCCTCCAGACTCGCCACGTGGGCGTACTTCTCGGTTTCGGCCCGGGTCCGGCAGGTCTCCAGGACCCTTTCGATATGCCCGTCGTCCATGACGTTCTGCGTCTTGCCGGGTGTGAAGTCCTTGCTGGCGTCGATGAACAGCACGTCCCTGCGGTCTTCGTTCTCCCCGCCCTCCTCGCGCGACCGGTCGAAGACCAGGACGGCGACGGGAATGCCCGTCGTGGTGAAGAGGTTCGCGGGCAGGCCGACGACTGCGTCGAGTAGGTTCTCCTCGATCAGCGACTGGCGGATCCGGCCTTCGGCACCGCCCCGGAACAGCACGCCGTGCGGAACGATCACCGCGACGCGGCCGCTGCCCCGCTTGGCGATTTCGATCATGTGCGTGATGAAGCCGTAGTCGGCCTTCGACCTGGGCGGCACGCCGCGCCAGTACCGGGCGAAGGAATCGTTCGGCGCGTTCTCCGCGCCCCACTTGTCCAGCGAGAAGGGAGGATTGGCCACCACCACGTCGAACTTCATCAGGTGATCCCCCTCGACGAGCGTCGGACTGTTGAGGGTGTCGCACCATTCGATGCGCGCGGCGTCCTTCTCGTGCAGGAACATGTTCATCCGCGCCAGGGCCCAGGTCGCGCCGTTGACCTCCTGCCCGTAGAGGGCGTAGTTTCCCGAACCGACTTCGTTGGCCGCGCGGATCAGCAGCGAACCGGAACCGCAGGCCGGGTCGCATATCGTATCGCCGGGCTTCGGCGCGGCGAGACCGGCGAGCAGCCGGGAAACGGCGGCCGGCGTGTAGAATTCACCGGCCTTCTTGCCAGCATCCGACGCGAAGCGCGAGATGAGGTAGAGGTAACACTCGCCGATGACGTCATCGGACACCTTCGACGGACGCAGATCAATGTCCGGGTTGGCGAAATCCCGGAACAGGTTAACGAGACGGCGGTTGCGGTCCTTCGCCCGGCCGAGGTTGGCTTCCGAGTTGAAGTCGATGTTGCGGAACACGCCTTCGAGCTTCGAACGGTTCGCGTCCTCGATCTCTTGCAGGGCGATGTTGATCAACTCGCCGATATTCGCTGCTTCGCGCCGTTCGTACAGATCGTAGAAACTCGCGCCCTCGGGCAGGACGAATCGCTCGCGGTCCAGCCTGCGCTGGATCCGGACTTCGTCGCCGCCGTAACGCTCCTGGTAGCGCTCCACGCGGTCGTTCCATAAGTCCGAGATGTACTTGAGGAACAGCATCACGAGGATGTAGTCCTTGTATTGACCGGCATCGACGACGCCCCGGAAGGTGTCGCAGGCGGCCCAGGCGGTCTGGTTGACCTGCTGCTGCGTGGTCTGGTTTGTCTGGCGTTGTTCGGACCGGTTGTCGTGTTGCCGTTCGGTCTGGTTGACCTGCTGCTGCGTGGTCTGGCTTGTCATTTCGTTTTCCTTTCTAGTTGCGCTTCCGAATCTGTTCCTGTTGTCTGATCGTAGAGTATTTTGCCGGTGATGGTCCTGCGCTTGTTCGCGGCGAGGATGGTCAGGCTCCGCTCGCGTTCGGCCAGCGCGTCGATCTCAACGATCCGGCGTTGCGTCTCGATAGAGGGGACGCTTATTTCCAGGATCTCAAGACCGGACCGTGGCACCATGCGCAGGGTCGTGCCGCGGGCCACACGGTCGAAGTGACGCTGAGAGGCGGGTTGGTTGATCGCCCATGCGAGGTAATCGGACAGGATGATTTCAGGCTTAGGGCGCAGCATGAAGAGAGGAAGGACGGCCACGGCCCGCTCCACAAAACGATCATCCAGCGCGACGGCAATGTTCGGTTTGCCTCTCGACCTGAAGATCACGTCACCTCGGCTTACGAAATAACGTTCTGGAAGATCGTCAAAGGCAACACGTGTCAGATGGTTGGGATCAACGTGACCGTCCGGAGACACGTCCCCCAGTTGGAGAGCAAGTGAGCCTTTTTGTTCGGCCGGTAGGAGCCTGCCGCGGGAGGTATAGCCTGTAAGAATTGTACAGGCATCTCCGATCCGCATATATTTTGATCGCTGTATCATATCTACAGAAGATATACGGAACGGATTTGATTGTCAGCTGTAATTTATCAGTAATCGAAATACAGATTAAATAATCCTAATTGTGGCTGAGGATTTGGTAGGAATCTGAAGCAACAACCCGCACGGAGAACATTGGAAACAGACCTATTCAGATCCACGGACCTGGTGCGGTCCAGGTTTTCGCGCCGGGTCTGCCGGTAGCCAGGGCCTTCATGATGGGTGACAGAAACCGGTCCAGAGAAATCACGACTTCTTCGAACGATTCGGGGACGTGGCTCTGCGAAAGCTTTCTCCGAAACGCCGCCCACTGTGTCTCTTTATCATTAATGAAAGGCCTGGTGAATGCCACTATCTCTAAAGGGACAGGGGTGCCTCTTCTATCGAAGGTCCGCCGTATGGCCTCGGCTAATTCGGGTTCTGTGAAATCGAATCGCCGAGACAGCAGCCAGATGTCGAAAAAGTCCTTCATCCTGCTGTTCAGCATGCCGAGTCTGGTCATGGCGTCGATTTTCTCTGCGATGCTACTCTCTCGGCTGTAGCAGAACAAACGCGGAGCGGGGAAGTCCAGCATGGCGGGGAATTCTGATCTATCCTCCGGCTCGGGATACACGACGTCACCGAAACCGATATCCAGCTGCATGGGAACTCTTGCGGTTCCTAGCGCGCCCTTGAAGCGAATCCTGAAACCCTCGTAATCGGTGTCTTCGGTTATCGGTTCGGTCCGGATGGTGTTAGGGTCGAAGTCAAGACCGTCCGGTTCCACGTCGACAGTCAGGATATCTCGAACCTGATCGACGAGGCCGGTTTCGGCATTGCTCGTTCGTCCGAGGAGGTCGATGTCCATGGTCGAACGGGTCTGCTGCGAACACCAGACTTCAAGCATCAACGCGCCTTTGAGAACGAACCGTTCGGTGTGGGCGGATCTGGACAGCCGGTACAGGAACCGCTCCATGGCGTAGTACTGCAGCAGTTCGTTGAAGGGACGCCGGAGGTTCCTGGCCCTGTTCAGGAGGCGCTGGTGGACGGAAGCGGGAACATTACGGACAACTGTCACAGAAGGGCCTCCAGATATGGCCGCATCACGCGTTCCACCCGACACGTCCTGGCGCAATCCAACATCGTTTGAAGATCGAACCCGTTCCGTTCCCGATGGAACTTCAGCGCTTCAAGCACCACGTCCATGCCGATTCGGTTGCGGAACTTGAAGCAGTCGGCCAAGGTCCTCTCAGGGCTGTAGACTCGGACGGGCACGCCGTCGATCCGATGTGTTTCGATACCGGGTTCATACGCATCTCGCGCGTACCTGTAGGCCCGGACGGGAGGATAGTCCAGAAAAGGCACCCTCGAGCCTCTCGGCACCGCCACGGTGACCTCGTGCGGGATCTGAGTCGTTATGTCGTGAAAGGCCAGGGCGGAGACGAGACAGATGACGGCGTTGGGATACCGCAGGCTTACCGTTACCAGGTCCGGATTGCTCATCTGCGGCAATCCTGCGAGCCGGTAGATGCCTCTGCTGACCGGCTCGATGACACCACGGTCTCTAAGCGAGTAGAGCATGTACCGGGTCATGCCAAGGCCGATGGCCTCGCTCATGCGCAGATAGCCGCCGTGTTCGCGGAAGATTGTTTCGGGTCGATTATGCATGTCCGTGACCAGCCTTGACGTGACTATTTATGTATAACTGATAACAATATGTCTGATACCGGTTCATAAGGCAAGCAGAAAGATATCACGTGAGAGTAACTGAGTAAGATCCGCCCTTCGCACTTGGGTCACTTGGTCGGGCGGTAAGCTGAGGAAGGAAGACTAATACGACAATTTTTCAAGGGACAGAGCAATGCATTGCCGAGAGGTCGGGAACAAATCGCGATTGCCGCCACTCACTCGATACCCCGCACCTCATCAGACCAATCCCGCCAGATATCCATGTTGGTATGGTCCGTCATGAGCGAGTCCGGCAGGGATTCAGGCGTTTTTAGGAAGCCGTAGATGGTCGCCTGGCGGATGACGTCGTTCGACGTATTCTGTCCGGCGATGTGCAGGATTTTGGTGTGCCACAGGACCGCCGTGCCCGCGGGGCCGTGGCAATCGACGGGTTGGGTATCGCGCTTGATGCGCTGAATTACCGGATCGTTGTAGCCGGGCTTGCGTCCCGCCAGGTGTTCGTCCATATGCTTTGCGCCTTCGAGAAAGGCCTGCCACTGCGCGCGCCAGATCCGGCTGTGGCTTCCCGGCCAAACCGTGAAGCCGCCGGAATCGGGCGGCAGGTCGTCGACATAGGCGGTCACCTGAAACCGGACGCGACCGTAGCAGGCGCCGTCGGAATGGGCGCCGCGGTAATCCGGGCCGGGCGACGGGCTGCCCGGCAGCGTGCAGTACAGGCCGCGCGTCCCTTGCCCGGTCGACCACACCGGACCCGTCCTGGGCAGGCGCAACGCTTCTTCCGTGGTGAATGATCTCTTCTCGGACCATTTCCGGGTCTCTTCGACCCCGTGGGTGGCCAGCCCGCCCACCACGTCGTCGGACATGAAGCACGGCCCGGTCGTCATGCCGGACTCATCCGCTCCGGCGGGCCAGACCACTGTGCCCTTTCCCAGCAATTGCTCGGCGACCTGCCAAAGGGCCCGGGGGGCCAGGTCAAGCATGAAGGGTTCAGCGCCGTTGCGGACATAGAAGCGGTGGCCTTCGGTGAAGAAATAGGGGTCGCCACCGATCTCGGGCCGCTTCGCTTTAAGTTGGCCGCTTACTTCGTCGTTGAAATGCGCCCAGGTGGAGGGATCGTCGCGCTTCATGGCGGGATGGTGCGTTGTCACCGCATCCCACAGTGCTTCCCTGGCCTGCCGGCATAGTTCGGGGTCGAGCACGGCCGGCAGTACGAGGAATCCGTCGCGCTTGAATTGGGCGATCTGGCTTGCGGTCAGGAGCGGGACTTGTTTCACACCTGGATTGATTGGTGCGGGTTGCACGCGAACCTGGGACTTTCCATCAGCTTCCGCTGCCATGCTCTTCTCCTCCGTCACCGTCGCCATCGCTCCGATGTTCACCACCCTCACCACTTTCACCACCTTCACCGCCTCCGCCGTGTTCTCTGCTCCCATCTCCTCCCGATCCATGCTCATCTCCGCCTTCGCCACCACTTCCGTGCTCGCCACCGCCTTCGCCGCCTTCGCTGCCACGCCCGTGCTCGCCTTCTCCGACCTCGGCGTGGGGCGTCCAGCCCGTGAAAGGTTCGTCCGTTGCGGCCAACGAGACATCAACCGACTCGCCCGGCGCAAGGTCGACCGGCGTAGTCGGACCAAGTTCGGTGCCGTTCGAGAGATGTACTTCGACTCTGACCCTGTTCAGCACGCCTTCCGTGGTGTTCTGTACCGTTCCCAGGAACGCATTGCCTGCCGCGTCGTAACGCAGGATTAGCCGGGTGCCTTTACGAACGAAATCGTAGGTCTCGTCCAGGGCCAGCAAGTCTCCCGATTCTTCCTCATCGTCCGACGTGGACTCCGATCTTTCGCCCTCGAACACCGAACCTGTTTCGGTGTTTTCGGCACCGTCGTCCGACATTGTTTCAGTATTTTCGGCAACTGCTTGTTCCGTTCCTGATTCTCCGGACACGCTGTAGTCTTCGCTCTCGCCCTGGTCGCTTGCGCAACCGCCCAGTACACCCAGGCCAATCGCTGCAGAGAGCCCGATCACCGCGACCCGGACGATCAGCGTGACGGAGAAAGAACGAATAGTAAGAGCCAGACGCTCAAAGATCGCCGTGTGCTCCGCACTCTCCATACGCTCCGCACGCTCCATACGCTCCATGCTCTCCATGCTCTCCATGCTCTCCATGCTCTTTATATTCTCCACACTCGCCGATCGTGACTTATCCCTGATCATCTGTTCTCTCCTCGATCACATGATCCCTCAGCATCGACATGGCGCCGTCCGGCCGGAACGTGCGGGGCTCCAGGTCGATCTCCTCTCCCACGATCATTTTCCGGAGCAGTTCGGCCACGCCGTCCACCGCCACGGGCGCGAGGGCCTCGCCTTTTTCCTTCGTCCCGTATTTGGCGGAACTCTCCATTTCCATGTCCGATTCGTGCACGCGGTGGGGAAAAAGGGCCATGGCCATGGAGGTCTCGTATTCGTCGGCATGGCCGGGCAGCCGCTTATCGTCCATGTACTGGTAGACGACGTCCGCCGGATAGGTGTCCCAGTAGGAATTGAAGCGCACGTTGACGCCGAGTCGTGCCCGGAAGGCGTCGATGCGGTTCATCATGGGGACAACGTTGCCGCCGTGTCCGTTCAGGATGAGGATATTGGTCACGCCGCCCCGCTTGAGGGCGTCGCACACGTCGTAGACGTACTCGGTGAAGATCTCCGCGCGCACGGTCAACGTGCCCCTGTGTTCCATCCAGTGCTCCGATACCCCGATGGCGATGGGCGACGCGACCACGACGTGCGGATAGAGCTTCAGCGCCGCGTTTTCGGCCATGTAGGCGACGCTGGCCGTGTCGTGGATCATCTCCAGGTGTTCGAGGTGCTGTTCCGTCGCGGCCGTGGGCACGATGGCTGCCTGGATGGTGCCGTCTTCGATCCCCTCCCTGAACTCCTTGCGCGTCAGGTCTCCGATAAAAACACGATTTCTCGCCATGAAGCGGCTCCTGTCGAATACGAGTTGCTCCGTTATTGGTTTTACTCCAGTGCCTGCTCGAGATCCCGGATGATGTCGTCGGTGTCTTCGAGACCGACGGACATCCGGACGCGCTGGCCCTCGCGGTCTCCGGTGACGAGCGAGCCCACGTCACCCAGGCTCACCCAGGGCCGGCACAGGCGTACTCGATCGAGGAACCGATCGACGGTTCCCTCGGAAATCTCGAAGCTTACCATCCCTCCGTAGCCTGTCCATTGCGACCGCGCGACCTCGTGCCCGGGCGTGGAGGGAAGTCCGGGATACCAGGTCCGCCTTATCCGGGGATGCGACTCCAGGAAGTCCGCGACAGCCCGTGCATTCTCGACATGGCGGTCCATGCGGATGGACAGCGTCTTGATCCCCCTGAGCAGGAGGAAGGCGTTTAGCGGGCTGAGTATGCCTCCGTAGGTATTCCGCGTGCGCACGACCTCTTCGCCGAGTTCGGAGTCACGGGTCGTGATGATCCCGGCCAACGCGTCGCCGTGACCGCAGAGGTACTTGGTGGCACTGTGCGGCACGACGTCGGCCCCGTGGTCCATCGGCCGGAACAGATGGGGAGAAAGGAACGTGTTGTCGATCACGACCTTAGCGCCGGTCGCGTGGGCTTTGCGAATGACCGTGGGCGTGTCGATGATGTCCAGCGTGGGATTGGCAAGCGGCTCGAAGTAAACGACGTCGGCGGGTTTCTCGAGGGCCGCGTCGAGCTGACTCGGAACGCGCATGTCGATGATCTCGACGTCGAACCCGAGTCGTGGCAACTCTTCGGACATGAAGCGCCGGGTCCAGACATAGGTCGTCTGGTGGCTGACGATCCGGGAGCCCGCACTGATGAGCGTCATCACGGCCTGGGTGACCGACGCCATGCCGCAGGCGGTCGCGATACTGCGGCCGCCGCCTTCGAGGGCGCACATCTTCTCCTCGAAAGCCGTGAACGTGGGATTGCTTCCCCGGAGGTAGGCGCCGTCCACCGTGGCCGCCTGGTAGATCGGCGTCGCCGACGTGTTCTCCGCCTCGCCCGCGTGGATGGAGCGTGTGATGAACCCCTGCTCTTCGTTCATTTCAAATCCTTTTCTACAGCCGCCGCTCGATAGAACGGACCGTACATTCTACAGCCGCCGCTCGATGGCCCGGACCATGCGGTCTATTTCTTCCCGGCTGTTGTAGAAGTGGGTGGAGATCCGGAACACGGGCACGTCGTTGATATGGAAGGCGACCGTTTCGATCTTTTCGTCGTCCCACATTTCCTGCCGGATCTTTTGAAGATCGGCGCCCTCGATGGTGAAGGTCGTGATGAAACCGGACATCTCGGGGTCCCGCGGCGTCAGGAAGCGCACCCCGCGGATGCGGCCGAGGCGCTCTCGCATGTAGTCGATCAGGCCGCGGCAGTAGGTACGGATATGGTCCCATCCGATCTCCTGCTGGAAATCGAGGGCCGTCCCCAATCCGATGAAGGGCGTTTGGTCGCGGGTGCCCATCATGTCGAACCGGCTCGCGTTCGGGTTGGGATGGGCGCTGGAGCCCAGGATCAGCGGCTCCACCCGGTCGTGGGCGTCGTCGGATACGAAGAGCATGCCCGTACCCTTGGGAGACAGCGTCCACTTGTGGAGGCTGGACGCGTAGAAATGGGGATTCCATGCGTCCAGATGCAGCGGCACCATGCTCACGGCGTGGGCGCCGTCCACGACCACCCAGATGCCATGATCCCGCCCGATCTCCGTCAGTTCCTTCACCGGGGTCACCATCCCGGTCGACCAGTAAACGTGCCCGAATACCATGGCCGCCGTCTTTTCGTTCAGTCCGCTTTTGAATACGTCGATGATTTGCTGCTTGCCGGTAATCTCCATGGGAAGATGCACCCTTCGAACCGTCATCCCGTGCCGCTCGGCCACGTAATCGAAGCAGGCGTTCACCGCACCGTATTCCTGGTCCGTCATCAGGATTTCACCGCCCACTTTCCAGGTTACGCCCTGGGCAAAGACGCTGAGCGCCATGGTGGTGTTCTGGACCAGCGCGATACGCTCCGGCCTTGTCCCCACGAAACAGGCCAGTTTCTCTCTCGACTCCTTGACGATCGGCCAGTACTTCGGTTGGTGCTTCAACGGATCGCTGTCGAAGGCACGGATGGCCTCGGTCACTCGGTCCACGACCGGTTTTGGCGACGGTCCGACGGATCCACCCTGTAGAAAGGCGACTTCGGGATCCAGGTAGAACTGGTCGCGTCGAATCGCTTTCCAGAATGCGTCGTCCGGCGGGGGCAGCGTATCGGTCCGGGCCGGACTTGTAACTTCGCTCATGCGGGTTCTCCCGAAACAGTTAGTGGTACAAGGGCAACTTACAGGACGGCCCGTGCGGCCTTGCGGAACGCCCGGATCACCTTACAGGACGGCCGACGCAACCTTGCGGAACGCCCGGATCACGTCGTCCACGTCTTCATCGGTCAACTGGGCGGGCAGCGGCAGGATGCGCGCCCGGTCGAGCAGATCGTCGCTGCGCGGCAGCATGCCGACATGGTATTCCATAGGGCTTTCAGCGTTGAACGGGCACGTCCAGGGGCATCCCGCGGTCGTCACCGGCACCTTGTTCAACAGGTTGGACATGTACCGATACTGGTGAATGCCCCCGTGGGGCTCACCGGCCGGGATGCCTTCCGCCCGAATAGCCGCGGTGAACCGGGCCGCCGCTTCCGCCGAGTCGTGGATCCAGGAGAAATAGGCGCCGCTGTCGCCCTCGGGATCCACGATGCGGCGAAGCCGGATGCCCGGCGTCTTGCCGAGCGTCTCGCGCAGCCTGACCTGGTGGCGTTGCATGCCCTGCAGGATGGATGGCAGTTTCTCCAGCTGTACCAGGCCCACCGCGCCGCGGAGTTCGTCCATGCGGACGCCCATGCCGAAGGTCTCGAAGGCCGAGCCCTCCCCGGTCGACACCCCTTCGAGATCCCGCTCGAATCCCGTGTCGTGGAAGCAAACCGCCCGGCGGAAGACCTCGTCGTCGTCCGTCGTGATCATCCCGCCTTCGCCGGTGGTGAAGTTCTTGTTGTACTGCAGGCTGGTCGCACCCGCCGTGCCCATGGATCCCACGGGCCGCCCTCCAATGCGCGCGCCAGCGGCCTGGGAGCAGTCCTCGAGCACGGGAATCCCATGCCGGTCCGCCACCTCCAGGATGGCGGGCATGTCGGCGGCCGTTCCGGCCATGTGCACGGCGATGATGACCCGCGTGCGGGTTGTGATGCGGCGTTCGATGTCACCAGGGTCGAGGTTCAGCGTTTCGTCGATGTCGGCGAGGACCGGCACGGCCCGCAGATGCACGACCGCGTTGACGTCGGCGATCCACATGAAGGCCGGCATGATGACTTCCGTGCCCGGACCCGCGTCGAGGGCGGCCAGGGCTACGGAAAGCGCCGTGCTTCCGCTGTGGGTGGCCAGGGCGAAACGCGTGCCGACGTACCGGGCATAGGCCGCTTCGAACCGGTCGACCTTGCCGAGGGGCTCGATGCCGTAGTATCGGAAGGGCGAACGGGCTTCGATGACCTCGATGGCGGCCTGTTTTTCCTCTTCCCCGTATACCGCACCACCGGGTATCAGCGGAGGCCAGTTTTCCGTGCGGACAGGAGTTCCGCCGTCGATTGCCAGGGATTCCGCCATGGGCTTCCTGCTTCAACGGTCGAGCTTGAACTGCAGCATTTGGATAAGGTTGGAATGAGATGCAGGACTATAACACGGCACGCCGCCCTGTTCAAGTATAATTTACCGCCGTTCGAGGCAGAGTCCGAGGGCAGGTAATGGTTAAATCTTGCGGTCGGCCAGCCATCCCTGCTCGTCACCCGTCCCTGCTCGTCAACCGGTCCGCCACGTCCAGCAGCCGATCCCTCCAGGCGACCCGGCCAAGCCAGTCGTCGGGGATGCCGCCAAGACCGTACAGCGCTCCGGCGAGTTGTCCCGTCACCGCGGCGACCGTGTCGGCGTCATCGGCCAGGTTGGCCGCGAGCAGCACGGCGCCCCGGAAATCGGAGGTGCGTGCCACCGACCAGAGAGCGGCCTCCATCGTGCTGGCCACGAAACCGCTCGAACTGATCTCTTCCCGCGGTTTTCCCCGCCAGCTACCGGCCAGGATCCGGGAAATCTCCGGCGCCCCGTCGAAAGGTCTCGGTGCGAGAACGTCGGCTTTCGCCTTACCGGATATGGCATCGGCCAGCAGCGCCGCGAAGCCCCGGCAGGCATCCACCGCGGTTTCGGCCGCGTGTGTCGTCCGGGACTGTTCCACCGCCGCGGCATCAAGCAGAGCACGGTCGTCCCAGAAACGTAGCGCGACGGGAGAGAGCCGCATCAGCGAGCCGTTTCCCGCGGTGTGCGGGTCGGTGGAACCGGCAAGCGGATCGCCTGTTCGACCGTATCGGGCGAGCGCCGCGCTCGTGGTGTTCCCTATGTCGAAGCAATGGCCGGTGCAGGAGTATTCACCGTCTTTCCACCAGCGGACGAACCGGTCCATCAGGTCCCGGCAGTCTAGTGCCCCGCAATCGGCGAGGCTTTCGGCCAGGGCAAGCGCCATCGTGGTGTCGTCGGTCCACGCACCGGCAGGCAGACCGAAGGGGCCGCCGCCCACCATGTCTTCCACACGCTGCTGTGCGTCGCGGGATTTGAACTCGAGCGTCGTGCCAACCGCGTCCCCCACCGCGAGACCCAGGAAGGCGCCGGTCGCGCGGTCCCGGATGCTTTCCGTGGACGTGGAAGGCCGCGCCGGGGTCACTGTCTCGCACTGGTGCACATGGCGCTCCTGGTCGCGCGTTTCAAGGGCGTTCTCGGAACGGGCCTCTCGAACGCGCCGTATCGCTACCTCCGGCCGTTCGCCGAATTCCACGAGCAATCGTGCGGCGACGGTCCCTGCGCGGCCCAGGCCGCCTTTGCAATGAACGAGCACGTCGAAACCGAGCCGCAGCCGGTCACGGATGGCTGCTCCCGCATGCACCCAGGCCCTTTCGAAATCGGGTCCGGGGGGCTGCCCGTCCGGAATCGGCAGGTGCCACCACTCCATGTGCCGGTCCGCGACTGCCCGGGAGAGGCCCTGAACCTCCAGGTCCCGGATTTCTTCCCCGGTGATCAGGCTGACGACCGCTGTGGCGCCCCATCTTCTGATCCGGTCGAGGTCCAGTTTCAGGTCGCGTTCCCAGTTCCCTGCGATGCCCCAGGGATACTTCTTGCCCGGGCACAGGGTGATGCCGATGCGGCCATAGCCGTCCTCCGGACGCACCGGGTCGACGCGGATCGGGTGGGTCCGGCTTGTCTTTACATTGGACATGAACCGCTTTCCATTCGGTATTCATCGTGAAGGCAACCGTATTTCCTTCGTCCAGACGATAACCCGGCGTACCTTCGACCGCAAGAAATATCCGTGTTTCAGATCTTGCCTGCAAACGTATTCATCCACGCCGCCGGCTTAGTGTGTCTGCGGAACCCGCGCTTCACGCGCGGCACCCGCGTCCACACGCCCCACACGCGGCAACCGCGCAACGTTTCCCTTGACAGCCGTACTCGCCGTTCCTATTTTGTGCGTCGTCAGGGGCTGTAGCTCAGCTGGGAGAGCGCATGAATGGCATTCATGAGGTCAGCGGTTCGATCCCGCTCAGCTCCACTACCCGATGGTGGCGGCCTCATCCTTAAGTGGCGGTCCCTGGTGGATTGACCGAGGTCCCGGTCAGCTTGGCCAGTTTGGCCAGCGCATCGATTATTAGTGATCCATCATAGACAGTCGGTTACTCGTATACAGCGCGCACTATGCTCAGCACCATCTGCACAGTTAATCGCAGTATACCGACCAGCCGTTTACGCAATCTGAGTCGGCTGACGATCTGCCTGTTTTTACTGCTCGCGTCTCCCGCATTGCTCCAGGCGGCCCCCCTTGACGCCGAGGATACACCGACCGACGCTGCTTCGATTTCAGCGTCGGTTTTTGTTTATGCACCGTTTCATTCCCCGGATACGAGCGCGACCTCGGCCATTGAAGGCCATGAGGATATCACCACGGAAACCGCGGAGGAGGATCAAGGTCTGGCATCCGGTTCCGCCGTCCTGGATGCGGTTTCCGCGGCGGACACTTACCTCGAAGAACAATCCGGTCCCGCCGGTTTTTCCCTCCTCGCATCCTACCTGGATGAATTCTACCGCGTCGAGGCACCCGAACCTCCGTGGCCCGATTTCGGCCGGTTCGACGTTCCCATCAGCTACAACGACCAGGTGAAAAGGGCGATCCACGTCCTGCGGGGCGACGCTTCCGGCATTTTCGCCGGATGGCTGGGCCGGACGAACCGCTACCGGGCCATGATCCAGTCGATACTCTCCAGGTCCGGTCTGCCCGGCGACCTGGTCTACGTCGCCATGGTCGAAAGCGGCTTCGATCCCCGGGCCCGCTCCCGGGAAGGCGGGGCGGGCCTGTGGCAACTTTCTCCGGCGGACGCGGAACGCTACGGCCTGACCCGGAACGAGGAGGTCGACGAGCGTTACGACCCGGAGAAGTCCACACGCGCGGCGGCGGCAAGGTTCAGGGAACTCTATCTGGAATTGGGAAGTTGGGACCTCGTCCTGGCCGCCCATCATGCCGGGGCCGAGTCCGTGCAGCGGGCTGGGAAACTGAGCCTCTGGCACATGAGGCTGCCCGCCCGTTCGATCCCCTTCGTCGCCTTCGTCATGGCATCAGCCATTATCTCCAAGTCGCCCGAAGCATACGGATTCGAACCCCTGGGAGGCCTCCCTGTGATACACGAGTCCGTACCGGTGCAGCGCGCCATGGTACTGGAAGAAGTGGCCGATGGAATGAAGATCCAGGCCGAAAAACTTCGTGAACTGAATCCGGAATTGCGGCGCTGGAAGGCCGTGCCGGGGTTCGATCTCAACGTGCCGCTGGGCACCAAGCGCGCCTACGCCGCGTGGGCCGGCATCGAACCGCCCGGCCCGGATCCTTCTGACATAACGATTTACCGGGTCCGGCGAGGAGACACCCTCGGTCGGATCTCCCGCCGGTTCGGCGTGCGTACGGGGGATATCATCGCCGAGAACAACATTCGCCGCCCGAACCGGTTGCGGATCGGCCAGGTGCTTACCATACCCGTTTTGGGCTCATCGATCCGTTCGTCGAATCAATCCATTGCCAATCGAAGGCCCCGAGACGTGCCGCCGCCTGATCCCGCGACCCATCAGGCCATCTCCTACCGGATCAGACGAGGCGATACACTGGCTCGGATCAGCAGGAGGCACGGCGTCTCGATGGCCAACCTGCAGGACTGGAACAAGTTGAACAACCCGGGAGACATCATCGCGGGCCGCAGCCTGACCATCTACATTCAGCACCCACGCGCCACCGCGGGCGGAGCAGCGGCGTCCGACGCCATCATCTACACCGTAAAACCGGGCGACACCCTCTGGAGTATCGCACGGGCCCACAATGTGACCGTGAGTGCTCTGCGCAGGACAAACGGTTTGGGCAGACGCACCGCCATACACCCCGGAGACCGGCTGCGCATCGACCCGTCCGACTCCTAAAAGTCATTGACATTCTTAAACTAACGTGATATTTTGGGCACGGATATTCCGGTCCGAAGATGGCCGGAATTGAACCCGAATTCGAATGTGAAGCGGGACAGCGGAGCGTTGCCATGGCGCGAAAATCAGACTGGATCATCGGCGGCCTGCTCGGCGGCGGGGTACTGGTTATCGTCATCGTCATGTTACTGCTTATTGCCGGTCCCATGCTGAGCAGCGACAGTTCCCTTTCCGGCATGGGCGGCGGCCGGGTCGCGCTGGTCGAAGTCCGGGGTGCGATCACCCGGGGTGATGACACGGTCAGTCAGATCGTCAAGTACCGCGAGGACGACTCCGTGCGGGCCATTGTGCTCCGCATCGACAGCCCCGGCGGCGCCGTAGCCCCCACGCAGGAAATCTTCGACGAACTGCGCAAGACCCGGGAAGCGGGCAAGGTCATCGTGGCGTCCATGGGCAGCGTGGCGGCATCGGGCGGATACTACATCGCCTGCGCGGCCGATTCCATCGTGGCCAACCCCGGCACCATCACCGGAAGCATCGGCGTGATCACCGTCGCGCCGAGCGCGGAGGATCTCCTCGAAAAGATCGGCATCGACTGGCAGGTTGTCAAAAGCGGCCGGCACAAGGACATAGGTTCGCCGAGCCGCAGCATGACCGACGAGGAAATGGGGATCGTGCAGTCCGTGGTGGACGACGTATACGACCAGTTTGTCGTCGCAGTGGCCAGTTACAGGCCGCTTTCCCGCGATGAGGTGATCGAACGGGCGGACGGGCGGATATACACCGGAAACCAGGCGCTGCCCCTGGGTCTCGTGGACCGCCTGGGCACCTACCAGGACGCGATCGCCCTGGCCGGCAGGATGGCCGGCCTTTCGGAAAAGCCCAATGTGGTCCGGCAGCGGCCCAGGACGTTTTTCGAACTGCTGATGGATAACATGGAGATGATGACCGGTCTGTATTCACCGGGTATCGTCGAATACCGGTATCGATAATGCGGCAACATCTACGATCAAGGAGAATGGTATGACAAAGGCCGATATCGTGGCTCGCATCGCACAATCCACCGGGATGACCAAGGTGGACACCGCCGAAGTGCTGAACGCGTTGCTGGATTCGATCTCGTCCGCGCTGGGCAGGGGCGAGAAGATCGAACTGCGTGGATTCGGCATCTTCAAAGTGAAGGAAAGGAAGGCGCGCGTCGCCCGAAATCCAAAAACCGGAACGGGGATCCGGATTCCACCGTGCGTGGTGCCGGTTTTCAAACCGTCAGATCATCTTAAAAACCGAGTACAGAAGGAAAACTAACTTAAAGGGAGACAGACGTGCCCAGTGGTAAGAAGCGGAAGCGGTCGAAGATCGCTACCCATAAGCGCAAGAAACGCTTGCGGGCCGACAGGCATAAGAAGAAGTAAATCGATGGCCAGCCGGCGGCCAAACAGCGGTCTCCGGGCCTCTGAAGGCAGCGAGTGTCCCCCGCGGGACGCTTCGCCGGTCATGCACCGACCTGCCCCGAAGTCCTACCTCGCACCGGGAAAATCCTCGCCGATATAAAGATCCGTGAAGATCACGGTCTTGCCGCCGAATCGGTTGGTTTTGAGTCCCCTGAGCCACGGCTTGAAGAGGTGGTTCGCCATAGGATGGAAGACGAAGGCGGCCCCCGCCTCCTCGACCAGGATGCGCTCGGCCCGGCGGATGATTTCCGTCCTTCTTTCAGGATTCAATTCTTGGTCCGCCGCGTCCAGCAACGCCTCGAATTCCGCGTGTTCGAAATCGTGGCGGCTGCGCCCACGCGTTCCGGGGCGCCAGATCATGTCCAGCATGTTCTTGGGATCCCGGTAGTCCCCGAAGAAGGGTACCATCCCCATATTGATGTTCCAGTTGAACATGTAGTTGGTGAATACCGGGTAATCGGCGCTACGGAACGTGATGCCGATGCCCAGGTGTTCCCGCACCATGCCCTGAATCACCTCGGCGACCATCCGGATGTCGGGTCTCGGCTGCCTCAGCCACATCTCCATCACCGGGAATCCGCGACCGCCGGGATAACCGGCCTCTGCCAGCAACTTCCGCGCCTTATCGGGGTCGAAATCCTGGTAGCTTTTATAGTCGTTGTGGGCGTCGAAGGTGACCGGCAGCATGGAATAGGCGGGAACGGCGCCGCCGTGCAGGACTACGCGGCAGATCGTTTCCCGGTCGATGGCCCGGGCGAGGGCGCGGCGGACCCGGGCATCGTCAAAGGGCGGATTCCGCGTATTGAAGAAGATGTACCATGTGCCGTCGGTCGGGTTGGAGACGAGTTCCGCGTTCAGTTCCGGGTCGCGCCGCGCCCGGATCAACTCGTTGGCCTGTACCTCGGCGAATCCCACCTCGTCGTTCTCGTAGGGGAGCAGATTGGCCGTGGACGGATGGCGGAAGACGCGGTGGATTTGCTCCACGTAACCTTTGATGGGGCCGTCGTAGTAGGGATTGAGCTCGAAGTTCATATGGCTGCCGTGCTTCCATTCCGTCAGCCTGTAGCTCGAATTGGTCACGCAGTTCCCTTCCTCGGTCCACCGGGGTCCGTGCTTCTCCACCTGCCACCGGGGCACCGGCATGGAGGTGGGGACGGAGAGAATGAGTCCCAGGTAAGGCGCCGGGTGGGTGGTTTCGAAGGTCAGCGTATGGTCGTCGACGGCCCTGACGCCCAGCATTTCCGGATCGGCGTTTGGGGTCTCGCTGTAGGTCTTCGCGCCCACGATGTCGCTGTAGAACGCTGCGTATGGATTGGCCGTCTCGTAGGAGAGGGACCGGCGAAACGTATAGACGAAGTCATGGGCCGTGACGGGCCGGCCGTCGCTCCACCTCCCCGTCTCGCGCAGAAAGAAGGTCCAGGTCTTGCCGTCGGGGGATATCTCCCAGCGATCGGCCGCCGCCGGGATGAGGTCGCCGTTTTCGTCCTTGGCGACCAGGGTCTCGAAGAGGAACTCGTTCCACTGCCCCACGTAGAGGTTTACGCTGACGTCCAGGCTGCGGGGCTCGTCCCGCATGAACCGGTAAGTCTGGAATTCCAGCGGCGCCGCATCGAGCGGCATACGCTTGCCTATAGAGTTGAAGACGGGGCCGGTGTCCCGGGGGATCAGCAGCAGGGCTTCGGCCAGAAGCGCGCCCGCGCATACCAGCAGGGTGGCTGCCAGGAAGGCCGTATAACACCGGCCCGCCGATCCTTCCAACGATCCTCCCGCCGATCCGCCGGCCGATCCTCTGGCCGGCCACAGTTTCGATTTCATAACGCTGTCTTTGCTCCTTGCCCGTCTCCCATGGACCACTGTTCGCCGACCAGCGACACGGCCATTCGAAGCGCCTCGCCCAGATTGCCCGCGTCGGCAATGCCCTTGCCCGCGATATCGAAGGCCGTGCCGTGATCCACGGAGGTTCGGATGATCGGCAGGCCGAGGGTCACGTTCACGGTGCGGTCGAAGGCGATGGCCTTGACCGGGATGTGTCCCTGGTCGTGATACATGCCGATGATCCCGTCGAAGTCGCCCTTCCGGGCCCGCATGAACACAGTGTCCGGCGGCAAAGGACCCGTGATCCGCCAACCCCGGGCGTCGGATTTCTCACGCGCTTTTTCGATGGCGGGTGCGATGATGCGGATCTCCTCGTCGCCGAAGAGACCACCCTCTCCCGCATGGGGATTCAGTCCGCAGACGGCGATCCGAGGCGCCGCCACGCCCATGCCGGCCAGCGCGTTGCCGACCAGGGCAATGGTGATGAGGATTTCATCTTCGGACAGACGGTCGATGGCGTCTCGTAAGGAGACGTGGGTCGTCGCGTGGGAGACCAGGATCCCGTCGAAGGCCAACGCGAGCCGGTAATGCTTCGTTCCCGTGATTTCGGCCAGCAATTCGGTGTGGCCGGGGTAGGCGTATCCGGCCTGGCCCATGGCTTCCTTGTTGAGTGGCGCGGTGACCATGGCGGCGATGTCGCCTTCCATCGCCATTCGGGCGGCCCGCTTGACGGATTCCACGGCAAGGCGTCCGGCTTCGGACTGTACTTGGCCCGGAACCAGTCGATCGAATTTCACTTCCGCTTCCTGCGCGTTCATGACGTCAATCGCGCCGTGGCGGAACAGACACGCTTCGGGATGTTCGATCGGATGGATGTCGAGGCACGGATCGGGACTTCGGCCGTCCTCGACTTTAGGTTCGCTCTGGCCTTCGTCGTCTTCGGAAGCGTCGGATCGGGCCAGCGGCAGGGCCCGGCGGATGACTTCATCATGCCCGATGACCACCGGCCGGCACAGTTCGTAGACCCATTCCTGCGTCAGGATCTTCACGATGACCTCCGGTCCCACGCCGTTCGGATCGCCCAACGTGATCCCGATGACCGGGCGTTCGTCTGTACCAGTACCGTTGCGATTGCCCGATGCCCGCTTGCCATCGGGCCCGGTGAGGCCAACCGGGGTGTCGCCAGCCGGGGTGTCATCAGTGCGCGGGGAGAGGCGTTCCACGGCCTTCGAAAGCGTGTGCTCGTCGCCGAAGGACCCGGGCTTGATGACCAGATCCATGCCGTCGTGGGCCCCCCCCGCGACGGTGGCCCGGCCAATACCGGCGTCGATTTCCCCGCGTATCCAGGCGCCATCGGCATGCAATTCCTGAAAGACGCGGCCGGCGGTTTCCCCGCCCGTGAGCACGAGACCACCCGGGTTCACCATCGCAAACAGTCTGCGGGCGACTTCACCCAGGTTTTCGATGAGCGCCGATGCGGGATCACGACCGGCGGCTTTCTCGACCAGATTGCTGATCCACGCCCTCCGCACCGAACGGTCCGCATGGTCCGGACGCAGGGGGGTTACCACCGCGTTCCGCCCGTTTGCCAGGACTTCCGCTATACGAGCGGTCAGTCGATCCACCTCGGCCACCCGCTTTCGCTCATCCTCATCCACGATCGGCAACGGATCAAAGGGGCAGATGGAAGCCGACTTCCGGCTGCCGGCCTGCTCGATCTGTCGGGAGGTCGTGTCGTGCAGACTGCAGGCGAAGACGAGTACGGGACCGTCCTTCGGCGGCGAAGGTGCGGCGACGTGCGGCTTCCTGGATGATGACCGTAGCGTGCGGGATGTGGCGGCCCGCGGCTTCCACGTGAGTGCCAACCTTTCCGCCAAGGCGCCGGCCATGCCGCCTGAGCCGCAGAGCAGCGTGTATGTCGCCACAGGCGCGGAAGATCGCCTGTCCTCAAACGCTTCACGGTCCTCAAAAACCACTTCCAACAACCCATCCCATCCTGTTGGATCAGCCATGTCCACCACCACCGTGGACCTCGGCGAGGCCTTGATTTCGTCAAGCGCCCCTCCGATTGCAGCTGAACCGCCATGGACGGTTTTCAAATCAATGTGGCTCCTCGCCCTGCCGGAACCATTGCACAGGAGATCCGGGATGAAGGCGTGTTGCGGTGGGATATCGGGACCCACCATGTCCTGACCCCGTAACGGCACGCCGTGAAGCAGTTGATAGCCACCCACGGTCGTCCGTCCCATTTCAGGAAAAGCCGGAGCGCATACCACCAGACCGAAGTCCATCTTGTCGCAGACAAGGTCGATTTCGAAGCCAACGTGTCCCCTGAGTGTCGAGTCGATCTTCTTGTAGATCAATGTTCCCGACCGGGCTCGAATCGCTTCGCAGGCCGCCTCCACCTGATCGGCGGCTTCCGCCTCACCACAGGAACGGGTGTTCGTGTTCAGCACGACCAGGTCCGCTTCAGCGAATCGATCCAGCCGGTCCAAACCGGTCGGCACGGCCACGGCGAAGCCACGTTTCGCGAAGGGGATCGCCACGTCGTGAGCGCCGGCGAGGTCGTCGGCGAGCATGTACAGGGGCGTAGTCATGGAGATATGCTTATTGGCTTCTGTTGTCGAGGCCGGTCCGCGCCATGATCTCCTCCCAGGAGGGATCGACGGGTGCGTCGCGGTCTGCCAGTTCAGACATGACTTCCGGCCACTTGGCACCCGATCCGGTGACCAGGCACACGATCGTTTCGTCGGAGGCGAGCCGACCCGCCCGGGCGGCCTTGATCGCCCCGGCAACGGACGCCGCCGATGACGGTTCGACCAGGTAGCCGCTCCGCGCGAGCAGACGTACCGCCTCGATGATCTCGTCCTCGGTCACGTCGCTCGCGTCTCCGCCAGAATCGTAGATGGCCCCCAGCGCCAGGGCCCCCCCGGTGTCGTCCCGAATGGAAAGGGCGATGGAACTCGGATCGGGGTGGACGATCACGTCGCCGCGTCCCTGCCGGAACGATTGTACGTAAGGATTGCATCCGGCCGGCTGCACACCATGCATGACCGGATTCCGATCGACGAGATCCAATGCGTGAAGCTCGCTGAATCCCTTCCACGGGCCGTAAAGCGCGTCGCCCGCGGCGATGGGGCAGAACATCCGATCAGGGATCCGGCCGCCGAGTTGCACGAAGATTTCGAAGGCGATGGTCTTGTAGCCCTCGATGCCGAAGGGCGTGCCCGTGGGCATGGGCGTCATGGTGGTCGAAGGATAATAACCGTGGTCCCGGATCAACGTGTCCAGGTACTGAAAGCGGTCTTCAAGCACGAAGGCGTGGCCGCCGTACAGGGCGATCATGTCCCGCTGCAGCATGGAGGATTCGGGATGACAGAGAATGATACAGGAATCCATCCCCGCGGCGGCGCAATAGGCCGCGGCCGAAGCGCCGTGATTGCCCGTGGTACTGGCCGTGACCCGGGTGTAGTCCAGGGATCTCGCCATGGAGACCGAGGAGGCGTGGAACCGGTCCTTGAAGGCCCAGGTGGGATTGGTGGTCTCGTTTTTGATATACAGGTTCGATAAACCGGAAGCCTCACACACCGCCCGGGGCCGCACGAGGGCCGTGTTCCCCTCGCCCAGCGATATCTGCGCCGCGGGGTCTCGCAGCGGCAGCAGAGCGTCGAATCGCCAGATACCGTGACCGGATCTTCCCCAGACCTCCACATCCAGTTCGGACGCGATTGCCTGATAGTCGTATGCCACCGTCAGCGCGGCCGCGCCGCCGCCTGCCTCGTCCACGCAGGCGGGACAGCCGAAGAACATGGGTTCCAGGGGATACTGCGCATTGCAGCGGGTACAGGTGAGACCGAGAACGGACATGGTTTTCTTTCGGAATCTGAACCGGGATACACCGGCTTTCTCATCTGCGGGAGGGGATGGCGAATCGTTCGTGACTATCAGGATCGCTACCCGAAAATATACCTTCGGGACCAGGGGGTGTAAAGGACTACAGGGTGCTTCGCATCATACGTCACGGTGGTCGTCTCCCACGCCCGGTGCACGACATGACCCGGTTCTTCTTGACACGGAAGACGCCGCAACGATATGATCCGTGAGCCGAACGCATGACGCAGATTCCAGGACAGACTGATACCCACAGGAAGCGACGCCATGTCAACCCGACAGCTGCCCCGCGGCCTTTGGCCGGTGATGCTCAACGCCTTTCACGAGGACGGATCCATCGACTGGTACGGCGTGGACGCCCTGACCGACTGGTACATCGAGAGAGGGTCGGCGGGCCTCTTTGCCTGCTGCGGTTCCAGCGAGATGTTTCAATTGGATGATGTAGAGCGTCTGGCCGTAGCGCAACGCGTCGTAAACCAGGCCGGAGGCAGCGTGCCCATTGTCGCCACCGGGGCCTTCGGCGGCCCTATAGAGAATCAGGCCCGGTTTGTCAAGCATATGGCCGACTTGGGCGTGGACGCGGTGGTCGTCATCGTTTGCCTGATGGCCGAAAGTGACGAGGACGAGGAAGCGCTGAAACAGAACATGGAGCGATTGCTCGAGTTGACCGATCCCATTCCCCTGGGTCTCTACGAATGCCCTACGCCCTATCACCGGAAACTGTCGCCCGAACTGTTCGGACATCTCGGCGCTACCGGAAGGTTCCTCTACCACAAGGATACCGTCTGCGACATCGATCTGCTCCACCAGAAGATCGACGCCGTGCGCGACACGCCGCTGGGGGTCTACAACGCCCACTTCGAGACGGGTCTCGCGGGGCTTCGTTACGGGGCCGCCGGCATTTCTCCCGTCGCCGGCAATGTGTTTCCGGAGTTTTTCTCCTGGCTGTGTACCGAGTATGACGAACAGCCGGAAACGGCGGAGGAGGTGCAGCGGATGATGACGTCCCTGGCGCCGGTCGTCAACAACAAGTACCTCGTAACCTGCAAACGGTACCTGCAGCGTATCGGACTGCCCATCACGACGCGTTGCCGCTCAACGGATGCCACGCTGACCGCCTTCGACGAGGGGTTGATCGATGGACTGCAAACGTCGGTCGAACGTTTTTCAGAAGCCCTGGGAATCAGCCGGACGGTACCGGCCTGATCTTCATTCCGCCTCGTCCAGCCGCTCGGCGTCCACGTAGTACGCCCCCTGTATATCGCCTTCCTCATCGATGAAAGAAGCGTTCAGGACCGTCGTTCCCGTGCTGCAGATCGCGAGGGTGAACTCGGCGGTCTTGTCGCCGGACTCGAGGGGTTCGATCCGTTCCTCGTCGAAAAGCGACAGGCGTGCTTCGACCGGCCGGATCGCCTCGGAGCGGGCATCCTCCGGGGCGTAGATGAGGGTCCTTGCCTCGTCGGGCGGGATCACGCCGTCGATGGCCAGGTCGCGTTCGGCGGGCCAGCGGCGCAGGGAGAACCGGTAGCGGCCCGGCCGCGCAATCTCGACGGCCCAGGTGCCGGTACTTTCCTTGGCCTGGGTGATATGGGTCTGATGCCAGGCCACGTCCCCCAGCACGTCCATGGCGCAGAGGCGCGCGGGATTCTCGGCCGGATCGCCAAGCGTGATGGGACAGTACGATTCGAGTCCAGGAGAGATCTCGTCCCACCAGGCGTCGTGGGCACCGCGCAGCCGTTCCACCTCGTCGGGATGGTCGGCGGCCACGTTTTTGCGTTGTTCCGGATCGGCCTTGATGTCGTACAGTTCCTTGCCCCGCACGAGCCGCCAGCGGCGCGTCATTACGGCATTGGTCCATTTCTCCGGCGGCACGGTATCCTGGCGATACTGAAGGAAGTGGACCCGGTCGCCGGGCAGGCTGGTCCGGTCGCCGCGCAGCAGCGGTGCAATGCTCCGGCCATCAAAGTTTACGTCCGGCGCATCAAGTCCGCAAAGGTCGATGAAGGTCGGCAGCACGTCGATATGAAGACTCATTTCGTCGGAGTTCCGCCCTCCGTCGAGACCACCTCCCGGCCACCGCAGGAAGAAGGGCACGCGGTGCCCGCCGTCATAGTAGGACCCCTTCTTGCCCCGCATCCCCGCGTTGTATCCCCGTACCGCGTACTGGTTCTCATTGAGTTCGCTGCCTCCCGAACTCCCGTTGTCGGTCATGAAGACCAGGATCGTGTTTTCCTCCAGGCCCAGTTCGGCGAGCGTCCTTCGCAGGCGGCCGAAGTTCTCGTCGATGTTCGCGATCATGCCGCAGAACTCGGGCTCAGGTACGTTGGGGTTGCCGCGGTAAGGTTGGGCATACTTGTCGGACACGAGATAGGGGGAGTGCGGGGCGTTGGTGGCGAGATAGACGAAGAAAGGAGTGTCCGTTGCGGGTGGATTTCCCGTCGATGCGTCGTCATTCGGTGAATGGGCTGTCGACGGCACCATAGCCTGACCGCCTGCGCACTCCTCGATGAAACGGATCGCTTCGTCGAACCAGACGTCCGTGCAGTATCCCGCGTGCTCCACTGGCGCGCCGTTGTGGAAATAGGTGTCGTCGAAGTAGTTGTTTCCCCAGAAATCGGGCGTCTGTCCCACGCCGCCGCCTTTGTGGGCCACCACGTGCCGGAATCCGCGGTCCTGGGGCCGGTAGGGGTAATTATCGCCCAGGTGCCACTTGCCGAACATGGCCGTGCGGTACCCTGCGGCGCCGAAGACGTCCGCCATGGTCGTTTCCGACTTGCGCAGGATGGACCGGCCCCAGCAGGTCGCCTAGGCGCCGTTGCGCACGGGTCGGCGGCCCGTCAGCATGGCCCCGCGGGTCGGCGTGCATAAGGGAGACACGTGGAAGTCGGTCAGGCGGACCGCGCCGTCGTGGAAGTCATCGATATGAGGTGTCTTCAACCACGGATGACCCGTGCATCCCAGGTCGCCGTAACCCTGGTCGTCTGTGATGACCAGGACGACGTTGGGTCTTTTGTCGCTCATCCTGTCTTCTACTCCTTAGCGTTACGAAAGCGTTGCGATATAACTGATATGATTACTTTCAAACATGGTCATACCGTACGGGTCGACCTCGGGTGGTGACAAAAACGGGTAGACGATATTGGGCTTGCGTGTCACCATACCTCTCTTCATGGTATCAGAATACCCGGACGCCATTGGAGTCATCAATTTGAACATGGCCGGAAAAGGCTAAACAAGGTAACCCGTACTTAGTGCCATGCCCGAATTTACCGGGCTCCCTGAGCATTACTATTTAACTACAAGTTGCATCAATAGGCTAAGGAATAACACGTGGTTGCCAGTGTCGCCCATCGTGGCGCGTCGGGAAACAACCCCGAGAACACGTTACGCGCGTTTCAGAAGGCGCTTGATATCGGCGTAGATGAGATTGAACTCGATCTCCGTTCAACCAGGGACGGGCATCTCGTCGTCATGCACGATGCCACCGTGGACCGAACAACCGACGGTACGGGCGCGATTGGCGAGCTGACACTTGCCGAGATCAGGGCGCTCGACGCCGGAAGGGCGTTTGGCGAACGGTTTCGTGGCGAACGCGTGCCGACCTGGGAGGAAGCGCTGGATCTCGTTCAGGGTAAAGTGAGGCTCAATGTACACCTCAAAGAGGGTGGGAATCCGGATGGCGAATTCGAACGTAAGGTAGCGAAGGCGCTGCGCGCGTTCCGAATGATGGGCGATTCCATACTGGCATGCAATGATGAGAGCGTGGGGATATTTGCCGAGGTCGATCCGCGAATAGCTTGCCGGATCTTTCCAAACAACCGCTCCCCCGAGGATTACATTCGGTCATCAGCGGAAATGGGGCTTCGGACGACGCAGCCTGGACGGGACATGACCACGCCGGAATTTGTTCACAAGGCACACGAAACCGGACTGGGTGTACATGTATTCTACGCGGATACTCCCGAAGACATACGGACATATATCGGGATGGGTGTGGACGGAATTCTGACAAACTTTCCGGAACGGATGAAAGCGGTGATCGCAGAAACCGTGTAGCGGGAACGAACGGCGTCCGTGTCAGTGCAAAAACAGCCGCAATCCCGTATGCGCCATGGCCATGCCGTACTCGTCGGCCGCTTCCGTCACCCCCTTGTCCGCCTCAGAACCGCCCGTCTGGGCCACGTACCGTACATTGCTTCGGGCGGCCCGGTCGATGTTGTCACGGAAGGGGATAAAGGCGTCCGAAGAAAGGCAGATCCCCTCGAAACGGGAAACATAATCCCGCCGTTCTTCCGGCGATATCGGCGCGGGCCGTACTTCGAGGTCGCCCAGCATGCGTGCCTCTTCCGTTTCGGAAAGCTGATCCCACAGGAGGTACTGGTCGACGAGGTTCGTCTTACCGGTGCGTTTGAGCCCCGCGCGGAAGGAGAGGTCCAGCGTCCGGGGATGCTGTTGCAGGAACCACTTGTCGGCCTTGTCGCAGGCCAGCCGGGTGCAGTGGATGCGGGACTGCTGGCCCGCGCCCATGCCGATCACCTGGCCGTCGTAGGCCACGCAGACGGAATTGGACTGGGTGTACTTGAGGGCGATCGTCGCCACGACGAGGGTATCGAGCGCGGTATCCGGTATGTCCCGGTTGTCCGTGACGATGTTGGAGAAGGTCTGCCGCGTGATGGGCGCGGAGTTGCGGGGCTGTTCCAGCTGAAGGCCGAACAGCGTTCTTTGCTCGACCTCCGGCGGTTCGAAGTCCGGATCGATTTCCAGCACGAGGTAACCGCCGCCCTTCTTCGCTTTGAGGACTTCCAGCGTGTCCGGTTCGTAGCCCGGTGCGATGATCAGGTCCGATACTTCCCGTCTCAGTACGTTGGCCAGGGACCGGTCCACTACCTCGCTCACGGCCGCCGCGTCCCCGAAAGAGCACATGCGGTCGCCTCCGCGGGCCCTTACGTAGGCCGCGGCCACGGGCGAAAGCTCCTTCGCCGCCACGAACTGCGAGGCCAGGTAGGTCTCGTCGAGGTCCGCGGCGATCGCGGCGCCCGCGGGACTGGCATGCTTGAAGGACGCCGCTCCAGATACCCCGGTAGCCTGTTTCAATTCCCGCGCCAGTTGCCATGCGCCCATGGCGTCGATGACATTGACGTAGCCCGGCGTTCCGTTGAGCACGCGCAGCGGAGACTCGGGCGGCAGGATCACCCTGGCGGGATGTTGGTGGGGATTGAGTCCGTATTTAAGTGAAAGATCCATGGTTCAATTGTCTTGTGGTTGATATGGTCCTGTGTCCTGGTTTCAGTCAGGGCATTCCTGGCAGGTACTGATGTATATCCCATACATATACCTGCATATTCCCGCCGAAATCGGCCGAAAAGAATAGTGTTTCAACTTGCGCGGACAATATAATCCCCTTTGTGCTGCCGGGCAAACGATCAGAGGGTAATACCTTGATTGACGCGGCCCCGGGAACCATATTCACGAGGCGTTTCACGAGACGATTCACGCGACGCCCGGGTTCCGAGGTGTACGGGTTGCGGGAAACCAGCCAGACGCGCCCGGCTTCCTGGATATCGGCCGGACCTGGCCAAATTTCCTCTGTGCTTTCCTCCCGAGCAAGGATCCTTCCATGTCTACTCCGTCATCCCGCGGCGGTCTGCTGCGCGTACTCGGCCTGATCACGGGACTGGCCATCACCTTCGGCGGCATCGTCAGTCTCGGCATCCTGCGTGCGCCGGGCGAGGTGGCGGCCCAGCTGCCCGATCCCTGGTGGTACATGGCCACCTGGATCGGAGCGGGCGTGTTCGTGTTGTTCAGCACGGCTTCCGCCGCCGAACTGGCTACCGCATTGCCGCGGGCCGGGGCCTACTACGTCTACGCACACCGGTCCCTCGGCCCCTTCGTCGGTTTCGTCAGCGGTTGGACCGACTGGTTGAACTGGTGCGGCGCCACGGCGATGACCATCGTCGTCATCAACGAATACCTCCATCTCCTGACGCCTGCGATTCCGAAGTACAGCCTTCCGCTGTGCCTGGCCATCGCGGTCTCCTTCGCCCTGATCCAGTGGCGGGGCGTGAAGTGGGGAACCGGTCTTCACAACGCGGCGAGCATGATCAAGGCGGTTGTTTTCGCGGTGCTCATCATCGCGTGTTTCGTACTGGCGGGTGGTGGAGTTGCGGAGAGCGAGGCGGCCGCCCTGCCGTCCATACCCGCGGGATGGGCCCTGGTCATGGCCTCTATCGTGGCGCTGAGAGGGGTGCTCTACGCCTACGACGGATGGGTGTTTACCGCTTACTTTTCTGAAGAAATCGCGGATCCGGGGCGTACGATTCCCCGGTCGATGTTCGTAGGCGTCGGAATCGTCATCGCGGTCTACCTGCTCATCAACTTCGCCTTGCTACGCATGCTGCCCATGTCGGAGATCGTCGGGGCGGAGCTGGCCGTGGGTCGGGCCGTCGAGACGTTGTTGGGACCGCTTGCGGAGACGGTCATCACGGCGTTCCTGACCGGATTCCTGATCGTGGGGATCAACCTGGGGTACATGTTCGCCGCGCGCGTCGTCTACGCCATGAGCGCCGACGGCCTGTTCTTCCGGCAGTGCCGCAGGGTAAATCGGGGCGGCACGCCCACGGTGGCGCTAGCCGCCAGCCTGGCGGCCACGGTCGTCTTCCTGCTGTTCAGCGGGAGTTTCGTACTATTGGTGGAGGCCCTGGCGTTTTTCACCGTGGTCAACTACGCGATCCTTTTCCTCTCCGTCTTCATCCTGAGACGGAACGAACCGGATCTTCCGCGGCCGTACCGCGCCTGGGGATATCCGTGGACGACGGCCCTCACGCTCGCGGGTGCCCTGGCCTTCCTGGCAGGTAATGTGATTGGCGGAACGGCCGTCAGCCTGACGGCCCTCGCCGTGGTCGTCTCAAGCTACCCGTTGTACCTGCTGTTTCGCCGGATTAACGCGTAGGCGGATTGTCGGAAAACGCCGAATCTACTCACCACGATCCTATATGATCCTCGATGAGATGCAACGGAACCGCCTCGATGCTTTCGTCGAGCGGAAATGCGGCTTCTCCCGCAGTCACGATGTATCCCTGTGCAATATCAAGATCGGTCATAGCGGTTCTGAATGCCTTGCTGACGCGGGGCGATGCCGTGTATTTGACATCCACAGCGATACGACGGCCACCAGGCAGCGATACGACCAGATCGATTTCATCTCCCGTATGAGAACGATAAAACGTCACGTCGGCAAACGGTGGTAACAGGCTGATGATGTTCTCGATGGCGAATCCCTCGAACGACGCGCCAAGGCATGGATGGCTGTAGATGGATTCCGGATCGGTCAGGAGTAACAAGGCATGTAGAAGTCCGGAGTCACGGAGATACACTTTGGGAGATTTCACCAGGCGTTTTTTTAGATTTGCGTGCAAAGGCTGCAACTGGCGCACGAGCAGCAGGTCGGTAAGCAGGTCCAGGTGGCGTCGGACCGTAGGCGCGGAGGTGTCGAGGCTGTTGGCGAAGCGACTCGCGTTCCACACCTGACTGTGTACGTGGGCCAGCATCTCCCAGAATCGTCGCATACGCACGGACGAAACCCGGTACCCCCACTGTGGTATGTCGCGCTCGAGAAGGGTCGTGATGAAAGCGCGACGCCAAGTCATGCTCCCGGCATCGTCGCCGGACAGATAGCTTTCTGGATAGCCGCCCCGAAACCAGATCCTGTGTGTCGTTTCGCCTGTGTCATCGCCTGCCCGCATCACCTCGGAAAGGAGAAACGGGGTCAGTTCCACAAACGAAATTCGTCCCGCCAGACTCTCGGAGCTTTGCCGGAGCAGGTGCGGAGAGGCGGAGCCGAGTACCAGGAAGCGTCCCGGCCGGCGGTCCCGGTCTATCAGTCCCCTCAGTGTGGGAAACAACTCCGGGTGCCGCTGAATCTCATCGAGTACGACCAGCCTGTCGACATGCCGCTCCAGGTACAGTTCCGGTTCGGTTAGCGCGGCCTGGTCCGAGGGAAGTTCCAGATCCAGATATACGGCACCTGCTTTGCGCCGGCTCGCGACATACCTGGCCAGCGTGGTCTTGCCGCACTGGCGGCTGCCGATCAGGCCCACGACAGGGAACCGGTCCAAAGCCGATTCGATGGACTGTATATCCTGACGGTAAATCATCATTATTGAAAATAAAACGATAGATGTTCAATTTTCAAGGTTTTCTTCAAAAAGCGCTCTTCTGGGTCGTCAGCGGGCACCAGCGAGATGCGAGCATGACATCCAAAAAGTCGTCCCGGTCCGTGCCGGCGGTCATCCTCGTCGTGGCCGCCAGGGCGTAGTGGCGGACGTAGCGTCCCTCGTCTTCCACCGAGCGCGCGACCAGGTCATCGACCAGGTCAACATCCTGAATCGGGTGTCTGGTCAGGGCGAAGGCGATATTGCGCCGCACCCGTTCGTCCTCATCCCCGAGCGCGTCTCGAAGAGCAGGAGCGTCTTCGTCACTGAAGCCGCCCAGGACCGCCAGCGCTTCGGACGCGTTTCGGCGTACCCAGGCGTCCGCGTCGCCAACAGCACGCAACAGAGCGGGGCGGGTGTCTGACGCTGGACGGCCGATATCGCCGAGTACGTCCGCAGCGGAGGCGCGTACCCACCAGGCATCGTTTTCGAGCAGGGCTTCCAGGCGCTTGACCGCTGGACGTCCCACGGCCGACAACGCATAGGCGACGGGCAGTTCCGACGGATTGCCGCCCGCGGAATTCGCCGGGTTCCTGGGCACGCTCGCCAGGGCTTCATCCTCACGCGTCGCGCACAGTCGTTCCACCAGCGGCTCCACCGCTTCTTCGCCCTTCCTGCCGAAGGTATACGCGGCCTGCAGCCGTACTCGTTCGTCATCATCGTCCAGGGCGGCCAGGCATCGTTCGATGGAAACCCCCTTCGCATCCGCCTCGCCGCATTCCCCTCCCGCCAACCAGTTCCATACCGCCTCGGATACGGCGGGAAGCGCGTCACCCGGCTGAGGCTTCCAGCCGCCGTTCCCGCTCTCCCATACGGGTCCGGCCGGTTCGCGCGACCGGGTGAACTGGAACTTGAGCATGTATCTGTTCTTTCCGGTGACGTTCTGCGTGGCCCGGTGCCAGGAGTCGAAGTTGACGATGGAAACCGTCCCGGCGGCGCCGCACAGTCCAAGTGCGGACTCTGTAGTTTTGGACGCGTCACAATCGGAGATCCTGTTGAGGTGCTGCGTGCCGGGCAGGATGCCCGTGGGCCCCATGTCCGCGCTCACGTCCTGGGGATAGTAGAAGGCCATCACCCACCGGAAACGCGCGTGTCTCACGTTATGGTCGAAGATGTAATCGTCCTTGTGCCACTGCTGGCCGGAACTGCCCGGTTTGTTCAGGTGGCAGTACCGATGGGGATGCATGAGGTATCCGGGTCCGAGAAGACTGGTCAGCGCTCCCCGCACGGAGGGCTGGTCGAAGACCTTATGGATTTCGGGAATCCGGGGCAGGATGTTGTTGCCGGGATTGCCTTCCTCCTCGAGCACGGTCTCGATCTTGCGGTACAGGTCCTGGTGAAACTCCGCGGGCAGGCCGTCGTTGACTTGCACGTAACCATCCGTGATGAACCGGCGGATATGGTCGTCCCGCAGAAGATGGGGATTCCGGGTTGGCATGGCGGTCCTCTCTGATGGATTTGGACTGGATCTCTATTGCGCATTACCCGAAGACATGTCGTCATGAAGACAGGCCGTCATCCAATGTAAAGTCGTAACTTGATTTCTACAATCAAGATAGATAAATTACGGGGCAAATCACGAGAGGAAACCGGCGGCCTCCGGACAGCAAGGGGCCGGGGACAACGTTCGAGAAATGAAAACCGGGGAAACAATGAACGGCGACAGATACGATCACGGGGCGGTCGAGGCGCGGTGGAACGAGCGCTGGGAAGCGGAAGGGACCTACGAGGTCGATCTGGAGGCGGCGCGGAATCCCTACTACAACCTCATGATGTTCCCCTATCCCTCCGCCGAGGGCATGCACGTGGGCAACGTGTTCGCCTACACGGGCGCGGATATCCACGGAAGGTACATGCGCGCAAAGGGATACGACGTGTTCGAGCCCATGGGCTTCGACGCCTTCGGGATCCATTCCGAGAACTTCGCCCTCAAGATCAATACCCATCCCGGCCGGCTGATCCCCGAGAACATCGCCAACTTCACCCGTCAGTTCAAGCGCCTGGGCGCCATGTTCGACTGGCGTCACGAAGTACAGTCCACCGACCCGGATTACTACCGGTGGACGCAGTGGCTCTTCATCCAGCTCTTCAAGGCCGGGCTGGCCTATCAAAAGGAAGCGCCGGTCACCTGGTGCCCCTCCTGCAACACCGTGCTCGCGGCGGAACAGGCCGAGGGCGGGGTGTGCGAGCGATGCAACGCACAGGTGGAGCAGCGGAACATGCGCCAGTGGTTTTTCCGGATCACGGCCTACGCCAGGCAGTTGCTGGAGAACCTGGAGACCATCGACTGGTCCGAGACGACCAAGACCGCGCAGCGCAGGTGGATCGGACGCAGCGAAGGGGCCGAAGTAGACTTCCCGCTGGCGGATCACGAAGAGAAGCTCAGTGTGTTCACCACGCGCCCGGATACGCTCTGGGGCGCCACCTACATGGTCCTGGCGCCGGAACACCCCTTTGTCGACGTCGTGACCACGGAAGCACAGCGCAGGGCCGTCGTTGAATACGTGAAGGAAAGCGGCCGGAAGACGGCCATCGAGCGCGAGAACGTTACCCGTGAGAAGACCGGCGTTTTCACGGGCGGCTACGCCGTCAATCCGGTCAACGACGCCCGGATTCCGATCTGGATATCCGATTACGTGCTGATGACCTACGGCACGGGCGCCATCATGGCGGTGCCGGCCCATGACGGACGGGACTTCGAGTTCGCCCGGGCCTTCGATCTGCCCATCGTGCAGGTGATCAGCGGATCGGAAGACACGACGAACGGTTACGACGGCGCGGCCGTCCTCGAGGAAGCCTATACCGGCGAGGGGACCATGATCAACAGCGGACCCTTCGACGGGACCCACAGCACCGTCGGCGTGGGCGCGGTAACGGACTGGCTGGAAGACCGCGGCGTCGGGAAACGGCAGGTCAACTACCGGCTGCGGGACTGGTGCATCAGCCGCCAGCGGTACTGGGGACCGCCCATCCCGATGATCCATTGCGGAGCCTGCGGCGTGGTGCCCGTTCCCGAGGACCAGTTGCCCGTGATCCTGCCCCACGTGGAGGACTTCAGGCCGGATGGCACCGGTCGGAGTCCGCTGGCGCGCGACCCGTCCTTCCTCAACACCACCTGTCCCGCGTGCGGCGGTCCCGCCATCCGGGAGACCGACGTCAACGACAACTTCCTGGACTCGGCATGGTATTTCTTCCGGTATCCCAGCACGGAACGGGAGGACGTGGTCTTCGACCCGAAGACGACGGAGCGGTGGCTGCCCGTGGACATGTATGTGGGGGGCAACGAGCACGCGGTGCTGCACCTCATGTATACCCGCTTCATCACGATGGCGCTGCATGACATCGGCCTGGTCTCCTTCTCCGAACCCTTCAAGAAGTTCCGGGCCCACGGCACCATCATCCGTTCCGGCGCGAAGATGAGCAAGTCAAAGGGGAACGTGGTCAATCCCGACGAATACCTGGACCGTTTCGGCGCGGACGCCTTCCGCACCTATCTCATGTTCCTCGGTCCCTACCAAGTGGGCGGTGATTTCCAGGACGCGGGCATCAACGGCGTGCGGCGGTTCTACGACCGGCTCTGGCGCTACGCCACCGGGACCGATTTCAGTGAAGCGCCGGTCGAAGACCCCAAGTTGCTCGCCCTGCTGCACGGCAAGACCCGGGACGTCACCGGGGACATGGCGTCGTTTCAGTACAACACGGCCATCGCGCGTCTGATGGAGCTGCTCAACGGCCTGCAGAACGCGTCTTCACACCATCGCGAAGCCATTGACCGGTTGCTGCAACTGGCCGCGCCTTTCGCGCCTTTCATCTCCCAGGAACTGTGGACCCGCCTGGGTCACGAGAGCATGGTCTGCGACGTGCCGTGGCCGGAATACGATCCGTCGCTGATCATTTCCGCCACGATCGAATACGTCATCCAGATCAACGGTCGGGTACGCGACCGGCTCGAACTGCCGCCCGGTACGCCCCGCGAGGAAATCGAGCAGGCCGCATTTGCCAGCGATCGCGTACGGCAGTGGACGGATGGCAAGGAATCGGTCCGCAACATCTTCGTGCCGGACAAGCTGCTCAATATCGTGGTCAAGGGATAGGCCGCCCGGTCCGGGCCGCCGCGCGGTCCAGCACGGTCCGCCCGATCCGGCCTGCGTCCGATCCGGCCCGTCGACCGATCCGGTCTGCCGACCGACCCTGCCCGGTCTCCGACGTATCATCCACCCCCGCTGCGTCCATGTCCTCTCCATGCGTCTCCGTCCTCATGCCAGTCTACAACGCCGCCGGCACGCTTCCCGAAACCCTGCAGAGCATCGCCGCGCAGACACTGGGCGACTTCGAGGTCATCGCCGTCAATGACGGGTCGGATGACGACAGCGGGACGATCCTGGAAGCATGGGGCCGCGGGGACCGGAGAATACAGCCGGTCCGGGCCGGCCGCGTCGGCCTGGTCGAGGCGCTGAACCTCGGACTGTCGCGGTGCCGGGGCGAGTGGGTCGCCCGCATGGACGCCGACGACCGCATGCGCCCGGACCGTCTCGCCCGGCAGGCGGCACTGCTGGACGCCCAGCCGGATATCAGCGTAGCAGGGTCGCTCGTGGAGATATTCGCCGACGGGACGGTGGGCGAAGGCATGAAGGTATACGAAACCTGGCTCAACAGCCTCGTCGAACCAGGGGATATCGCCCGGGAGATCTTCATCGAAAGTCCGATCGCCCATCCGTCGGCCATGGTGCGGCGGGACGAACTCCTGGAACTCGGCGGATACCGGGATGCCGGATGGCCGGAAGACTACGACCTGTGGCTACGCTATCACGCGGCGGGCCGGCGGTTCGCCAAGGTGCCGGAAGTCCTGCTGTACTGGCGGGAGCACGGGGGCCGGTTGACGCGAACGGACTCGCGGTACTCGGTGGAGAACTTCCTCCGCGCCAAGGCGCACTTCCTGGTCAACGGTCCGCTACGGGATCGGGACGGATTGATCGTCTGGGGCGCGGGACAGACCGGCCGCCGTTTGACCAGGCATATCGTACGGATGGGACGTCCGATCGACGCCTTTGTGGACATTGCCCCCCGGAAGATCGGCAGCCGTATGCGCGAAGCCCCGGTGATCGGTCCCGATGAACTGTCCGCGACCTGGAACCGCTATCGCCGTCCGATGCTCGTTGTCGCCGTGTCCTCGCGGGGCGCACGGAAGTTGATCCGCCAGACACTCACGGGGTCGGGCCTTGCCGAAGTGGAAGATTACCTGTGCGCGGCCTGAAAACGGACCGGGTGGGCGGAATCGACCGGCCCGGCCCGGACTGGCCCGCACCAACGAGGCGATTCTGAATACCGGGCGCCCCGAAGTTGTATAACTTCCACAATACCTTTGTCATTTCATGCGTCGCGCATTACATTGACCGGTCAGTGGATTCGGAATTCAAGCATCGTAACTGACGCGGCCGCGCCCTTTCATGGCGTCACGCACGCATTTTACCAGGCAGATACCAAGGCCTGCAGAACAACCCTTCAAGGAGTTTACCATGGTAGACAGGGCGGATAGAATACAGGAAACCCCGTCCGGTTTTTCGAGACGAGGCTTTATAAGAGGTATGATGGTCGGCGCAGGCGCATTGACGCTGGGCAGTTACGAGGCCGTGGCGCAGATGATCTCCGGACCCAACGCGCGACCCGTGCGCGGGTGGGGCGTACCCGAAGGACTCGTGCGGCTGAGTGGAAACGAAATGCCGATCGGCCCGTCGCCCCGCGCGGTTGAAGCGGTCCTGGAGAACGTGTATTCCTTCAACCGTTACAACAGGAACAGGGATATCTACGCCAGGATCGCCGAGCGCCACGGGCTGCCCGTGGTGGAGTGGGCGCCCAATTCCTTCACGCCGCCCGGCGCCTGGGTCACCCTGGGCTGCGGATCGTCGGAGGTGCTGTTCGCCGTCGCTTCCGCCTATCTCCGGGACGGGGCCGAAATGGTCGAGGCTACACCGGGATACGCCGGCGTATACCGTGTCGCGGAACCCAATGGCGCCACGGTGAAGTGGGTCCCACTGACCAGCGGCTTCCAGCAGGACCTCGATGCGATGAAAGCCGCCATTTCCGAGAACACAAGGGTGGTGGTCATCACGAACCCGGGCAACCCGACCGGCGTGCTCGTCTCCCCGGATGCCGTGAAGAAGTTCGTCCAGGAGGTCCCGTCGGACGTGATCGTCTTCGTGGACGAGGCCTACATCGAGTTCTCGAAGAATCCTGATGACCGCATCGGCGCGGCACCGCTGATCCTTGACCATGAGAACGTGATCGTGGCCCGTACGTTCTCCAAGATCATGGGCATGGCGGGACTCGGCGTCGGCTACGGCCTGGCGCGCCCCGAGGTCATCGAGAAGCTGAACCAGAACAAGGGCGGACGGCCCAGCATGCTCTCGACCAACGCCGCGGTGGCCGGGATCGAGGATCATGACTACCAGGACCGGGCGCGGCAGGTGACCTGGGAAGGCCAAGAGTACTTCGCCAGCAATTTCGACGAAATGGGCATCGAGTACGTACCCAGCCAGTCCAGTTTCATGCTGATCAACGTGCACAAGGATGCGGATGAGGTCGTCCGCAAGTTGAGGGAAGAATACAACGTGATGGTCGGCAACGGCAAGCGCCGCTGGGAAATGGATACCTGGCTGAGAGTTACATCGGGACTGCAGGAAGAAAACGAGGCCTTCATGGCCGCGCTCAGGAAGGTGCTGGTGAGCAGTTGATCGGTCGTACGAACGAATCGTGTATCTGATCAAAGGACGGGGTTATGTCGAACATGTTAAAGGCGATGAACCTGGCGGCTCCCGGGTTCACAAGGCGCAAGTTCCTCAAGGGGCTCGCGGTGGGCGCAGGGGTGGCTTCCCTGGGCAGCTACGAAGCCGCGGCGCAGATGGTGGCGGGACCCCGCGTCCGGCCCGTGCGGGGCTGGGGGGTGCCCGAGGGATTCATCCGGCTGAGCAGCAACGAGAATCCGATCGGTCCGTCGCCCCGCGCCGTCGAGGCGATCATGCAGTACGTCTACAAGTTCAACCGGTATTACCGGGGGCGCGGGCTCTACGGCCAGATCGCGGAACGCCACGGGCTGCCGGTCGTCATTCCCTCGAACAACAACGAAGACCGGACCGAGCCCTGGGTGACCCTCGGGTGCGGGTCATCGGAAGTGCTCTTCGCCATCGCCTCGGCCTACCTGCGCGACGGCGGCCAGATGATCGAGGCGGCACCCGGATACGGCGGCGTGGTCCGCACGGCCCGGAATCACGGGGCCCGGGTTCGCCTGGTCCGCACGACCCCGGACTTCCACCAGGATCTCGATGCCATGAAGGCGGCCATAACCGAGGATACGCGGGTCGTCGTCATCACGTCTCCGGGTAATCCGACGGGCATCATCGCGCCCTTCGACGACCTCAAGAAGTTCGTCAGCGACATCCCCTCGGACGTCATGGTCTTCGTCGACGAGGCCTATATCGAGTTCGCCCGGAACCCGCAGGACCGCATCGGCGCCGCACCGCTCATCCTCGACCACGAGAACGTCATCGTAACCCGCACCTTCTCGAAGATCATGGGCATGGCGGGCCTGCGTATCGGTTACGGCCTCGCCCGGCCCCATGTCATCGAGAAGCTCGAAGACAACAAGGGCGGGCGGGTCAGCTCGCTCTCCGTGGTCGCCGCGGAAGCCTGCATAGAGGATAACGACTACCAGGACCGGGCGAGAGAGGCGGCCTGGGCCGGGCATGATTATCTCACCGGCCAGTTCGATGAGATGGGACTCGAGTACGTGTCCAGCCAGTCCAGCTTCATGCTGGTGAACGTGCGCACGGACGCGGACGAGGTCACCCGAAAGCTGTTCGAAGAGTACAACGTGCTCGTGGGCAACGGCAAGCGCCGCTGGCGGATGAACAACTGGCTGCGCGTCACCGCCGGCCTGCAGGAAGAGAACGAGGCCTTCATCGCCGCGTTGAAGAAGGTCCTGGTCAGCAGCTGACGGCGCCGACCACACTGCGCAGCAGATCCATCCTGTGAAGTGACGGTTTCCGAGACCGGGTAGTAACCTCAGGGATAGCAACAGGCCCGGTCCGGAGACCGCTCATCCTCGAAACCTCTTGCGTTCAATGACGGACGCGGGGGCCGTTCAGCACTCTACCGACATAAGTGTACCTTACCCCGAAATGATAGGTTGCCAGCAGGATGCCGGTAACCGCGACGCAGATCAGCGCGAACTTGAGATGCACGCTGACGGGCCAGGGCACGGCCAACGCCTGTCCGCCGAGTACGAGCGGTAGATGGCCCAGGTACATCCAGTAGGAAGCATCCGAGACGTAGCGGACCCAGTATCGTTGTTTCGACGCGATCCAGCGAAACAGCCCAAGCCAACCGAAACAGGCCGACCAGGTATAGACCACGCCGATCGCCGCAGCCGTCCCCCTGACCGCATTCGACGGCGCCAATCCCAGCGATTCGGGATCCAGCAGGAGGTAGCCCGCCGGCATAACCACCAGGATGGCCGGCGCCAGTCCCGCGGCCCACCACCTCCGTACTTCGATACGCTTCTGGTAGAAGAACGCGCCGAATAAATAGAAAACCAGGTAATAGCCGAACACGTGGGGGATCGGTATCAGGCCCGGCGATTCGTCCGCGCCGATCATGCCCTCCCGCATCAGGTACTGGGGAAGGATGCTGGCCGGTACGAGCAGCCACCAGGCCGGATGACGGAACCGCAGACCGAGTCTCGCACAGGCGGTGAAGACCGCCGTCATGAGGATCAGGTACCACAGGAACCAGAGGTGGGCGAGGCTGGACAGCCAGGAATACGTCCACGACAGGGACGTCACGGGTAAGAAGAACGCGTTCGTCACCGGGATGATCGTCAACATGCCCGCCAGCAGGGGGAGTCCGATGCGATGCAGGCGGTGACGCGCCAGGCCGCCCGGACCGCGGGACTGCCAGAGCATGGCGGCAAAGAAACCGCTGATCAGGTAGAAGATCGGCATGCGAAAACCGTGAATGACGCCGAAGACAAAAGCGTACGGGTTATTCTCCAAATCGTGGGAGTCCGCCCAGCTGTCCTGGACGGGCCAGGCGTCTACGGGTATGAGGAAGAGGCAGGCATGCAGCACGATGCCGAGCAACATGGCGAATGCGCGCAGCGCGTCCAGGTCGTGGAACCTGTCCGGCGCGGGCGGACTAAGGCCGTTCATTTGAATCTTCCCAGGTTGCATCTCTGTTGGCTGCCCGGCCTTAACGGGCCTTGACAGGTCTGCCTCACCGGTGTTAACGGGTGTGGATTGGGCGCGACGCCGCGCCTTGAAGGAGGGTATTGAGCATTTCGGAGGCCTTCTTCTTCACCCTGAGCACCGAGCGGTGCTTGACCTGCTCGTACCCTCGGATTTCGTCGGGCAGTTGCAGCAGTTCCGATACCTCGGGGCAGTTCTCCGGAGTGAGTACGGCGAGGGCCTGGTCCAGCAGGGATTCGTACCAGGTTACGAGCTCCCGTTCCTCCCGCCGGGCCGCGGAGTAACCGAAGGGGTCGAAGGGCGTTCCCCGAAGGAATCTGCATCGGGCCATGACTCGCAGCATGGGCCTGAACCAGGGTCCCAGCCGCAGCTTGCGGTCGAGTCCCCAAGCCCGCAGCAGCGGCGGGTGCAGATGGTAGGATACCCGGACCGGTCCATCGAACCGTTCCGCGACGCCGGGTTCGGACGGGTCGGTCAGCAGCCGGGCCACCTCGTACTCGTCCTTGTAGGCCATGAGCTTGTGCAGCATGAAAGCTGCGTGCGTGGTGAGCAGGTATCCGCGGTCCGGTCCGCCGGTTCGCTCATCCCCTTCGTGAACCCGTGCGATCCGGTCGACGAACCGCTCAGCGAGTCTGGCGTCCTGAAAAGCGATCAGTTCACCCACGCGGACGACCCAGCTCCTCCGGAACGACTCCTCGCTGACGGGGATCCTTCCGATCAGCGCCTGGTAGGCTTGCGCCTGTTTACGGCCGAATGACCGCGCATAGCGGCGGACCAGTTCATCCGAATCCGGCTCGGGTTCCGCCACGGCTCCGTCCAACCGGGCCCGGTCGTGCACGGCCATGCGGCCCCATCGGAAGGCCTGGATGTTGGCGTCGACCGCCTGGCCGTTCAGCCGGATGGCGCGCTCGATACTCTCGGCCTGCAGGGGGATGCGCCCGGCCTGGTACGCGACGCCCAGGAGAAACACGTTGGCCACGATGTGATTCCCGAAAAGCTTCATCGCGTAGTCCTGCGCATCGATGAAGACATTGTCCTCCGACCGGGTGTGCGCCTCGATCTGTGCTTCCATGGCCGGGACATCGGCGCCGGGCACCTGGGGATCGTACACCATCTGCGCGGTCGGGACGCCGGACCGGCTCACCACGGCCACGGTCCGGTGCGCGGAGGCGGCCTGAAGGTTCAGGGGGTTCACCGCGCCGGCGATATCCGACGCCAGGTAGAGATCGCACCGCCCGGCGGGTATATAGCTGGAAGGGGGGACCTCGCCTTCCCCCAGGACGATGGGCGACTCCACGGGACCGCCCTTCTGGGCCAGCCCCGTGCGGTTCATCTCGCTCACCTTCTTCCCGTCGAAAAGCGCCGCGACGGCCAGCAGGTGGGCCACGGTCACGACGCCCGTGCCGCCGGTCCCGATGAGGTGAATCGCGTATTCCCGCTCAATTGTCGCCCTGTCGGGGGGGGCCTCCAGGTCCGATTCGTCCAATGACGGGCATTCCGGTTTCAATGGCTTGCTGTCTCCGACCGGTTCGACGGAGATGAAGGAAGGGCAGTCTCCCTTCAAACAGGACAAGTCCTGGTTGCAGGCCGACTGGAGTATGGCGGTCTTGGGTCCGAACTCCGTTTCCCTCGGTTCGAGGGCGAGGCACATGGACTGCTGCCCGCAATCGCCGCACCCCTCGCACACCCGTTCGTGAATGAAGACGTACCGATCGGGGGCGAGATGCTGACGCTTGCGGCGACGTCGGTGTTCCGTGGCGCATTCCTGGTCGTAAATCAGCACCTTCACGCCGGGCTTCCGCGACAGGCTCTCCTGGGCGGATTCGAGTCGTTCCCGCGGTTCGAGCAGCAGGTGCTGGCCCGGTTTCACCGCAGCCCGTGTGCGTTTGAGCGATACCTGCTGCGGAAACTTGCTGACGACCGTGACATCCTGCACGCCCATGCCCAGCAGGATCAGCGCGAAGTCGTCCAGCGTGGGCTGCCCGGCGATGTCCTGGCCGCCGGTCATGGCCACCACGTGGTTCCAGAGGACTTTATAGGTGATGTTGGCACCGTGGGAAATGGAGCTTAATATCGTGATCAGGCCGCTGTGGAGCACCGTGCCGTCGCCGATGTTCTGGAACAGGTGACGGTTCCCGTTGAAGGGGAACATGCCGTTGTAGATGGCGCCGCCCAGGCCCATGGTGGGTATCCACCGCACGCCCCGTCCGTCCGCCTCGATATAGGCGTCCAGCGAGGAGCAGCCGATTTCGCCGCCGGCGACCTCCCCCTCCGGCGCGCGGGCCGATACGCTGTGGGGACATCCGGGACAGTAGTGGGCGGTACGCCGGGCGAAGGAGCCTGCGTCTCGTTCCGCGATGGCGTTCAGTTCCTCCATGCGTTCGTAAATGGGTGCCGACGGGTAGATCTCCTGCAGCATCGGTCCGAGCCGCAGGGTGAGCAGGTCGGGATTCAACTCTCCGTACGCGGGTATGAGCGGGCGGTCATCCGGACCTCGCTTCCCGTAGACGTGTTTGACACCGGCGCCCACGAGCGCGTGGGCCACCGCTTCTTCCACGAAGGGCCCCTTTTCCTCCACGACCACCACGGTCTTCAAGCGCTCTGCGAACTCCCGGATCGTCCGCGGATTGACCGGATAGATCACCCCCATCTTCAGGATCGGCACGTTTTCATCCAAGTTCAGCAGCCGAAGCGCCTGGACGAGGTCGGCGTAGCTCTTTCCCGTTGCGATGATACCCAGGGGACTGTCCGAATCCGGGTTATCGACCGTGTCGATCCCGTTCACACGGGCGTATTCGGCGGCGATTTCCAGGCGCACCGTGTTCAGTTCTTCTTCGAAGGGGATGGACCGGGTGGAGATGACCACCTGGTGGAAGCGTTTTTCGTAGGGCGATCCAGGCCGGCCGGCCGGCTCAGCCGACCCAGCCGATCCAGGCTGATCGCCCGTCGTACCGGGCGGCAGCGTCACGCTGGGAAGATCGGGGTTTACGTCCACCGTTTCGGCGCCGTCGCAGATGGGCGTGACGAGTTTCATCCCGCAGAGGACCCCGGCGTACCTGCTGAGCGCGAGCGCGTGGTGCGCAAAGGTGATGACCTCGGAGACCGTCGAAGGATAGAATACGGGAATACGCGCGTCGCGCAGGGCCTGCTCGCTGCTGGCGGGGTACCCGGAACTCTTCGCCATGTGGTCGTCCCCGCAGAACAGGACGACGCCGCTGTCCTTTCCCGTCCCCGCGATGTTGGCCAGGCTGAACTCGTCCAGGGCCCATTTCACGCCGTGGGCCTTGCCGTACCAGAACCCGTCCACGTTTCCTTCGTACTGGCTGCCATGCACCGCCGCCGCCGCCGTCTTCTCGTTGACCGCCGGCTGGTGTACGAAAGGCGCCGCCTCGTTGAGCAGGGCGGCCTGTTGCCGGATTTCGAGGTCGAGTCCGCCGAGGGGCGAGCCTTCATAACCGGCCATGAAGCTGCGCCTTACCGTGCCGCCGGAAAGGGCGTCACGACGCTGCTTGTCCAGCAGGAAGCGGACGATGGCATGGATGCCGGTAAGAAAGACCGTACCGTGGTTCTTGAGGTATCGGTCCTGCAGCGAGGGCGCTGGAATGACGTCGGTGGTCAAGGCCGGTCCTGCCTGGTCGAGAGACAACTGAAAACAAGTGTTTGGCACTTCGAAAACATGGCATCAGTATACGCGGTGGGGTGTTGCGTGTCAACCGACGCGGGGGGCCGCCGCGTCGTTGGAACGCGGTGAAACGGATTGCCTTGCAGCGGTCCTACCTGTAAGTTTCATGGAACGATCCTGTGACGAAAAGGACCCTCGGAAGGACACGTGCCGGACATGTCGAATGCCGCTGCGAATATACCATTCACCCCGGCCCATTATGCTTCGAGCCGTGAAGACGCGCCGGTCGATATGCTGGTGCTTCACTATACGGACGGCCCTTCGCTGGAAGACTGCGTCGCGATCTTTCAGGACCCGGAGCGGCGCGTCAGTTGCCACTACATCGTGGGACTCGACGGCGCGGTGCTGCAGATGGTCCGCGACGAAGACTGCGCCTGGCACTGCGGGACCAGCACATGGCGGGGGCGGGAAGGCTGCAACCGCTGGTCGCTGGGCATCGAGATCGTGAACTGGGGGCGGCTGGAGAAGAAGGACGGGAGTTTCTACTGTTGGCCGGAGGAATACGGGACGCCATACAACGGACCATCGCCTGTCCCGGCCGGGGACGACTGGTGGGCGCCGTATCCGTCCGGCCAGGTCGAACAGGTTGAATCGCTGTCCGGTCGGCTCGTCGAACGCTACCGGATCCCCCTGGACAATATCGTACGGCACAGCGACATCGCGCCGGATCGCAAGATCGATCCCGGACCCGCGTTCCCCTGGGACCGTTTCAAGGCGCGGATGACGCAAGCGATCGCCGGCCGATGGTAGCCACGAAAGCCGACCTCATATCTTATGCCAGACCAGGTTAATCCATCAGCGACTGGACCACCGGCCGGTGCGTTGACACCCGCCGTGAACGGTACGGGCGTGATTCTCCATACGGGGCTGGGGCGGGCCGTGCTGTCCGAGGCGGCACGGCGGGCCGTGGTCGACGCGGTCGAGGGATACTGCACGCTGGAGATCGATGCCGGGACGGGCAAGCGAGGTTCGCGCCACGACCTGGTTTCCGGGTTGCTGTGCGCCTTGACCGGAGCGGAATCGGCCATCGTGGTGAACAACAACGCCGCCGCGGTCATGCTGATCCTGCACGCCCTGGCGCAGGACCGCGAAGTCATCATTTCCCGGGGACAACTGGTGGAAATCGGAGGGTCCTTCCGCATGCCGGACGTCATGGCCGCGGGCGGGGCCCGCCTCGTTGGTGTGGGGGCGACCAATCACACCGAACTGGACGACTGCCGCGCGGCCATCACGGATCGGACGGCCCTCATCATGGCCGTCCACCGAAGCAACTTCGATCTCGCCGGCATGGACGTCTCGGCTTCCCTCGACGAACTGGCGACACTGGGCCGCGAGCGGGACATACCGGTCGTGTACGACCAAGGAAGCGGCGCCCTGGTCGACCTGGCCGCGTACGGTCAGCACGGCCTGGACAGCGGACACACGGTGCGGGAAGTGCTCGACAGGGGCGTAGACGTGGTCTGCTTCAGCGGCGACAAGCTGTTGGGCGGTCCCCAGGCCGGGATCATCGCGGGCCGGCGGGATCTCCTCGACAGGATGAAGAAGGACCCGCTGATGCGGGCCTTTCGCGCGGACAAGATGGCCTACGCCGCTCTGCAGGCCACCCTGGAGTTGTTTACCGATCCGGACAGGCTCGCGGATTGCCACGCGGTTACGGGTATGATTGCCGTATCGGCCGGCGAGCTCGATTCCAGGGCGCATCGACTCGCTGAACGCCTCGCGGACCGTTTCAACCACCACGTCGGCGTGTCTGTGGAGGAATCCTCCGCCGAAATCGGAGGCGGCGCCCTGCCGGTCCAGCCACTCCCGTCCCGCGTCGTGGCGCTTCGGCCCGTGGGATGGACGAACAGGCAACTCGCCGCCGCGTTCAGACGGCAGTCGCCCCCCATATTCGGCCGGTTGTCGGGAGACCGTTTTCTGCTCGACCTGCGTACGCTGGCGGAACGGGCGTTCCCGTTGGTCGAAGCCGCGGCCGGCGAAATCGCGCGCCGTATGGACGAGGACGGGTCACGGAACAAGGACGGGTCACGGAACAAGGACGGGTCACGGAGCGGTGATGCGTCACGGAGCAAGGATTGAAGCGCGTATGAGCGACCGGTTGAAAGGCAAAGTCGTGGTCGTCACCGGAGGCGGCACCGGCATCGGTCTCGGTATCGCCAGATGCTGTCTCGAAGCGGGGGCCGCCGTGATGATCGCCCAGCGCCGGGTCGAGATCGCCGAACGCGAGGCCGCACGCTTCCGGGACCAGGGCTTTGCCGCCCAGGCGCACCGTTGCGACGTGCGCCGGAGGGAGGACGTCGCCGCCCTGCTGGACCAGGCGGGATCGTTGCTTGGCCCCGTGGACGTAATGGTCAATAATGCCGCGCTGACGGGTAAGTCCCTGGAACTGCGGCCCTTCATGGAGGAGACGGACGAACACTGGCGCAGCGTCCTCGACATCAACCTGACCGGCGCATTCATCGGGACGCAGGAGGCGGCCCGCCGGATGATCGACCGGGGAACGGGCGGTTCCATCATCAACATCTCGTCCGTCGCTCAGTTCGCCGCGCAGGAAGGTGCCTCCGCCTACTGTGCCGGCAAGGCGGGACTGGACGGCCTCACCAAGTCCGCGGCCATCGAACTGGCGGCGCACGGCATCCGTGTGAACAGCATCGCGCCGGGCGATATTCACACGGAGCAAAGCGACCAGCCGAGGGAGGACGCGGTAGGGCGGGGCGCTACGGGAAGGTTCTTCCGCGACACGCCCCTGGACCGTCGGGGAACGCCGGAGGAAATCGGCCGCGTGACCGTGTTCCTGGCCAGCGACGAGGCGAGTTTCGTCACCGGGGCTACGTGGCTGGTGGACGGGGGATTCCTGAGCTATTAATGGGATTCACCACCGGATCCCGCGCTGCACCGGCCCCGCGTGCTGATCGCTGCGCTGCTCGATCGGCCATTTCTTGATATCGCCGACCAGCTCGATCAGCCCTTCCACGGACGCATCGAAGATCACCTTTCCCTTCTCGGGCGTCGCCGGCGTCGGATCTCCGTGCACACCCAGGCCCGTCCATCGGCCCCAGAAATCATTGAATCGCACGGTACCGGTGCTGTCGGAGGAGAAGTACTTCCCCACCCGGTCCGTGTCCGGCGCGGCCTTGTCCATCTTGACGCGATCGCCGGCCAGGTGCAGGTACAGGGACGTCTCCAGTTCGTCGGCGTGGGCCAACACCTCCGATTCCCTGACTTCGTTGAAGGCATCGATCAGGAAGGTGAAATAGTTTGCGGCGAAACACAGCGACTCCGTGGACAGCACCGTCTTCCGGGCGATCAGGTCGATCATCGGCGCGTTGGAGCCATGGCCGTTTACGATCAGGATCTTCTCGAAGCCGTGGTAGGCCACGCTCTTGGTGATGTTCAGGCAGAAAGCGATGAAAACCTCGGGCTCGATGTGGATCGTGCCCGGGAAATCGATGTGGTGCAGGTTGAGGCCGTAGGAGACCGTGGGCAGGACGAGGACGCGGTCGGGGATGCGGCGTCCCAGTTCATGGCAGACCGATTCGACAAGGAAAGCGTCCGTGTCCAGCGGCAGGTGTTTGCCGTGCTGCTCGGTGGAACCCGTGGGCAGGACCACCACCTTCTGCATGCCGATCGCCTCGTTCATATCCTCCCAGGTCAACCGGTTATACCGGTATTCTTCCCGGACGTTCATTCCTGCCTCCTGTGACTCGGCGCTGTAACATTACTCACTCTTCCGGAATCTCTAAGGGCGTCCGCTTGCCTACGCTCGGCGGGCGGAGCAGGTCGCGCTGCAGGTCGTTGGCGGCCAGCTCGCGCGCTTCGTCCAGCCTTTCGGCGGAAGCCCACGCGGAATACCCGGGCGAATACTTGTACAGCAAGGCGCGGCGCCGCTGTTCGGAAATCCACGTGGTCGTGCCGTGGACCAGCGCTTCCGTGAAGATGAGCATGTCCCCCGCCATGAAGGAAGGGTTCGCGACGAGGTGGGAATCCACGGGCGGGCGGTACCGAAAGTTGGCCTTGTGACTGCCCGGGACGCAGATGAGTCCTCCGTCGCCGGGATGGACGTCCTCCAGGGCGTACATGACCACGATCAAGCCGTTGTACATCTGTCCGTCGAACCACTGGTACTGGTGCTCTCCGTGGTCATGTCTGAGACCGCCGTGCAGGTTCGGCCGCACGTGACCCCGCTCCACGGACTGCCGGTCCATCTGAAGCCCGTAGGCGTGGTCCAGCCGCAGCCACTGCCCGATCATCGTGCGGATGATACGCAGCGTGGGGAGATGGGCCATGAGTTCCATGAAAACCGGATCGAGCGTGAGGAACTGAAATCCGTGCGTCTCATCCGGCAGGTGTTCGTTCAGGATCCCGTTCATATGGTCGACCTGGTCGCGGGACAGCATGTCCTTGTAGACGATGTATCCGTTGAGGTCGAATTCGAAGATCTCGGCTTCGGTCATGGGTTGCCTCACACTTCCGGAATTTCCACCGGCGTGCGGCCCTCGATACTGGGCGCCCTGAGCAGGTCGCGCTGCAGGTCGCTGGCGGCGAGCGCCTGCAGCTTTTCCCAGTTCTCCGGTATGGCCCACGTGGAGTGTCCTGGCGAGTACTTGTAGAGCAGTGAGCGCCGCTTGTCAGGCGAGGTCCAGGTGTCGGTCCCGTGGACCAGCGCTTCCGTGAAGATCAGCATATCGCCGGTCTTGAAGATGGGATTCACGACCAAATGCGAGTCCGCCGCCGGCTTGAAGTCCATGTTGGTCTTGTGGCTGCCCGGCACGCAGATGAAGCCGCCGTCGCCGGGATTGACGTCTTTGAGGGCATACATGACGACGGTCAGCCCGTTGTACATCTTTCCGTTGAACCACTGGTAATGGTGCTCGCCGTTGTCTTCCAGCGGCCCGCCGTGGAGGTTTGGCCTGACATCGCCGCGTTCCTCGGAGCGCGTATCCATCTGGAGCCCGTAGGCGTGGTCCAGGCGCATCCATCCACCGATCATCGTTTTTAGGATATTCAGCGTCCGGGGCAGGGCCATGACCTCCATGAACATGGGGTCGAGTTCCAGGAAACGAAAATTGTAGGATTCATCGGTGAGGTGCCTATCGAGCACTGCGTTCATATGGTCGACCTGGTCCCGGGTCAGCACATCCCGGTACATGATGTAGCCGTTGAGGTCGAATTCGAAGATTTCCGCTTCAGTCATGGCTGCCTCCTGAACCCTCGATTACTGCATCTCTGCCGCATGATTACTCCGGCTCCCCCGGTTGACCTCCTTCCGCCTCTGTAAGGGGCGCACCCACGACGCCGAGGGGCAGGGTGTTCCTCCGTTTCCATCGCCTCCAGTCCCTGGCCCTCTTTTTCTTCATCTGTCTTTCCGCCCATGCTTCCAAAGGTACGTCGCCGGGCTCCGGTCGCCAGTACCTGGAAGCCGGATGGGCCGGGTCGCCGTCCTGGTAGACCACGCCGTCTTCCGTGGTGTTGGACCCCAGCAACTGCCGCTGGACCGGCGTGCAGCGGGCCAGCAGTTCGGCGTCCTGGCGGTCGTAGTCCCCCGGGCGCGCCCAGCGGTAGTTGTATCCGTAGTAGAGGCACTTCCGGGTGCGGTCGGACAGGTTGGGCGTCAGGCAGTGCCACAGGGCCGTGCGCCAGACCATGGCGGTTCCTGGACGGACGTTCACCTCGACGATGTCCTCCGGGTGGATGTCGTAATCCGGATCGTGAATCAGGCTGGGCGAACGGAGATGGCTGCCGCGCACCACGCAGATGGCACCGCTGTTATGCTCGGTGAGATCGGTGAGATAGTACCCGACCTTCGTCTCGAAGAACGGGATGACGCCCTTCGTAATCGGGTAGCCGTAGTTGGGTCCGTCGGAATGCCAGGGGAAGAAACTCCCGGACGCTCCCAACTCACCCTCGACGTGGTTCTTCATGGGCGGCCTAACGTCCACGTGCGACGTACGGATCTGGATGTTGACGCCCATGACGTCCACGACAAGCGGCAGGATCTTCCGGGACTCGATCAACGCGAAAAGTTCGTCGTGGAGGGCCAGGGCATTGCGGATCTGGTACGCGGCGTCCGGAGAGGTACCATGACCCTTGCGGTGTTTCTCGTAAAGCGCGTCGACGACGCCGATCAACCGGTCGACATGATCCGGCGACAGGGCGTCCTCGATCAGGATGAAGCCGTCTTCGTCGAACTGATGCCGTTGCGCTTCGGTGAGCGCCAGGCAGGGATCGGGTTCAAAGGGTTCAGGCGCGGCCCCGACAACGGGTATGGACATCTTTCTCTCCTTCGGAACTTCGGCCGATCCACTAACTCCACAGTCGGTCGTGGGATCGCAACTCGTTCCACGCGTCGGTGGGTTCGAAGAATCCGGGATCTTTCTCGCTGATGTGCTCGCGTATGGCCTCTTCATTCAGTTCGATCCCAAGGCCCGGCGCGTCCGGTACCGTCATGAACCCGTCCTGGACCGCCGGTTTCGGCAGACCGGCCACCAGGTCGTCCCACCAGGGCACGTCCACGTGGTGGTGCTCCAGGGCGATGAAGTTCTCCGTGGCCGCGGCGCAGTGCACGCTGGCCATCTGGGCGACCGGCATGGCCGACATGTGCAGCGCCATGGAGATGCCGTATTCCTGGGCCGTATCGCCGATCTTCTTGGTTTCCAGTATGCCGCCCGAAGTGGCCAGGTCGGGATGACACACCGAAATGGCCCGGTTTTCGAAAAGGTCCATGAACCCTTCCCGGAGATAGATGTCCTCGCCCGTGCAGATCGGCGTGTCGCAGGCGTCGCGCAGGCGGACGTACTGCTCGGTGAACTGCCACGGGACCATGTCCTCGTACCAGGCCAGGTTGTAGCGGTCCAGCGCCTTGCCCAGGCGGATGCAGTCCTCCACGCCGATGTGTCCGAAGTGGTCGACGGCCAGCGGGATCTCGTAACCGACGATGTCGCGGACCCCGGCCACATAGTCCGACAGCAGGCCGATGCCCTTCTCCGTCAGCCTGATGCCCGTGAAGGGATGCATGATGTGCAGGGTGTCCAGCATCCCGGAAGGGGCCGACAGGGTACCGGGTATGTCCTTCAACAGGCCGATGCCCACGTCCATCTTCAGAAAGGTGAACCCCCGGTCCATGCGTTCCTTCAGGCGGCGTCCCATCTCTTCGCCGTCCGGGGTCGACGTCGTGTCGCAGTAGATACGCACGCGGTCCCGGAACTTGCCGCCTGCCAGTTGATAGGCCGGCACGCCGTAGGCCTTGCCGGCGAGGTCCATCAGGGCCATCTCGATGGCACAGACACCGCCGGCCTGCCGGGCGTGGTGGCCGAACTGGCGGATCTTCCGGAAGACCCGGTCTACGTCGCATGGGTTTTCGCCCAGGATGCGCGACTTGAGGGCCAGGGCGTAGGTCTTGCTGGCGCCGTCCCGCACCTCTCCGAGGCCGTGGATGTCCTGGTTGGTATCGAGCCTGATGATCGTTGATGCGCCGATGGTCACGGTGCGCAGGTCGGTAATGCGCAGTGCGCCGGGGCGGGAAGCGGTGTTTACGTTGCTGGCTATTTCCGATGTTTCCGGCACGGATTCAACCCGTTTCTCGCCGTTGTCCGCCGCTCGAAGCTTCCTCGAACCAGTGCGCCGGCGGTTCGACCGGGCCGTGATCCCATACGGTGGGAAAGTAATGGCCGGTCAGCAGATCGCCGGGCCCGACGTCGACCCGACGTTCCATGATATGGGATCTGGAGGGTTCGTACCTTGTCCATCCCGGCATGTAATGCACCGCGATGGCGGGCCGGCCATTATAGGACGGATTGGGAGGGCTGCCGTGCCAGGTCAGGCAGTGGTGGAACATGCACTCGCCCTTCTTCACCTCGCAGGGGACGATTTCCACCTCTTCGCCATCCGGGATGAGGGACCGGTCGGGATCAGGGGTGAAACCGTCTTCGTTCGTCCCGATCGTACCGCCCTTGTGGGATCCCCAGTGATGACTGCGGGGCACCATGCGCATGCAGCCGTTCTCCACGGTGGCGTCGTCCAGCGCCACCCAGGCGCTCACCAGGTCCGCCGGCTGGATGATCGGCCAGTATGGATGGTCCTGGTGCCAGTCGGTGGCACCGCCGCGCCGAGGCGGCTTGTACTGGATCTGGTCGTGCCACACCCGGAGCACGTCGGTACCAATCAGTTCGCAGGCCATGCGGCAGATCTCCGGGTGGTAGAGATGGCCCCTGAACCCGTCATCCGCCTGCCAGGTATTGACGACCTGAATGACGACGTCCCTGTCCGCTTCCAGTTCCTCGCCGGCTATGTTCCGAACCGCCTCTGCCTTGCCGCGGGATGTGCCCGCGATGACGGTCATCAGGCGGCCCCGCAACGCGTCCGACTCTTCATCGGTATAGACACGGCCGACGTTGAGAAATCCTGCCGCTCTGAACTCGTCGATCTGCGCCTGGGTCAGGGACACGCATCGACTCCTTGTTTTTACGATTATGGCCGGGCGTCCGGTTCGTGGAAAGATTGGACCGAACGTAGCGGAAACCACATCCGATGTCAAGTCCGATGTCCGCCCGAATTCGCTTGACGATGGCACGACCGTTGTTTACTTCTCGGAAACACAGGAAACGACACGATACCACGTAATCAGAGGAACCCCAAATGGCAATTCGCATGGCGCAGTACGGCACCGGTCACGGGCATGCCGCCGGCAAGCTTCAATCCATGTTGACCCATCCCGATGTAGAGTGCGCCGGGGTCTATGAGCCGGATGCGGGGCGAAGGTCCGCCCTGGAGCATGTTGGCGGGCCCTATGTGAACGTACGTTGGTTCGACCGCTTGGAAGACATGCTGGGTGATCCGGCTATCGTTGCCGTGGCTTCGGAAGGCCGCAACGACGAGAGCCTGGCCCAGACGGAGGAGATCGTCCGCGCCGGCAAGCATGCCTGGTACGACAAGCCCGCCGGCGACGACTGGGCGGCCTGGCAGCGGGTGGTCGGCCTTTCCGAAAAGGCGAACCTGCAGGTGCAGATGGGGTACATGTTCCGGTATCACGACGGGTTCTGCAAAATCGCCGACTGGGCCCGGTCGGGCATGCTGGGCAGCGTGTTTTCTATTCGGGCACGCATGTCGACCAATGTCCCCGTTTCGTCCCGCGAAGTGATCAGCGCCCACCGTGGAGGCATTTTCTACGACCTGGCCGGCCACATGCTCGACCAGGTGGTCTGGATCCTGGGGCGCCCGTCCAGGGTGACCGCGTTTCTCCGCAACGAGACCGGGGAAGTCCCCGCCTTCGCGGATAACGGCCTGGGTGTGTTTGAATACGAGCAGGCCATGGCCACCGTGGATATCGCCGCCATGGAACCGTCTCCGCCCGCCCGCCGATACGAGGTATACGGTACGGAGGGCAGCGCCATACTCCTTGAACCCTTCGAACCGGGCACGGAGATCCGGCTGGTCCTGAACGAAGCCCGGGACGGGTATCCCGCGGGCGAATCCCGTGTACCCGTGGCGGGCCGCAGCCGTCAGGCGCTGTATGACCTCGAACTGGCGTCGTTCCTGCTGACCATCGCCAGTGAACAGCCGCCGGACCGTCCCCTTTCCCACGAACTGCTCGTGCAGGAGACCCTGCTCCGCGCGACACGGAGCCTGTCGTGAGTCCGCAGTCCGTGCATTACGACGCGATCGTGGTCGGCGGCGGCGTCGTCGGCGTCTCGACGGCCTATGTGCTGGCCCGCCGCGGGCTGAGCGTCCTCCTGCTCGAACGGTACGCGCCCGTCCACGAACACGGCAGTTCGCACGGCGACAGCCGGATGATCCGTTTCGATTACGAAGAGAATGGGTACGTCGAAATGGCGGCGCGCGCCTTCCGGGCCTGGGAGGATCTCGCAATACGCCTGGGAAGGCCGGTGTTCAAACGGACCGGCATCTGCAACCTGGCACGGGCCGGCGCGGAGGTGCTGGAGACATTGGAAACCCGTCTGCGGGAATGCGAACTCCCCTTCGAGCGACTGGCCGGTGCCACCTTTGCGCACCGTTTTCCCCAGCTAAGCCTGCCACGGCACAGCGAAGCCATCTACCAACCCGACAGCGCCGTGCTTTTCGCAGACGAGGTGGTCTGGAGTCTGTGGGACTGCGTCCGGGAAGACGGCGTGGACGCCCTGACGGAGACGGAAATCGCTTCGATCGTCCCGGCCGAAGAGCGCGTCGAGGTCACGGCTTCGGACGGACGGTCCTGGTCAGGTACCTTTCTCGTGTTGGCAACCGGCAGCTGGACGGACCGGTGGCTGAACGCGCTGGGAATCGATGTCGACTTGGTGGCGACGCGGGAACTGCTGGCTTACTTTCCGCAAACCGGGTCGATCCCGCATGAGGCGGGCGCTATGCCGAACGTGATCGATTACCACACCTCCGATCCCTTCTACTGCGTGCCCCAGGTACGGGTACCGGGCGTCAAGGCCGGCTGCCACCGAACCGGCCGGGTCGTCAAGGCGGACGACCCCGAAGTAGTGGACGACGCCAATCTTGAAGCGGTGCGGGCATTCATCGGACGCAGATGTCCCCACCTGTCGCGGGATCCCGTCGCGGTGAAACACTGCCTGTACACCAACTCGGCGGACTTCCACTTCATCCTGGACCGGCATCCCGGTCATGCGAACGTGGTCTTGGCGGCGGGATTTTCGGGTCACGGGTTCAAGTTCGGCCCGGTACTGGGCGAAATCCTGGCCGCACGGCTGTTTGATGAAAAGCCGCCCGTCGACACGAGCCTGTTCGGTTTGGAAAGGTTCAGTAGTCAGAGTGTGCTCAAGCCTCGTACGCTCGCGTAGAAATCAACGTAGTCCAAGTGTGCTGAAACCCCGTACACTCGCGTAGGTGTCAACGTCGCCCGAGCGTGCAAAAACCCCAACGCTCGCGTGGATTTCAACGTAGTCCGAGTGTGCCCTGCCCGATGATGATCGATCGGTCTGTAATGGCCAATGGCAAGGATCCCGCTCCCGGGTTCCGGCTTACGGCGGGTCGTCTGCGGGATTACGACGAGGCGTCCTCGGCAGGTTCTACATCGAAGGCGCCCATGCTGCTGTACTTCTCCAGCCGGGCTTCCAGGCGTTCCTCGACGGACTGAGTGCCCGCCTCGTGCAAAGCCTTTAGGATGGATTTTCTGACGTTCGAAATGGCTGTTTCGTGGTCGCGGTGCGCGCCCCCGAAGGGTTCGGGCACGATTTCGTCGATGACGCCGAACTGAAGCAGGTCGGTAGCGGAAAGCCGCAGTGCTTCGGCGCAGTCCGCTTTGCGGGCGGCAGCCTTCTCCTGGTCTTTCCAGAGGATGGTGGAACAGGGTTCGGGGCTGATGACCGAATACCATGCGTTTTCCATCATGATGACACGGTCGCCCACGCCGATACCCAGGGCGCCGCCGCTGGCGCCCTCGCCGATCACCATGACGATGATCGGCACGCGCAGGCGGCCCATCTCGTAAATGTTCCGTGCGATGGCTTCCGCCTGGCCCCGTTCTTCCGCGCCCGCGCCGGGGAAAGCGCCGGGTGTATCGACCAGGGACAGAACCGGCATGTCGAACTTCTCGGCCAGTTTCATGATGCGCAGGGCCTTGCGGTATCCCTCCGGACCCGCCATGCCGAAGTTGCGCATCACGTTTTCCTTGGTGTTCTTTCCCTTCTGGTGTCCCACCACGGCGATCGGCTGACCATCCATCTTCGCCAGCCCCGTGACCATGGCCTTGTCGTCCCCATAGGCCCGGTCGCCGTGCAGTTCGACGAAATCCTCCATCATCCCGTCGACGTAGTCGAGCGTGTGGGGGCGGTTCGGATGGCGGGCGATGAGCACGCGCTGCCACCGGGTCAGATTGGAATAGGTCTTCCTCCGCTGACGGGCCACTTCCTCTTCCAGACGCTGGATCTCGTCGGCCAGGGCGTCGAGGTTCTCGGTCACCGCATAGTTTCTCATTTCCTCTATGCGCTTCTCGAGTTCGTAGATCGGCTTTTCAAATTCGAGGATCGGACCGTTCTCATCCATGGCATGCTCCAGGCGCCGCAATCCGGCCTTCATAAACGGTAATCGCGGCGGACCCATGGTGTTCACGTAGCCCCGCCGCGTTCTTTCAAATAAAGATCAACGGGTACGACCTGTCAAGGGCGGGGACAGGGCGGAGACCGGGCGAGTACCGATCGAGCGGACGCGGCGTGTTCTCCTGTTAACGTCGGGCGCGTGCAAATCGTTCCCGGTAACTGGCCGCTCGATCCACCTCTCGCTCCCCCGGTGACGGGCCAAATTCCTTGACATCCAGGATTCGGCCTGTTAGTTGACCGGTGCCCGGAACGGGTTGGAGCGTCGCGGTCAAAACGTCCTTGTTGGCCTGTTCCGGTTAGCCTGTCCCGGTTGGGATATCATGCCGGGCGAAAGGATCTGCTGCCATGACAGCGGATGACCACACCGGTGTTAACGGGCTTACTTCGCCGTTCCCTCTGACCGCTGAAGACGTGCGGCAGTATCGCGAAAACGGCCACGTGCATCTCCGGGACGTCTGTACACGGGATGAAATCGCCGAATACCGCGAGGTGATAAAGTCGGTCACTTCCGATCGCTTCGCCGGTACGATTAAGATGAGCGAACGGCCGGAAGACGATTTCTCCCGCGTATTTATGCAGACGTTCAACCTGAGAGAGACGGACGAGCGTGCGGCCCGGCTAATCCAGTCCCCCCGATTCGGCCAGATAGCAGCCGACCTCATGGGCGTAGATGCAGTCCGCGTCTACTACGACAAAGCCATGTTCAAGGAGCCCGGAAGTTGGATCACGCCCTGGCACCAGGATGGTCCGCACTGGCCGCTGTGCTCGGACCACGTCCTCACCATGTGGATCCCCCTCATGGACGTCACCATTGACATGGGGCCGCCCCGCTTCGCGAGTGGCACCCACAGAGAAAGAGTCTTGGGCCCCAGGGGGATACACCGCGAATCGGAAACGTTTTTCAAAGACTACATCCGCGCGAACCGTGTACCGGTCGTGGAAGAAGCGATACCCGCTGGAGACGCCACCCTGCACAGCCATTGGGTGGTCCATGGCGCGCGGGCCAACACGTCCGGCCGCGTCCGTGAAGCGTTGGGTATCACGTTCTACGAGGACGGTATTCCCATCGACGATTCCGCGTGCGCCGCGGAGAACCGGCCGGTCATCGATGCGAACCTGGGAAACCGGCGTCCCGGCCAGCGGGCCGATCATCCGCGCAACCAGGTCGTGTTCTTCCGGTCCTGAACGGTCGGGCGTATCAAGTGGAATCGAGCCTGTAGCAGACCGGGTGCGCGAGGCGAGCGAGTACGTGGCGAGTAATGGGAGCAGCGGTGCTTTGATGCAGGCAGAAATCCTGGTCGAAAAGCTGCGTAAACGGCAGAGCAGGCTGCTCGATCCCGAAGCCGGCGCGCTTACGGCGGCCGTTGCGGTCCTTCTCCGCGGAGCGGCCGGGGGAACGGAACTGCTCTTCCTCCAGCGTGCGCAACGCGAGGGCGACCCCTGGTCCGGCCATATCAGCTTTCCCGGCGGGAAGATCGATGCTTCCGATGAAAACCCTCGGCATGCGGCCATCCGGGAAACGCGGGAAGAAACGGCCATCGATCTCTACCATGCGGATTTCGTCTGCCGCCTCGACGACCAGGCTACCCATCTCAGCAAAGTGCACGTGGCAGGCTTCGTGTTCCACCTGGCGAACGGGACCGAGTTGATCCTCAACCACGAGATCCGGAACGCGTTATGGTTCCCGCTCGCCGATCTGCAGGATGAAAGCCGGTACGTTACGGCCACGGTGGCGGGTGAATGGGGAGAAAGGGAAGTATGCGCCATCGATCTCATCGACGGCGATGGACCCGTGCTGTGGGGCCTTACGTATCGTTTCACCGCCCAGGTACTGGCCTGTACCGGCCGCGAACTGCCGGGCGGCACCGAAGTGCAGTTGCGTTAGACCGCAGATTTTGCCACGTCACCTTATAAAATGAAAAGGTTCTCGATCATGGAACTCTCGTTGTCCGTACGGGTTGCCGAATCCGTCTTGAACAAGGAAGAAGCCAACCGATCCATGGAACACCTGGCCGACCTGGCTCAGGAGATCGGGTATTCCGCCATGTGCATGAGGGCGTCCCAGGCAGGTATAAAGTCACCGTTGGAACAGATCACCGCGGTTCGGAAAGTACTCGACGATCGGGCTTTGCCCGTCTCCATGATCACGGGAGACATCCCCATTCCCGCGAACGACGAACACGCCCCGGACGCCCTTCGGAACATCACGCCCTACCTGGACCTGGCCGAATTGCTGGACGCCGACCTGATCCGGATCGGCATGAAGACGGAGGAAGATATCGCCTGGGCGCGGTGGGCCTCGGATGAGGCGGACGAACGGGACATCAGGCTGGCTCACCAGTCCCACACCCGCAGCCTGTTCGAAACCGTGGAGGAGTCCATCTCCGTACTGAAGCAAGTAGGGCGAGAGAACTTCGGCATCATCTATGAACCGGCCAATCTCGACCTGTGCGGCCAGGACTACGGACCGGAAACGATCAAGCGGTTCGAGCCCTGGCTCTTCAACGTCTATCTGCAGAACCACCGACTGAACCCCAACGGATCCATGACGCTGAACACCTGGGTACGGGGACCCGCGCCCCACGATCCGGTGCCCCTCCAGGAAACGGGTGGGATCGACTTCCCCGTCATCATGCGGACGCTCGAAGAGATCGGATACGAAGGCTACGTCACCGTGCACCAGGCCTTTGCCGAACTCATGGAACCCGAAGAAGCCGCCCGCCAGAGCTACGACTACCTGACTTCCATAGCGGACTTCTGACTTCGGGTGACGAAGTTGTATTTAAGTTCGAGGTCGCAGCGCGTTATTTCTACTCTTCCTTTAGTCAGGGCATTCCACATAAAGGGCGGATTGCGGGCCCCTCAGGCGGACCGCCGAAGGCAACATCCAATGGAGTGGATCAATACACGCAGGCGAAGTCGATATGGAGGGCGCAAATGGAAGTCGCACAACTGGTGATTACACCGGCCGTCATGTTGAGTGCTTTTATCTTCTTCTGGCGGGAAGCGAAGAACGGTAGAGAAGAGCTGCGAAACGAGTTGAAGAAAGAGATAAGTTCCGTGCGAATGGAAGTTGCGGGCGTAAGAAATGAGATAGGTGACGTGAGAAACGAAATTCATGACATTAGAAAAGAAATGCACGATATGAATGGTCGTCTTGGAAACGTTGAAGGGATGCTGACGACGCTGAGCCGTTAGGGGCACGCTCGATGTCGACCGGTCAATTCACGTTCAGTTGCCGAGCTTCACACAAGGTAGACCAGTACGTAGAGGATGGGCCAGATGAGGACGACGAAGAGCCAGAACATGTAGCCCAGCACCACGCCGGTGTGCTTTTCTGCGGTGTATGCGCCGGCGGAGGACCGGACCCAGAGGTACAGCAGGACGAGGACGGTTGCGAGCACGTGGACGGCATGCAGCCCGATGATTGAATAGAACATGGCCCCGTACAGGCTCGAGGTCATGCTCAACCCGAAGCGAATCAGCCGGATCCATTCGAACCCCTGGACCGTGAGGAAGACGACGCCCAGCACGCACGTGATCATCAGCCACCGCGTCAGCTGGCGGGACGCATTCTCATTCACGGCCCGGTATGCCCGGTGCATGGTGTAACCGCTCACCAGTAGAAACACGGTGTTAATGCCCGTGATCCCGATGGGCAGGCGAGGCTGGTCGGGCGGGGGCCAGTCCGCCACGAGACCGGACCGCAGCCAGAACATGATGAACAGCAGCGTGATGAAGATGATTAGTTCGCTGGCGATGAAGAGGTACATGCCCAGGATTTCCATGGGCATGCCCGGTTGCGTTTCCGGTTGGGCTGATCTTGCCGGCGGTCGACCGGGCTGCCGGGTCAAGGGTTACTCCTTTCCGGAAATCTATCTGCAATCAGTGGTGACTGCGGCGGTAAAATCCACAAATTGGTGACAACCCCTTTTTGTACTTTGTGCCTCCAACCACAGTCCTCAATTTGGGGGGAGCGTGTGGGAATCGAACCCACCACGGACCTGTTTAGGGCCCGCCATCGGATTTGAAGTCCGTGAGGCGCACCAGCAACCCATACACTCCCCCGTATGCTGCTTCTGCATTCTCTCATGGCCCGCGGTTAACCCGGAACGGGTAGACTAAAATCATGCCTGATCGCTGTCGGCCACCCGATCGTCGACACGCTCCCTTTCCGCCAGTCTGTGGGTGCCGGACTCCCGGTTGGTGACGCCCAGGTCGCAGAAATAGTCCAGCAACGCGGTGGCGTGCGCCCGGGAAATGCCCAGGTGGCTGCGGAACTCGGACGCGCGCACGGTGCCGTGGGATTCCAGGTAGGCCACCAGGTGCCGACGGACGGACTCGAACGCCTGGTGATGCATGATCTGCCGGTCCTCGAACTCGACGAAGATCCCCTGGTCCATGGCATACCCGGCCATGCTCCTAATCATATCCGCGTCCGCTTTCAGATCAACCTGTAAATCCTTCGCGATCACCGGCCGTTCTTCCATGACCTGCGGCAGATCGTTCATGTTGAAGACAGCGGGTGGTTCGACCTCGCCCAACTCCTCGAACGCCTCGAGTATGCGTTTTTCCCGGGCGTCCAGCTTGACCGTGTGGGTGGCCAGCCGGATCGACCGGCCGGACAGCACGATCCGGCCTTCCGCGTCGAGGTCGTTGAGCAGCCTGTCGTAGAGGGTGTTAGGAGGTTCCCAGGACAGCTGCAGCCTCGGGGCGTCCTTGGGCAGCGTATCCTTCAGCCGTTGGGTGCGGTGCATCTTTTCGAGCAGGTTCACCAGTTCGTCCTTCAGGCCCGTGTACCCTTCCCGGTGGAGAAACCGGTGGTCCGGGAACCGGACGAGTTCACCCTTTTCCACCAGCCGTGTCAGGCCCTGATCCAGCACTTCCGCATTCAGGTTCGTGGATCGAACGAGGTCTTGCATGGACTTGAGCCGCTGTGCGCCGTGTGCGTGCCCCATGACCCGTTCGATCAGGACATCCGGTTCCGCGCCGGTCACCGCTTCCAGGTAGTCCAGCAAGGGCCGGCGGAACCGGCGGTTCTTCTGAGGATAGACCTCCACGAACCGGCCGCCCCCAAGCAGCCGCATGGATGAAAACCCGCGGATGATGAAGCGCTCGTTGCGTTCGGCCACAATGGGTTTCTCCAGGCGAAGCTGCACGTAACCGGTCTCGCCCGGTGCGAGTTCGTCCCGGTCGAGCAGGATCAGCCTGCCGATGGTCTCGCTCGTGCCCTTGTGCAGGCGAACGCGCTGCCGGTTCTTCAACGTTTCTTCCAGGGATTCCAGGCACTGCACCGTGGCATCGGTCATCGAGGTCGGGAGCAGGTAACCCGGCGCGCCCAGTTCATCGCCCCGCTGAATGTCGGCCGTCTTGACATTCGAGACGTTCAGTGCGACCCGCTGTCCTTTGACGGCGCGGTCCACGGTGTCGTTGTGGGTCTGCATGCCCCTGATCCGCAACGGCGTCCCGGTCGGAAGCAATTCCGCGTTCGAATCCCGGGACAGGCTTCCCGACAGGACGGTACCGGCGATGACCGTTCCGAAGCCCTTCATGCTGAACACCCGGTCCACGGGCATGCGGAAGTATCCGGCGTCCTCTTCGACGGACAGGCCCTCCAGCCGGTCTTCGATGATCTCCTTGAGCGGACCGATCCCCTGGCCCGTTACCGACGAAACCCGGACCACCGGCGCGTCCTCCAGGAACGAGCCGGTCAAGAGCGATTTCACGTCGTCCTCCACGAGCATCAGCCACTCTTCGTCGACCAGGTCGCATTTCGTCAGGACGACGATGCCCGCGTCGACCCCCATGTACCTAACCGTGCCCAGGTGTTCGACGGTCTGGGGCATGACGCCCTCGTCGGCGGCCACGACGAAGAGAACGAGATGTATGCCGCTCACTCCGGCGACCATGGTCTTGAGAAAACGCTCGTGGCCCGGGACATCGACGATGGGGACTTCCCGCCCGTCGCCCAGGGGCATGAAGGCGAAACCGAGATCGATCGTCATGCCCCGGTCCCGTTCCTCCTTGAGGCGATCGGGATGAACGCCGGTCAGCGCTTCCACCAGGGCGCTCTTCCCGTGGTCGACGTGGCCAGCCGTGCCGATAGTGAGATGGGACATGGTCGCAAGGGAATCCGTGGTTATAACAGCAGTGAGCGCGCGCGTTCACCGGGTTCCGGCGCATGATGCGGGCAGTTCCTGACGCGGGCCCGGTAGCGGCGAAGTGATTCAACCGGTCCGGACGACGTTCACGCGGACCGGACCACGAGCACGCGGTCCGCTCTACCGTGCAGGATGGACCGGTTCTCGATGCCGGCGTTTCTGCCGATGACCGCGTAGGAGATCGATGCGCCGTCGCCGATATCGGCGCCCGACATGATCACGCTGTGTTCGACGGCCGCGCCGTGTCCGATTCGAACTCCGGGGCCGATACTGACGCCGGGGCCGATGCGGCAACGTTCGAGTTTGGCCGAGTCGTCGATAATCACCGGCGGACGCGTCACGAGATTCGGTGACGAGAAGTTGTCGTCCATGATCTCCGGCAACGCCGTCTCCACGCATTCCGGTCCTGATGACAGCAGCCGTTCATTCGATGCCAGGTATGTCTCGGGCGATGTCACGGCGAATGTCGGATGGTCGACGTTCATGCTCAATACGGTTTCGCCGCAGCCAGCGAGATCATCCAGTGCCGCATCGAACAGGCTGTTCAGTGTATGGTCATGGGTGTTTACGTTTGCCAGGGCATCGCAGATCCGGTGCGTCATCAAATAGACAGTGGATTTCTCAGCCGAATCACCGGGCTTACCGGAGGTATGTCCGGCACTTCGCCCCGCACGGATCGCACATGGACGGCGCTTGCGATACGATTGAACCAGTTGCGCGTATACCGCCGATTCCGGCAGCTGAGGACCAGGGGTTACCAGGAACGGCGCATCTTTCGCAAACGCCGCCACTTCCCTGACGAGCTGACTCAGACGCTGTCCGGCCGTTGCACCCCGTGCGTCCCGTACGTCCCGCGCATCCTGGTAGGCGAGGGACATGCCCCACCGCGCACCGCTGCCACACAGCGACGCGATCTCGCCGGTGTCCCGGCCGGCTCCGATCAGCATTTCCCGAACGCCGGCCCGTGCGTATTCCGACAGCATCCATTCGACAAGCGGCTTGTTGGCCAGGGGAAGGAGCAGATCCGGGCAGTTCTCCCATTCGGATGGCCCGGCAGCATCGCGATCCGAGGTCAGAATGACGCCTCTGACCAACCCGTTGTCGTCCATACCTCGGCGGCTCCCGGAGAGATCTCACGGCCAGGCGGAATCCTTTGTCCACCACCAACTGCAACCCTTTTTGAATCCTCTGAAACGACTCGACTAAACTAAGTTTGGAACATGTTTTCGTCAAGGTCATTGGCGGCGAAGGATACGGGGGATTTGCTTGACAGGAACCACTGCCCGGGCTTACTTACCGCGCGTTATCGCAAGTATTTTCCGGCGAGAGGATCTGCCATGTCCCCAGCGAAAATCCGCAGCGGCGAGATGTCCTTCCTGGAACATCTCGAAGAGCTTCGCAGGGCCATACTGAAGTCCGTCCTCGCCATCCTGGTCGGCATGGTCCTCTGCTTTACCTTTGCCGACTACATCATCAATTTCCTGCTCTCGCCGACCTTCCAGGAAAACCTCAAGACCGAAATCGAGATTCAGGCCATCCGGCCGGCCGGCATGTTCACGGCCAGGGTGAACATCTCGCTGCTGCTGGGATTCGCCCTCGTACTGCCCTACGTCCTCTACCAGCTCTGGACTTTCATATCGCCCGGCCTGCTCGATAAGGAGAAAAAGTACGTTCCCCTCGTCATCTTCTTCTGCTGCGTGCTGTTCCTCGTCGGCGCGGCCTTTGCTTTCTACGTCCTGATCCCGGTCATGGTCCGGTTTTTCGTGCAGCTCCATGTACCGGACATCAAGCCCCAGTGGGACATCGGGTTCTATATCGGACTCGTAAACAAGATGGTACTCATCATGGGCGTCGTGTTCCAGATGCCGGCCGTGGTGGCCTTTCTGACCTGGCTTCGCATCCTGAACGCCGGCGTGCTCAAACGGGTGTGGCGCATCGCCCTGGTCGTCATATTCATCGCCGCCGCCGTTATCACCCCCACCGGCGATCCCTACACGCAGACCCTCGTGGCGATTCCGCTGGTGGTGCTGTATTTCATCAGCATGGGTATTGCCGCGCTGATCGGCCGCAGCCGGCGGAAAGCCGAAGAGGCGGAAGAAGGTGAGGAGGACGATGACGGCGGTGACGGAGGTGGAGCGGGTGGCGGCGAGGAAGGCGACGGGGAGCCGCCCGCACTGACCACCGGCGAACCCGATACCCCGACCCTTCCCCGGGATGCGTCGACCCCGGCCGGCGAGCAGCGCACTGGCCGAGACTACTGGCCCGATGACGATGAGTTTATCTACGATTACGATGTGGAGATGGGGTACTCCGAAGAGCCGGAGGACAAAGCTGACGAGTCGGACCAGGAGGGCCGTAAAGGCGATGGTGCTCCTGCGGATAGTGACGCGAGAGATCAGGAAAAGGCGAAAACGGACGAGACCAGTGGGGAGAACTCCAGGGAGACGGAAGACTCAGGGGAAACGGACGAGACCGGCGGGGAGGACGCTAGCGGATCGGACGAGTCCGGCGGGGAGCAGACACCACCAACCGAAGATCCGGGAGCCGGTCCTACTACCAAACCACCTTCGAATTAACTGCCAATTATTGCAATAGCTTAAATACTAGTAAACCATCTACTTAACGACAATAACTACAACACAGCATACTATGTGGCGGGATGTCCTGGTGTTCTTCGTGGCGGGATGTCCTGGTGTTCTTCGTCGGGCTGCTTGCCATATTGATTTTGCATCGTTCGAAGGTATATTGAATAAACAACATCGACCACCTAATGCGGATGATGTCGTTTCGAATGACGAGATCGATACTGATTCAGTTGCAATGAACACGACTTGCTGATACTCGCCAGTGAACCGCATGAGATGACCTCCATGAATGCCTCCACGAATGCCATGATCGATGAGATGGTGCGGGCGATCGTAAACGAGGTCGATCCGGAGCAGGTTATTCTGTTCGGCTCCCGAGGCAGAGGCGATGAACGCGAGGATTCAGACGTCGACCTGGTCGTCGTGGAAGCCCAGCCATTCGGACGGGGTCGAAGTCGGCGCAAGGAACTGGTCAGACTCTACCAGGTACTGGCCGATTTCCCGGTTGCGTCTGACGTTCTGGTCTATTCCAAAGACGAGGTCGAGTACTGGCGTGATTCTCTCAACTATGTCCTTGCACGAGCATTGAGGGAAGGAAAGGTTCTTTATGAGCGACCCTAAGTGCGCGCAAGTGCTACTGGATGCTGCGGAGAGAGATATCCTGACTTTGCGGTATATGGCCAGTGGAGTACCGGAAGAATCGTTCGGATTCCACATCCAACAGGCCGCGGAAAAGTCCTTTAAGGCCTGGTTGGCATTCCTTGGAGTAACCTACCCCCTTACCCATAATCTAAAGACGTTACTGGATCTTCTTGCGGCACAAGATGTCCGCGTTGAATCCTACCGTGCACTTATGGAGTTTACGCCGTTCGCCATTGAGTTTCGTTATGAAAGTGTCGACCTGGATATAGAGCCAATTGATCGTTCGGGCGTGCTTGGAATCCTGGAAGCACTACACGACCAGGTCCACCGTTTGCTTACGCTTGAGGACGAGGAGTGAAGACGCAAGGAAGGTCTGACTCGTCTTAGGAAATGTAACTGCCGCCGCTCACAGAAAGTGCGACACCCGAAGGTACAGGTAACGGCCCATGTAATCGTAGGTGGAGAAATCCGAGGTCCCCAGCAGCCCGTTGAAGATCACCGCGGGCGGCTGGTTGAACACGTTGTTCATCCCCACGGTCAGCACGATACCGCCCGCCCCCGTAAACAGCCTGTACGTTCCGCGAAGACCGAGTACGCTGTTGGACGCCACATCCCGGTAGGCCGGCGTCTCGACGACGTCGGCCCGGTACAGGCCCTTGCAGTCGTTGTCCTCGCACTCCACGAAACCCCCGATGTACGCCCACGTGAGTCCCGCCGAGGCGCGCCGCCACTTGAGGTCCAGCGCGGCGCTGTGACGCCACCGGGGGAACACGCCCACGTCGTAGTATCCTCTGGCCTTGATCACTTCCGTGCCGCCGGCCGCGGGAATGAACTGGTCGTACCGGAACAACAGGTTGGCCTCCAGCCGCGCCGAAAGGATACCCAAGGCCGTGTTGCCGTGTATGCGGCCCTCAGGTCCAAGCCTGCGGTCTCGGTCTCGCCGACGTTGGTATTGGTCTGCACGATGTGGGAGATCAGCTTCGTATCGGCGTCACGGACGATCTGGCCGCAACTGGTGGGGTTGTCCTGCGAGTAGCAATCGCTCAGGATGACGCCCGCGGGAAGGGATGCGATCTCTTCCGAGACCCGCGGCGTCCGCGCCGAGGCCTCCGGGAACGAATCTGCGGCCATTGACCAGGACCAGCGTCCTGTGGGCGCCGAGTCCGCGGAGGCTGATGCGGGTGGCCCCGTCGCCGCCGTAGTTCGCCTGGGTATTGGTGGCGTTGGACTGGACCGTGAGCAACTGGAGGACGGCCCCCACGGAGGCGAGCCCCCTGACCCGGTATCTCCTCGCGGGCCAGGATGACCACCGGGGCCGTCGAACCTTCCGCCTCGCCTCGGATCCTGGACCCGGTCACCGTCCGTTCGTCGAAGACGTAGTCGATCTGTAGGGAGTCCGGGTCGTCCGCACCCTGGGCAAGGATCCCGGTACTGGCGGGCGCCACGAATAACACGCCGCCACACAGCCATGTTCGTCCGTAGATCAATACCGGCCGTCTGTTTACCGAACGTTCGGCCTACAGGAAATGGGACAGCCTGATGTACAGGTACCTGCCCAGGTAGTCGTACGTCGATGCGTCCGACGTGCCGAGGAAACCGTTGAAGATCACCGCGGGCGGGGTGTCGAACACGTTGTTGATACCGACCGTGATCACGGAACCGCCGGCTCCGGTGAACAGTCGGTAGGACCCCTGGATACCGAAGAGGTGATGCGCATCCACGTCTCGTACCGCCGGGTTTGTAGCCACATCGGCGCGGTACAGGCCCTTGCAGTCATCGTCCTCGCACTCCTGGAAACCGCCGGTGTACTGCCATGAGACACCCGCCGACGCCCGGCCCCACTTCAGGCCGACGTTGGCGTTGTGCCGCCAGGTAGGGAACACGCCAAGGTCGTAATAACCCTTGCCCTGAACCAGTTCGAAGCCACCCGCTACGGGCAGCATTACGTCGTAGGCAAAGAGGTAATTGGACTCGAGCCGCGCCGAGAGCAGGCCGAGGGGCGTGTCGTCGATGTAATTCAGTTCGATGTCCAGCCCGTTGGTTTCCGTCTCGCCGATGTTGGTGGCGGTCGAGAAAATGTTTCTGATTACGCCGCCCTGGTCGCGTTGGACCTTGTCGCAGTCCGACGGGCTGTCCTGGGAGTAGCAATTGCTCAGGATCAGGCCCGCGCCGAGCGCGCCGATTTCATCCTCGATCTTGGTGGCGTAGTAACTGACCGCGACATCGAGGTTATCCAGGAATTCGGGCTGGTACACCAGGCCGGCCGTCATCGTATTGGCCCGCTCCGGCTCGAGATCGGTGGAACCGCCGATCCTGGCCCTGAGCTGCGCCCTGGTGTCTTCGTAATCCGCCGGGACCCCCGCGGACGCGCAGTTGCGCATTTGCTGGGAGGTCAGGTTGCGCGGATTGCCGGCCTCGTCCACGACGCTGCAGGGATCGCTGACCAGCGGGAAGCCGTCGCTCTGGCCCAGAAACATCTCGGCGATGCTCGGAGCTCGGTAGGCCTTCGAGTAGGTCGACCGGAGGGCCAAGCCTCGAGGAAGCTCGAGTCGGGCGCCCGCCTCGTACGTGAAGTCCGACCCGAAGGTATCGTAGTCGAACACCCGGCCTGCCGCTGTAATGTCCAGGCCGCCCATATCGTTCTGGTAAACCGGGATGCTGGTCTCGGCGTAGACCGCGCGGACCGAGTATTCGCCCTCGGTCGCTTCTTCCTTATTCCCCGTGGTGTTGCCCGTGGCGGTAATGGGATCGGGAATGGAGCCGCCCGCTTCCCACCGGGACGATGCCCCTACGGCCACGGCAAGGGGCCCCGCCGGCAGTTCATACAGCTCGCCGGTCAGGTTGTACTGCAGGATTCTCTGCGTTGTATAGCCTCTGGCAATACCGGTATACTGGATAAACTTGAGCATGTCTTCCGTGATGGTACCCGGACCGCCGAAGAGGTTCAGGGGTACGCAACTTCCCACGCATTCCGAATCGGGTCCCAGGGCCATTTCGATATTGCTTCGGATGAGCCGGCCCTCGTTTACGTTGGTCCCGCTGGTGCGGCCGTAGGAAAAGGCCAGATCCCCGGTAAAGCCCCGGAACTCGTGATCCAGTCCCAGTACGATCCGGTAGGTGTCGAGGTCCTGCAGGAAGTTGCGGTTGCTTGCCTCGACGAACCGTCGGCGCACGTCGATGAAGTCGCGGCCGAACTCGTTGTACTGGTTCTCCGCCGATACCGAGATCCCTTCACTGAGGCTGAACAGCGGGGTCGGCGCCAGCTTCTGGTCCGACTGCCGGTTGGTATAGGACATCTCGAAGAAACCGGTCAGGTTGTCGTTGAACAGGTAGTTCCCGCTGAGGAACGCGGAATACCGGGTCTGCGGCGTGTACAGGTAATTTTCCGGCTGGTGGTTGTACAGGTCGCCCGTACCGTCCAGGGAGTTTCCCGCGGAATTGAACGGTCGCCAGCCACCCGATGGAGCGTTGAAGTAGAATCCCTCGTCCTCGCCGGCTCTTTGCACAATCGCCTGCCAGGCCGCGTTGCCCTCCTGCCCCAGACGGTCGATGATGGTGCCCTCGGGCGTGGCCGAACTGCCGCTGGTGGTGAAGGTGCCGTCGTTCGCCCCCCAGTCGTAACTCTTGTCCGCCTCGCTGAAATCGCGGTCGCCGGTCCAGACGGGCTTGCGGTTGTGGTATCCCGCGGAAAACAGGATGCTGCCCCTTCCGCTCCGCAATCCGGCGATTATGCTGGCGTCGATGACGTCGCCGTCGCCCGCGCCCGCGACCCCCTGGTAGTACTCGAACTCCACGCCTTCCAGGTCGGATCGCGTGATGATGTTCACGACCCCTCCGATGGCATCGGAACCATACACGGCCGAAGCGCCGTCCTTGAGCACCTCGATCCGCTCAATGACGGAGGCCGGTATGGAGTTCAGGTCGACGGACGAATTCGCCCCGGTTCCGCCCGGTACGAAACGGCGGCCGTTGACCAGTACGAGGGTGCGGGTGGAGCCCAGTCCGCGAAGGCTGATCCGGGTGGATCCGTCGCCACCGTTATTGGCCTGGGTGTTGATGGCGTTGGATTGGACGGTGAGGGTCTGGAGCACGTCGCCGATGGACGCGAGCCCCTTCTCCTGAATCTCGGTCTTGGCGAGGATGACGACGGGTGCGGTGGATTCTGCGGCCTCGCCCCTGATGCGGGAACCGGTCACGGTCAACTCTTCAGCGACGAAATCGACGCCTTCCAATTCCTGATCCCGCTGGGCCGTGGCATCGGTCGAAACCAAGGCGAACAGGCCAATGACCAACCATGAAAGGTACTTGCGGTGTTTCATGGAGAATCCCTTTACGTTTGGATGATGAAATCGATAGTATTCCTTCTCGTTATGTGGGTTATAATGATGTGATGAGAAGGTAGTAATTACAATATGTAGTAGATTGGCGAGATTGTAAATACAAAGTGTTTGGTTTTTTAACAATTACACAACCGGGCAAATGTTACCGAATCTCCCGCTTTTCCAGCGTCACTTCGTTATGCCTGAGACGGCTGGCCGGTCCGCGTTTCACCAGGTGACTGAGCGGCGTTGTACCTTCGAAACGCGTTCATTATCCGGGGCGCGAGTCGCAGGGTGGAAGTCATGGTCGGAATCGCCATGAGGGCAAACAGCCCATCGGCGAAACTGATTACCACGTCGATCGAGGCGACGGAAGCGACCACGACGAAACCCACGTAGGCCGCGTTGTACAGTTTCACATACCTGGCGCCAATCAGAAAGCTCAGGCACTTGGCGCCGTAGTAGGAGTAGGTCAACAAGGTGGTAACGGCGAAGAAGAACACGCACACGGTGAGGACGTATGCGCCGTATCCGGGTATGGCCGCCTCGAAAGCGCTTGCAGTCAGCGTCACCCCGTTGTCCGCGGTCGTCTGCCAGACTCCCGTCATGAGGATCACGAGCGCCGTGCACGTACAGACGATCATCGTATCGATGACCGGTCCCATCATGGCGACCAGGCCCTCGCGGACCGGCTCGCCGGTCTTGGCGGCGCCATGGGCCAGCGCTTCCGTGCCGATGCCGGCCTCGTTGGAAAATGCCGCCCGTCTGACCCCGGTGACGATGGTCGTGCCGACCACCCCACCCGCCACCGCCGCACCGGTGAAGGCGTCCGTGACGATCAGTGCAAGGTATCCTGGAACCTCCTCCACGTTGTACAGGATAATCCAAAGCGTCGAGACCATGTACAGGACCACCATGGCCGGAACGGCGCGGGAGGCTACTTCGGCGATACGGGTAATCCCGCCGAAAATCACGACGGCCACGAGCCCGGACAGGATCAGCCCGGCGACGAGATCGAATCGGAAGTGGCCGCTTTCGAAGGACAGGTACGGTGCGAACACGACGTCCCGGACGATCTGAATCAACTGGTTGGGCTGCAGGAGCGGGAGGCAGCCGATGACGCCGGCGACGGCGAAAAGGACGGCCAGCGGTTTCCAAAGGCCCCCCAGGCCTTCGGAAACCACGTACATCGGCCCGCCCTGGATGCGGCCCGCGGTATCCCGTCCCCGGAACATGACGGCCAGCGAGCAGGTGAAGAACTTGGTCGCCATGCCGACGAACGCGCTGACCCACATCCAGAATATCGCCCCCGGGCCGCCCGTGGTGATGGCGATGGCCACGCCCGATATGTTCCCCATGCCGATCGTGGCGGAGAGTGCGCTGACCAGCGCCTTGAAATGGGAGACGTCGCCGGGGTCGTCGGGATCATCGTATCTGCCGCGGACCAGGTCGATGGCGTGTTTCACGTACCGGAACGGCATGAAGCGGCTGTAGAGCAGCAGGAGGGCTCCGCCGCCGATGACCAGGTAGAATACGTAGGACCAGGCCAGGTCGGAAAAGGCGACTACGTAGGGCTCTATGAAGTCCATGGCCTGGCACTCCGGGCTTTAGGTCTTGCGCGACCATACGAGCGTTACGCTTGATGGACGCGGGCTCAGCCCGTGGGCGCGCCCTGCCTGAAGCCGCGTACCATCTCGATATAGTTCCCGGGAGAATAGCTGGTCCGGACGCTTGTCGTAGCTGAAAATCGCGATGATCCGGGGCCGTTTCGTCGGACCGACCGGTGACACCCGGTGCAGGGCGTACTTGCCGTTGAACAGCACCAGCGTTCCCGGCCGGATGTCTGTGCGGCGAACGCGTTTTCCAGGCGCTTCGAAGATGGCGCGCACGTCGTCGTAATGTTCGTCGTGGTCCGCTCTGAGGTCCGGTACGTACTCGAATACCCCGCCGGTATCGGGCGCTTGGATCAGCAGCGTGATATTGCCGTTATTGGAATCGAAGTGCCACCCGTTGCCGGTCGCCCTCGTGCGCGATCTGAAGCGTCAGGGCGAGATGGGGACAGGCGCTCGTATACAGGGTATCGAACCCGAGCACGTTCCGCACGAATTCGGTCAGGGCCGGCCAGTGGAATACGCTGCGAACGAGACTGTCGTTGGGGATCTGGTAGTTGAGGACCTGGCGGTAACGGTTGACATGCTCGATGGTCCGGGGATGGCCGGCGGGCCAGGTCCGGTCGACATTGTCGTTTCCTTCGTAACTGGTGCGCGGCCGGTCGTAGTAGTAGCCGAGCGGGATCAAGGCGCTGGTCTCCCGCACCATGCCGGCCACCGTACGCGAATTCAAGAATCCTTCGAGTACGCAAATGGATTCCTCCTCGAGCTCGGATCGGCAGGATTCGAGGAATGCCTGGCCGTCGCGGCTGTCGAGGTTCTCCAACGGGTACCGGCCGACATCCACCAGCGTGGCGGGACTTGCGGTTTTCATGGTCCTGGTCCTCCCGGGCGCGCTTTACAGGCTGCGGATCTCCCAGAGTTCCACCACCATGTCCGATGGATAACCGATGGGATCGAAGTCGTCCGTCTCCCTCGCGTCGTATCCCACTTCGCCGAACAGGTTCTCGATGGTCCGGGAAGAATGATGCTGCGCCTCCCCGATCGTGTGGTAGAGGTAAACCGCGGAGGGAAGGATGACGGGAAAGCCCATCTCGTACAGCGCGTAGGCCAGCTCGCCTTTCCCCAGACGGGAGACGACGTCATCGGCATGCTGCGTGATTCGAGATGCTCCCTGCTCGATGTCCACGTCGAATCTGAAGGCGAAATGACTGCGGAGATATCCCTGGTCGTGCAGGAAACGGCCGACGCGGTCGATGGCGGCGGACAGCCTTTCGAGCTGACCCGGCGTGTTCAGACCGTCGGGCAGGTCCAGCGCGAGGTGGCGATTCAGGCGGTCGAAGAACAGCTTGCCCACCCGGATGGTAAACAGCCGGCGTTCCCGTTCCAGCCCCTCATCGAAGCGGTCCGGATGCCTTTCTATGTGCCGGAAAGCCGACCTGTAGAACGCATAGGAAAGGGCGTCGAATTCGCCCGACTGCAGCGTCGAATCGCCGTCCGGGTGAACGAAGGCTTCCACCAACTCCTGCCTGGCCGGCCTGCCGTACACCGTCCAGATGTACTTTTCGGCGTCTTCCCGGACGTCGTTCAGCGCGCCGCTGTCGGGTTCCAGCACGCCAATGTCGGAGTTCAGCGCGTCGCTGTCGGGTTCCAGCGCCTTCCATTCGCTGACGATGGCATCGGACATGAACGCGGTGAAAGCGCTCCCTACCGGCCACCAGGCGGCATACTCGGGGAACGGCCTCTCCCCGACGACTTGTTCGAGCGTTTTTTCCGTCATTTGCGCGCAGGTTTCTCTTCCGGGCATGCAGCGGCGCCGGTTATCCCGATCTGTTCAAAAAAGTTTCCACCTGGGGAAGCAGCATGGGGTCCTCGGAGAGACGTATATACTCACGCAACGAATCCCGGGCCTTCTCAAAATCGCCTATCCGGAAGTACGCGACACCCAGGCGGAAATGCCCGGCGCCAAGCTCCGGGGCGAGGCGGACGACTTCACGGTAGCTCCGTATGGCCTGATGGTAACGATGGAGGATATCGTTGACAAGGCCAATATTGAAATGCGCGGTCGTAAACCGCGGGCGCAGCGACACAGCCTGGTCCAGGGCGCGCAACACCCGCTCCGCGGCCTCCGTTTTCGTACGCATCGCCGCCAGCGCCTCGAACGGGGGGGAGCTGTCCGGTTCGCCGGACAGGCGGACCGCACCTTCCCATGCTTTGAGCGCGGACTCGAAATCGCCGCCGGAAACCCTCGCGATGGCCAGGATGGCGTGGGGCAGCGGATCCGCAGTTGCCGGGTCAATCGCTTTCTCGACCGCTGTCGCCGCCTCCGCCCACTTCCCCTGGGCCAGCAAAACGGCGGCCACGGCCAGCTGCGCGGCGTTCCATCCGGGCCGTGACGCAAGGGCTTCCCGGAAGTGTGAAAGCGCGGTTTCAAGATTGTGGCCGAAGGCGTCTTCGACCCCGTTCCGGTACGCCGACCGCGCTTCGCCGCCCACGGCGGAGGAACGGGCGGCCACCCGACGGAGCGGCATCCAGTCGAAGCCTGCGCGGGTCGAGGTGTCGAGGCCCGCCCATCCGGCCGCGAGTCCGCGCCAGGTCGCGACCACGTCGTCCAGGGCGGCGTCCCGGCTGTAGGAGAGCGCGAGGTTGTTGTAGGCTTCCGGGAAATCGCCGCGAAGCGCGATGGCCCTGTTGAACTGTTCGCTGGCCTCTTCATCATTCCCCTGCCTGAGATAAACGATGCCGAGGTTGTTGTGGACCTCGGCGATGCCTACTTCGGCGCGGATGACCTTCTTGAACTCCTCTACCGCTTCGTCCAGTCTGCCCGCCTCCGCGTACAGCAGTCCGAGGTTGGTACGGGCGTCGTAGAATCGGTCGTTCAACGCGAGCGCCTTCCCGTAGGCGTCCATGGCATCATCGGTCCGATCCATGTTGGCATACATGGTGCCCAGGTTGTTGTAGGCTTCGAAGAACTGCCCGTCGACGGCGATCGCCGTTTCATAGGCTTCGACCGCCTCCGTCTGACGGTCCTGCAGCGCATAGATGTTTCCGATGTACAGATGGGCCTCCGCAAGCCCGGGGTCCTCGGCCAGGGCCTGTTCGAAGGCTTGCATCGCCTCCGCGTACGCGCCTTGTTCGTAATAGGTCAGCCCCCTCACATGGATATAGGGCGGCGGTCGACGTCCCTGCCGGCTGCCGGGAGACGGGGGGCCGCCCATCCTCCCGAACCTGGCGCGGTAGGCCGCGATGCTTTGAGTCTTCGACCGGTCCACGGCGCTAACGGTACTGCTTTCCAGTGCGCTCTCGAGCCGCCGGTCCAACACGGGGTTGTCCGCCAGCAGCCCGAAGGCCTCGTCGTATCGCCCCGTCCTGGAGTAGACCAGCGCCATATTGTACCTGGCCACGGTGTGCGTGGAATCCTGTGCCAACGTCCGGTGATACGCCGCCTCGGCCTCTTCCAACCGTCCCTGGCGGAAGTAAATGTTGCCGACCCCGGTCAGCAGCGCCACGTCATCGGGTGCGAATACCAGCGCCTCCTCGTACGCGTCCAGCGCCTGGTCGTACGCACCGGACAGTTCGCTGGACCGGCCCAGGCCCATCAGGGCGTTCCGCAGTTGATAGCGGTTCTGCTCCGGCAGGCCGCGGGCGATATCGACGGCCGCGCCATAGGCTCTCGCCGCTCCTTCCTGGTTCCCCTTGCGGGTATAGATCGCGCCCAGGTTGAGCCGCCAGTTGATTTCATCGGGTGAAAGAACGACGGCCTGCAGCGCTTCCCGCAACGCCTCGTCGTATCTGCCCAGGTAGTAGAAGGCCACGCTCAGGTTTCCGAAGGCCTCGGAGTCCGTCAGGTCCAGGGCCAGTGCCCGGCGGTAGTATGCGATGGCGCCTTCGTAGTCGCCTTCGTTCATCAAAGCGAGACCGGATGCCTTCACGCTCGCGCTGTCGGCGTCGTCGAAAATGGTTCTCGGCGCGCCCGTACCCGCACAGCCCGATGATGCCCAATGAAGGCAGACGGCGGCCGTTCCGAGGCAGATAATCGTTTTGAAGGCATTCATTTCACGTTCCGTTTAAGTTGACTAGTCCGGTGACGGAGACGAGGGGCTAACAACCGTAATATACGGCTTTCGAAGCCCTTCCTCTTTGTTTTTTTCCCATGCGCACGGCGACAGGCCGGATCGGCGCGAAATTACTTTACTTTCGGGTTGTTCGGGGATACTTTTTTCCAAGTTTCCTCACCCGGTTTACGACCATTTCATTATAGTCAGGCGAAATTCGCTTGACACTATACAAATGTTTGGCATATTGGGCAGGGTCAGGGTATGCCAAAAAGACGTTCACTTGCATCAACGAAGGGGAGACCGCGGACATGAACGATAACGATCCGGGAAGGGAGAAGGCGCTGAGCGGCGCCATATCGCAGATTGAGCGGCAGTTCGGCAAGGGTTCCATCATCAGGATGGGAGACGAGAATCCCCTACTGTCCGTCGAGTCCATACCAACGGGATCCCTGACCCTCGATCTGGCGTTGGGCATCGGCGGCGTGCCGCGTGGCCGCGTGGTGGAGATTTACGGTAACGAGTCCTCCGGAAAGACCACGCTGGCCAAGCATATCGTGGCCGAGGCGCAGAAACTGGGCGGGATGGCCGCCTTCATCGACGCGGAACACGCGCTGGACATCCGCTACGCGCGGGCCCTCGGCGTGGACATGGACAAACTGCTCATCCATCAGCCGGATACGGGCGAGCAGGCCCTCGACGTGGCCGAGATCCTGGTCCGTAGCGGCGGCGTGGACGTGATCGTCATCGACTCGGTCGCCGCGCTGGTCCCGAGGGCCGAAATAGAAGGAGAAATGGGTGATTCCCATGTCGGCCTGCAGGCTCGCTTGATGTCGCAGGCACTCCGAAAGCTGACCTCGGTGATCAACCGGTCCAGGACCTGCCTGATCTTCATCAACCAGATCCGTCAGAAAATCGGGGTAATGTACGGCAATCCGGAAACGACGACCGGGGGGCTGGCCCTGAAGTTTTATTCCTCGGTCCGGATCGAGGTGCGCAGGATCGGGAACATCAAGGGGGACGACGCCTCGGCGGGCATCCAGGTGCGGGGTACCGTAAAGAAGAACAAGCTGGCGGCACCCTTCCGCGAGGCGCAGTTCGATATCATCTACGGGGAAGGGATCTCCAAAGAGAGCGACCTGATCGAACTGGGGGTCAACAACGGCATCATAGAAAAGAGCGGGACCTGGTTTTCCTACAATGACGAAAGGCTCGGGCAGGGCCGCGAGAACGTGCGGCAGTTGCTCAGGGAACAGCGGGATCTCGCCGGGGAAATCGAAGAGAAAGTCCGTGCGATATTCGCACCTCCGGGACAGGACGAATCCGTCGAGAACAACGGAGTCGCGGGGAAACCGGCCGCCCGTCCCGAATCCTCGGTGAAGAGGCGCTGAACGAAGGTGGTGCCCGGCGTCGCCCGGAAGTAGGCCGTGCCGGACGGGGTTGCGCCCGTCCGGCGTGAGGCTTTACATGAGGCGCCGAAGCCAAGTGTACACTGAACGACATTTAGGTGTTGGACTTCACTGAAACGTGAAGGCAAGTACCGTCCACAGACTCATCGAATCCTACAACTATGGGTGGACTGTGAGCGACAAGGATCTGCAAGCGATGTTATTTGAAGGACACCAGATAGCGCGTTTCGAGCGATCCCTGCAAAGGCGTCCGCAAGCGGGAAATGAGCAGCGAGAATCGCATATTCGAGTGAATTCTCCTAACGGTGTGCCATTAAAGGATATCTCCCGCCCAATGGTGATTTGTGGCGATGCTACGAAAGCTCTTAAGCTACTCCCTGATAAATCCATTCAAACAGTTGTCACTTCACCTCCGTATTGGTCATTACGTGATTATGGAGTTGCGGAACAGATTGGGCGGGATGACAGCTTACGAGGCTTTATTAAGAGCATAGTTTCCACCTTTGAGCAGGTAAAGCGTGTCCTGCGCGACGATGGCACTGTCTGGCTGAATGTCGGTGATACCTACACATCCGGCAATCGGAGATATCGAGCACCAGACCGTAAAAATCGCGCACGGGCGATGTCAGTTCGGCCGCCAACACCGGAAGGACTCAAGCCAAAGGACTTGATTGGTGTTCCTTGGAGACTGGCGTTTGCGTTACAGGATGCAGGTTGGTGGGTTCGCAGTGAAATCATATGGTACAAGCCGAATGCCCATCCGGAGTCTGTTCGAGACCGCCCGACAAAAGCGCACGAGACTGTTTTCCTCTTGTCCAAAGAAAAAGACTATTTCTACAATCACGAAATCGTCAAGGGACCGCATAACCGTCGCCTGCGGACGGTTTGGGAGATCCTTACCGAACCGTTGAAGCGAGCCAATGGTAAAGCAGATGATCATCCCGCGATGATGCCTCTTTCGCTAGCTCGATGCTGTGTAGCCATCACAACCCGCGACGATAGTATCGTACTTGATCCGTACGCGGGTTCGGGAACTACTCTTATTGCGGCAAGTGAACTCGGTCGTAATTGGGTTGGGATTGAAATCAAGCCCGCTTTCGTAGACCTGATTGAACGAAGATTGAGTGCCCCATGACGCTTGATGAACTCAAGTCGACGCTCGATTCGTTCTCTCCTGTCAAGATCGAATTCGTTGCAAAGGTCATGGATTCTCTGGCGAATCCTCCAAGTGTCAGCATTCGATCTAGAGGACATGGCTGACAAGCGAACCCGACTGGATTGAATACTTTGGGCTTGCTTTATCGGTACACCATGGAGCAACAACCGAACCATTGGGGCTTTCGTCCTTTGAGACGGTGTTTAGAAACGCCTGTGAACACTTGCGCTGGTCAATCGATCCTCTAGGTTCTCAAACTCAGCGATTCGTAGATATAGTAGTTCGTCCGGAGTCGGGAAACCCTCGAAGACTATCCCTTAAGTCCACTGCAGCCAGAAACATATCCGAGACGACATTACACATTTCCAAACTGACGGAGGCTGCGTGGATTCAGGACACACGAACCGCTAGAGGTCGGCGAGACCATACACTTGATTTGTTCAGACAATACCGGGACGCCGTTGATCAGATCGTCATGCTTCGAGCGTTTCGGGATGAAATGGGTAACACGCCACGGAAATACCAGCTTGTTGAGATTCCGGTCAGCATCTTCGACTCAATTCAGCAGGCTCCCCTACAGGTCTTCGGAAGTGATGCGCCAGTTATCGAATGTACTGTTGATGACCGGGTGGAGGCCGTTGTGGCAATCGACCGGTCCGATGCCAAGATTACTGTAAGGCGGGTTCAGCTTTCGGCCTGCACCGTTCATGCGGAATGGGATAGGGCTTTGACTGGGATGCGGAATGTACGTTGACCCATTAGTCTCGATCTAACGCCTTTGGTTTTGGGAACGAGGTAGTTTACGGTATTTGTTCTACTTCCGTCATGGCTTCGATGAGTCGTTTGTGCGCCCTTGGGAAGGCATACTTATCGAATTCATCGAACCGAATCCAGCGGAAATCGGTGCTTTCACGGTGACTTGTTTCTCCACCGAGATATGTACAATGGAATCCGTGTAAAGTTATCTCAAAATGGGTAAAGGCATGCTTGAGGGTCGCGAACGAGCGATCGACGCGGACGTCGATGCCCAGTTGTCGGTTGATTTCGTTGCACAGAAACTCTTTGCTGACTGCCTCGTCCTTTAATATTCCTCCCGGGAACTCCCACAGTCCACCCAGCAGGCCCTCTGTCGGCCGCCGGACGATCAGCACCTTGTTGTTCCGGTGTACGATTCCTGCCGCGACATGATGGTGAGGCCGTTGTGCGCGCGGCCGTTTTCGCGGCAGCACGGAAGGGTCCGGCAACAATTTGCGGGCTTCGCAAAACGTGTTCACGGGACAATCATCGCAGCGGGGGTTGCGCGGCGTGCATATCGTGGCCCCCAGTTCCATCATGGCCTGGTTGAAATCGCTCGCCCGACCCGTGGCGAGGAGTCGCCCGGCGAGGCCATCAATTCTCTTTCTGGTGGCTGAGGAAGCCGGGTTGTCGGTCAGGTGGAACAGGCGGCTCAATACGCGAACGACATTGCCGTCGACGACCGGACAGTCCCTCCCGAAGGCAATGCTCAATATGGCGGCAGCCGTGTAGGGTCCGATGCCCGGCAGGTCCGAGATCCGCGCAGGATCTTCGGGTATCTGCCCGCCGTGTTCGGCGACGACCCGGCGGGCGGCGCGATGCAGATTTCTCGCCCTGGCGTAGTACCCCATGCCTTCCCATGCCTTCAGGACGTCCTCGAGCGGGGCCTTTCCGAGGCGCCCTACCGTGGGGAAACGACTCATAAACCGGTCGTAGTAAGGCCGAACCTGGTCAACCCGTGTCTGCTGGAGCATGATTTCCGAGATCCAGACCGCGTAGGGATCACGGGTCCTCCGCCACGGCAGATCCCGCTGGTGCTCGCCGTACCAGTCGAGCAGGGCGCGGCGGAACGCGTCGATCTGTCTGGCGTCCAGGCGGTTTTCCGCGTTCGTGTCCATGGTCGGACGGTTTCCTGTCAATGCCGGCGGGAATGGCCGGACAGGCTGTATTCTCCGTGGGTGATCCGGGTCCGGTTGTAGGCTTCCGTCTCCCTGAAATCGAACCGGTTCGGCGAGAAATCCCCGATATCGATTTCGGGTCTCCCGTCTGCGACGCCTCCCGCCAGCAATACGCCGGCCGCCGGGTTGTAGGCGAAGCCGCCGGAATGAAAGGCGACGCCCACGTACAGCCCCGGAAATCGTTCCACGGGTCCAAGTACCGGTTCGCCGTCCGCGGAGAAGGACAGCAGGCCCGCCTTCTCGATTTCCCAGCCGATAAGGCCGGTCCGGCCGTCCTGGTTTGTCTGGCGCGCCCTTTCCGTACGGCCCGCCCGGTCCGCTCGGCCGGATGAGCCGGCCTGGCCAGCCTGACCGGCCCCGGGTACGAGTGGGAGCAGGTTTTCCCGTGCGGCCTCGCCGAGCCCGGGCGGCGGGGTAATCGTCGACATCCGGAATTTGCGGTCGGGTACGCGAAACTCCGTCGCTTCGGGGTTCTCGATGCCCGCCAGTAAGCGCTGTCCGTAATGCGGCCGGAGGTATCCCCCGTAAGGATTGGCGTTGACCGCCGGGATCCGGACCGGGGCGGGCAGCGGCGCCGTGACGTAACGCTGGTGCACGAAGGACTTCAGGGGCAGCTGCAGTCCGATGGTTTCCAGTACCTTCAGGGTCCAAACGTGAACCGTACTCACCACGGCATCGGCCTCGATGCGCCTGCCATCGGCGACGACGCCCGCCATGCGTCCCCCATCCACGATGAAGTCGGAGACCATGCATCCTTCCCTGATCTCCACGCCCAGGGCGCGGCAACCGTCCGCCAGGGCCGGGAGGTAGTGATCCGGCTCGCTGTAGCCGCCCAGGGGATCGAAAAGCCCGACCGGCTCACCGGTCAGCGCCAGGTCCGGCCAGGCGGCGGCCATCTCGGTCCGGTCCATGACGGTGTATTCCACACCCAGGCGGTCGTACAGGGGCAACAGCCGTTCCCTTTCCGGCCAGCTCGCCGCGTCAAACAGGTTCAGGCAACCCACGTCCTGGAACCGGTAGCCATCCAGTTCCCCGGACAGTTCCCTGAACCGGGTCAGGCTGATCTTGCGGGCCAGAACGCCGGTTTCCGACCACAGCAATCCCGTAATGATCCCGGCGGCCCGGCTGCTGGCGCCGTCTCCCACGCGTCCCTTCTCGACGACCGTTATGCTTCCGTACGACTTGCGGGCCAGGTGGTAGGCCGTGCTGAGGCCGGTCACCCCCGCGCCGACGATGACGGCGTGTCTCGACAATGCTCAATCCTCCAGTGCGTTCTTTATGTCCTTGCCCGTGATGGAAAAATGGGAGGCGTACCAGGTTACTTTCCCGTCCCGGAGCAGCAACAGCTGCGGCGATTCGTGGCGGACCCCCAGGCGGGATTCGATCTCATTGGACAGGCTCCGGTTCTCGATGACCATGACCTGGGTGAACAATGGCGGGGGCACGGAAGTGTCCTCGTCCGTGTCCCCGACCGCGAAATCGTCCGCGAAATCGTAGTAGTGATCGGCGGCCCGGGCGCTCACCGGGCACACGGTACTGTGCTTGTAGACGAAAACGGGACGATCGGCCGACGAGGCGATGGCCTCGTCCAGCGCCGAAAGTTCGGTCAGCCGCACGACACGTTCGGACATGAAGGGTCTCCTTGAAACACCGGGGTACTGCCGGTAATACCCGGATTCGATTTCGATACAACGACCCCTGCTTCCTCGACCTGCAGGGATCAGGACACTTCCTCTACGGCCGCGGCCGCCTTGCGCACACGGGTAGCGGCCCTTCGGAATTCGCGGTCCCGCGGCAGCATCAGGGCCAGCGCCACGGCGACCAGCGGGATCCATGCCAGCACTTCAAGCGTCGCCACCACGCCGATGCGGTCCGCGATACCGCCGAAGACGATCAACGCGCCACCAGCCGCGCCCCAGCTGAAGCCCATGGGAAAGCTGGAGGCCGTTCCCGCGCTGTCCGGGACGAGCTCCTGGGCCATGGCGACGGAAACAGAATTGGACGCCATGTTCATGAATCCGGCCAGGAACAGCCAAACGGGGAGCAGCGGTCCGGTATCGTAGAGCGAAACGAGTAGAAAGGGGGTGGAAAGCAGGATCGTGGACCAGATCACGCGGCTTCTTCCCAACCGGTCCGAAAGCCACCCGCCGACGAAACCGCCGATCACCGCGCCGCCCTGGAAGACGAAGAGCAGGTCGCCCCCCTGTTGCAGCGTAAGGCCCCGGTCCTTGAGCAGCAATACGAAAAAGGTGGCGAATCCGACCCCGGAGATGGTCCGGATGATGCCCACAACCGTGAGATTGACCATGGGCCACAGGTTCGGCCGGAACGAAGCGCCCACATCGGCCAGGCGGGTGACCCGCCGGTCCTCGTTCCGGATGGGGATGACCCGGGCCATGGCCAGTACGGCGATCACCGTGGGAACCGCGAGCCAGACCAGGCTTTCGAGACCGAAGCGCTCCACGATGCGGGGCACGACAAAGGGGCTTGCCGCCAGCCCGGCGGTCCCGCCGACGATGAAAAGCGATACGCCGTATCCGCGTCTCGAACCGCTGACGTCGCCGGCCATGGATACGCTCTGCGGGTGGAAGCTGGCGGTGCCGAACCCCCCCAGGACGATGAACAGCAGCAGCACGAAAAAGGAAGGCGCATATCCCACGGCGGACATGAAGACGGCGCAGAACACCGGACCGAGGATGATGAAATAGCGTTTCTCCATCCGGTCCCCCAGGATGCCCATCAGGGGCTGGACCAGGGAGGAGGTCATGGCCGGCAGGCCGGCGAGCAGGCCGGCCTGCGTAAGGGAGAGCTGCAGCCGCGTAACGAGCGCGGGAAGAATCGGCGTCAGCAGGGAAGAAAAGAGGTCCACCAGGAAGTGAACCACGGTGAGCAGAACAAGCTTGGCGCGCTGCATGTCGGACTTCATGGATTGAGCCTTCCATGGAGCAGGTACAGGCGCTTCAGTTCCTCGATGGGCTCGGTATGGTCGTCTACCCGCAGGTCCACGAGGTAGTCGGAGGTGCCGCCGCATCCCCCGCCTTCCCTTGCCACGAGCAGGGCCGCCGACTGCATGCCCCGCCGGTCTCCGCCGGCTTCCTGGCCGGCCGCGAGCGCGGCGAGTAGTTTCGCCGCGAAATCCTCCTCGCCGGGTGCCTCGAAGGCTTCCGCCATGGCGGCGACCACCTCTTCACCTGCGAGGATGTTGCCCAGGCAGACGTGGCCCGGACCGGTTACGTGCCCCGCCCACTCCTGGCATGCCGTACCGGTGAAGGCCGCCGACGTGCCGTCGAGATCCACCACGCCGACCTGGCGGGACTGCCGGCCGGCATCCGATTCGATCAGGCGTTCGAGGGTATCGATGGCGCCGACATCCTGTTCAAGCAGGTCGAGCCCCCTGAGGCCGAAGGACGCGTTGGCCCAGGCCTGCGTGGCAATAGCGCCGGCATTGAACCGTGCCCAGGGGACCACGGATCCCACGGCGAGATACTTCGACTGGGTCGCCACGCCGAGATCCCCGGTATCGGGGTCCAGGGCGACGATGGAAAAAGTGGAGAAACAGGGTGCGCGGTTCAACGCTGGATGCTCCGTCGGTCGCCTAGAGCCCTTCTGATCAGTTCGATGGGATGGAAGGCCGTCCTTCCCGTCCCGTCGGCGATCTGGTGCCGGCAGGAAGTCCCCGTCGCGGCGAGTTCCGTTCCCTCATCGGCGGCGCGGACAGCGGGGAAGAGCCGGTCTTCGCCGATTTTCATGGACAGGTCGTAGTGCTCCCTTTCGTAGCCGAAGCTGCCGGCCATGCCGCAGCACCCGGTGTTCAATTTCGTGACTTCGTACCCGGGCACCAGTTCCAGGGCAGCCACGGTGGAACCCGTGCCGGCGATGGCTTTCTGCTGGCAGTGCCCGTGCAGACTGATCGTCCGGTCAATGGGCTCGACCGGAAGCGAAAGGCGACCGGCCCCGTGTTCCCGGGCCAGGAACTCGTCGATCATGAGCATGCCCTCTGCGAGCCGGTCGGCCCTCGGGTCGTCCACGAGGTCGCGGTAGTCGTCCCGGAACGTCATGACGCAGCTGGGTTCACAGCCCACGATGGCCCAACCGCGGTCCACGTACCGGACAAGCTGGGCGATATTGTATTCGGCGGCCGTCCGGGCCTGGCGCAGCATGCCCTTCGAGATCAGGGGCCTGCCGCAGCAGGCGCGGGGTTCGGCCAACACCACGCGGTACCCGGCGCTTTCGAGTACCTCCACGGCGGCGATCCCGATATGGGGCTCGCTGTAGTTGACGAAAGTGTCCGGGAAGAAGACGACGGTCGGTCGATCAGGGCCGGTGTCGTCCGACGGACCGCCCGGACCGGCCAGACCGCCTGGACCACCCGTACCGCCCGGACCACCCGGACCGCGCTGATAGAACCACTGCTCGAACGTAACTTCGGCGAACTCCGGAAGGGACCGCCTCCTGTCCACGCCGATCGTTCGTTCCAGGATCCGCTTGTGCCAGGGATGGTTCACGATGCGGTTGCTCAGCGGTGCAAAGGCGGAACCGAGCCGGTTGAGCGTTTCGATGCGGCCGAACAGGCGGTTGCGCAGGGGCAGCCCGTGTTTCTCGTAGTAGTGGGCGAGGAATTCGTACTTCATCTTGGCCATGTCGACGTTGGAGGGACACTCGCCCTTGCAGCCCTTGCACTCCAGGCAGAGGTCGAGGGCTTCGTAGACCCGGCGGCTTGTAAACCCCTCGCCGTCCAGCTTCCCCGAAAGGGCGGCCCGGAGCACGTTCGCGCGGCCCCGGGTGCTGTGCTCCTCGTCGAGCGTGGCGATATAGGACGGGCACATGGTCCCCACCAGCTTCTTGCGGCAGGCGCCGACCCCGTTGCAGAGCTCGATGGACCGCGAGAACCCGCCGTCGTCCGAGAAATCAAAGTACGTATTGATCTCCTCCGCCTGGTATGCCGGGCCGAATCGCAGGTTGTCCGTCATCTTCTGGTTCGCGATGATCTTGCCCGGATTCATGATGCCGTTCGGGTCGAACACGGCCTTGACCGCCTTGAAGGCCTCGTACAACCGCGGGCCGAACACCTTTTCGTTCCACTCGCTCCGCACGAGTCCGTCGCCGTGCTCGGAACTGACCGCGCCGCCGTAGGCCAGAACCAGGTCGCGGATTTCTTCGGCGATGGCCCGCATGCGCGCGACGCCCTCGGCTTCCTTGAGATTGATGAGCGGCCGGATGTGGATCGTGCCCACGCTGGCGTGGGCGTAATAGGACGCCACCGTGCCGTGTTTTTGGACGATATCGCGGAAGTCGCGGATGTAGTCCGGAAGCTTCTCCGGCAAGACCGCCGTGTCCTCCACGAAAGTCGCCGGCTTGGTATCTCCCTTCATGCCCATCAGCAGCCCGAGTCCCGCCTTCCGGATGGCCCAGACGTTCGACTGGGCGGCAGGGGTTGTGGCCCGGACGCAGGCGTAGCCCAGGTTTTTCTCCCTGAGCAGGGAATCGAGGGCGTCCAGGCGGTCCGTGACCTCGCTTTCCGTTTCCCCGTAGTACTCGACCATGAGGATGGCTTCCGGATCGCCGTCGATAAAGTCGCGCTGATGGGCGGCGGCAGGGGAGGCCTTGGCCAGGTCCAGTATGGTCTTGTCGGTGAGTTCCACGGCGGAGGGACCGGTCTTCAGGATCTCGACTGTCGCTTCCATGGATTCGATCAGGTCCGAGAAATGACAGACACTGAGGGCCTTATGTGCAGGCAACGGCACCAGGTTCACGCGCGCCTCGGTCACGGCGGCCAGGGTGCCCTCGGATCCGACGATTATTTTGCAGGGGTCGAAGGGACCGTCACCGGTGAATTCATCCAGGTTGTATCCGCCCACGCGCCGCATGATCCGGGGATACCGCGTCTCGATCTCGTCCCGGTTTGCGTGGGCAATGCGGTGGATTTCGCGGTAAATCCGGCCCTCCAGGCCGCCGAATGCGGCTTTCTCCCCGAATTCGCGGTCGTCGACCGGCTTGAAGGCCGTCCGCGTGCCGTCGCTCAGGACCACGTCGAGTTCCAGCACGTGGTCGATTGTCTTCCCGTAGATGATGGAATGGGAACCGCAGGAGTTGTTGCCGATCATGCCGCCGATGTTCGCCCGGTTGCTCGGGGAGACATCCGGCGCGAAGAGCAATCCCATCGGTTTCAGGTGGGCGTTGAGTTCGTCGAGCACCACGCCGGGCTGGATCCGGGCCCACTGTTCCTCGACGTTGACCTCGAGGATCCGGTTCATGTGCCGGGAGAAGTCGACCTGGATGCTGCGGCCCACCGCCTGGCCGCCCAGGCTGGTGCCCCCGCCGCGGGGCGTGACGGGAATGCCTCTTTCGTAGGCGAAACGGAGGATGCTGGAGACCTGGTCCGCGTGAGCCGGATACGCGACACCCAGCGGCTGGATTTCGTAGATGCTGGCGTCCGTGCTGTACAGGACCCTGGCCGTTTCGTCGAATCGGAACGCGCAGTCGGTCTCTTTGCCGATCTGTTCCTGCCAGGCTGTGTCCATGTACCTTGCCTTTGAGACTTTCCGGCCCGCTGTCGGGTCCGGGCTATTGCCGGGTCAGGCCCGCTGCCGGGTCAGGCCCGCTGTCGAGTCAGGCCCGCTGTCGGAGAAGTGATCTGGTCATACGGTTAACGCGACCACTTGCCTGCGGGCGACGTCCTTGACTTCCGTATAGGAAGCCAGGGCCATGAGTTCGTTGGTCTCGGGTGAAAGCCGGGCCTTCAAGGTGTCTGTCGTCCAGGGTCCTCCACCGCTGTACTGAGGCGCGTACCGCAGCACCAGCACGATACGCTTGCGGTCGGTCGGCTTCCATCGGAGGGTACCGTGCGTGAGCAGTTCGGATATGACCACGGCATCGCCCGCCCTGGGCGTGACGTTTATCGTGCCGGGCGGCGTGTCGTCTTCCAGGTCGCCTCCGCCGAATACCGAGTCGGGACGGTCGAAATTGCACTTGTGAGATCCGGGCACGACCACGAGTCCGCCGTCGCCGGGATGCACGTCGGTGAGGTAGACGAAAACGACGAAATCATCGCAGTAGACACGGCCGTCCCGGCATTCGTAGCGCGTACTCTGCCATCCGTAGGACTCGCGGGCGCAGTGGAGCGATCCCGCATCGACGCCGCCGCCGGGCTGGTTCACGAGCATGGACCCCCTTACGAAACGGGGTTTGCCGGACGTGAACTCCTTGATGATGGGCCAGTAGCTCGGCTGGAAAACCAGCCGTTCCAGCGACTTGTCGAAAGCGAACCCGTTGTCGTAGATGCGTCCGTCCTGGCTTCCGAAGTCCGGCGGCAGATCTTCCGCAGGCGTCCGGATATACCGCTCCGCGGCGCCAAGCGCCTCGGCGAGATCCGCTTCACCGAGGGCGCCTTCCAGGTGCAGGTAGCCGGTCAGATCGAACAGGTACCTTTGCGCTTCGGTCATCATGGTAGATTCCAGACTTTGGGTCCTCATCCGACGAGCAACAGGCGCAGGTCCATTACGTTCGTATGCGTAGGTCCCGTGATGACGAGGTCGCCCAGCGGCTCAAAGAACCGATAGGCGTCGTTCCGGTCCAGGCAGGCCTCGGCGTCCAGCCCCTTTTCGGCGGCCCGGAACAGCGTATGTCCGTCCGCCACCGCGCCCGCGGCGTCCGTCGGACCGTCCGTCCCGTCCGTTCCGGCGCTGAACACGACGGTTCGTTCCAGCCCCTCGATGCCCGCCACGGCGGCCAGCACGAATTCCTGGTTCCGTCCGCCCTTTCCGCCGCCCTTCAGCGTTACCGTGGTCTCACCCCCGGAAATAACGCATGCCGGACTCCGCACCGGATCGCCATGCCGCTCGATTTCACGGGCCATGGCGGCGTAGACGCGTGCGATCTCCCGGGTCTCGCCGTCGATCGAACTGGACAGCACGAGCGGGTTGTAGCCCCTCTTTTCCGCCTCGGTCCGGGCGGCATCGAGCGCCTGCCGGTTATTTGCGATCACCACGGTCTGCGTACGGCAGAATACCGGGTCGCCGGGCCCCGGCGTTTCGGGCACGGCCCCCTTCGCTCCCGCATCCAGGTGGCGAATAACCGCTGCAGGCAGTTTCCCCCGCAGGCCGTACTTTTCCAGAATCGACCGGCAATCGCCATAAGTGCTTTCGTCCGGTACCGTGGGGCCCGACGCGATGATGTCGAGCGTGTCCCCGATGACGTCCGAAAGTACCAGGCTCACCAACCGCGCGGGCGAAGCCAGCCTGGCCAACTGTCCGCCCTTTACCCGCGATATATGCTTGCGGACCGTGTTGGTCTCGTTGATCGTCGCGCCGCATTGCAGCAGCAGACCCGTGACCGCCTGTTTCTCCTTCAGCGTCACCCCGTCCGCGGGCAACGGCAGGAGCGCGGATCCCCCGCCCGAGAGCAGGCAGAACACCAGGTCTTCTTCGCCGAGAGACGCCAGGAGTTCGACGATCTTCTCCGCGCCTTCCACACCGGCGGCGTCGGGAAGGGGATGCCCCGCTTCGACCAACTCCACGCGCCGCAGCAACGTCGTGTGGCCGTACTTGACGTTGACGACGCCCCCGGCGAGCCGGTCGCCGAGTACGCATTCCAGGCCGCCGGCCATCACGGCGCCCGCTTTGCCGGCCCCGACGACGTAGACGTGCTCAAACCGGTCCAGGTCCCAGGCGTCGCCGCCGATGTTCAGCCGATTCTCCTCACGCACGACATGGCGCCGGATGGCCGCCGCTGGATCTACGGCCTGAAGGGCCGCGTCGAATATGCATCTTGCGTCATTGCGAAGGGCGGCAGTGGACATGTCCGGTCATCTTGGAAAGCGCTGCGGAATTCGGATCATGCAAAACGGGCGCACCGCCCACCGGCCGGCACGCCCATTCGACAGAACTATTGTTCAGTTGTCCTAAGACCGGTCCAATTCCTTTGTCGGCGGCGGTTTTCGCGGGGGCGGTTCCTTCTCGTCGATGTCGATGGCGCGCTGGATTTCGGTATTCGCATTGTTTACGACCCGCTTGAACTCCCGCACCCCTTTGCCCAGACCTCTCGCCAGGGCCGGGATCCGATCCGCGCCGAACAGGAGCAGGACGATCAGGAAGATCACCATCAGTTCCTGCATGCCGATATCACCGATCATGCCGTTTGGCTCCTGGAATGAGAGAAAGACCGCCTCTTGCTCGAACAGACCGCGTTGCACGGTCTCCGACTGTAAGGCCTGATGCGGAAAATGTACAGAACGGATCGAAACCGGGCAAGCGATTTATGCGGAAGTGCCGGGTGTAAGGGCCTCGCCTGCCGGTCTCCCAGTCCTCCCTTGACGTCCGGCCGTGCACGGATCAGTTTACATGGATTCGGACCGTGGCAGATTACGCTGATAGCGGGCCGGTTACGCAGATCGCGGACACGTGCATCGGAGGAACCGGATGGACAGACCGATCGTCAACCCGGGCAGGCTTTACTGGACGGGACAGCACTGGATCAACTACCTGCGTCCCCCGGATACTGGGGAGAACAACGCGATGGTCAGCCTCTGGCATACCCACTACAGTTCGGCCGGTGAAGGGACCGTGGCCTATGTACTGATCGAGACCGGTTCTCCGTATCGCAGGATCTGTACCGACAACCTGGACCTGGCCGCGTTTGTTCGAACCTGGATGAGCGGCCGGGGCGGTATGTACGACATGGAACTGGAGGTAGTGCCTGCTGCTTTCACGCGGAGCGGCAACGTGCTCGAAGCGCCCGCGTGGACGATCGAAACGGCGGATGACCTGGTCATCGCTCGCTGGGGCGGCCTGCAGTCCCCCGAACTGCTCGAAGCGCCGGGTCCGGGACTCAGGGAGGGATGGGACGTCTTCTCCTGCCTGTTCTTTGCCCGGTCCGCCCAGATCATATTCAACGGTCACCTGATCCCGGGCGAACCCTTTCCGGTCGATATCTGGAAACCCAGTCTAGGCGGAGAGCGCAGCTCCTGCGTGTTCGCGCTGTCCGAGACCTTCATTCAAGTGGCCGGTCCGCCTGGTCCTTCTGGTCCGGCTGGTCCGGCTTGACCGTCCGGTCCAACCAGCCCGTCCGGTCAGAACGAAGGAACGCCCATCCCGCGAAGGCGGCGATAATCAGCATCAGTACCAGGAGCCCAGCCACCCCGTACAGCGCGCCGTCCGGCGTCGTGGCCAGTACATCGAATTCCCACAAAACGGAACCCCGTTCCACCAGCCAGTGCCAGGCTGTATGACCTGCAAGGACCGAGAGGATGACCGCGCCGATCCGCCTGGGTTGTCCGAACCGCCTGAGCTGCTCAGTCTGCCCGGGTTGCCCGGTCTGCCCGGGTTGCTCACCCGGAAGGTACCTGAAGAGTAACCGCAGTAACGGGACACAGACCAGGACCACGAGCAGTTGACCGATCTCGACCCCCACGTTGAACGCCAGAAGCGAGACCGCCAGGTGGTCTCCGCCGAAAGGCAGCATGTCTCGCAGCGCGTAGGCGAAACCGAACCCGTGCACGAGTCCGAAGCCGAAAACGGCCATCCAGCGCCGGCGCAGACGCAGACCGGGCGACACGATGTTTTCCAGCGCCATGTAGACGATGGAGGCGGCGATTACCGTTTCCACGAGGGGTACGAACCAGAGGGCGGAGGGTGTCAGGCCCAGGGTGGCAGCGACCAGCGTGACCGAGTGCGCGACGGTAAAGGCGGTAACGAGGACCACGAGTACGCGTAGCCGCTGAAAGGGGATGATCAGACACAGCAGGAACAGGAGATGGTCCATGCCGTCGAGGATGTGGGTGAAACCAAGCTGCACGAAACGAAACGCGGCCTGGTGCCAGCGGGGATCGAGTACGACACGGCCCGGATTCCCGGTATACTGGTAGAGTCGTTCACCCCCTGAAACAGGCAGGAAGCGCAGCACGGTCGAGACCCGCATACCCAGCCTTTCGAGTCCGGGGAGAATCGAAAACTCCGAACGATCCGATGTGATCCTATACTCGAAGAGCACGTCCAGCATTACCTGCTGCCGGAAGATCTGTGTATTGACCGGGAGCGGCGGCCCCCGGGTGGATGCCAGTGCGGTATCGTACGCTTGAAAGGATCGATCGGATGGCAGGGAGGCCCGGATGGCCACCAGTTCGGGCACGGCCAGGCGCGTGCCGTCTTCGTAGATCGCCACCTCCTGTCCGAGCCACAGCATGGCAGCGTCCCGCAATGATTCGTCGGCGCGAGCCAGGTCGAGGTAGCCGGGACCGGTCAGAGGAAAGGTGACGTCGAGCATGGCCTCGAGGGGAACCCGCACGAGCATGCTGAGGCGCTGGCCTTCCGGTTTGATGAAAGCGCGGACCGTGATATTGGAGGGGATGTCGTGGCCGAATGCGCCGGTTGACGGCATGGCTGCCGTGAGCCCGACTATGGCCAGGGAAAGCAGGACACGGACGGCAACCCGGCCGATCGCCGCCCGTCGTCCCGAGAGCGTAGAGACCCGATCCGTCGTGCCTATCGGGAGGCAGAGGGCCATATCACGCCCTGGTCTTGCTGCTCGACCGGGCCCTCACCCATGTAGGTGAACTTCTGCACGCGCTTGCCTTCGTAGGTCTCCGTGGTGTAGATGTTGCCCTTCGAATCGGTCGCGATGCTGTGGGTGCCGAAGAACTGGCCCGGCTGGCGGCCGCCGTCTCCGAAAGTGGTCAGCACTTCCATGGTTTCCCGCAACAGCACGTACACCTTCATGTTCTGGCCGTCCGCCACGTACAGGTATTTCTGGTCCGCATCCTTTGAAAAGGCGACGTCCCAGGTTGACCCGGCGCCCAGTGTGTTGCCGGAGAGGACTTTCTCCATCACGAAGGTACCGTCCGTCCTGAATACCTGGATACGGTTGTTGGGCCGGTCGCAGACGTATACGTGACCGTCGTTCGAGGGATCGGCCGCATGGACGGGATTGCGGAATTGCTGGGCCGCCGGCGCTTCGGGATCGTATCTACCAATATTGGCGTCATCCGGCTCGTTGCCGTAGGCGCCCCAGTACCGCTTCAGGGCCCCGGTCTCGATATCGAGCACCGCGACGCGTTTATTCAGGTAACCGTCGGCCACATAGGCCTCGTTCGCGGAGGCGTCGAAGGAGATCTTGGCCACCCGCCCGAAATTCCCCGGGTCCATGCTGTTGCCGGTCCACGCCGGATCCGCCTCGTCGAAGCCATCGGCCCGACGCGCGCCCGGTTCGCCGAACTGCTTCAGGAAGGTGCCGTCCTGGGCGAAAACCAGGATGTGAGCATCGTCGCCCCCGTTGCCGCCGATCCAAAGGTTACCCATCGGGTCGACGGTGATCCCGTGATTCGAACCCGGCCAGTCGTACCCTTCTCCCGGTCCGCCCCAATGGTTCAGCAGATCGCCCTCGGGACTGAACTGGAGTACCGGCGGAGCGGGAATGCAGCATTCGGCCACGGGCGGGTCCTGCGCGGCGCCCAGTTCCGTGCTCGGGTTGCCGTTTCCGCGGTGTATGATCCAGATGTTGTCGTTGGCGTCGACGGTTACGCCGATGGCGGAACCCAGGATCCAGTGGTTGGGCAGCGGCTTGGGCCACAGGGGGTCCACCTCGAACATCGGCGCCATCACGGCGTCGGAGTCAGCGGTCTGCTCGGTTACTTCCATGTCCGCACACGCGACCGCCAGGAACGCTATTCCTGCGGCGGTCAGGGCGGCCGTCGCCATGGGTATGAAGGACCTTCGAATCATGATTCCTCCCGGATTTCTCCTGCGCTCGCTCCGCGTTTATCCAGCACACACCCTTCGCCGGTCGTTCACCTGAAGTCCGGCCGCATGGCCGGCGCGATACGACGGGCGATCTGGTATGGCGGTAGTCTGCCTGCAGGAGATGATGGAAAGTTCGTACCTTTCACGGTCTGCATAGAGTCCGGTACAGGGCGAAGTTACCCCGTGCCCCAAGGGTGGTCAAGCAATTATTCGCCGAATACGATCGCCGGGCCGGTCATTTATACATCGACAAACACGAAGCGGGATTCTATAATCTAAGTGAATCTGAAAATGCAACCTATCGGAACCGGGAACCATGTTGGTAAAAGCGCCCTGGGACATGACGGTCAACCGCAGGATACTCGAAATGGAGTATGCCGTGCGCGGACCGATTCCCCAGCGGGCGGCCGAACTAAAGCAACAGGGTAGACGCATCATCCCGTGCAATCTCGGCAACCCCCAGGCACTTGGCCAGCAGCCCATCTCCTTTTACCGGGAGATGCTGAGCCTGGTCGAACATCCCGTTCGCATCGAGCGCGAACGGAAACTCAAAGCGTTGTTCAACGGCGGCGCCCTGGACGGACTAGGCGGGCCGGTTGGACTGGAACATGACGACTTCCACTCCGATTACGTGCTCGATCTCAGTGAGCGCTACCTGTCGCAGATGGAGACCGGGATGGGCGCTTACTCGGACAGCAGCGGCCCGCGGTTCATCCGGGAAGCCGTGGCGGCATTCATAGACCGCAGAGACGGTGCGGACGGCGCCACCGTTCCCCGTTCCGACCCGGAGCAGGTATTCATCACCAACGGCGCCAGCGAAGCCGTGCGGTACGTCATTGACCTGCTGATCGACGACAAGTCGGACGGCATTATGATCCCCATTCCCCAGTATCCGCTGTACTCGGCGGCCATCAAGCGTTGCGGCGGCGTGCAGGTCGACTATTTTCTCGATGAGGAATCGGGTTGGGCCCTGGACCGGGACCTGCTGGAATCTTCCCTGAAAGACGCACGGGGGCGCGGCGTGGCCGCCAAGGCCATCGTGGTCATCAACCCGGGCAACCCGACCGGCGCGGTACTGGCCGAGGAGACCGTCCGAGAGGTGGTCTCGTTTGCCGGCGACAACGGCCTGGCCATCATCGCCGACGAGGTCTACCAGGAGAACGTCTACGGCGGGGACGGGGGGTTCGTATCTTTCGCTCGGGTGCTGGGACGAAGCGATGTTCCTCTTTTCAGCGTGCACAGCACCTCGAAGGGCTTCTACGGCGAATGCGGCCACCGGGGCGGATACCTCGAGATCAGGAACGCTCCGCGCGTTCGGAACACCGAACTGTCGTTTACCGATCTCGTGCTCAAGCAGGCGTCGGTGAATATCTGCTCGAACACGGTAGGACAGTTGATGATGTACCTGCTCGTCAATCCGCCGCCCGAGAACGCCGAACCCTACCGCCGCTTCACGAATGAGCGCAGGACGATCCTCGAAGACCTCCATGACAAGGCGGTCATGATCCGGTCGGGATTCGATCAGATGGAAGGTGTTTCCTGTTTCGGGCGAACCGGGGCGATGTACCTCTTTCCCAGGCTGGACCGGTTGCCGGAAGGAACGAACGACTTCGATTACTGCATGGAACTCCTGGAGCGGACCGGGCTGGTCACGGTCAACGGCGAGGGATTCGGGCAGCCACCGGGCACCAGTCATTTGAGGATCGCGTTCCTGCCGCCCAGGGAGGTCATAGAGGAAGTCCTTCCCAAGTGGATCGCGTTCCACAACGCCTATGTGAATTGACGGAGCGGGTTGCATGCTATCGGATAGAGAGAAGTGGCTTTTCGATCTGCACGGTTACCTCGTCCTTCGCCAGGTTGTCACGCCCGAGGACCTGGACCACATGATCGCTCGGTGCGACGAATGGCACGGTATGGAAGAGGAGGAACTGCCGCCGCCGCTCTGTTCCTATGAGGATCCCGGAGAAAATCCGACGGCCGCCCGGGCCATTCTCCACGCCGAGTACGCCGACCCGGTCTTCGACCGACTCATTCTGAACCTGCCGGTCATGCGCCTCGTGCTCGCCCTGACCAGGGAACGGCCTCAGCACCTGCTGTCGGCCCTCACGGTGAACAGGCCGGACAGCGACGAGATCACGCTGCACAATGGCACCTCCGGCGCGTGGCGAAATCCGGCCAACGACTACCAGGCCGCGGACGGCAAAGTGTTCGCCACCTTCATCAACGCGGCTATTTCCCTGGTGGACGTGCCCGAGGGGGCCGGTTTCGTATGCGTTCCCGGCAGCCACAAGACCTATTTCGATCGGCCGGATCACATCGACATCCGCTCCGGCCCGCCGACGGTCGTCAACGTGCCCGTCAACGCGGGGGACGCCGTCGTCTTTACCGAAACGCTCTGCCACGGCGCACTGCCCTGGCCCTTGCGCGACCCGCCGCGGCGCACCATGTTTCAAAGGTACTGCACGTCCTACGCGTCTTGGACGCCCGGTGCGGGTCCCATCGAGGAGCACCGGCACCAGCTGTCTGACGGGGTCTGCGAAATGAAACGCCAGGGCGGATTCCAGGGACCGAAGGACATCGTCGAACGCTTGTTGGAAGAAATGACGGTCTGGGAGGCGGCTGGACGGCCGGCGGGATGGGAAAGCCGGTTGCAACAGACCACAGGGAGCCCTGCATGAAGATCACCGACCTGAAATGTGCTGTAATCGGCCAGAACCCCGTGGTACGGATCACGACGGACGAAGGGATCCACGGACTGGGACAGATCGAAAACTCCAAGCCCTACATGAAACCCCACGTCCTGTTCTACCGGAACTACATTATCGGCCAGGATCCCACGGACGTGAACCGCGTCGTCTCGAGCATACGGCGCCTGGGCAGTTTCAAGCCCTGGGGCAGCGCCGTAAGCGCCATCGAGATGGCCCTGTGGGATATCGCGGGCAAGGCGGCCGGACTGCCGGTGTACAAGCTGCTCGGGGGCAAGATGCGGGACCGGGTGCGCGTCTACAACGGCGCCGTACGGTTTCCCATGAAAGGCGCCACCGTGGAAGACTACGCCGAGGACATGGCCCGGATGAAGGCGGCCCCCGAGGGGTTTACCATCATCAAGCAGGGCATCAGCTTCCACAGCCAGATGCCGTCGAAGTTCCCCGGCTTCTTCTACGGCGACCTGCAGACCGGCGGCTTTCACGCCAACCGCGGCCCGCTCACCGAGAAGGGCCTGAAGCATCTCATCGCCTGTATCGAGGCCATGAAGGCGGTGCTCGGCGATGAGGTCGGCCTGGCTCTCGACTGCGGCCCGGGCATGCTCGTGCCGGACGCCCTGCGGCTGGCGAAAGCCGTGGAACACCTGCACATCATGTGGCTGGAAGACATGATCACCGGCGATTACACCCCCTTCGTGCTTGCAGATCTCTACCGGGAGGTAAACTCGAAGACTTCCACGCCGGTTCACACAGGGGAACAGATCTACCTGAGGGAGAATTTTGTCGATCTCATCGAGAAACGTGCCGTGGACGTGGTGGGCCCCGATCCGGCCGACGTGGGCGGGATCGCGGAACTGAAGTGGATCGCGGAATACGCCGACCTCCACGGCGTGCTCATGGCGCCCCACGGCGTCATAGACGGCCTGATCGGCCTGGCCGCCCTGGTGCACGCCTCCGCCGCCATGCCGTCCAACTACATTGCCTTCGAATACCCGGTCGGCAACCCGTCCTGGTGGTACGATATCGTGGAGGGACTGCCGGACCCGATCGTGAAAGACGGCTTCATCGACGTATGGGACAGCCCCGGCCTGGGGGTCGACCTGGTGCCGGACAGGGCGCTGGCCTACCTGAAGGAAGACGACCAGGACTTTTTTGAGTAGTACGCCGTGGATCGCCGGAGCGGCCTATGTATGTGCGCCATCTGAAAGTCAAAAACTGGCGGAATTTCCCTCGGATCAGCGTCGATCTGCAAAGGCGGCAGTTCGTCGTCGGCCCCAACGCGTCCGGGAAGTCCAACCTGATGGACGTGTTCCGTTTTCTGCGGGATATCGCCAAGGTCGAGGGCGGGGGACTCCAGAAGGCCGTCGCGGACCGGGGCGGCATGACCAAGATCCGAAATCTCGCCGCGCGCAGGGATCCGGATATCGCGATTGAGGTGCGGTTCTGCGACTCGGTGAACGGACGTGAGACCTGGCGTTATGAACTCGGGCTCAAGCAGCAGGCCAGGGGGAACCGGCATACGCTGATCACCTATGAACGGGTGAGCAGAGACGAAACCGTCATACTCGACCGGCCGAACGAGGAGGACCGGGAAGACATCGTACGGCTGACCCAGACCTACCTTGAACAGATCACCGCCAACCGGTCGTTCCGGGAGATCGCCCGGTACTTTCAGGCCGTCACCTACCATCACCTCGTTCCTCCGCTGCTCCGCCACGCGGACCTGATCGGCGGCCGGACGCTCGAGGGCGACCCCTACGGGCAGGACTTCCTGGACTATATCGCCCGGGAACACGACCGGACCCGAAGAGCCCGCCTGTCCCGGATCGAAGCGGTGCTCAAGACGGTCGTGCCGCGGCTCGAGCAGCTCGAGTTCATTCGGGACCCGGAGACCGGACGTCCCCATCTCCAGGCGCTGTACGCCCACTGGCGCCCCAGGGCGGGTATCCAGCGGGAGGACCAGTTCTCCGACGGGACATTGCGGCTCATCGGCATGTTGTGGGCGCTACTTGATGGGGAATCCCTGTTGTTCCTGGAGGAACCCGAGCTCTGCCTGCACTCGGGTATCGTCAACCGACTCGCGGCACTGATCCTGCGCATGCAGCGGAATACCGGCAGGCAGGTGTTGATCAGCACGCACAGCGCGGCGCTGTTGTCCGACCCCGATATCGAACCGGAGGAAGTCCTGCTGCTGAAACCCGTCCACGAAGGTTCGGAAGCGGAAGTGGCCGGCGATGTGACAGACGCGCTGCTCCTCCTGGACCGCGACGTCGCCGAGGAACGGGCGCCCCGGGAAAGAACCCTCGAAAAAGACCCGAATCAGTTGAGCCTGTTCGAATGAAGGGATCGGTTCAGGTACGCCCCATGAACGGCTCCGGAATCTCATCACAGAACTTCGCGCGGCATATCGCCTCGAACCGCTATCCGGGGCGGGGGCTGATCATCGGCCGGTCGGCCGGCGACGACGCCTGGCTTCTGCTCTACTGGATCATGGGCCGCAGCGACAGCAGCCGGAACCGGCGGTTCGCGATCGAGGGGCCGGTGCTCCGCACGGAACCGGTCGATCCCGCGAGACTGGTCGCGCCGGAACTGATCATCTATCCGGCCATGCTCGAACTGCCCGGGACCTACATCGTTGCCAACGGCGACCAGTCGCAGACGATTTACGACGGGCTGCGCGGCGGCGGGACCTTCGAGACCGCCCTGGCCACCCGGGAGCGGGAGCCCGACGCGCCGAACTACACGCCCCGGATCAGCGGCATGCTGGACCTGAACGGGCCGCCCGCCCTATCCCTGAGCGTACTCCGGGCGAATCCGGCCGATCCCGCCCATACCGACCGGCTGACTTACCGGCCCGAGCCGCCTCCGCCCGGACAGGGACTGTGCCTGACGACCTACATGGGCGACGGCGAGCCACTGCCGGGATTTACGGGCGATCCCTTGCTCATGCCCCTGGACGGCGAGCCGGAAAAGGTCATGGGGACGTACTGGGACGCACTCGATGACGAAAACCGGGTCGCCATCGCCGTGAAAAGTGTGATGCTGGACGGCGGCAGCGAACTGATGGCCATCAACCGGTTCTAGTCCTTTCCAATCAGAGGTGACGATCAATGCGGACGGTAAACGGCATTACGGTGATATGGATGGCCGCGTGCCTGATCTCGGGCTGTGGTGAGTCTGCTCCTTCCCGCGATATGTGGGAGGAAGCCCTTTCCGCGAAGCACACCGGACTGGCCTACCTGTACCGGAACGACCTGGAAGGCGCGGCGGGTTCCTTCGAGTCGGTGGCCCGGCTGGTGCCTCGCGAGCCGCTCGGTCACGCGAACCGGGCCCTGGCGTTGCTGAAACTTAGAGACTACGAGCAGGCCGCCGCATCCGTCGACCGGGCCGTGGATCTTGCCCCGGAAGACGGTGAAGTCCTTTCCATCAAATCCGATATCGTGGCGGCGCGGGGAGACCGCGAAGCCGCCCTGGGCCTGCTGGCCCATGCCGTTGGCCTCAACGCGTCCGATGTGGTGCTCCGGTACAAGTTCCTCACCGAGATGAGAAGGCTGCGGGGGCCGGATCTCCCGGAGGAGGATGCCCTGGCCGAACTGCAGGCCATGCTCGAATATGAATCGGAAAACCTGGCCGTGCTCGTCGAGTTGAATGAAATCCTGGTCCGGCTGGGCCGGTCGCAGGAAGCAACGGCCGGGTACCGGCGGATGACCGGGTTGCTCAATCCCGTACCCGAAGACATTCAGACCTGGCTGGACCGGACGCTGGACGCATTGGGTCGCCGGGATGGGGCAGAAGCCGAATCCAGCGCGGGTATCCTGGGCAACCTGCTGGTGGTGGACCCGGCCTACCGGGCATCGCGGGACCGCCTGGGGGATCCATCGCAGCAGTCGCCCCCGCTCTACGATTTCCGAACGGCGCCGCCCGACCTGGCGGCAGTGGCCCCGGATTCACTCGTTGATATGCAGTTCGTGGATGCGAGCGACGAATGGATTGACGATATCCTGCCTGACGAGGAGCGATGGACGGACCTGGCGCTGGCGGACGTTGACGGGGACGGGCGGCTGGACCTGGCGCTGTCGGACCGGCGAGGGCTGACCGTCCTGCGCAACAGCGTGGACGGCCGGGAAACCGTTTTGAACTCATGGTCGGGCATGGACGATTCGATACCGGGACCGGGAGACGCGGTTATCCAACTGGTCCCGGGAGACTTCGACAATGACGGCGATATGGACATACTGGTAGCCGGCACACCTTCACTCCAGGTGTACCGCAACGAAGGGGATGGGACATTCGACCTGGCACAGACCCTGGACCCCGGGGAGAGTCCGAGGTCCTTCGCCTTTGTCTCCCGTGCGGATTTCGACCATGACGGGGACCTGGACGCGCTGGCGTCCAATAGGGGCACGCTTCGGTTCTACAGACATACGGAGGGAGGGGTTTTCGACGAGGCCACTTCCGCCACGGGTTTTCTCGAATCGGTGTCCGACGTTTCCACAGATGGTGTTCCCGCTGAAGATGGTTCCCCCGTGCGGCCCGCTCAGCCGCTGGCCTGGGGCGACTTCGACTTGGACGGCGCCGTGGACGTCGTCGCGCTGTTCGACGACGGCGCGCACCGGTTGTACCGGAACCTGCGGCAGGGCAGGTGGGTGGACTGGACGGAACGTTTCGGCGGAATCCGATGGGGCGAAGCGAAGACGGTCGCCGCGGCCGATTTTAACAACGACGGCGCACTGGACCTTTTCATGGCGGGGACCGCCGCCGAGGGGTGCCGGCTGTTGTGGAACGACAATGGGCGCCGTTTCTACGGGGAGGATGCGTCCCCGGCGTTCGGCGACGCGTGCGACGGTCTCGATGCCGCTGCCGTCCGCCCCTTCGATTTCGACAATGACGGATTCATCGACCTCGCGCTTGCCGGGGCTTCGGTTCCGGGCCTGTCGGGACTCAGGTTGGTCAGGAACCTGGGGAACGGTGAATTTGAAGAAAGGGCCGATCTGCTCCCGGACCTGCCCGAGATCGTCGAAGTCATGGACACCGGCGACCTGGACGATGACGGCGACCTGGATCTCGTATGGCTTTCCGATGGCCGTCCCCTGGTGCTGCGGAACGACGGCGGCAACGTGAATGGTTGGCTCAAGGTACAGCTTGCCGCGGCCCTGGAGGGCAGCGGGAAGAACAACTTCTACGGCATCGGATCCACGATCGAGGTGAACGCCGGGACCCATTATCAGTCCCTGCTGGTCGAGGGTTCCGTCACCCACGTCGGTCTGGGAAGCCGGGAAACGGCCGACGTGATCCGGGTCGTCTGGAGCAACGGCGTCCCCCAGAACCGGATCGATCCGGAATCCCGTACGCTCATCGTCGAACCGCAGCGGCTCAAGGGCTCGTGCCCGTCGCTGTACACCTGGAACGGCGACCGTTTCGTCTTCGTCACCCACCTGATGACCCGGAGCGCCATCGGCGCCCTGACGGAGACCGGCGCGCCAGCCTGGCCGGACGCGGCGAACGACTTTGTGAAGATCCGGGGCGACCAGCTGCGAAAACGGAACGGGAAGTTCGAGATCCGGGTCGTGGAGGAACTGTGGGACGCCGTGTTCATGGACAAAATGGAATTGCTGGTCGTCGACCACCCGGCGGAGACGGACATCTTCGTGGATGAAAAGTACTTCCCGCCGCCCTACCCGGATCTCGAAATCCATACGGTGACCGAGCCGCGTCTGCCCGTGGCCGCCCGCGACCACCACGGCAACGACATCCTGCCCGCGCTCGCCAGCCGGGACAGCCTGTATGTTGGTGATTACAGGCTCGGTGACTTCCAGGGCGTTCCCGAAATGCATTCCATCACACTGGACCTGGGCGATCTTAAGGGTGCGGAACGGATCAACCTGTACCTGTGCGGCTGGATCATGCCGATTGAGCCCAGTTCCAACCTGGCCCTGTCCCAGCGCGAGAACGCCGCCGTGGTCCCGCCGTACCTTGAAATGCCGGACGGCAGGGGGCAGTGGCGGACCGTGATACCGTATACCGGCTTTCCCTCGGGGGAACACAAGACTGTTTTCATCGATCTGACGGACCGTTTTCCCACCGATGACTTCCGCGTCCGGCTCACCACCAACCTGCAATTGTACTGGAGCGAGGCCTTCTTCACCGTCGACGAACCCGTGCAGGCCGAAAGGCGCATCACCCGGCTTTTGCCCGAAACCGCGGCTCTTCACTACCGCGGCTATTCCCGGGAGTACCGGACCGCGCCCTATGGGCCATTTATCCGGGATTACCGGTCGCTGAGCGGCGAACCCCAGTGGCTGCCCTTCGAGGGATACCGAACGCGGTACGGCGACGTGACGCCCCTGCTGCGGGCGACCGACAATCGCTATGTCGTCTACAGTTCGGGAGAGGAAATCAAGGTGACCTTCGATGCGGCGGATCTGCCCGAACTACCGCCTGGCTGGACGAGGGACTTCGTGCTGCATACCGACGGCTGGCTCAAGGAAGGCGACCTGAACACGGCGACCGCGGCCACGATCGAACCGCTGCCCTTTCACGGGATGGCCGGCTATCCTTACGGTCCGGGATCCCTCTACCCGGACGAAGCCGACCTTCGATCATACCGGAACGCCTACAACACGCGCTGGGTTTCCCAGAAAGCCTTCAGAAACGCCCTGCGACTGCACGATCCGGGCCGCTGACACGTTTGCGAGCTGTACGGTTCCGCCCGCCTCAGGAGTCCGGTACCAGCGCAACCTTGATCAGGTCACCCGGGTCGTCCACCAGTTTGGCGAAAATACCGGGTCCCTGCTCCAGGTCCCTTGCGACGACCATGGAGGCGACGTCGACCCTGCCGGAGGAGATGAGTTCGAGGGAATAGGCAAAGTCCAGGCTTGTATAAGCATAGGAACCGCGAACGACCAGTTCCCTGTTGACCATGGCCACGCCGTCTACGGCCATGGGCGCTTCGGCGCCGAGGCCCAGCAGCACGGCCTCACCGCCCTGCCGCAGCATACGCACAACCTGTTCCTGCGTCGCCGTGTGGCCCACCGCTTCGACCGCCAGGTCCACGCCCTGTCCATCCGTCATGTCCAGCACCGCTTCCACGGGGTCGTCCGCCCGCACGTCAATGACGTGGGTCGCACCCATCGTGGAGGCCAGTGCAAGGCGTGAGGGCACCATGTCTGTCACCGCAATGCGCATCGCCCCGATGTGGCGCGCCACCTGCAGGGCGAGGAGTCCCTGGGTGCCCGCGCCGATGACGGCCACGCTCTTGACAAACCCGTGCAGGCTCTGGTCGAAGATATGCAGCGCGTTCGAGAGGGATTCGACCATGCTGCCTTCGAGGCTGCCCACGTGGTCAGGCAGCTTGAAGCAGGACTTCGCCGGAACAGAAACGTAATCGGCGAAGGCCCCGGGATGCTCAATGCCGATGACCGTTCGGTGGGGGCAGATACTGGTACGTCCCCGAAGGCACTCGTCGCACCGGCCGCAGGAAAGAATCGGGTTGATCGTGACCCGGTCGCCGACGGAGAGCCCGTCCGCGCCGGATCCCGGTTCCACCACCTCGCCGGTGAATTCGTGCCCCATGATCAGTGGCGGGACCCGCTTGGCACTCTTGCCCAGAAAGCCGTGCAGGTCCGAACCGCATATGCTCGCCGCGCCGACCTTCAGCACGACGTGACCAGGCGTGACCCCGGGTTCTTCAACCTCCTGCATTTCCATCTGACGCGTTCCCTGATACATCAGTGCCCGCATGCCTTCCTCCTCGGAACGTTTGGTGTGTCTCAGATACCTCGAATCGGTCAGAAATCTCTGAACATGATCATGGAATCGATGGTGGGCGCGTCGGCGAACAACATGGCCAGCCGGTCCAGACCGAAGGCGATGCCGCCCGACGGAGGCATTCCGTATTCAAGGGCCGCCAGCAGCGCTTCGTCCACTCCCCCGTCGTAGCGGTCCGGGCCTTTCTTCGATCGCTTCATTTCCAGGTCCGCCTCGAACCGGTCCCGTTGTTCCACCGGATCGTTCAGCTCCGTAAAGGCATTGGCCAGCTCCAGCCCGCCCATGTACAGTTCGAATCGTTCCACGTACCGGGGGTTGCCCGGAATCCGACGCGCCAGCGATGGCAGCCGGGCGGGATATTCGGTCAGAAAGACCGGCCGGTCCGGCGGCAGCGCGGGTTCCACGGCCGTCAGGAAAACGCGGTGGAACAGGTCGTCCCAGTCATCGTCTTCCCGTACTTCGTAACCGCTGGTCCGGGCCGCGGACGAGAACGCCTCCAGGTCATCGCAGGCATCCAGGTCGATCCCCGACCGGTCCAGGAAGCAGTCCCGCATCCTGTACCTCGGCCAGGGAGGCCGGAGGTCGATCGTGGTACCCCGGTAGGTCAGTTCGACGGCATGGTTGAGCGTCTCGGCCAGCGAGTTCACGAAATCCTCCGTGGTGGCCATGATCGTCTCGTAGTCGGCGTAGGCCTCGTACCACTCCAATCCGGTGAATTCGGGATGGTGGGTATCGAACCGTTCCCCGTTGCGGTAGAACCGGCAGATCTGGTATATCCGTTCGCAGCCCGCCGCCAGCAGGCGTTTCATGTAGTGTTCGGGCGAGGTCTGCAGGTACAGGGTCCGCGTTCCGCCTTCCTCGTCCACGTATTCCGTTCGAAACGAACTCAGGGCCGGCGTCAGGTCCGGAACGGTCATGAATGTCGGCGTGTCCACGGCGGTGAAGCCGCGGGATTCGAAGTAGGCACGGGTCCCGGCCATGATTCGTGCCCGGAGGCGCACGGCGCCGGCCACTTCCGTTTCAGGCGCGCCGCCGGCCACTTCCGTTTCAGGCGCGCCGCCGGCCACTTCCGGATCAGGTTCGCCGCGCAGGCAGGGCGCCAGGAGCCTGAGGCCGGTAACGGTGTATGCGTCGTTCTCCCATGTACCTGCGCATTCCACGAGGTCGCCGGCGCGGATCCGGCGGAGCATGCCGGACAAGGCCGGATCGTCCAGGGCGAGGTCGACGGTGCCCGTCCAGTCTTCTAGCGCGCCGCTCCGGGCTTGTGTATCCAGTCGGACCAGCCGGCCGGCGATAACGGTTGCGTTTCCGGCGGTTCCGGATTCCCGCGCCTGTCGCACCGTGTGCGTCCTGCCGGTCCGGGCGGGATACGCTTGTATACCCTGGCTGTGGAGGCGTTCGATACGCGACATGGCCGGACTTCCAATGGTTTCCTTTGGACAAACTCGTGGTAAACATTAACGGTCGATTTCATCAAAAGCAAGCATCAGTTTGTCCTTGATTCGCCTCCTCCGGATCATTACCATGGGAGGGAACGGTAACGTACTTCAGGACCCTGGCGCGCACAGCGCGACTCCGGCCGAAATTCACGCCCGCAATGATCACCGCCGGCCCGTTTCAATGACCGCAATCCGACTTTGGACACCACGTCTGTTCCTGCTGGGTTTCCTGCTGGGTGCCGCATGCGGGACGACTCCCGCGCCCGGTGGCGAATCCTCTGAATCCGATCCCGTCCTGTCCCGCATCCAGTTGCCGGAAGGCTTCGGTATCTCCGTTTACGCCAGCGGTGTCCGCAATGCGCGGGCGATGGCGATGGGCCCCGGCGGTACCCTCTTCGTGGGTTCCCGGCGCGCCGGGAACGTGTACGCCGTCAGGGAAATGGACGGGGATTTCGTCGCCGACGAGGTGCTGACCCTCGACAGCGGGCTCAAGATGCCGAGCGGCATCGCTTTTCGGGATGGAGCGCTCTACGTCGCCGACATCAACGTGGTGCTCCGGTACGACGACATCGAAAACAGGCTGTACGATCCCCCCGATCCGGTCGTGGTCAGCCGGGGGTTCCCGACCGACCGTCATCACGGCTGGAAGTTCATCCGGTTCGGGCCCGACGGCAAGCTCTACGTCCCCGTGGGGGCTCCGTGCAACATCTGCGAACGCGCAGATCCGCGATACGCGACCATCATGCGCATGAACCCGGACGGTACGGACCTGGAAGTCTACGTGAGCGGGGTGCGCAATACCGTGGGCTTCGACTGGCATCCGGATACGGGCGAACTGTGGTTCTCCGACAACGGGCGGGACCTTATGGGCAACGAAATCCCGCCGGACGAGTTGAACCGCGTGACCGAAGCCGGACAGCACTTCGGCTTCCCGTATCACCATGGTACGGACATACCGGATCCCGAATTCGGCGGCAGGCGTCCGCTGGATTCCCTGGTGGCTCCTGTGCAGGACCTCGGTCCGCACGTGGCCGCGGTGGGCATGCGGTTCTACACCGGCGAGATGTTTCCGCCCGAGTACCGCCACCAGGTGTTCATCGCGGAACACGGTTCCTGGAACCGGGACAATCGGATCGGGTACCGGGTCACCCTGGTGCGCCTGGACGGCAACGAGGCCGTGAGTTACGAGGATTTCGCCGCGGGCTGGCTCGTGGACGAGGAGTACACCGGGCGTCCGGCCGACGTGGAGGTCATGCCGGACGGCTCCTTGCTCGTTTCTGATGATTACGCCGGGGTGATCTACCGGATCACGTACGGACAATAAACGTTGGTAACGCCGGTGACGCATGGCTGATCAGATCAAGGTGTTGCCCGAGAAGCTGGCGAACATGATCGCCGCGGGCGAGGTGATCGAACGCCCCGCCTCGGTCGTGAAGGAACTGGCCGAGAACGCGATCGACGCCGGTGGCAAGCGCATTTCCGTGGAGATCAAGGCGGGCGGAAAGCAGCTGATCCGCGTCATGGACGACGGCGGAGGCATGTCCCGGGAGGACGCGGTACTGGCCTTCGAGCGGCATGCTACCAGCAAGATCGCCGGCGAAGACGACCTCTACCGCATCGGTACCTTCGGCTTTCGGGGCGAGGCGCTGGCCAGTATCGCCTCCGTAGCCCGCGTGGACCTGACGACGAATACGAAAGGCGAAGCGGCCGGGACCCGCGTCCGCATCGACGGGGGTTCGGCGCCGAAGGTTACGGACGCCGGTCGGGCAAGTGGTACGACGGTCGCCGTATCGCAGTTGTTCTACAATGTGCCCGCCCGCCGGAAGTTCCTCCGGACCACGGGTACGGAGACGCGCCATGTCGTTTCCGTGGTTTCCTCCATCGCCATGGCCTATCCCGGGATCGCCTTCACGCTGACGGTCGACGGCCGGGATACCCTTTCCCTGCCCGCCGTGTCCAACACCTATACCCGGGCACAGGCCGTCATGGGCAACACGCTCATGAACCAGATGATCCCGGTCACGTTCGACGACGACCTCGTCAAGATACACGGTTTCATCAGCCGGCCCGACGCCGCCAGGGTTTCCCGTACCCACCAGCATTTGTTCATCAACCTCAGGCCGGTATCGAGCCGCGCACTGAACCGCGCCGTGTTCGAAGGGTATGGTTCGATTCTACCCAAAGAACGGTTTCCCGTGTCCATCGTTTTCCTGAACATCGATCTCGACCAGGTGGACGTCAATGTCCATCCCGCGAAGCGAGAGGTCCGGTTCTCCGACGAGTCCCGGGTATATGAGCGGCTCCTGCGGGCCATACGGCTGGCGCTTCAGAACTCGGACGTGGTACCCGTATTCGATACGGACACGCCGGACATCTCCGGTATGGCGCCGGCTGCGGCGCCCGGTACCGAGCGTGCGCCCAACCACGACCCGGCCATGGCGCGCAGGACGCAGATAGACCTGTTCGGTCCCGTGCGCGGAAACGACGGGGATCCTCCTGGCGAGTGGACCTACACCCCGGCGGGCAAGGAGCGCGGGGCGCGTGACGAAGGAGGGCTGGGAACGGTCAGGGAGCACAGCGATGTGGAATTGGTGTCGCTCTGGCAACTGCACAACGCCTACATACTGGCTCAGGTTAAGGGCGGTTTCATGCTCATCGACCAGTACGCCGCCCACGAACGCGTGCTGTTCGAACGGGCGCTGAAGACGATGGACCACGAATCCGCCCCCTCCCGGCAGTTGTTGTTTCCCGTAACCCTCGATCTCATGGCGCCGCAGATCGCGCTGGTCCAGGAACATTTCGATCACTTCGCCCGGCTGGGATTCAATGTGAAACTGTTCGGCGAGCAGACCGTGGTCGTCGACGCCGTGCCCTGCATGGCGAGCAGTCAGGAAGTAGACTCATTGTTTCACCGGATGATTGAAAACCTGCAGGAAATGCCGGAAAAGCATCTCAAGACGGAAGAACGTATCGCCCTTACCTTCTCCGGGCATGCCGGAATCCGGAAGGGCGACCCGTTGTCCCCGCAGGAGATGAACGGGCTCGTCAACGATCTGTTCGCCACGGAAATGCCGTATGTGACGCCCCGGGGCCGCCCCACCGTGGTCCGCATGCCGCTCGAGGAGATCGAACGCAGATTCAACAGGTCCGCGTAGGTCTCTCCCTCCCTCCCCGAACTTGACACGGCAACATCCACTCCATACTTTGATTGGGTTCGAATGGTAGATACCGTGTAACCTGGATCATGCGGATGGTATGCATTTTCCCGGCAGGATCCGGGCCGCACGCCGGCCGTTAGTGCGGCGGATTCATGGAGCTTCTTGCATGGGCGAGACTCGGCGGGACGGGGCTGAAAGCGACGTGACGCTGGAACTGACGATACCCAGCAATCCCGATCTCACCGCGGAGGTGGACCGGCGCATAGAAGATCTGACCGCGCGGACCGGCTTCGACCAGGGAACGCGCGGCGACATCATGATCGCCGTGAACGAGGCGGTTAAAAACGCGATACTCCATGGAAACGGATGCGACGAATCTAAGCAGGTCGTCATCTCCTGCAAATGCAGTTCAGCGTTTTTCCGGATACACATCTGCGATTGCGGCAGCGGTTTCGACCCCGACACCCTGCCGGACCCGCGAAACCCGGACAACCTGCTCAAGGAGAATGGCCGGGGCATCCTCATGATCAAAGCCCTCATGGACGAAGTTGAGTTCGATATCACGGAGCAAGGCACCAGCGTGACCCTGATCAAGTACGGTCACTGAGGAGCGTCCATGCAAATCGTCGAACTTCGCAGCGACACCATGACCCGGCCGACGGACGCCATGCGTCGCGCCATGGCGAACGCCGTGGTCGGTGACGACTGTTTCGGCGAAGACCCATCAGTCAACCGGTTGGAAGAAGCCATGGCCGCCCTGCTCGGCAAGGAAGCCGGCCTCTTCGTCACTAGCGGCACGCAGGGCAACCAACTCGCCGTCCGATCGCAGACCCATCACGGCAATGACGTCATCGCGGAAAAGTACTGCCATATGTTTAATGCGGAAGCCGGCGCACTCGGCGCAATGTCGGGCGTGCAGGTCCGCCTGTTGACGGGAGATCGGGGAGTTTTCACGCCGGCGCAGATGGAGGAAGTGATCCAGCGGGGCGACAACGTGCATTACGGCAGGACGGCGCTGGTCGCCGTGGAGAACACCCACAACAAGTCCGGCGGATACCCGTGGCCCGTGGAGGCGCTGTCTCGGGTCGGCGAATGCGGGCGGTCAAACAACCTGCGCGTCCACATGGATGGCGCACGGCTGTTCAACGCCTGCGCGGCGACGGGCCTGACCGCGCAGACCTATACCCGGCACGTCGATACGGTATCCGTGTGCCTGTCTAAGGGCCTGGGCGCACCGGTCGGCAGCGTGCTCGCGGGCGACCAGTCCACGATCGACGCGGCGCGCTACTACCGGAAGATGTTCGGCGGCGGGATGCGCCAGGCGGGCGTCCTGGCGGCAGCCGGTCTCTACGCCATGGAGCACAACATCTCCCGGCTGCCCGAGGACCACGACCATGCCACTCGGCTGGCGGAAGCGCTCGCCGGCCTGGAGAACGTCGAGATCGACCTGGACGAGATCCACAGCAACATGGTCTTCTTCCGCCTGCGGGACGGACTGGATCCCTTCGAGGCCGTCGATCTCCTGTCGGAGGAAGGCGTCCGGATGCTCGCCATGAAACCCGGCGTCATCCGAGCCGTTACGCACCTGGACGTGAGCGGCGAACAGATCGACCGGGCCATCGAAGTCTGCAGGAAGGTGCTGACCCGCGATTCCTGACCCGCCATGGCCACTATCCTTCAACTTCATCCCGAACACCCCCATAAGCGGCATGTCGACCGGGTCGTCGAAGCGCTTCACCGGGGCGGCGTGATCGTCTACCCGACGGACACGGTCTATGGACTGGGCTGCGATATCTTCAACCGCAAGGCCATCAACCGGATCTACCAGATCAAGCAGGCCCCCGCCGGGAAGCCGCTCAGTTTCGTCTGTTCGGATTTGAAGGATCTCGCCCGGTACGCGAAGAACATCTCCAACGCGTCCTATCGCATGATGAAACGCCTGCTTCCCGGTCCCTACACGTTCATACTGGAGGCTTCGAGGGACGTGCCGAAGTTCATGATCGGCAAGCGGCGGACGGTGGGGATCCGGGTGCCGGACAACCGCATTTGCCTCGAAATCGTGCAGGCGCTCGGCCGGCCCGTGCTGAGTACCAGCATTGCGGATTCAAGTGACGGAAATGTACTGTACGACGCCGACTCCATCGCGTCCCGATACAGCAAGGTCGTGGACGTCATCGTGGACGGTGGCGTCATCGTCTCAGAACCGTCTACAGTGGTCGATCTGACCGGCGACGAGCCCGAGATCCTGCGGGCGAGCGCCGGTGAAGCCGATCTGTACTGAATTGGTTCCGCAAATCAACCGTACCGTAAACCGTTCCGCCCCAACCATCTAACGAATCCGTCAGAACGAGTAGGTCATCTCAAAGGCGAAATTGACCATCGACTTCTCTAAATCGCCGAAGATCTCCTCGTCAGAGAAATCCCTGCGTAGTTCCATGAGGAAACCGAGACCGTCCGCCAGTGTGAACGTCGGGGCGACGGTGAGGGCCTGCTGGGATACGTCCCGGCTTTGATTCAAAACGCTTACGTTGAAGTAGTCGTACCGGCCCGTCAACCCCATGACTTCGGAAAGACGGTAGTGCGCCATGACCATGTAGCCGTTCCAGCTGTTTTCTACGTTAACTTCATCCAACTCGGTTTTGCCGTTGTTGTACTCCCCGCCGATGATGAGTCCGGGTGCCGGCGTCAAGGTCAGGTCGATGTCGTAGACGGTCAGATTGCCGACCAGCCCCTCTTCGTCGCCGCGCATGGCCGAGAAGCCGATCCCGCCTAATTCCTCGTGGCTGTAGCCGAGTCTGCCGCCGATCGTCTTACTGGTATTCGTGTCGACATTCTGATCCCATCCGTTGGACAGGTGGACCACCACGTCGATGCCGCCGCCGAGGTCCATGGACAGCATGGCGCCGGTCAGGTTGGTGGGCAATCCATTATCAAAGACCAGCGAGTGGGAGTACTGGTACATGTCAGGCGCGTCCAGGAGCTCGAACCCGATGGGCGCGTTGAACTTTCCGAAGGTCAGATTCGGGCGGTTCCCCTCTCCGCGGCCCAGACCGAGATCGAGGGTGACGTAACCTTGCTCTGCGTTGAGCGTAAACCCCCCTTCGCCATCGCTTACCCATTCCAGGTCCGCGCGCAACGATCCGATATCGCCCAGGTTCCGCGACAGATCGACCTCTACCTGGTCGAGACCGAAGGTATTCGAATCGTCGAGGTTGGTGTAGGTGTAGCTAGCGTCTACGAACCCCGAGATCTCGACCAGTCCGGAAACGGCCGAATCTCCGTTCTCCTGCGCGGCGATAGGGAAGGCCGCGAGCATGGGGACCGCCAGCCAGGCGGGGAATCTGCGTAACATAAGGGTATCCATTTTCACGCTCCCAAGATGTGATGTGATCGAAAAGGAACCTCTTGATGTTAACGATTCATAACGACTACACAATTTGTATGTATAGAGCGTAACAATATGATGTCAACTAAACATTTGGCTACTAAACATTACAGGTGGACGATACGATCTATGCGATCGCGCGCTCCGGCGACGAGTAGGACGTCTTCCTCCTGGATCACATAGTCCGGTGCAGGTACGAAGTGCGCCTGTCCGGTCTTGTTCGCCTTGTCGTCGTGGCGGGCCAGGCGGGCCTGGCCCGCCTGGTCAGTCTGGTCGGTCTGGCGGGCCTGGCCCGCCCGGTGCTCCCGTTTCCTGATGAGCAGGGTCTGGACCCCGTGCCGGCTGCGGATCTGTAGGCGCCGGATGCTGTTGCCGATGAACCGCCGGGGCGCGTTGACTTCCACCATGGCGTATGCGTCCCCCAGGTGCGCGACCTGCCCGTCGCTCAGCGTGTCGACCATGCTCCCGAATTCACCGGCCGGGTCCCTTCTGGCCGTCTCCCGGTTGTAGGCGTCCATGACGTGCTCGCGGCTGATTACGCCGGCCAGGCGACCCGTGGCCGGTTCGACAACGGGAAAGGCGTTAACCTGGTGCCGGCCGAACAGCCGCATGACCCGGTCCAGCGTGTCTCCGTCGGTGACTGTCGGCAGGTCGAACTGGGCGACGTCGTGGGCCACGATGACGCCTTCGAGGTCCTCGCCGTACGCGACGAGACTTCGGATGCGGTCGCAGGTGACTGTCCCTGGTAACGCTCCGCATCGTCCGTGATATAGAATTCCGTGTCCGTACTCTCGGCCAGGCGGGTCATCAGGTGTCGAGCGGCGCCTGGGGCGGTATCGTCTCGAAAGAGGCCACCCGGGCCTGCCCCACGTTCAACGATCTGAGGATGTTCGCCCCCTCGCCTTTTTCCAGCTCCGCGTTCCGCCTCAGGAGGCGCAGGGAATACACGGAAGGCTTGAGGAGATAGGCGGACAGCGCGGCGCTGACGATGACGGAGACCGCCAGCGGCAGGATCAGCTCGTAATTGCCGGTCATTTCGAAGATCATCAGTATCGAAGTCATAGGGGTCCGGATGGTCGAGGCCACCAGCGCGACCATGGCCACCAGCGCGCCCATGGCCACCAGCGCGTAGGCGCCTCCGGAGGCGCTCGTTCCGGGCAGCAAGTGGTTTACGAAGGCGCCGCAAGCGCCGCCCAGCATGCAGCCGACGAACAGGGACGGCGCGATCACACCTCCCGATGCGCCGGATCCCAGCGTGAAGGACGTGGCGGCGATTTTCATGAAGACGCAGGATGAGCAGGAGCTGCCGGTCCAGATCGGAGAACAGGGCCCGGTCCATGGTTTCGTATCCCACCCCGAGTATCTGGGGATAGAGCAAGGCCAGGGCGCCGACGAGCAATCCTCCGGTCATGGGTTTCAGGTAGTCCGGAAGCGGCGCCTTTCCGTAGAGGTCCTCCACACCGTAAAGCGCCCGGTCGAAGGTGGATCCGATGGCGGCGCCGATCTGGGCGATGGGCCCCTCGCGGCCGACCGACCTCCCGGCGCCGATGCTGATGGCCGTGGCCAGCGAGGTCTCCACCGCAACCTGGGGTCTTATGCGTCCGCCGCGAAGGGCCACAGCCTCCATCCCGTCGGGCAGTCCACGGGCTTCCCGGGTGCTGAAGTAGATCAGGATGCCGACGATCAGCCCGCCGGCGTTGGGTACCGTGAGCACCGCCAGCGTGGTGAGCGAGGCACGGTCGGACAATCCGCTGCTCCAGGCCACGGACTCGATGAACAGGATCAGTTCGCGGAATGCGATGGCGCCTCCCGCACCCAGCACGCCGATCAGTACCGCGGCAACTGATCACAAAGACCTGGTCGGTCGTCCGCATGCGTTCCATATTGGCGTGCAGGCGCTGCCTGAAACCCCGCGCCATGACGCGTCAGAGGCGAAACACCCGGAGCCTCGTCAGATTCATGAAACGCCCTTCCCACCTTCATCTTGTCATCGGACGGTAAACCCAGTATCATACACATATACCCGGCGATCGAAGTTAAGTCAATTTCAGCGCGGAATGGAACTTAAATGCCCGACGAGCTCAGGTCTGACGAACTCAAGTCCGATGATTTCGGTATTCCACTGCCTGATACAACCACCTGGGGTGAGCCCGACCGGGGCATCCGCGTGAAACCCGTGGACGGCCGCGGCATTCTCATGCGGGACTGCCAGGTCGGCAGGGCGGGTGAAGTGCCGGAAGTTGCGTTCGACGGACACGGCCTGGCCCAGCGGGGTTCGATCGTCGATCCCGTGACGCCCGACTTCGGATTTGCCATCCGGGAAAAGAAGCTGGTCTGGGCCGATAACATCGCGGATCTGTACGAGCAGGGCAAGGCCGGGCAGTGGGACGCGACGACGGACATCCCGTGGGATGACCTGCCCGAGTTGCCGGACGACCTGGAGCAGGCGGTGTGCCAGGTCATGACCTTCCTGATCCAGAACGAATACCTGGCCATGTACCTGCCGGCCAAGTTCATGAACCGCATCGATCCCCAGTTTTCCGAAGTGGTCCTCTTCCTGGCCACGCAGGTCATGGACGAGGCCCGTCACGCGGAGGTGTTCACCAAACGCGCCCTCGCCAACGGCGGCGGCCTGCAGTACGTCTCGGCCGCGACCGAATGGTCCCTGCGCAGCCTGCTGGCGCAGGACGACTACTCCAACGGTTCTTTTCTCATGCACGTCCTGGGCGAGGGGACCTTCATGGAACTGCTCATGTTCCTGGAGCAAGTCGCGCCCGACCCGGTGACCGCCCGGACTTACAAGCTAGCGCGCCAGGACGAAGGCCGGCACGTGGGGTACGGCATATCCCATTTCGCCTACCACATCGAGCAGGATCCGTCGATAAAGGACGATCTGATGCGGGCGGCCGAGGAACGGACCCTGTTCCTCCAGCAGGCTTCCGGTTCCAGTCCCTTCGTGCTGAAAGCCATGATGACGCTGGCCGGCGGCGGCTCGCATCCGGAGCAGCTTGCGCGGGGGCGGGACGCGGTGATGGGTCTTTATGAAGAGATGCACCGCAAGCGTGTACGCGAGCTGGTGGCCATCGGCTTCGACCACCAGGATGCAGAACGCATTTCGGAACTGCACGGCAGCGGCGTGCGGAATTTCATGTAATCCATTCACTTGATCGTGGATTTACCGCCCCTGGGAGAGGTTTGAAATGGGTGTCGTCCATAAGCACCTGGGACAGCATGGCGCGAACGACTGGTCCGGTGTGGAGAAGCAGCCCTACAGCAAGGGCGGTGCGGTGGGCGGATCGGTGCGGGTGGTCATCGGTCCAGACGACGGGGCGAACAATTTCTCCGTCCGCTACTTTGAAATCGAACCGGGCGGACAGTCTTCCTTCGACCGCCATCCCCACGACCACGGCATCTACATCCTCCGGGGGCGGGCGAAAGTGCTCATCGGGTGGGATGTGCACGACGTGGGTCCGGGCGACGTGGTGTACATCGCACCCAACGAACAGCACCAGTTCGAGAGCGTTGGCGAGGAATCGCTTGGATTCCTGTGCGTCGTGCCGCCCAGAGGGGACCCCCCGGAACCGGCCGACGGCTAGCCGCCAGCCTGCCGCTCTTCGCGGCGGTCAACTACCCTTCACGGTGATCTGCCGCTCTTCGCGCCGGTCATCCGTCCTTCGCGGCGCTGTTTTTCATTCCGTTTGCCACCAGGTGGAGTTGCGTATTCACGTAACCTGGACGCACTTCCTCGAAGTGGGGGCCCATGATCCGGTGCAGGTCGCCCAGGGCGTGGAAGGGCACGGTGGGAATGGCGTGGTGTTCGGCGTGGTACGCGTTGTTCCAGTTCAGCCACCGGACCAAGGGGATGGTCAGCACGGTCCGGGTGTTGAGCAGGATATGACGGACGCGGGGGCAGCCCGTGTGCTCGGACATGCGGATGAGACGCATGACAGGCTCGCCCAGGAAACGGGGCGCCAGCCAGTACAGGACCACGGCCATCGTGTCGAACCAGACCGATAAAGTCGCCAGCGCGCCGTAGGCCAGGATCATGCTCCAGGTCTCCATCACCACGTTGCTCCGTTCCCGCCGCGGGAGGAACTTCCGCTCGACCGCGTTGAACCGCCCGAAGAGCATCCGCGGCAGGGCGGTCAGGTTGCTGTAGAAATACGGAATCCCCGTCGCGTACCAGAGATAGCCGCCCAGGCTTTCCGCCATGGGGATCATCTCGGGATCGTCCCCCGTGATCTGCGTGTGGGAATGATGGGCCAGGTGCTCGTAGCGAAAGTACGCGGGGATGAGAAACAGCCCGGCGCCGGTGATCCAGCCGACGATCCGGTTCATCGCCGTACTTCTGAAGGCCGTTCCGTGGGAACATTCATGGAAAGGCGCGAACCAGTGCACCACGATGGCGCCATGGACCAGCAGGGCCGGCGCCAGCCACCATGTGCCCAGGGAGAGCGACACCAGGTATCCGGTGAGCAAGGTGGCCGCCAGATGCCCGGCCAGGAAAACGAAGCCCGGCAGGTTACGTCGACGCAGCAGTTCGCTCAACCGGTCGGGCGGAACGAAATCGGTGGGTTTTACCGGGGCTTGCGCGGTTTTTTCTTCAAGGGTGGACATGGGTCGACAGACGCCTATCCGGTGCGTGCCGAGCGGTCGTCGATCTCCACGATACCCCGTTCGAGATCGAAGCGGCGGGTCTTCTGCTTTTCCACGTCCCCTACGGTTACGCGGACGAAATAGGCGCCATCGGGATAGTCGATGGAGTGGATATCCCCCTCGGCGAAGGCGGTCGCCTGCCCGGCGCCTACGGTGTACTCCCGGGCCACCTCGAGGCGGGCCGGTCCTTCCGACCCTCCGTCGTCCAGCCGCTTCCATCGCCGCATCACGGTGTGCCCGGTGTAGTTGCCGTATATCACGCTGCAGGGGCCGTGGTCGTGGGGCGGGGAAGTGCCGCCCTTGCGTCCTCCGTGGACGATGACGTGTATATCGGTCTCGGGATCGTGGCCGATCACCGTATGGCCTTCATATTCGTCCAGGTCCACATAGGTCTCCAGCAGGTCGGACTGGCCGAGCAGCCTTTCGGTGTGCTGCCTGATCGTTTCCAGTCCGTCCCTGATCCCGTTTTCTAGCACGACCCGCCGTGCGTCTCCCAGAAAATCATCGACGGTATACCTGGTCATCGATGGCCTCCTTGATGCTTCGATTCCGGATCGGTACGCATGAAAGTCGAGAATATAACTTGCATATATAAGCAAAATGGCATATCTTATCCAGCTTGGATACAATATACGCCGAAAACCACGTTTTGTCCATAAATACTCAGTGTCCTGTCACGCTCAGTTATCCAACGGAGGAATGAGGATGACACGCATCAAGAAGTTGAACTGTCTTGCCGTATTCACGGTCCTGGTCGCGTTGGTTGCGGCGCCTGCAATTCAGGCTCAGACGATCGCGGATGCGAAGACGAAAGTAGACGCCATGCCGGACGATCCCCCCCGTCATTACAATCTCGGCATCGCCTACTTCAAGGCAGGACAGTATACGAACGCCATCGGCGCGTTCCAGAAAGCCGTCGAGCTGAAGGCGGATTACAAGGAAGCGTACTACAACCTCGGTCTTTCCCAGCAGAAGGCGCGTCAGACCTCCAACGCGATCAAGTCGTTCCGGAAGGCGACGGAGATCGATGCCGGTTACGCGGATGCGCACGGCGCGTTGGGCAGCGCATACCAGAAGCTCAAGAACAGCAGCAACGCGATCAGATCTTACCGGGCCGCGATCCGCATCAACGGCAAGAAGGCGAACTGGCACTACAACCTGGGCATCCTGTACCAGACCCGCGAGGACTATCCGAATGCGATCAGGTCCTACGAGAACTATCTGAGACTGGCGCCTCGGGCCCGGAATGCCGCGTCGCTCCGAAACATCGTCGCCCAGATGAAGGACGCGATCCGGTAAGCGACGTCCGGATTGATCCGGTCGCAGTAAACGGCAACTGACCGAAAATCGAAAGGCCTCCGCGTGAAAGGAATTCGCGCGGAGGCCTTTTTTGTTGCGTTCGTCCGTACGGATCTGCGCCACCCTGTACCGCCCTATCGCACCTGTGCGCTTCGTCGCGCGTTCCGTCCGCGTGTTCCGACCGGACGTTCCGACCGGACGTTCCGACCGGGTGCTCCGTCCGGCAGTGCTCAGCGGGAGATGTAGACCCGCGTATAGTCCATGGCGCCGACCGTGCCGTCGGGGTTTTCCGCGATCCCCTTGACCCAGGGCTTCCTGAGTTCCAGGTACACCGGATGGAAGAGAAAGGACCCGGCGTAGTCCGACACCATGATCTCCTCCGCCTCCGCGTAAAGCGCGCGCCTCCGGTCCCTGTCCAGTTCCGAGGCCGCCTGCTCCACCAGGCGGTCGAACTCGGCGTTCGTCCAGTCCGAACGGCCATACCCTTGAGGCTGCGAGTGCCAGATCATGTCGAGCATGTTGCGCGGATCAAGGTAATCGGCGTAGAAGACAATCAGCCCCAGGTTCATGCGCCAGTTATACATATTGTTCATGTACATGGTCCGGTCGGCGCTCCGGATCGTGACGTCGACCCCGATGTTCTCCTTCAGCATGGCCATGATGGCCTCGCTGATCCGCTTGATGGTGGGATTGGGCGCCCGCAGCCACATCTCCTGGCGGGGGAACCCCCGCCCGCGGGGATAGCCGGCCTCGCTTATGAGCTCCCGGGCCCTTGCAGGATCGTAGGCCTGGTAGGGTTTCATGGCCGGCCCGTTGTACTCCGCGAACTCGGGTGGGACCATGGAGTAGGCGGGGACGGCCGTGCCGCCCAGCAGGATGCCCGTAATGACCTCCCGGTCGATCGCCCGCGTGAAGGCTTCCCGGACCCGCACGTCGTCGAAGGGCGGCTGCCGGGTGCGGTAGAAGAGATACCATGAGGCCCGTGCGGCTATCTTGACCAGGTCCGGCGCGAGTTCGGGATCGGCCAGGATGCGGGGCATGTCGGTCACATCGACGAGTTCGCGGTCCACCTCATCGTTCTCGTAGGCGAGGACCGTGGCCACCGCCGCGTTGCGGAAGGGATGGATGACCTTCTCCAGGTAGGGCTTGTGGGGACCGTTGTACATGGGGTCCGGAACCAGGGTCATGTGGCTTCCGGTGATCCACTCCGACAGTTTGAACCCCGAATTCGAGACGATGTTCTCGAGGCGGGTCCATTTCCTCTCGTATTTTTCGACCTGCCATGGCGGTACGGGCAGCGCATTGCCGTAAGATACGATGTACGGCAGATACGGGGCCGACTTCTCCGTCTCGATGACCAGCGTAAGGTCGTCGACGGCGCGGACGCCCAGTTGGGTGAGGTCCTTGATCTCTCCACGGTTAATGGGCCTGGCGTTCTTGAAGTCGTGGTAGAAGAACCCGTAGGGGTTGGCCTCCTCCGGGTCCAGCATGCGGCGGAAGGAGTAGACGAAGTCATGGGCCGTAACGGGCCTGCCGTCGCTCCACCTCGCGCCCGGACGGAGATGGAACGTCCACGTCTTACCGTCGGGTGAGGATTCGTAGCGGTCGGCGGCCGCGGGTTCCGGATTCCAGTTCGGATCGCGCCGGAGCAGGGGCTCGAAGGGGATGATGGTATCTTCTGTGTCGTAGTCGTTGATGGCGGAATCGAGCGTGCGGGGCTCCGGACTCATGTACCGGAAGACCTGCTGGTCCCGCGGGGAGGCGTCCGGCGGTAGGGGCCGCGCGGCCGATTCCCCGGAACCGCCTTGCGCCGCGATCAGCAAGGGAACCAGGAAGAAGGCGGCGACGGCGCCGAGCAGTACGGCAGCATACTTGAAGGAATGGGGCATGGTTCGGTTCCTGTGATGAATGGATGGTCGGTGAATTCAGTCCGTTCGGACCGTTCAGACCGTCAGACCGTTAGATTTCTTCCAGCGTACCGGCCACCGCCTCGACGAGACCGTCGATATGCGATTCGTCCATGGCCGCGGAAAGGCAGTTCATGGCGAGGCCGTTCGACAGGTAGTAACCGCGGTTCAGCAAACCGAGAAACACCGCGGCCACGGGCCCCTTGTCGGCCGCCGCCACGGCGCGGTAGGTTCGGACCGGTTCCCTTGTGAAATAGATGCTGAAGGTGGAGCCGGACGCGGCCACCGTCGCCACGGTACCCGTGCGGGCGAACACGTCCTCGAGACCATGCACGAGACGATCGGTGAGACGGTTGAGCCTTGTATACACGTCGGGCGTCAGCACTTCCAGCATGGCGAGTCCCGCGGCCATGGTGACGGGGTGTGCGCTGAAGGACCCGCTCTGGAAAACCCGGGCCTTGCCCTGGGTGGGATCCAGCAGGGACATCAGTTCCCTGCGGCCGCCGAAAGCGCCCGCGGGAAACCCACCGCCCACGATCTTTCCGTAGGTGCTCAGGTCGGGAAGGATGCCGCACCGGGCCTGGACCCCGCCCGGCGACGCGCGGAATCCCACGATCTCGTCCAGGATGAGGAGCACGCCGTAACGCTCGGTGATCTCGCGCACCGCCTTCACGAAGTCCAATCGCTGGGGAATGACGCCCGTCTTCGGGTCGAGGATCACGGCCGCCAGTTCGTTACTTTTCTCCGCGACAATCGCCTCGACGGCGGCCTCGTCGTCGAAGGGCAGGATGACGACGTTGTCGGTGGCGTTGGGAGGCATGCCCCCCGCGCTGGCTACGGGCACTGGCCGGTCCGCGGGACCCGCCTTCGCCGGATCGGGTGAAGTGCTGATTTCGACGGCGTCGTGACTGCCGTGGTAACCCCCTTCGAACTTGGCGATGAGGTGACGGCCTGTATACTCACGGGCCAGCCGGATCGCGTGGAGCGTCGCCTCCGTCCCGGAGTTGCAGAACCGGACCACCTCCAGGGATTCCACCCGCCGGCACAACTCCTCCGCCAGCGCCGTTTCGATCCCCATGGGAGCGGCCACGGCAATGCCTTGCTCTAGCTGTCGCTCCACGGCTTGGACGACGGCCGGGTGGTTGTGCCCCAGGATCTGCGTCGTGTGGTGGTTGGCGAAATCCACGTACCGGTTGCCGTCCACGTCGTACAGGTGGCAGCCTTCGGCCCGCGCAACGGTGACCGGGTATGGCGCGTAGTAGTAGGCGCCCTTGGCGGCGCCGGGCATGACTTCACCCGCGCGCTTGAACGCTTCTAAGGATCCCGGCGTCCTTTCGCGGTAGGCGGATTCCTGCGATATCTTCTGGGCCGTTGTCATGAATAGGAAATCCCTTTCAATATGGACCGGAATCGATAGTTCGTGCCGCGCGGGCACTTACGCCTGGTTTGCTTCCCAGAGGGCCCTGTAGTAGCCCATCAGCCGTTCGGGTTCGGGGCTGTGCGCGATTTCCGCGAGCGTGTACCCGTCGTAACCGTCCGCTTGAAGCAACCGGAACAGCTCCCGCCAGGGATATTCCGGGCGATAGATCTCGGTGATGTGCACCAGGCCGATCCTGTGGGCAAGCAGCCGGTAGTTCGCCTTGATGGATCCGTCCTGCACTTCGCCGAAATTCGAGTTCCAGCAAACATACGCATTGGGATGGTCCGCGTGGTCCATGATGGTGCGCATGCGCCGCGGCTCCTGGGTGTCCTTCCCGTGCACCTCGACCCGGATCTGCACGCCGAGGCCGTCGGCCGCTTCCGCGCATTCCCCGACGGCTTTCCCGATCTGCTCGAGGGTCGCCTCTTCCGGGACGCCCGCTTCGATCTGCAGGCCGTTGGGGCGCACCTTGACGCCCGGACAACCCAGGTCGGCCGCCAGCTTCGCGTACTCGACGGCACCCTCCACATTCGCCCGCACCTCGTCCGGGTCGACCGAGTGATACTCGAAGGCCGTACCGAGACCGACCAGGTCTACGCCGCCGTCCTCGAAACGTCGCCGGACCTCGGATCGCTCGCCCGCACTCAATGAGGCTTCTACGCCGTGGGCGTGGGTTGTGCGGAGTTCCACGCCCGTGAATCCCGTCCTTCTGCACATGTCGATGATGGCCGGCACGTCCCAGTCCCGGCCGATCTGGTAGGTCACGAACCCGAGCTTCATTCGGCCTCCTAACCGCGAAGGCGCCGGACGCGCGCCGGTACATCGTCCTGGTGTATTTCGGCGGACAGAATGCCTGAATCACGGTCCGGCAAGGGCAGATGGACTTTCTGCCCTCCCCTTCGATGGGACTCCCGGAGGGCGATGGCCACTTCCAGGGCTTCCCGTCCGTCCACCCCCGAACACTTGGGCGGATGGCCATTTTCTATGGAAGAAATCAGGTCTGCGACGATGGCCAGCCCCATGGACGGATACCGGGCCGGCCAGGGAAACGGCATGCGGGCCGGCACGCCTCTGTCCCGCGGACCGCCGGGATGCAGTTTCACCAGTTCGGCGTCCTGGCCGTTCGCGATCGAGCGGAAGCGGCCCTTCGTGCCCAAGACGTCGATTTCCCAGTTCGCGATCCCGCAGGGCATGCCGCGGACAAAGGCCCGGACTCCGTTGTCGAAGGCCAGGTACCCGTTGCCCATGAGATCCTTCTCGCCCGCCGCGGCCTGGTCAGATTCCATCTCGCCGTACACCCATTCGACCCTTCCGCCCGCCATGTACCGGACGATGTCGATGAGGTGGCTGCCGTTGTGGGAAAGGCCGCACTGGCCGTAACCCGTCACCTGGACGATCTCGCCGAGTTCGTCTTCTTCGATCATGGTCTTCGCGTGGGAGAAGAACGGATGCCAGCGCCGCGCGCAATTGATGGCCAGGGCGACGCCGTGTTTCGCGCAGGTTGCCACCATGTCATCCGCCTCGGTCAGGGTCAGCGCGATCGGCTTTTCGGCCCAAATGGCCTTCACGCCGGCCCGGGCTGCGTCCTGTACGATCCGTGACCGGATCCGGGCCGTGGTGCAGACGCTGAGCAGATCGATACGCTCCTTCTCAAGCATATCGCGGTATTCGGCGTAAAGATGACCGTCTTCGATACCCCAGCGCTCGCCGAATATGGAACGCTGCTCGTCGTGGGGGTCCGCACCGGCGACCAGGTCCACGTCCGGCGCGGCCTGGTAGGAAGGCGCGTGACAGTAGGGCAGGAAGATGGATCCGCCCTGGTCGATCTCGTCATCGAAGGTGCTGCCCATGCGGCCGAGGCCGATCACTGCGGCGCGGTATCTGCTGGCCATGCGCTCCTCCGGGTCATCCGGGTGATACCGTGGTTTCGTGTACCGGGATTATAAGACGGCACCGGATGCGGGACAAGCAACAATTACACCAATTCGGTCCTACCCGCGGTCCGTGCGATCAGCCCAGAACCGTCCCCACGACTCCAGGTAGTCGGAACTGCTCCAGGCCTTGTCCATCCCCACCCCCGAGATCACTTCGATACCGAGTTCCTTGCATACGCCCCACTCGGGGATATTGGACATGTCGGTCCGGTCTCCGCCCTTGGTGAACATGCGGGGCCGGATCACCCTCAGGGCCTCGCAGACCGTATCGTCGTCTTCTACTTCAAAAGGAATGACGTAGTCCACACCGCGGATGCAGGAGACGACCTGGCAACGCGCCCTGAGATCCATGAAGGGCTTGCCCTTCTTGCGGCGAAGAAAACCGTCGCCGTTGACGATGACGACCAGGGTATCTCCATAGGTGGACGATTCCACCAGGCAGGAGACATGGCCGGGATGGAGCGGATCGTACCCGCCGGAGGTGGCGACGATGGCGCCCAGGTCTTCACCGGCCTTCAGGCCGGCGAACTCATCCAGGTCGACGATGCGGGCTGCATTTCGTGTATGTTGCGGCATGGTCCGGGATGATGGTTGTGGCAGGGGCCCGGAATCCTGCTCAGAAGTCCAGGGTCTGCGTGACCTGTTGCCTGTCGAAAATCAGGCTCTTCTTCTGGCCGTTGGCGTAGACGTGCACGAGATTGACCTGGTCTTCGAAAGTCTCGAGAAGCAGCGAATTCGTCATGGTTATCGTTTCCAACACAGGGACATTCTCGACCTCCACGTAGCACCAGATCGCGTCCGGGTCCACTTCCTTTCCGAGAAAAGCAGTGCTGGCACGACGGCCGTTTATCTCGATGACGAAGTGGCGCGCGAGATACCGGTCGATGTAGAGGTCCGCCTTTTCGGCCTCGCGCTCCGTGCCCAGGTGCAGCCGTTCAGTGCCCATCGTTTCGAGGGCCAGTTCCAAGTCGTCCATGAAGATGCGAAAAGACATCTCCAGCGCGCCGGTATCGGGGTTGTGATCGACCTGGCAGACGCTGATGTAGAAGGGATGGGCTGCGTGGCGCGTTGCGCCCATGGAACGAGCTGCGCCATCCGCGTCGGCCGCCGGAAGGAGTCCACCGGCCAGCAGCGTGCCCGCCATGGCCATCCAGGTGTTTCCCCACTTCATTCGGCTCCTCCCATATGTCGGCGCGTTGAGGCGCGATATTCGGGCCGTCCCCGAGAATCGAAGTTATCCGATTTCGGCATGGCAGGCAACTCGAATCTTTCGTCGGATTCTGCCCGCTTTCTGCCTTGATGTCCGCTGGGGTGATCCGTCGCGTTTTTGACCGGCACGTAAACGTTTTACGACCTCATTTGAGGGTAATCATCTTAAATCATGTTATTATTGGGAAAATACCACGACATTGTCATAGTCAAGGTTATAAAATATTTCATATAATGAGCTTATATCATGTATCTTCCGGAATAACTCCAGTGGCCAGGCAACACTCCGTTGTAAACGGGCATGCCGGGTGACATTCCAGATCGGAATTTCCGCCCTCCCGGGCGAGTACGGCGGGACCTTCCCGCAGGAGAAACGACATGCGTGTACTACTCATGCTGACCGTCCTGTTTACGCTGGCCTGTGGCGATGACGACAACCCGACGGCCCCAACATCGACGCCGGAACCGGATCCTGCGGCTAAACTGATCGGAACCTGGAGATACACGGGGAACGATTTTGAAACCAAACTGGCTGCCAACCTGCGGGAGTACCTTATCGGGGAAGGCCTGACAGCGAGCCAGGCCGACATGGTGATATCTGACATGCTTGGTGATACCAACGAGACGTTCTCCGTCAACTTCAACTTCAGGGCCGGCGGCACCGTGGTTGTCGATAACGGACCGCCCGCCCGGTTTCAGGTGTCCGGTAATCGAATCAACATTACCTCGTCAGACGGCGAGACCTTCAGCGTGGGTTTCACGGTTACGGACACCACGCTGTCACTCCAGTTTCCAGTAGCTGCGTTGCTGGCTACCTCGGGTCTTGAAGCGGAGGACGAGGAGGAAGCGGAACTGCTGAGGATCATGTTCAAGGATATAGAGGTCATGACCATGTATTTCTCCAAGGGGTAGGTCGTTTAGTGGAGCAGATCACCTCAAACCAGACGCGAGCCGTGTTCTCCCATACGGACGGCGCCGCCCGCTCATTTTAACCAGGCGTCCCCCGGCACGCGACCCCCGTCCCACCGTGATGATTCTTTACACGCGCCCGCCCACGCCATATATTCCCATAATTCATAACGCGCTGTATTGACTGGGGCGCAACACGCAAGAAATCCAGGAGACCGTCCATGGCGAAACGCCTTCTATACTACGCCTGCGCGCTGAGCATCGCGTGCCTGTCCACCTCCGTGCTGGCCCAGAAGGGCCCGGAATCGATCAACCGGAGCAAGTTCCGCCAGATCAAGCAGGAAGCCCCGACGCCGAACGTGTACCGGACCGCTTCCGGCGCGCCGGGCCACCAGTACTGGCAGAACGAGGCGGACTACGAGATGGAGATCGAACTCGACGACGAGACGCGGCGCCTCTACGGCAGCGAGGTCATCACCTACCACAACAACTCGCCCGACGAACTGGCCTACCTATGGGTGCAGCTCGACCAGAACGTGCGGGCACAGGACTCGGACACGCGCAAGATCGCGGGCAGCCGGGTTTCGGGCCAGATGAGCTTCGCCCAGTTGCGCAGGCTGTTGAACGATTTCGACGGCGGCTTCAAGATCGAGTGGGTGCGGGACCGGCGCGACAACCCGCTTCCCCATACCATCAACAATACGATGATGCGCGTGGACATCCCCGAGCCGCTCCGGCCCGGTAGGTCCTTCACGTTCAAGATCAAATGGTGGTACAACATCAACGATCGGATGAAGATCGGCGGCCGATCAGGATACGAGTACTTCGAGGAAGACGACAACTATCTCTACGCCATCGCCCAGTTCTTCCCCCGCATGGCGGTGTACAACGAGGTCGAAGGCTGGCAGAACAAGCAGTTCCTCGGCCGGGGCGAGTTCACCCTGCCCTTCGGCGACTACAAGGTCAGTCTTACCGTGCCGGCCGACCATATCGTCGCGGCGACCGGTGTGCTCCAGAACCCGAAGGACGTGCTGACGGCCGAGCAGCAGGCGCGCTTCGAGCGGTCCAGGACGGCGGACGAGCCCGTCATGATCGTGACCGAAGCGGAGGCCATCGAAGCGGAGAAGGGCCGCGCGACCGAAAAGAAGACCTGGGTTTTCCACGGGGACAACGTGCGTGACTTCGCCTTCGCCAGTTCCCGCAAATTCATCTGGGACGCCATGGGCGTCATGTCCGGCCCCCAGCACGTCATGGCCATGTCCTTCTATCCCAAGGAAGGCAACCCCCTGTGGGAACGGTATTCCACGAAGGTGGTCGCCCATACGATGGACGTCTATTCGAAGTACACCTTTTACTATCCCTATCCCACGTCGATTTCCGTGCACACGAACCGCATCGGCATGGAATACCCGATGATCTGCTTCAACGGCGGCCGGCCGGAACCGGACGGCACTTACAGCGAGCGGACGAAGTACGGCATGATCAGCGTGATCATCCACGAAGTCGGCCACAACTACTTCCCCATGATCGTCAATTCGGACGAGCGGCAGTGGACGTGGATGGACGAGGGACTGAACACCTTTCTCCAGTACCTGGCCGAACAGGAATGGGATACCGAGTATCCTTCGCGCCGCGGACCCGCCCACCAGATCGTGAATTACATGAAGGGCGACGTGGAGCGCATATCTCCCATCATGACCAATTCGGAGTCCGTGTTCCAGCTCGGGCCCAACGCCTATGGCAAGCCCGCTACCGCGCTGAATATCCTCCGGGAGACCGTCATGGGCCGGGAACTCTTCGACCATGCCTTCCGCAGCTATTCACAGCGCTGGATGTTCAAGCATCCTTCCCCTGAGGATTTCTTCCGCAGCATGGAAGACGCGTCTGCGGTGGACCTGGACTGGTTCTGGCGCGGGTGGTTCTACAGCACGGACCACGTGGATCTCGGGTTGGGCGACGTAAAGTGGTTCCAGATCAATACGCGGGATCCGGAAGTGGAGAAGGAGATCGCCCGGGCGGACCGGGAAGATGAAAACCGCGGGATCAGCTATGCGCGCAACCAGACCGATATCACGGACCCGATGGTCGCGCAGGACTCGACGCTGGTCGATTTCTACAACAGGTACGATCCCTTCGAGGTTTCCATCCTCGACCAGGACGAGTATGAAAGCTACCTGGAGAGCCTGACCCCAGAGGACCTGGCCATCCTGGAGAGCGGCAAGCACTTCTACGAACTGACTTTCGAGAACGTGGGCGGGCTGGTCATGCCGGTGATCCTGGAGTTCGAGCTCGAGGACGGCACGAGGGAAGTACAGCGGATTCCGGCGGAGATCTGGCGGTACCGGGACGACCGCGTGACCAAGGTGTTCGTCATGGATCAGCCAGTGGAGAGGATCACCCTCGATCCCTTCCTGGAGACCGCGGATACCGACCTGAGCAACAACGTCTGGCCGCCGCAGTCGAAACCCACGCGCTTCCAGCTGTTCAAGCAGCGTCGCCGGACGCCGGAAAACCCGATGCAGCGTCAGCAGCGTGCGGAAGACAGAGAGAAGGAAGAAGCAGAGGAAACGAAGACCGAAACGCAGTAGGACCCACGGTCAACCGGTGCCGGCGCTCACCCGGTCCAGCGTTTCGCTACGGCTACAGCTTCAGCCAGCAGAGGCCTTCGCCGTCGCGGTAGTAGACGGACACGGCCCGGCCGTAGACCGCGTCCTTTGAGATGAAACCGAAGACCCGTCCGTCCTTGCTGTTCCCCCGGGCGTCTCCGATGGCCAGGAGAGACCCGGGGGGAATGATCTCCGGACCGTAGTCCTCCCCCCCGCTGTAACTGAGGTTCAGGCGGACCCGGCGTTCGCCGTAGTGCTCCTCCCGCATATCCGTGTAGGAACCCATCGGCGCGCCGTTGATGGATACCTGACCGCCTTGAATCGACACGGTGTCGCCTTCCACGGCGACGATCCGCTTCACCAGCCGAATGTCTTCCACGGGCGAATCGAAGACCACCACCTCGCCCCGTTCCACGTCGCGACCCTCGGTAAGTTTCCAGTCCGTGAAAGGAAACCGGAAGCCATAGGTGTACTTGGCCACGAAGATCCGGTCTCCCGGCAGGAGCGTGTATTCCATGGAGCCGGAAGGAACGGTATAGTGATCGGCGAGGGTCGACCGGGCCGCCAGCAGGACCAGCGCGATGAGCCCGAAGGAAACGGCTTCCCTTCCGATGGTCCTGAGTCTGGGGTGCATGCGTACCTTTTCTGATGACACCGCCCGCGGTCCGGTTATGGTGAACGCGGAGTCCGGTGAACGCCGTATTCGGTGAACACTCTGTTCGGGGTTATTCCCTTTCGAAGAAGTAGCTCAACCACCCATCTTCCTCGAATACGATGTCGATTAACTCCAGCTCTTCCGGGGTCAGGGGTTCTTCGGATTCGGCCTGGGCCAACTGCAGCAAATAGGCCTTGGTCAGAGTCAGGGTCAGTCGGTCGTTCTCGATCACGTAATTACCATGAAAAACGACGGTATCGCCCTGTCTCAGGAGCAGTGTACTGCCGTTGGCCGTCCATACGGCAGATTCATCCAGGTTGTTGGTGGCGGTGGCGTCGGCATTCAGGGTTATTATCCCGAGGGACGAGTTCATAAGGTCGGCTTCGATTGCACGCAGGAACTCCTCGACGAAGGCATCAGCGGTCGCATCGTCCAGACCCCCGAAATCCACCCAGAAGTCCCGCAAGCTCTTCACAATAGTCTGACTGATTTCGATACCCACGGCCCGCCAGGAACCGATCAGGTCCAGGTCGATGACTCTTACCTCGCCGGGCGGCCCCTGTGGCCCTTCCGGTCCCTTCGGGCCCGTATTGCCATCCGTGCCTGACGGTCCCTGAAGTCCAGCCGGCCCAGCCGGTCCCGCCGGTCCCGCCGGTCCCGCCGGCCCGGTCGGCCCCACCTTCCCCTCGCAGGCCAGTGCGAACAGCATCGGCACGAGGGCCACCAGACCAATGGACAATGTAGTCTTTATACGCTTGTCGTTGTACATCTCTCGAAATTTCCTCCCTGATTGGTTAATTGGCGTCTCCTGTCCAGGCGTCTTTAGTCCCTCGAGGACAGGAAGAACTGCAGAATGTACCAGAACAAGAGCGCCACGGAGGCGAAGAGTTGAAGTGCCGCGCCTACGTGCCGGTCCTCGGGATAGTGGTGCAGGACATTGGAAGTGTCGTAGAGGATCGCGCCGCCGGCCAGAACGATCATGGCCACGGTGAAGATCGTCCCTAGGTGGAACCCGAACAGCACGCTGGCCACAATCAGCACGAGGGCACAGATGAACCCCCACCGCAGCAGTCCGCCGAGGAAGGAAAAGTCCTTCCGGGTATGAAATGCCACGATCGTCAACCCTAGGAACCCGAGGAGCGTGACCGTGGCCGCGCTGTTGATCACGCCCGGCGCCATGGAATCGGCCAGGTAGAGCAGCGGCGTGAAGATAATGGCCTCGCCTACGACGAAGAGACCCAACGCGCCATACTGGCCGCCCCTGGTCCGCGCACTGTGCGCGAAATGGGACGCGACCCAGCTCAGGATGATGAACCCGCCCAGAACGATGAGCCAGGATCCACCGAGCAGCACGCGGGCGATCGACTCCGCCATGCCGGTCTGAAACAGGTAAATCTCTATCAGGGCGAATGCCAGGATCGCCCCTAGAAGATGGGTGTAGGTACGGGTGATAAACGCCCCGCGCGCGTCGACACCGAGTTGCGCGACGGGTATGCCTTGCTGTGCCGTAAAGGCCGCCGTCCTGTTCATTGGCTCACGCTCCTTCTTTTTTGGGTCTGCGAACCGGTTTAGTGAGGGTTGTGGGTTTTGCCGCATGGCATCGATCTCCCGCGGCGGTCCCGTTACTGCTATCGATCACGCTATTCTTCACCGAGCAGGTCTTCGAGGTCCTGCAACACGTTTCCGTCGGATCGCACCAGCGCCAGGATCGCGTTGTGCGGAACGATCATATAGGTTTTCTCCTGGTAATTGATCTCGATGGACTCCTTGCGCAGGTAGAAGGCGAAATCCCCCGGTTGGGCCTGCAGCGGCAGATAGCGCACCGATTCAGCCGGTCTCGTAACCGGATCGCCTTCGTTGTAGTCCGGATTGGGCATCAGGTGCCCCGGTCCCACGCGGACGACCTTTCCCGTTCCCACCTTCTCCTTCTCGGTCACCGTGGCGGGCAGGTAAAGTCCCGAATGGGTGAGCTGCTCGCCGTCATGCTGCTCGACGAGTACCCGGTCTCCCACAATGATTAATTCGCTCATATCCCTTCGCATTTCGATGGTTACGCGTGACGGCCGAACCCCGACGTTTCGCCTGATCCCGGTTCAGGGTTCGATGCCGAAACGCTCCCGCAACAACTGCAGAAACTCCGCCTCGTCCGCCAGGTCCCGTTCCTGGCGCCGGGCGTTTTCCGGTTTACTGCTGCCGGCCATGACCCGTGACGGGAACCCTTCCGTCTCGATCAGGCATCGGTCGCTCAGTGTGATGCGCCCCCCTGTCTTCGTAGCGAGCGAACACACACGCTGCTGCGTAAAATGGGACTCCGGCGAGTGCTGGTGATGTTCGCAACCGGGCATAAAGTCCGCCAACTGACAAGGCCGCAGCCGGAAGCGATACCCAGATTTCCAGTCACCGGCGGCCGTTCGGCTCGAATGCAGACCCTCACAACCGTCGAGTTGCACACGCCAGATGCCATCCGCGCGTGTCTGTGGTCCCGCCTCGTCCAGTAACAGCGGCTCGCGGAAACCGTCGCCAAAGCCCACGTCCGCCAGCCAGCGTTCCTTCAGTGTGACCTGCAGTGTCATGTGGTCCCAGGGGAGGCTGTCCTCCCAGGATTTCGCGCCCACGCGCGCCTCCAGCAGGTCGACCGTGAAGCCGAGTTCGCGCAGCACCACTGCAAACAGGCCGTTCTGCTCGTAGCAGAATCCACCGCGGCGCTGCGTCACGAGCTTCTCGAAGAGTCGCGCTTCTTCCAGCACAATCGGGCGGCCCCAATGGATGTCAAGATTCTCGAAGGGCACGGCCAGCATATGCGCATGGTGCAGGCGTCGCAGCGTCGCCGCTGTCGCCGGTAGCGGACCGCTTACTCCGATGCGCGCGCAGTAGGCTGCGATATCAACGCCCATCCAGCTTCCCTGAGCATTCCGAGGCGCAAAGTGGACAATGACATAACAATGCACAGTTGCTTCGGGCCCTCACGCCTTTAAACCCATGCTAATATACGGCATTTTACCTTGTGCCAGCAACCGAAATCCGGTCAATGGAACAGTGGCCGTTCCAACTGAAACGCGCGGGCCGGGTACGGGACGACGGGCCGGAAACGCTCCGTTACGCATTTGTGAAACGATCGGACTACGGGATCGCCCCGGTTTTCCGCAGGTGCCGAATCCGTTCCTCCGTATATCCCAGCACGTCGGCGAGCACATACCGGCGGTCGGCATTGAATGCCGGAGGCGCATCCAGCGTCGCCGGCGGCGACAGGGCGTCGCTTTCGAAGGTGATCGTGCGCAGGCCGCGGATCGGGACGCCGTCGGTTCGCTTTCCTTGAAGCAGCAGCGGTTCCACGGACTCGTGGGCAAGGACCTCGTCAAGGCGCCGGACCGCGCCGGCCGGTACCTTGCGCGCCCGTAATTCATCCAGCAAGGCGTCTCGCTCCAGCCCGGCGATCCGTTGCGCCAGCAATGCACTCAGCGCGTCGCGGTGGACGACGCGTTGCTGATTGGTAGCGAACCGCGCGTCCGCGGCGGCTTCAGGAATGCCCAATACCTCGCACAGCGCCTCGAACTGGCTGTCCGTGCCGACGGCCAGCACGACGGGTTCCCCGTTCAAGGTCCTGAACACCGTTCCATACGGCGCGATGTTCGGGTGGTCGGAACCCGTGCGGCCCGGCACGGTATTGGCCACCAGGTAGTTCGCGGCCTGGTTGGCGAGGGACGCGACGCCGGACTGGAACAGCGAGACCGTGTTGTACGAGCCCCGCCCCGACCGCATCCGTTCGATGAGGGCGATCAGCAGGGCTTCTTTCAACTGATGGGCCAACAGCAGGTCGATGAGGGCCACAGGCATCTTGACCGGGCCGCTCGCTTCGGTTCCGTTCATGCCCATGAAACCGGTTTCCGCCTGCAGGACGGCATCGAACCCCGGCCGCTCGTCATCCTCTCCAAAGGCGGTGATATCCGCGTAGACGAGCCGATCGTTTACGTCCCGCAGGGCCGGGTAGTCGAGCCCGAACTTACTGGCGTCGCCCGGTTTGAAGCTCTGCAGAAAGACGTCGGCGCGCCGTACCAGGTCCAGGAGCACCTCGTATCCCGCCGGGATCGAGAAATCGACGCCGATGGATCGCTTGCCCCAGTTCACCGAAGAGAAATAAGCGGACACATCGGAGTTCTCGTCTTCGGCAGGCAGTTTCCACTGACGGGTCGTGTCGCCGCCGGTCTTGATGTTTTCCACCTTGATCACCGTGGCGCCGAGTTCGGCGAAGAACATGCCCACGGCGGGGCCGGCAAGCACGTTCGCGGCCTCGATGACGATCAGGTCTTTGAAGAGGGTATCGGAGGAAGACAAGGCAGGACTCGCCAGTCAGCAGGATCACCGGTCAACCGGATCGCCGGTCAGCCAGTTCGCCGGTCACCCGGTTCGCCGGTCACCCGGTCAGGATCTCGAAGAGGCCCATGCACAGGGACCTGCTGCGGCCGTCTTCGTCCATGTTGGAACGCCAGGTCGAAATGGAGAGCGCGGCGATGTCGCAATGTTCCGCGAGGTGGCGGAACACGCGCTCCAGGTCGGAGGACGGCGGTCCGCCGGGCGCCGGGTAGCCCATGGCGGGCGCCTCCGACGGATCCAGGATGTCCGTATCGAAATGGACGTAGACCGGCCTGCCGGACAGGTCGTACCTCAGGAGTTCGAGCACGTCCGGGATATGGCGCATCCGGGACGCTTCGACCAGTTTCCGCTCACCGGGGTCCAGGTCGCGGCCGTCCGACATGATCACGTCCCCGTCGGGAATAGGATTCATACGCACGTTCTCGACCATCGTCTGCTCGCCCAGTCCGACCATCATGGACAGCGGCATGCCGCCCAGGAACCCGCTCGGCGTCGTCTCCCAGGTGTTGAAGTCGCCGTGGGCGTCGAGCCACAGGAAGAGGGGATGGATTCCTGCGCGCTGCAGCCCGGCCATGACCGGTATGGTCGCGCAACAGTCGCCCGCGACGCTGACCGGCCGCCTGCCGGCCTCCGCGGCTTCGGCGACCCGGTCGGCGAGGGGACGGTGCACGCACAGGGTGCGGTCCATCTCGCTGTCGCCCTGCAGCGTCGTTTCATTTACGGCCCAGTCGTCCCGCGTCAGGTCAAGGAGCGCCGGGTCATGCCGGTCCAGAAAGTACGGCGTGAGTATATACCGATTACGCATGGTCACACCTGTGTCGGTGGTGGTCTCTTGTGGTCCTCAGGAGAAGTCCAGCCAGCGGTCCTGCTCTTCGGGCATCCAGCAGGTCTCGGTTACGGTTTCCAGGTCGAAGAACTGGTAGGGATCCACTTTCTTGTATTCCGCATAGGGTCCCGACCAGTCTTTGCGTCGTTCCTTGTAGGCGAGGAAACCTTCGTGGGACACGTATTCGAACACCATCACGTAGCGGCCCGTAGCCTGTCCGGAACTACGCTCCACCTCCCGATAGTACCGGGCGGCCCGCCATTCGGGGAACAGGTCGTCTTTATGGGTTTCCACGAAGGCGAACCAGGTACGGATCATTTCATCGTGATCCACTTTCCGGTCGGGCTTGGGTACCCAGGTTTCCACTTCGAAGAAAGACATGGCCCGTCCGTTCCGCCAGGGTGGCCGCGGTGGCGCCCGGCCTGTGACCGTGGCGGCGCTCGGCCTGTGACAGGGAACAGGGGCAGCAGGATTCGAACCCGCGACCTACGGTTTTGGAGACCGCCGCTCTACCAGCTGAGCTATACCCCTTGAAATACCGCCTCGAACTGCACGGCACAAGATACATCGACGCGCCCGGATTGGCAACCGAATTTCCGCCGCCGGGCCCGTCCTTCACCACCCGATATCCCTTGCCGGAAAAGGCGCGGCGGTCTAAGATGCCCTATCATGAACGCCTTTCAGAAAACGGCCCTCGCTACCCTGGCGGCTACGATACTCCTGATCACCGTAGGCAGCCTGGTACGGATAACGGGCGCGGGCCTGGGTTGTCCCGACTGGCCCAGGTGCTGGGGTTCCTGGCTGCCGCCGGCGAGCGTGGAAGCACTGGACATGGCCTATGTCCGGGATAAGGGCTACGATCCCGCGGACTTCAATCCGGTCAAGATGTGGATCGAATACGCAAACCGGCTCGTGGGCGTGGCCATCGGGATGCTTGTATTCGTGACCTTCCTGCGGTCCTTTCGATATCGAAGGATGCAACCGGTGGTCTTCTACTGCGCGGGCCTGTGTTTCGTGCTGGTCGGTTTCCAGGGCTGGCTGGGAGGGCAGGTGGTCAGATCCGGCCTTCAGCCCGGGATCATTACGCTCCACATGGCCCTCGCTGTCATCCTTCTGTGCCTGCTGCTATTCGTGACTTTCCAATCCCTTCAACAGCGCTTGCGCGTCGAACTCACCGGGCAGGGACGGTCCGTACTGTTGAGCCTGGGACTCGTGCTCCTGGCCGTAACGGCGATCCAGGTGCTCATCGGCACGCAGGTACGGGAGGGCATCGATCCCTTCATCAAGGACGATGGCGGTCTGCCCAGGGGCGAATGGCTGGCCCAGGTGGGTCTCGTCGACCACGTGCACCGGTTTTCTTCCTGGCTGGTCCTGATCGCCGGCGTGCTCCTATACCGGGCGGTCCGGCGACACGGCATGACCGGGCGGCTCCCCACGGCCGTCCGGTTCATCCTGGCCGCCATCCTGCTGCAGATCGTCCTGGGGGTCGTCCTTGCCTACGGCGGCCTGCCGCCGGGTGCGCAGGTCTTTCACCTCACCCTGGCCACGCTGCTGGTCTGCGGAGAATGCACGTTTCTGCTCATGGTCAGGGCGTCACACCGGTAAATTGAGGTTTTCTTCTTTTCACCTTTCCGCCGTCCGGTTATGTTTGCTCATGTTTATCCTGTAAACCCTCATGACCGGCCCCGGTTGCCACAGTAGACTCCGGCCGCCACAGCAGACCCCGGCCGACCCGTCCCGGGAAGGAACTGATGGACCCACTGACCGCACAGTTGAAGAGGATCAGGGCACGTTACGAAGACGGGGTGCTGACCAGGGAGGATATCGACGAAGCGATCGCCCTGGTGGAAAACGCCGAAGCGGAGCAGGGTCCGGGCAACGGGCGCCAGAGCCTGCTCTACCTGCAGGCGCCCACGACCAACCCCCATTCGGCAGTGGTCGGCATCAGTATATACGAAGACGGGGCAGACTCCGACGGGCTCGACGAAAACGGCGAGTTCCGGTACCGGTCGATCAAGGAGGCCGTGGACGACGGCTGGCGCATCATCAAGTTTCCCGAATCGTCCCTCGCCATGCGGGAACAGGACAACTACGGGCTCGGATACGAGTTCGTGCTGGAGCGATGGAGGTAGCAGATGAAGGCCTCGAGGACTCAGGCGCCTTACGGAAAAGAGATGGACTGCGCGCCGACGCTGACGGACCACGAGGTGGTCGATTTCTGCCGGAACGGCTACCTGATGCTCCCCGGTGTCGTCCCGGACGACGTAAACAGGCAGGTCATCGACTACCTGGACCGTGTCGACAGTACCTACGAGCCCACGCCCATCATGGAGGAGTCCTTCTTCGTGGACGGCGTGCTCATGAACCCGCAGTCGGCGGGCGCCGTCCGGTCGCTCCTGGGAAGCGGCTTTACCCTGCCGCTCATCATCAGCAACCACCGGGGGCCGCTGCCCTTCGACCATCCTCAGAACTGGCACCGGGATGGCGGCACGATCTACACGGACCGGCTGGAATACCTGCAGGTCTTCTATTATCCGGAAGCATGCACCGAGGACATGGGGCCGACCGTGGTGCTGCCCGGGTCGCACTTCATGCGGAACAAAGCGCCCATGATGGCTCATCTCGGTTCCATCCGGGGGACCGTATCGTCGGCCGGTCCGGCCGGCACGATCTTTCTCACCGTCTACGGGATCTGGCACCGCAGGTCGCGGGCCGCCTCGGGTCCGAGAGGAAAGAGCAAGTTCCGCAACCTGCTCAAGTACAACTACTGGCGGACCGTACCGCCGCGGAGAGACTGGGTCACGCAGGAAGACATCGATTTCAACACGATTAAATTCGACCCGCCTGCGGGCGTGTTCGAGCAGTTCCAGGGCGCCATCGCGGCCGCGCGGATGTTCGCCTGGCTCTGCGGCGCGGAAGACGAGTACCGGAAAAGGGGCGGTCAGTGCTGGCCCATCGCTACCACCGTTCGGGACGGCGTGAACCAGGAGGGAGCGCCCAGGTCGCTGGCGAACCGTTAATTTACCCATCGCGTAAAAGGTGCGGTAACCGGCAGGATGAATTCCGCACAGAAAGAAGCTGGCCATGAAAATTAACGACATAGCAATTACCCATCTCAATCCGAAACTCACGGAACGGAACGTCGACAAGAAGGTCCAGTTCAGGACCATCGATACCCAGACGGTCTTCAAGGTCACCGCGGACAACGGGGTGGTCGGATACGGGGAGAGTCGGGGTCACGTCACGATGGACATCGCGGACGTGGAGCGGTTGACGGGCAGCAGTCCCTTCGACCACGTCAACGCGGGCTATCCCGTGGGCCTCATGGGCGCGTTCTACGATCTCATGGGCAGGCATCTCGAGATCCCGGCCTACAAGCTCATGGGACAGAAGGTGCGGAACCGGGTGCCCGTCGCGGCGTGGACCCGGGTGGCCTCCCCCGAAGAACTGGCCGCCGAAGTGGTGCGCGCCGCGGACGAAGGGTACATGATCTTCAAGATGCACACGGGCGAGTACTACGACGTATACGAACAGAACAACGCCGTGGAAGAGGTCGCCCCGCCCGGATTCAAGATGCACTACGACTTCAATCACAACCGCTCGTTCGCCGACGTGGCGCGCATCGTCGAACACCTCGAGAAGTCGCCTGTCGTCGGCGTGATCGAGGATCCGCTGGCCTGGCGCGACGTGGACGGCTGGCGGCGTCTGCGCGAGCAGACGTCTATCCCCCTGCTGATGCACGTGCCGCAGCTCGGCGGCGGGCCGGAGATCGCGCTTGGATGCGCCGACGCCTACATGGTCGGCGAGCACGGCATCGGCATGAGCCTGAAGCGGGGGTTCGCCTGTGCCGAGGCGAACGTCTCCACCGTGATCCAGCTGACCGGAGGCACGCTCAGCAAGGCGATGGCGCTCCACCTGGGCGCGGTGATCCCCAACGTGATGCATACGGTCAACCTGGACGACCAGTACGGCGAGGACGTGACCGGCGGCCGCATCGAGGTGGCGGACGGCAGCTCGCCGGTTCCCGAAGGTCCCGGTCTCGGGGTGGAAGTCGACGAAGACGAACTGGTGCGCATCGCGGGGAACCCGATAACCGAGCTTCCCCGGTACATCGGAAAGACCCGCCTGCCCAGCGGTAATATCTACTATACCATCGGTTATCCCTCGGTCCACCGTCTGACCGGTTTCACCGAAGGCAACATCCGGGGAATACGGCTGGACATCTGGGAAGAAGACGGAAGCTCATCCTGGCAGGAGACTTACGACTGGATCGAACGACGTGGACCCTTCATGCGCAAGGAGTCGGAATGAACAAAACCCCCCGCATTCTCGTCACCGGTTCCGCCGGCGTCATCGGTAAGATCATCGTAAACGGGCTTAAAGACAAATATCTCCTCCGCGGATTCGACCGGGTGTCTACACCGGGAATGGATGACGAGGTCGTCGGCGATATCACCGATATGGACGCGGTGCTCCAGGCCACCGAAGGCATGGACGCCATAATCCATCTGGCCGGCAATCCGTCCGGCGGCGCGTCGTGGGAGGAAATCCTGCACGCCAATTTCATCGGCACCTACACGCTCTTCGAAGCGGCCAGCCGCAACGGCGTGCGCCGGGTCGCCTTCGCCAGCCGCGCAGGCCTGCTGGCGCCTTATCCGCAGGACGTTTTCCGTACCATAGACATGACGCCGCGGCCGGAAAGCTACTATTCCATCAGCAAAGTCTTCGGGGAAAGCCTGGGGTACATGTACGCGGTGCGGTTCGACATGGAAGTCGTCTGCGTGCGCATCGGAAACTTTCAGGCGCAACGGGACCTGCCCGGCCATCCCCATCACCTGAGCCACGGCGATGCGGTCAGGGTGTTCGAACGGGCGGTCATCCACCCCGGCATCCGGTTCGAGGTCGTGTTCGGGGTGTCGGACAGTACCTGGAGGATGTACGACCTGGACCACGGCCGCCGGGCGATCGACTATCACCCCCAGGACAGATCAGTCATCGATCCGGAAGTGTGATCCGTCTGCTGCGGTAAGCCTGGGCCATTCGCGTAAGGCCATATCCAGAAGGCGACGGCCGCGGTTGGCCGCGTCCGTACGCTGATGGTCGCGTCCGGCTATAGCGACGTCCAGCCGCCGTCGACCATGAGCGCGACCCCGGTGACGTACCTGGACGCGTCAGAGGCCAGGAAGACTACGGCGCCCTTGAGATCTTCGTTGTCCAGCATGCGTCCGAGCGGCACGCGTTGTTCGTACCGTTGCACGAACGGTCCGGGCTGTTCATTGAAATACCCGCCCGGACAGATGCAGTTCGCCCGGACGCCCTGTTTTCCGTAGTAGTTCGCAATGTACCGGGTGAAATTGATCATGCCGCCCTTGACGAAAGTGTAGTCGGGAGGCTGTTTCATATCGGTTTCTTCGTACAGGCCCGGATCGTTTGCGACGACGCCGTAGATACTTGAAATATTGATGATGCTGCCGCTGCCCTGTCCGGCCATGACGGGGACGAAGGCCTTGCAAAGGGCGAAGAGTCCCACCATGTTGCCCTGGGCGCTGGCGGCCCAGTAGTCCGGCGTCTGCTCTTCGAAACCGCCGCCGCGGCCGACCACGGCGCTGTTTACCAGGATATCCACGCGGCCGAAACGGTCCATTACACGCTGTTTCAGGGCGTCGATCGATTCGGTCTTCGTGATGTCGAGCGCCTCGGGGTGGGTGTCGAATCCCCGTTCGTTCAGTCCGGCGACGAACTGCCGGTTGTTTGCCAGGTCCCGGGAAGCGACGACCACTGTGGCGCCGGCCTCGGCCATGGCCTCGGAGATACTGCTGCCGAACTGCGGACCTGCGCCGCCGGTAACAACGGCGATGCGCCCCTTGAGAGAAAAGCTGTCCAGCACACCCATGTCTAGACTCCTGTCGTTCAACTGTGTATACAAAGTATCGACAAATATGGAAAAGTATGGACAGAGTATATACCGCTCGAAATCGCGGGACAAAGCCTTTGTACCCGCCGGGTTCGCCGGAATCGACGGGAAAGCCGTAGCGCCCTGCCGGGTCGCGATTAGAGATCGGAAGCCATCTCGCTGGAGGATCAGACCATGAATTGGGGATCGGGAGATTACTGCTACGAAAAGGTGCCCGGATGGGGATCCGAGCGCACGCTGGGCATCGCCACGGCCGTGGCCGTGGATTCGCGGGACCGGGTCTACGTCGTCGACCGGGAGCCCAGTCCCGCCGTGGTGGTCTACGACCGGGACGGCCGCCTGCTGGACGAATGGGGCCACGACATACTGGCCCTGCCCCACGAGATTTGGATCGACGGGGACGACAGGATCTTCATCCCGGACTGCAGAGACCATACCGTCCGGGTATTCGCGGGCGACGGCACACTGCTGCAGACGCTGGGTGAGCCGAACCGGGCCGGAGCACCGGGCGATCCCTTCAACATGCCGACGCGCGCCGTCAAGGGAGCCTCCGGTGACCTGTACGTCTCCGACGGGTACGGGCAGTGTTTCGTGCACCGGTTGACGCCTTCGGGAGAACGGGTCCACACCTGGGGTGGCAGGGGCGCCGCACCCGGCCGGTTCACCCTCCCGCACAACATCTTCCCCGTGTCCGACGGCCGCCTGCTCGTGGCCGACCGGGAGACCAACCACCGGATCCAGGTCTTCGATTCCGAGGGGAGTTTCCTCGCGGAATGGCCCGGGCGTCCCGCGCCTTGCGGCCTGTTCGTCGATGACGAGGATACGGTCTACCTGGGGGAGGGCGGCGGGGTCACCATCATGAACATGGACGGAAGGCTCATCGCCCAGTGGGTCGTCCGGGGCGGACCTGTCGATCGAGCCCACGGCGCCCACAGCGTCTGGGTCGACCGCCACGGCGATATCTACGTGGGCGAGGTGGGTGTGGAGAACCTCGTGCACAAGTACGTCCGCGTGTAACGGCCGGGTTTACCCGCATACATCCATGACTCCTCTCCCTTTATGACTCCTTTTCCTTCCGATCACCATTTTCCCCGATGGATCTGGGCCGTCTACGCGGCCTTATTCGCCCTTTCCATACCGTGGTACCTCCCGGAGATCGATCCGGTCCCCATCTGGTTTGGCGTGCCGTACTGGGTCGTGATCTGCCTGGCCGCCTGTCTGGCCGTCGCGTGCTTCACCGCGTTCGTGATAGACCGGTACTGGCGGGAGGACGCCTGACCCATGGCGGATCAGCCTTACGGCCCCGGCGCATTCGCCTTCCTGGCCGCCTACCTCGTCTTCATGATCGTCCTCGGATACGTGGCCCGGGCCCGACGCCGGGACGATTCCATGTCCTCCTTCTACCTGGCGGGCAAGAACCTGGGCGCCCTGGTCCTCTTCTTCACGCTCTACGCGACCCAGTACAGCGGCAACACGCTCATCGGTTATCCCGGCGAGGCTTACCGGCTGGGATACGCCTGGATCATGAGCGTCGGGTTCATGATGGCCATCGTGGTGGCCTACCTGCTTTTCGCGCCGCCGCTCTATCGCGCTTCGCGAAGAGAGCACTTCGTAACGCCGGGCGACTGGATCACCCATCGATTCGGTACGAACGGAAGATCAGGACTGACCCTCTTCGCCGGCGTGCTGTTCGTGGTCGCCATCGCCAACTACCTGCTCGCGCAGCTCCTGGCGGTGGGGCATATCGTTTCCGGTCTCTCCGGCGGCGCCATTCCGTTCTGGGCGGGCGTGGTGATCCTTGCGGTCATCATCCTGTTCTACGAGACCCTGGGCGGTATGCAGGCCGTGGCGTGGACCGACTGCATCCAGGGCCTGCTCCTCTTCGTCGGGCTGCTGGGTATGCTGGCCGCCGTGGTTGCGGGCAGCGACCGCCTCGGCGAAGCGACGGCGTGGATCATCGCCCATCAGCCGGCGAAAGCGGCGCTTCCTGGTGGAGAAACGATCCGTACCTGGATCAGCACCATCCTGCTCGTGGGCTTTGCCGCCGCGGTCTATCCCCAGGCCATACAGCGCATCTTTGCCGCCCGGAGCACCCGCAGCCTGAAGCGGTCGTTCACCTTCATGGCTTTCATGCCCCTGGTCACCATCACGGCGGTCGTGCTCGTCGGCATTCTCGCAATCCCGCAACTAACGGGCCTTGAAGGAGTCGCCACCGACCAGGTGATGCCCCGATTACTCAGCATCTGGGCCGCCGAGTCGCTCTGGCTATACGTCATGACCGTGCTCGTCCTCACCGGCATCGTCGCGGCGATCATGTCGACGGCCGACTCCGTCCTGCTGAGCCTCTCCTCCCTGCTCGTCAAGGACGTGCTGGGCTGTTTCCGGACGGGATCGCTGCCGGAAGCAAACCTTACCGCGTGGGGGAAGCGCCTGTCCTGGATCATCATGGCCATCTTGGTCCTCATTGCCCTGACGCCGGATCTCACCCTGTGGGGACTCATCGAGCTCAAGATGGAGGTATTGATCCAGACGGCGCCATTGTTTGTACTGGGGGTGCTCTGGCCGAGATTCAATGCGGCAGGGGCGACTGCGGGCATGGCCGCGGGTACGGCGCTCGCGGCCGGTTTGACCCTCGCGGGCATGGGCAAGGTCTGGGGCTGGCACGCCGGCGTGCTGGGCCTGGTACTTAATGTGATGGTGGGGGTGGTGGTGAGTTGGACGGGGAGGGGTCAGGCGACCGGGCACTTCAAGGCAAGTCAAGACTGATAAGAGGTGTGAATGAGGCTTCGAGAGAAGCCGAACTATGTCGATAACAGGATCGGCCGGCGCGCGTGGAATACCGAAAACACTTGACTTTTCGTCGTTTACGACATATAATGTTTCTAGTCGGTGCTTGCAAAATTTGTACAGATTGTTTGACATTTGAAGGAGGTACATCATGAGAGATGGCGATGCAATGTTGAAACAGATCGTCGAGAAGTCCGCCCTGGACGCAGATTTCCGGCAGCAATTACTCACAGATCCGAAGTCGGCCATATGTGAGGAACTGGACATCACGATGCCTGAATCGATGACCATCCAGATTCATGAGAGTGATATGCAGACGGTGCATATCGCGTTGCCCCCGGATCCGAATATCACCGAGGAACAACTCGAAGCCGTATCTGCCGGCCTTACTTGCTGCTGGTAAAAACCAAATATACTGAAACACCTGTCGCTATGCGTATGTTTGGCAGTCGCATGATAACAGGGTCAGAAAACCCTAATCAAACCTGGTTGGGGTTTTTCTTTGGTGTCCTGAAGCGGCATTCAATTTGATAGCGCTCCGGAAAGCACCATGTAAAGATAGGCCTTTACTTTCTCCAGCTTGTTCTCCGATATGACCAGCTTTATGTGATGTATGCCGCGTAACAGGATAAACTGCCCGGATTTGGCGAACAACGTGGTCGGTTTCGACGTCCAGCCACCGAGCGCTTTTATCTTCTCCTTCGCGATAAAGTCCTCATAACCCAGTGCATCCAGCAGTGGATCCCAATCGGTCAGGCCGTCAACGAAGTAACGACTGTCCTTGGTGTATCTTTGCTTGACAATGGGTGTGAGGCCGAGCGTAGGGCCAGGTCCATCTGCCCGCACGTCGATATTCGTTCCGATCCGCACAATATCCGCCCGTTCTCCCAAGCGGTTAATCACGGAGTCCACCGCCGAGATATCTCCGGGCCACCCGATTTTATCGAGAAACGAGCAGGTTTCATGTTGCGCGCATAAGCCCATAACCGCCAGGCGTACCGTGCGTTCCCGGGACGGGAACACGCCGAACGAATCCAGGCGCGTGTCATCCGGCTGTGCCAGGTAAATCATTTCGGCGTTTTCGCGCTCAGCGGCGATTTTATCCCACCCTACACAGGAAACGAGCGCGTCGACCACCGTTCCGACATCATCCTGAAGGCCGCCACCACCAGATAGCGTGCGTTCATTGGGTCGCAGAAACATGCCCGGCAACGCATCCTTGCTGCCGGGCACAGAGCCGATGTCATACTCCAGCATCAGTTTACGCCCCACGATCTCGCTCAGGGACGAATCTTGGTCTTCCATTTCCCTGAACAAGCGTCTCACAGCTCTTCCGGTCTCATCCGTCTCGTCCGCCCGCGCCCGTTCTTCGAAGATATCGCCTGATCGGTTTCCGCTCGACAACGAGACGCCGAAATCCGCGACGGGACGACGGTCATGCAAGGGCAATTCAAAACCGAAAGGCTGGGCCCCCATCGTTATGGGAAGTTGCCGTGCACGTTCAAGTACGAGCCCCCATTCCCGCTCTCCAATTAGAACCGGGGAGATTCTGTTCCGGAAGTTGCCCAGCAGGTCGGCCATCGTGTCGCCTTCCTGGGTGAGACGATCCTGTGTAAGCAAGACTGCATCGTCGATATGCATATTGCCTCCCTATGCGATTACCGGCGCGGGATTCAAATCTGCTTCGGCCAGGGGGTGCTTGCGCAAGCCCGTGTCGACAGGTACGTCGTACAGGCGCCCGGGCGCGAATCTTGCCCAGAAATGACGCAGACCTGGTACGATTACACGCGCAACCGGCATGCAGATATCCGGCCGAGTCTGGTCCAGAACGAGGAACTCCATGCCCCTGTCTTCGACCACCGCTCGGCAATGTTCCACGTCGTCGCGGGTGTCCGTGGTTTCGATCACCGGGTACTGTGCGCCTTGTTTGAGCGGCGCGTCCGGCGACGGCACCAGCCAGGAACAATCAGCGATCCGGGCCGTCTTCCACCAGTGGAGCGCCAATGGATCGTCGATCATGGGCCGACCAGACTGGCCGGGCCGACCAGACTGGCCGGGCCGACTGCTTCCTCCTCGCGGATTCGGCAGCCAGGTAAGACACTGGTTCAACTCGCAGACCGCGCGCAGTGCCGCCAGGCGCGGGTCGGCATGAGCGCCGGCTCCGTATATGATGTCCTCGGTTTCCGAGTCGGTTCTGCGCGAGAGCGCAACGAACGATGGGATTCCCATGTCGGAGGTCAAGTCTAGCATCCACAGTTCCCGTTCGAGGCGGTCGTAGTAATCCGCGGCGGAAGCGAGGAATTCGTCGCCAAAGCTGGAAATATCGACTCCGGGAACGCTCAGCCCGTTATACCACCAGATCGCGAAGGCGTCGCGTTCGACCAACTCATAAAAACCTTGAAGGATAGCCTCTTCCAGAGTGTTCCCCGCGGCACAGCCGTTGGAATCGGCTATCAGATCGGCTTCTCCGCGCTGTTCTGTCGACATGCCGTAGAGCATTGATGTCGGCAGGTATCGATGCCGCTGCTGTGTGAACGACCACACGGGGCTCCAGGCCATTTCGGCCTCGGGGTCGAAACGCGGCGGCACGATGTTGTACGGATGGCCTGCCGCGTTGATGGTTTCCGCGTTGTCAAGCTGATTGTCGCTGAACAACTGTGCGTTATTGGGGTGGATTGCCTCGTCCTCCGAGACAAAATCGACGAATCGCTTGCGGCAGTGAATCTCGTCCCCGCAATAGGCACCCGAAAAACGCTCGATCGCCTCGCAGAGGGCGCTGACCTCGGATTGTACCCGCGTGCTGCCCTTCCCGGCGCTCTTGCTGCGCAGGCTGCGCCTGAGCGAACTCAGACTCCGGCTTCTCATGCCCAGATTGCTCCCGGCCCAATAAACGTGCAGCCACGAGTCGCTCTCATCAGTCGTGCGGGTCAGCCAGGTCGCGACACCGCTGATCGGGCTTACCAGATGCCGGTATTTCGCCAGTGTAGCTTCCGGCGCCACGACCCGCGCCCCACCGCTGTTGCGATGGGGTTTGGGACTCGCTTTCAGACTCAGCGGAGCCGGCGGCCGATCCGTTCGACGCAGTGCTGCATCACCGCAGGCCGGACACTGCGGCCTGCGGATAACCACATGCTTCGAACTTGAAAACGCACCGACATTCATCAAGATCGCCTGGTCGTGGATCGCGGAAGCCTCATCGAGAACCAGCCATTTGACGATCTCCGCCGCAATCAGACCATACACTGCCTCCAGCACGGCGGGCTCCGCGGCGAACGGCTTGAAGGCAGATTCCTCACCAGCAACATGGCGCAGGAAACTATGAGCCTCCATATGGTTGCGCAGGCGGTTAGTCAGGCAGTCCCAACAGGGACCTTGCCTGTCCGCGCGAAAGATGGGGCCGAACAGCACCTCCATGCCGCACGGTCGTACGAGTGTCCACGGCGACATAGCCGCAATCTGTCGCCGATTCACGTCTGAAAGCCCCGCTTCGAGATAGTCGTCACAGACTATGACTGTGAGTTGGGGATCGCCAGTCGACACACCGGCACCGTTCTCTTCGAGATGCCGTTCCAACTTACCGTCGTCGCCCTGAATCGCAATGCGCGATTCCGTGAGCCGTTGTTCGACCCATCGGGGCGATGCGCCAAGCGACGTCCAGTAGGCCGCCCGGGATAGGTCCGTGCCATGATCGCCCGAGATGACGTAGCCTCGATCGGAAAGCGAAAAAACAGCTGAATGGACTTTGTCGGCGGCATGGCGGCTCTCGAGGTTGGAGACGATCTCGGCCAGTGGACGCCTACCGTCGAGAAGCGGCAGCAGATCACAATACAGCGCTCCGTGCAGTAGCGTGTTGAATGACTCGGAAACCAGCAGCGTTTGCGATTTGTTGATCGCGTGTGCGCTCAGGTGCGGGGTAAGGGCGGGAAGATCGACCAGGCCCCTGTCTTCCGGGGTCGTTTTCGCCAGTATTCCGCTTCGGGAATTCATTATCGTCTGCCCCCCGGTACTCGGGGTTTCCGCGTCTCACCAGTCGGCCCCGTCATGTATGCGTAGCAAGCACATCAATGCGGGATACGGCGCGGGATGCAGTTTCGTCGACCGCCGACGCCAGCGCGTCGAAATCTTCCTGCCCGCAAGCGTTCGCGACGAGGGATTTGACCTTCGCTCCAGCCGCCGTCGCGTCAAATCCGTCCTCGCCGACAAGGCGCATGACGCCCTGTAGATTCCGCCAGGTTTCCGCGGCCTGCGCCATTTGCTTGTCGCCTGCGGCATCGAAGACCGCCACGGCGGTCGGAGCCGAATCGTCGAGGAAATCTCCGGCTTGTGTCAATTGTAGGTAGCGTCCGGCTCGCTCGACATCCTCCAGTCCACCGCGCATCCCGGCGTAAGCGGACACACTGGTCTCGGCGCGTTCTTCCGGCTGTTCGCTTGTCGGTGGGAGCAAGGACTCCTTCGCACCGCATTCGGTCAGGAACTGGCGCCGCACATCGTCGAAACGGTTACAGATATCGGAACCGTTGGACTCAAACACGCAACGCGCTCTGGTGAGGACGGGAACGTCACCGTGAGTAAGATCACCTGCACGCTCGGCCAGCTCGGAAATCGGCAACGCAGGCAAAGAACCGGAATTGCTTGGGACCGCGGAAAACAACAGATTGTCCTGTGCCAGGTCGGTCAGGGCTTTTCGGAAACTCCGACACATGCGTTCGTTTTGGCCTGACTCCAGACCGTCATGAACAAACAGCATGTCGATTTCAATGCCGGGATATACTTCCCGGCTGGCCAGATCGCCCAGGAAAACTGCACCGATCTCACCCACACTATCCGTACCGAATCGTTCTGCGTAATCCGCAACCACGGAGGCAAGCACTGTCGAAATCGAAGCTTCGGCGAGATTCGACATCGCCGTTCTCGCTTCCGCCGGCAGCAGGTTGCCACGCACCACGTGTATACCTATCTGAAACGCCTTGTCATTCGACCAGTTTCGCACGATTTCGGCGGTTTCACCGGAATCGACCACCGGTAACTCGGCTATCAGTTCTTTCATTACCAGAACGTCCATTTCGTAGGTCCAATAGACCCTTGCAAGCCCACGCCGCGCGATCGATTCGAATTCCGCGTCCTGCTCAAATCCCTTTGGCAGGTCGAGATCGAGGAATTCCTGGTCCTGAAGGTTATCCAGGAGTTCCGGGTTCCTTTCAATCCACTTCGCGAGCCGCGGGGCGGCGCCGAAGATTTCAACGATGGCGTCAAAGGCATCGGGTCTCGCCGAGGCGATCGAACTGTCGTAGGCGCTCCAGTCATCGATTTCCGGATAGAAATGCTTGCGCCACTGGTCGACCAGCGGGTCCATCTTCTCAAACCACTTCTTGGGCTTCAGCACGATGTTCATCATGTCGGAGTAAGTACCCGGCAATTCCGGCGATTCGTCGAGACTGACCTGTAGCAAAGGATACTGGCGGGATGCCACTGCATGATGATCCGCATGGCGCTGCGCATTGAAAATCATCCAATTACTGAACTTCCAATCGGCGCTCCAGGAATGCCGGGGCATGATCTTTTCCCAGCGACCGTTTTCCATACGGACCCGTCGTAAACCGTAGTGTTGAAAGTAATTGCTGATCTTCATCGAAAAAACACAGGACAGGCCAAGGAAAGCGAAGACCGGTACGGCCCGGATCCCGCCCATCCAGAAAACCAGTCCGTACCAGAATGCAACGCCAATTCCATAGCGCCAGAACGGATTGCTGTAGTGCCACATGGTCAAACGGCGCCGCGCCAGGCGTTCCCGTGCGACTTCCCAGGAATTGACGAGATTCCGCACAATCTCCTTGGGCAGGTATCTCCAGAAACTCTCTCCTTTTGGAGCGGAACCCACGTCATAAGGCGTACCGACCAGGGCATGGTGGATATAGACGTGCTCCGTGGCATACTGCGGATAGGAGGCGGAGGAAAGCAAAAACTCACCGATCCGCCGTTCCCAGGTAGTGCGCCTGTGAATCAGTTCGTGACCCACTACGAACACCGCCTGTGCTTCCATCGTCAGTATGATCGCCAGCAGCATGTCTTCCCACCATGTGAATGGATCGGCCACCAGGATCTGCCAGATACCGAAAACAAGCGTCGGCGGCCAGAGGAACGCCCAGGTCCAGACCGGAAGATTGTGCCAGATCAGACGGTTTTTTGGTGTTTTCCACGGATCCATGATACGTCCGTCGCGGCCGAACACCCGGTCAAAGGACCAGGAAAGACTCATGAATAAAATGGGTGGCACTAACCACCAACCGCCATAGAACGCACCGAGAAAGATCAGCGGGAAAACGACCAGCGGCAGGTAATGTGGAAGGGCGGTCAGAATGGAAGGCTCAATGCGTTGGGTGGTGTCAGTATTGCCCGGGTCGGGGTCGCCGACTACAACAGAACTCTGTGACATAGCAACGCCTCCTCAGTAAGCGTATTCGAACACCTACGCGGGAAGTTATCTCGTCACCTGATCCCTGGACCAGGAGGTTCAGGATCGCAGGATCGAGACAAGACGCTCAAGAGCTTCGATACAAAACGCAGTGGTCACGGCCTCGGAGCCATGCCCTATCTGCCCGACGATGCCCCACCTTAGGGACTGGTCGCCAAACGCCAGCAGTTCCGGCCAACTGCCGTCTTCACGTTGGGAACCAATGAATCTTCTCATCTGACGTTTTGCGTCGATACTTTCAAGACATCCGACTTCGTGGAGCACCGTAACGGCCTGGACCGTCTGAAGGATGTTACCGAAATCACCATTGTCGTCCTGCAGCTCCAGGACGCGGTCCGCAATGGTCCGGAGTAGGTGATCCAGGGCGGGCCGGATTCGTTTCACGGTGCGGGCGAATGCATAGTAGATGGCGATTTTGTCAGGATACCATTTCGACGAACCCTCAAGTTCGCCTTCAGTTATCAAGGCTTCCAGCCATCGTTGTGCTTCCTTGGTTTCACGGCGATCTCCCAGATAGGCAATAACATTCGCGTTAACTACGGGGTCGGCCTCAATGCGAAATCGTGACACGACGTCGGGTTCGTCTTCCGACAGAATCCAGGTCGTAAATCGACCTTCCTCGTCGCGATTCGCCAGTATTTCCGGTATGTTCCGCCCTAGCGATATCCAGGGGTGTGTTTCAATCACCAGGGAACAGAGCGCGGTACTGTCAAGATCCTGGGGAAGATGGCGGTAGTATCGCCACAGCCCGGGATATTCGATGGTGTCGACGAGATATGCCCTGGTTGCGTCGCAGATGGACCTGGCCCGCTCTTCCTGGCAAAATTGCAGGGCAAGGACACAATAAGCCGAAACGAAGGCAGGTTTTTCGTAATGTCTCGGTATGTTCGGATCTGCCACATTGAACCGGACACAGCGCCAGGCGCCATTTTCATCGATCGTCGACTCCAGGAAATCCAGACCGAGCCTGATACTGTCTCTGGTAGCTTCAACAAGGGCCTCGGTGCCGGCATCGCTTCCGGGGACACGCTTCGTCCCCTCTCGGGGCGGACGAAGAGGCGGCGCGGGATCGCACATGGTTTTTTTGAGAAACGCGAGGGATGCCGCCCCCGTTCTCGCCTCCTCCCGCTCTTCCCAGGTGTATTTGCTGCGCGGCGGAAGAACTATGTGAGTCGCATTGTAGGAGTCTTCGTGCACGTGAATCTCGTGGCCTTTGGCCATCATCACGCCCAGTTCCTCTTCAATGGTCTCCTTTGGCCTGGCGACAAGTCGCGCCCGCAAATTCTGGTCGTCGGCGGCACGCGATATGAGGGAATCCGCTCCGTCAATCGGCTTCTTCATGGATGACTACTCCAATTATACTGGTCCTGACAGATCGCGCGACCGTTACCGCCACGTTTCGATCCACGCATTCCGGATCAGGCGATCTGTCTTCTGATCAGTTCTCTGAATACCCCGTCGGACTCCGAGAGCTCGCTGAAGGTGCCGCTCTGGACGACTTTCCCGGCTTTCAGCACGTAGATGCGGTCGGCCTGTTCCAGCGTGGACAGCCGATGGGCAATAACGAGTCGGGTGGAAGTCAGGGCGGCGATATTACGCATCACATTGGCCTGGTTTTCGTTGTCCAGCCAGTTCGTCGCCTCGTCGAACAACATGATTCGCGGGCTGCCGATCACCGAACGGGCGATAGTGATGCGCTGGCTCTCACCACCTGACAGGACGGATCCGCTGGTGCCCATCATGGTCAGCAACCCCATGGGCATGGCCTTGATCTGGGCTTCGACCTCCGCGGTCCGGACCGCCGCCCACACTTCATCGGTCGTGACGCCTACATGGTGGCTGACGAGGTTGTCCCAGAGATCCTGCGGATGGAGTCCGACCGATTGGGGCACAGCCCCGATCTTCCGACGCACCTGTTTCAGATTCAGATGCCTCAGGTCGCGCCCGTCGTAATAGACCGCGCCGGCGGTCGGCCAATCGATGCCGAGGGCAAGCCGGAACAGGGTGCTCTTGCCTGCGCCGGATTCCCCGGCAATCGCGACGAATTCTCCGGGATGGGCGCGTATCGTGACGTCGTCGAGTATCAGCGGTCCATCGGGATCGTAGCGAAAGGAAACACGGTCGAACAGGATGTCCCCGCCCAGATATTCGACCGGTTCGCCTTCCGTTCCCGTCTCGGGCGCCGCCGAAAGCAGCGGACGCATCTGCTCGAAGGCCGGCAGCATGGAGGCCAGGGCGCCGACGGACTCGCCGAGCCGGGCGATGGTGGACTGAAATACGATGAAGACCGTGTAGACGACGAGAAAATCGCCGACCGGCATGTTTCGGTCTCCCGCCTCCATCACCGTGAACAGAAGCACGCCGGCGGCAAGGAATGGCAGTGCGGCGCCAAATGCCCGAGAGTGCCCCTCCAGTGCGCCCAGTTCGATCTCCGCGCGCTTCTGCGTGCGATAGTCCCGCGCCCAGATGGCGTAAGCCGACCCTTCCGCGTTATCCATGCGCAACTTGGAAATGCCTCCCACGATCTGGAAGAGCCGGCCGGCTACACGTCGGGCCGCCCTGATCATCCAGCCATATGGAGTGATCTGTCGCAGCCCCAGCACCAGGGTGACCAGCAGCGAAACCAGGCTGAAGAGGAGTGTGACGACCCCGAGGGTGGCATTGTAGAAGAAGATGACGCCAAAAACCGGCAGCAGAAAAACCAACGACAGGAAACAGTTGGCGACGACACCACGCAATCCATCGCGGAGTTGCTGAAAAGTCATGCCGGACATGGCCAGGTCGCCGACCGGATTGCGGTGCAGCATAACGGGGGGAAGACGCATGAGTCGGTCCCAGAAGGCGGCTTCGACCCGGGAGGCCGAGCGCCCCTCCAGCCGCATCATCGCCGTGCTCTGGAGGAGGTGCAGCAGTGCTCCGAGCAGGCCGAAGGCCGCAATCGCTACGGCGACCGCGTATAGCGCTCCCGCGCTTCCGCCCGCTGATATGTGGTTCGCAACGAACCCGAGGGCGAGCGCCGGCAGCAGCCGGATCACGCCGTATGGAAGCCCGGCGATCACCATCCGCGCCCAATCCGAGGCCGATCCGCGCAGTGCGATGCGCAGCAGGTCCGAAGGTTTCACGCCCCTCGCCGGCAGGGGCTGATAGAACATCCAGGCTTCTTCCGCCAGCGCGTCCGTACCGGCCAGGCGGGCCGCCGAGACTCGTGTGCGACGATTGCCGGCCGGGTCGATCTGCCGATATCGTCCGAACATGCCCGGCAGCAGCGCCACGGGCCGCCCGTCGTCGGCGCGATAGGCCAGCAGCGCGTTGCTGTCGCCGTGCCACCAGCGGTCATCGGCGTTGAAACGCACGCGCCGGGCGCGCACGCCGGAAGCGTCAAGAATGTCGACGAGGCCGACGGGAACATCGGACTGACCCAATCGCGCCGGGATCTTGAAATCGATGCCTTCATGGCGGCCGATCAGGTGCAGAGCATCCGCCAGTGCGATATCCTCGACATCGGCGTCCCGGTCGATCGGAAGGTCGTAGATATTGTAGAGCCGCCGACGCGCATTGTGCTCGGCCGTTCGGCGGCTCGCAGTCCGCGCCCGTTCGAGATTGACGGTATCGACCACGACCAGCCGGCGGTTCAGGCGTTCCAGGGTGAATGCGACCGTGTGAAACGAGGCGAGCGCCGCCAGCAGTCTGTCCTGCCGGGCCAGTGTTTCCGTCGACTGGCCGGTAAGGGTCGCCTCGTCGACCAGGGTCAGCCAACTCGTCCGGGCCAATGGGATGACTGTCTCGTAAGAGCTGCCCATCTCCGTGAGTTCCGCCGTGTCGACGATCCCCATGAACAGGCCCGCGCCGGATGGCGGTTCGGATACCCACACCACGCCGCGCCGTACGGACAGCGTACACGGCGCCAGCGTCTGCGTCAGTCCGTGTTCGGCCAGCGCGGTCGGACGGGGAGGGGGGATGGCGAAACGTGCCAACGTTTCCGTGATGGCGGTCAGCCACGTATCGATCTGTTCCGCCAGTTCCGCTGGATCCACCCGGGACAACAGGGAAGCCGGCAGACGTTTGAGCAAGGTGCCCGGCATTCCCCTGGCGATGATACTGAGCGTGGTGTCCGCTTCACTGCCCGGCCGGTGCGGCGCGACTCCCGGCAGCAGCCAGCCCGATTCCCGGCGCAGCAGGTGCTGCGGCGCCGACTGCTCCGTCCCGCTTTTGAGCTCGACCAGGAACAGATTGACGACGCCCTGGTCGATGAACCAGACGCTGTCCGGGTCGTCGAGGTTGACGGGCAGGTTGCCCGCGCAGGGCACGGATTCACCGAAGCGATCGGCAAGTTCGGCCAATGACGAGTATTTCGGTTCGTTGTGCCGCATCAGTTCGACCTGACCAGTTTGTAGTACACGCCGTCCCGGTCGGCGATCAGCTCGTCGTGCGTGCCCCGTTGCACTGTAACGCCTTCGTCCAGCACGATGATCTCATCGCAGTCCCGCACGGTACTCAGGCGGTGCGCCACGATCAGGCAGGTGACCCCGCGCCGCCGCAGCGCATCATCGACGTATTCCTCCGTGGCCGCGTCGAGGGCGCTGGTGGCCTCGTCCAGGATGAGCACCGTGGGGTTGCCCACCAGCGCGCGGGCGATTTCCAGCCGTTGGCGCTGGCCGCCGCTGAAGTTCGAACCGCCTTCTTCGACGAGCGTCGCATAGCCCTGGGGCCTGAGCAGGACTTCGTCGTGAATCTGGGCGTCCCGTGTCGCGGCGAAGAGGACCTCGTCCGGGATGGCCGGGTTCCACAGCGTGATATTGTCACGCAGGGACGCGGAAAAGAGCACGATCTCCTGGTCCACCATGGAGATGGATTGCCGCAGCACTTCCTCGGGGATCTGATCGCGCAGATGGTCGTCAAACATGATTTCACCGGACCAGGGTTGGAAGACCCCCGAGACCAGCCGCGCGAGGGTCGATTTGCCGGAACCGCTGGGACCGACCACGGCGATCCGCTGACCCGGCTTGATCACGAGGTTGAAGTCCTTGATCAGGGGCGGCCGGCTCCGGTTGTAACCGAAGGTGACGTTGCGCAGCTTCAACTGGCCGGCGAGCTGGAGCCGGCCGTTGAACGTGTGGATCGTGTCCGATTCCGGGTTTCTGTGGCGAAAGACCGGATCCTCGTCGGTTTTGGAAATGTCCTCAAGCCGTTGCAGATCGGTTTCGAGGGCCTGGCGGTTCTCGGCGAACTCCAGAAAGCGCTCGACGGGGGCCAGGAACATCTCCGCCAGGATATAGAATCCGACCAGCATGCCCAGCGTCATGTCTCCTTGCATGACCATCATGCCGCCGATGCCCAGGATCGCCGCACTGCGCAGCGCATCCACCAGCCCCGGCAGGGAGGCGTTGACGGACCCCAGTTCGGAATACAGCTGTCGTGCGCGCAATTCACGGGCCTGTTGCCCACTCCATCGCGAGAAAAACCGGTCATCCGTGCCCGTCATCCGCAGATTGTCGACATGGCTCAGCATCTGCATGCCGAGACCGATCAGCAGTCCCTGCTCGCGTCTCATCGTCTGGCTGCGGACGGCTCTGAGGTTGTTGAGAAAACGGGCCAGCACCGCGTGCAGCAGCGCCAGCACGAGGACAATCAGCGTGAGTACGCTGTCGTAGAGGAACATCGCAACGAGAAACACCGCACTCATGGCCATGTCGATAACAAGCGCCAGGAACTGGTCCGCCAGATTTTTGGCGATCCGGTCGGTGGACGATACCCGGTCCGTAACGTCGCCGGCCAGCCTGTTTTCAAAGAACTCCACCGGCAGACGAAGCAACCGTGACATCCCGTTGCTGTAGCCGGCTACCGATACCCGGACCGCGAGCCGCTTGAGGAACCGGTGCTTGAGCAGGGACAGGACATACACCAGGACGCCTCCGCCCAGCAAGGCGGTCACCAATCCGCCCCAGGTCCCGTGCTTGGCCATGACGTCGTCGACAAAGACGCCGAGCGACGCGGGAACGACCAGGGTCAACAGCGTCAGCATGAGTCCGCAGGCCACCACGCCGGTCAGCAGGCGCCAGGACCCGGCGATCAGGCCGTTCAGTTGCCTGAAAAGGTCGGGCCGCTCGCCGCCGGGCGTGAAGTCCTCGCCGCGCTTGAAGCGAAGCGCAATACCGCTGTAGCCTTTCTCGAACTCTTCGGCGGAGACCCTGCGCCGTCCCGTGGAAGGGTCGTTGAGGTAGTAGTAACGGCTGTCGATGCCTTCGAGGACGAGGAAATGGCTGAACTGCCAGAATAGCACCAGCGGCAATTCCAGCATTTTCAGCTGCTCGGCGCGCACGCTTAGGCCGTTGCACTCGAGACCGTAATGCCGGGAGGCGCGCAGGATACTCGCGGCGCTGCTTCCGTCCCGGCTCACTTCGCATTTTTCCCGCAATTCGGTGAGCGGCACCCATCTCCCGAAGTATCCCAGTACGATGCCGAGACAGGCCGCGCCGCACTCCGATGCGTGCATCTGCAGCAGAACGGGCGTGGATATCCGCTGTGCCGAATTGTTTGAATCGTTCTTGTTGCCGGCTCGTTTGGTCGTGCTCTCCGTCATCCTGCGGTCACCTCATGAGGAACAGCCCGATCGGAGTTTGCCTGCCCAGCTTGATGACGATCCGGCATTTCCTGCCCGAAAGGGAATCCGGATCCCGGTCTTCCCGGAGCGCGGTGTCAAGCGCTATCTCGATGCGGTGAACGGACACCGGCGCCGCGGTTTCAAACGCGGCCGGCCCGCCCGAGACGGGTTCGGCGGCGATGGCCCTGACCGTTCCACCGGGCGCGTCTGCTTCTCCGTCCGCCGACTCCAGGTCGATCAATACCGGCATCCCGGACGCGATCTGTGGCGCAATTTCGCTGTTGATCCAGGCGATGGCCTCCACGGTGATGCCGCCGTCGGGAAGGGTTTCCCCTTGCTCCACAATGACGCCGTCCACCACGATACTGCGCGCCACGCTGCCGAAGAAAAGCCACGCCAGGAGGACACACAGGAAAACAGCGATCGCGGCAAGCAGCAGCCGTTCCCGCGGCGTGGAAATCGTCAGAAGGCGATCGAGTTGCTCGCGGTCTTCCTTCGCCTCCGCAACGGTTTCATGAAATGAGTTTAATGGATTATTGAACACGGGCGTTAAATGGTCTCCTCATGGCAGTCGAGCGGGGGTAGTACGCTCACGAGTCGAGCGGGATAGTACGCGCACGAAAGGTAAATTCAACCAGTACGATGCATATATTATGAAGTTTTATAGGTTTCAAATCAAGAAATGTCACGATACAGACTTCGCGGCCCATCGTTGTGCGGAGCCGGTCCCGTCCTGACCGAAGTCTGTCGGCCGGTCCAGGATCCAGCCTGGGACGGCGCTCTTCAGCCGGTCCATCCCAGTCCCTGGGACATCTGGGCGTAACTGGTGAGCGGTACCGCGCACATGCTGTCCCAGTCCGCCTTGTCGATGACCGGCCGGGTCAGCAGTTCGAGCATGCCGTCGAATCTGTCGAGCGCATCGCAATCTACCGCCCCGGGATCCATGGCCTCGCGGTGCCGGGGCCAGGATTGTTCTCGCGCATAACGCCAGAATGGGCTGTCGTAAATCGAACCGCAGGCATAGTGCCACCCGACGAACAGGCCGTAGCGAAGCATGTTGTTGATTAGAAACCGGTTGACTGCGAGCGCGTCGCGCTCGAGATGTGCGGCCGACCGGTTGAGGCGCGTGTGGAGCACCATCCCGACCTGCAGCTGGGCGGATACGATCGCCGTCGCCTCGAGGGGCTCCATGAAAGCGGCCGCGTTGCCGATGCGGGCCACCGCGCCCTCGTAGATCCGGCGATGGACGAAATTCGGAAAGGAGATGACGGCCCGTTGCTCGAATTCGGCTACGCCGTCGGCTTCCAGGAACGCGTCAAAGTCCGATTCGACCTCCGCCAGTTCGGAAACGTCCCGGTTGAAGATATACCCGTAGGACGTGCGCACCGTCAGCGGAATGACGAATATCCACCCGTGTGGACGGGCAACCGCCCGCGTGTAGGTATGTTGCCGTACCGGTCCGTTCTGTCCTTCTTTGATGACGGCCGGGCAGCGCCGGATGACGGCGGTATTCGTTGGGATGAAGGAAATGTCGATGTGCCGGTCTGGATGAAGTTCTTTCGGAAACCCGCGGGCGTCGAAGACCAGGTCGTAGCGTTCCGCCGCCCGGCCCTCGAATTCCACCTCCGCGCCGTCCTCTGTCCTGGTGATGTCGAGCACTTTCGCGTCAATGTGGTGCGCGCGCGTGCCTTCGCGCAGCAAGTCCGCCATCAGGTCGGCGGACAGATGGTAAGCGTAGGACACCTGCTGCGGGGTAAAGTAGTGGGTGAAATCGCGGTCGCGCCGGCCCCACCCCTCGAAGGCGACCCCGTACTTGCGCGTACCCTTCAATCGCTGCTGGACGGTCTCATGGGACAGCCCGGTCAGCTTCTGCAGTTCCTGCACCAGGCTCGGCCAGCTGCCCTCGCCCACGCCGATGGCCGGTATGCGCGAGTCATAGATGTGGTGCAACTCGTGGTCGCCGTCAGGGTGCAGGCGTGTTACGCTGGCGGCCGCCAGAGACCCCGCGGTCCCCTGCCCGATCACCGCGATCTTCCGTAGAGATTCGGCGCCCGGCTGGATCATGCTGCGTCCTTTCGCATCTACGGGTTGTTTTACTTTTTAAGTAAGGTAGTAAGCGAGGATAAAAACTACTGTCTAATTGGATTCTTTAAATATCGGAGGTGCCCATTATTGGGGAACTTTCACTCCAACTTCAACTTGTCCGAAACCTCGCCAAGAAGCTTGTTCAGCTTCTCCACGGTCTCAGGGTCCGGCGGCGTCTCGCCGTCTAAATCGATGCGGAGGTTAAATCTGATACCTGTCCCCACGGCGGCTTTCATGATATCGGGAATCTGGTCGGAAAGATCCTGGATACCACTGGCTTCCAGTTCCGCTTCGGCGGTCAACTGTCCGGGCGGAGGCGTTTTGAAACCGCCCTTACCGTCGCTGACTCCAGGTTTCTCCGGCACGCGAAGTACCACGTGTTGAGCGCCGGTTACGTCGCAGGGCCACGGTACGCCTTCTTCGCTTATCTCGACCCACCGTGATCTGACGCCGTTTTCTATCGCCTGACGCACTGTAAACCAGGGCAGATTCATTCCAGCCTTGTGCGAAAGAGCGGAAGCGATAGCCAAAGCGTTAGCCTGACCATCCTTCCACGCATCGGGGATGGATTCCGTCGTCAGGTCGCCTACCGGTATGGGTTCCGGGGGCGGACGAAGCGTCGCCGCGGGAACGAGCACGCCAGCGGGTATTTCTTCGCCAAGGATCGAGGCCGGTCCGGACGTAAGCCACAAAGTGCCCTGTTCAACGGCCTGATTTATGGCCGCCTCCACGTGCGTCGTGTCGCACTTTGGAATGTCCAGCGTCTCTTCGTATCCTTCGCGCGGGATGCTCACGGTGTGGCCGCCTGCGAAATATTCATACACGTCCTGGACGCCGATCTCCGTATCTTTCCACAGTCCCGGTAGATTACCACGGACGAGCAGTACTGGAACGATTTCACTCAATTCGACAAATTCAGGTAGCAACACCTCCAGACCCGGATCCTGGAGCGCAGACTCGTCTACGGCGGACCGCCAGAACGTCTTGAAGGTCTTGTCCGGGCGTGTCACCCGGGCGACCCAGATCCCGTCGTGCACACCCTGCAAGACCGTTTCCAGTATTTCCCTAGCCCGCAGCATCTTGGGCAGCTTGGGGAACTGCGCGAAGGCGCCTATCAGGTCCTTGATCCGCCGGGCGTGTTCTCCTTCCCTCCACAGGTCGTAGGGTCCTCCCGGCAGCATGGCTTCCGAACTGATCGCAGTTTCCTGGATGCGGGCGCGCCGATCGGCCTTTATGATCGTGAACAGGGGTTCGTCCGTCACGACGATCTTGAAGGCGTGGACCTCGTTGTCTTCTCCGACAGCCACGACGATAGAGTACGCCTGGTGGATGGCGTCGGGGATGCGTCTTCGTGCCGCCGCCGTCTCACTGGACAGCATCTGCTCTCGGACCGGGTCTATCGGTTGGTCCTTCAGTTGACTGCGGACCTCTTCCCAGCCCAGGTATTCCCGGACCCTAGCCCGGGTCGCGTCCAAGCCGTCCCTCGACGGTGCGACGAGGACGGTGGCGTTGCGGTAGACCCGAGGCCGGTCCGCGGCGGTCGTCTCGTCGAGAAACCGTTTCGCCTCCGCGCTGGGTTTGCCGGACTCCGATGCGGCCTTCGGACCGAGCACAGCAAAGTGAAATTCGCCATCGTCGCCGATATCGCTAGGTTTTTCCGGAAGGTTGTGCACCTTCGCCCCGGCAGCGGATGCACCCGTGGTCAGCGCCTTCAACTTAGCGATATGCTCGACGATCTGCGATTCCACCAGTGTAGGAGGCACGCGGTTGTTGCAGGCGTCGTGGTGCATCTGGCGAAGGTTAGGTCGATTGCCCAACCGCCACGCTCTCGGTAATTGGTGGGTGCCGTCAGCGATCGCCGATCCGGTTGCCACCTCCGCTTCGTCCAGGAACCAGGACAACTCCGTCCATCTGTGCAGCGCCTTCTCCAGTTCGATCCGATCTGGACTGGCGCCGCCGATCAACACGAGAAGTTCCGGTGTCGACGCCTTCTGGCCGATCGGCTGGGAACTCAGGAAGACCGCGATGACCGCCTGCTCCATCTCCCGGTGGCGCAACCCCGTCGCCTCTTTCTGGATCGCCTGCGCCTTGGCGAGTTCGCCTTCGAGGATCGGTCGCCATTCCTGGTGCCTGCCGGTCTCGGCATCGACACTGGCGTAGTTCGCGAGTTCACCCGCCGCTTCCGCCAGACCGCTACCTTCCGGCTCATTCAGCAGCACGTTGGGGCCGATGAGCAGGCTCGTATCCCATCCTTCCGCGTCGCGCAGGGCGATGGCAAAGGTCCGGAGTATGCCTCGGGTCCGCTGGAATCTGTCGAGCTGGGTCCAACGGGTATAGAACACCTCGGTGAGGTCGGGATGGAATGGATAGCTGACCTGATAACGCTCCTCCTCCGCGGCCCGTTCCTTTTTGGTCCGCTCGTCGACGGAGGCTATATTGCCTACCACCGAAGTGACGTGGGGACGGAATTGGCCGGCGTCCCGGATCGACTCGGGCTTGAAGAAACGGCGCCTCAGCACTTCCGCCACGTCCTCCTTGCTCACCGGACTCGCGTCCTCCTCCATCTGGCGGCCGAAGACTTCCGAAACGTCGCGCAGGAGTTCGTTGCCGAAGTCGTCGTGCTTACTAGGATCGGAAGCGAGCAGCGAAGCCACCATGGCGCATCGGTCTACCTTCACGACGGCTTGGGTGAGATACTGGAAGAAACTGACCAGGCTTCCACGGGCCGCCCCGTCGGCCTCAACCCGCATGCGAATGTACATGAGCACTTCATCGATGAGTACCAACGTCGAAAACCCCTCCTTCTGAGGTCTCGCCAGTAGTTCCACCATGAGCGGTTCTGCGGGCGGGGTCTCTCTTTCCTCGTCCCGACCTTCCGCGTGGATGAGTCTGAGGCCCTCGACGCCTGCCAGTTGAAAGGCAAGTACGCTCCACGGGTGCCGCAGCATCCTGACCGATCCGTCAGGCGCAAGTGTCTCGACACCCTTTTCCAGATCGATCTTGTCGAAGCATAGGGCGGCCACGCGCGCTCTCGGAATCCCGGCCCCGATATGCGCCTTGAATTCCTCTACAGCCGGTATATCGGGCAGCCCGTCTGGGTCGTTTACCAGGTGCCTAAGCGCAATGAGCGTATGCGTTTTCCCGCCGCCGTAGTTGACGGCGAGTTTCCGGTAGGCCTTGTCGGTCTGGCCGTTCAGACGGTGAACTACGTCCTTGACCAGTTCCCGAAGGTTGTAGGTGGGATGGGTGAGCGCGAAGAACTCCACCGGATCTTCGTAGACCAGTCGTCGCCCTTTCTGCATGATCACGTCGTACAGGTCGGCGGCAAATACGGCCAGCGACAGTTCGCCCGTCTTCAGGTCATCCCGCAACTGTACGACCTCGTGCCAGGGTTTCCAGGAAGGCTTGGTCGTCATATAGACCTCGTTGGTTCCATATCAGGAAGCATTCGCATTCTGCGCTCTCCATTGATCCAGTCCCCGGAGAGAAAAGTCGAGATACAGCTCCAACTTCCGCCGTTCGACCGTGGGATAGTCCCGTAGAAACTCCTCAATGGAGTGCCCGCCTTTAAGATAACTTACCAGGATGTCTACCGGGACCCGTGTACCGGTGAAGACGAGATCGCCGCTGTGAATTTCGGGGTCACGCCGGACAAACCGCTCCAACACCGTGTCGATCTTCAACACTCTGACAATCCCCTGAGCTTGTCTCGGAAGTACTGAAAACTGGGGGACGCGTTTTTCTCTACGTCCATGTACGGAGTTATCTTCTCAGCCCAAGACGACTTTTCCCTGCCGACGGCACCCCATCCCAGTTCTTTAAGCCTACGCGAACCGCCGACATAAACCGCATCGGCCAGTAGCTCCCACGTGCCGCAAATCGAGTCGTTCTCATAACCGTCCAGCACACTTAACCTGGCCCCGGAATACGCTTTCTCTATGGCCTCAACGTCGCCAAGAAACCAAGCTTCGCCTTCCTCAATAGCGATACAGAAACGGGTTTCCGGTCTTGGATTGCACGCATCCAGAACTTCCATCAGTTCACTGCGAAAGGACTTCAGGCCTCGGTCATCCAGGTCGCAAACGACAATCACGGCTGCCGGATAAGTGACGGGATAGTTTGCGAATGTCCTGCCATATCCTCTGAGCAGTCTCGGGAGTTGGTCAAGGATCAGCCGCTTCTTTGCATCAATGCTGCTTGTGATGTTACGTGGAATCCTACCGATGCCCTGATATTCATGAATCCTAAAAGAATGTAGATTGCCGATGATCCCGGGAACCAGTGATTCGAGCATCTTCTTGCCCGACAGGTCTTCGACGAGTATCTCGAAGTGCATGCGCTTACCTTGCGTCGAGATAATCGCTGTACCAGAGACCGCCCAGGGGCAGCCCTTCTTCGACCATGTTTTTCACCGTTGGGTCATCGCTTGCCCGTTGAATCGTGGAGAAACCATCCGCCCCCTTATCCAGGATCCAGACTTCCTGCGGATCGAGCGCGTCCACGAAATACGGCTGATGCGTGGTAACGAAAACCTGTGAACCGTTTTTTCTTCTATTGGCGTGTTCGCGAAACTCGTTCGCGAGCGTCTCCAGCAGCTTGTGGTACAGGCCGTTTTCCGGCTCTTCGATACAAACAAACGGAGGTGGCGTCGGGTCTTCTAGTAGCAGCAGATAGGCGAAAACCTTAAGCGTTCCGTCGGAGACCTGCTGGGCGTAGAAGGGATCCTGAAAACCTCTGTCGTTGAATCGGAGCAACAGCCTGCCGTCGCTGGTTTTTTGGGTTTCGATCCGGTCTATACCGGGTATCTTGCCTGCGATTTTCTTGAGGATCGACTTGAAACGCTTCCGATGTTCGCGTTCCATATATTGTACGACGTTCCCGAGGTTGTCACCAACCGTATTGAGGTGTTGCTGAGGTCCGGCCAGCGGAAGACTCCGGGCTGCATTAGGGGTGAAGTAGCTCAGATGCCATCCCTCGATGAAACGGCGAAAGGCCGATATACGGGGATGTTGCTTCAAGGCGCCGAGGGTGGCTATGCCAAGTTTGCGGGGGTCGTCGAGCCGAACTTTTTCAATGCCTTCCAGGCTAATATCGTATTTCCCCTCTATTATCCGATCTAAGCCTGCATGGATATCAATCCCATCTGAATGATGAACTGACTTACCGGAATGATACCCATTCCACACCACGCCCCGTCCGGACGTAAGCGCAAGAAAAACGCGTAATTCACTACCACATTCGACTTGCGCCTCGCGCGACACAAAGGGCCGGCCAGACTCGTCTATGTCAATAACTACATAATAACCTATCGGATGAGCCCGGTTGTGTCCTCTGTAATAAACTTCGAATTCGACAGGTCCTGTTTCTCCTTGCGATCGTATATTGTCGAAGCCCCCTCGCCCACGGGCGTTACAGGCCTCTTCGACCCCGAACTTCAGGGCATCGGCGAGGAACCCGAAGGCGTCGAACAGAGCACTCTTGCCTACACCGTTTTTCCCGATTACCACTGTCATGGGAGTAAGCGGTTGGTTTAACTGACGAAAGACCAGACGCCCCAAAGATATACCCTTTAGCACCTTATAGTTTTTAACCCTGAAGCCTTCTATCCTAGCCATTTTCCCTCACGTTCTTCGTGATGATTGGCAGCTTAAATAACTCGTCACCCTCGAATTTTAATCACGATGCCATAACAAATACGTCAGGGCGATTTACAAGGCCCTGATAACCTTAGTTACTGAGCCCAGTGCTTACACGAGGGAACCAAGTCTTCAGAACAGTTTTGAATCTTAGAAATGATGCATCCTGGCAGCGACGCAGTGAAACTTTCGACGCGATCTGTTCATACAGAGATGCGCTTCGGGGAACATTCGCATTCTTCAGTGCCGCGTCAAACGCTTCCTTTGGTCGGTCGGGTTTCGAATTTCGGTTTCCATCCAACCTTCTTCGACTAGCCAGGGACGCATTCCCGGACTTCGGTTTCTCCAACCTGCCACTGCGTCGACTTTAGGAGAATCGCTCCAAATCCACGCCTCCAGTTCCGGCGAGAGAACGATTACTTCGGCTCTGTTGCCCCAGACCGAGCGTGTAAAGTCCGCGTTGATGTCTTCTTGCAACTCAGTAGGCGTGATTGACTCCCGTCCGCTTCCTTCGTGGTCGAACATGAGCAAAGAGTGGCGGTACTGTTCCGAAAACATGTTCAGGAACCCGATGCCTCGTCGCGCACAAGCGGGGTCGTGTTCAGGATGGACAAGTATGTCCTTTTCAATTGGTCGGATTCCCAGGGCTTCCGGCCTTTCTAACAAACCCCTCAGCGCGTGTTCCATGTCCTTGTCCGCGGCGAGAATGATGAGATCCTTCACCCCAAGACCCCCGCCGCGAGTAAGGTGCCGAGATTGGCTTCACCCTGCCAACTCTGGAGAGCGGGATGTTCAGAACCGAGCACGATATCCGTCGCTCCCGATCCATCTTTGGCAAAACACAAAACGTCGCCCAATTTAGCAGCGTTCAATACGACCGGGGAATGTGACGCCATCAATACTTGGGCCGCATACACCGAAGAGAGCGAATCGTATGCTGTCGCCACGGCGCTGGGATGTATTCCGTTTTCCGGTTCTTCAATGAGATACATCCCCTGGAGTTCGTCGAGGTACGCGGGCAGCGTGAGTGCCGTCAGTCTGAGCGTACCATCTGATACGAGCCAGGAAGGCACTGTGAGACCGCCGCGGTATTCGTACACCATATGACGATGTTTATTGTCGGGCCGCTCACAGGTCGTGATGTCCATGAGATCCGGCAGCGCGGTTTGCAGGTGCTTGATCCAGCTCTTGTATCTGGATTGACCATTCTGACGAAGACGGTAAACCGCCCAGGGTAGATTCGACCCATCGGGATAGAAACCCGTGACACGGGTCGGCGGACTGGATTGTCTTATGGCGAGACTGTTGAGGACGAGTCGTTGGACACCGTCTGCAAGGCATTCACGAAACCACACTGCCACGGGAAAGGACTTCTCGTCCGCGGGTAGATTGCCGAGGGCCGATTTGAGCGGTCCGAGTTTAAATGAGGGTGTCCGTCCCTTTCCCCCTTTGGAATATGGTTCTCTGTAGAAGTTGTCATTTCCACCGGGTACTTTGTTAACCACAGTTTTCTTTTTCTTGTAACCGCTGGTCAACATCGTTTTCGGCGGGGCTGGAGGCCTGGGGAACAACGAACGTTGGGTTGATTCAGGATCTTCGGTTTTCTTCAGCAGGAACTTCTCGGCCTTGAACTCGAACTGGTGCGTAGTTCCATCGAAACCGATAGAGACCTCATATCGTCCCGTATCCAAATCCGGTTTCGCGGTGAGCTTCCGCAAGTGATCGGGGATGCGCGCCTCGATGGCCAATTCAAATGCATCGCCCTGGCGTCGGAACAATAGGTCTTCAGGATTGTCGGTACGTCTCGATATCGCTTCGTCCAACCCGTCCGAAACTACATCCTTCAAAAAACTGACGACATCGAGAAACGTAGTCTTTCCGGAAGCGTTCGGTCCCACGAGGACGTGAAACGGTCCGAGAGGTCGGGACACGTACCGCAGGCAGCGGTAATTCAGGGCTTCAATCAGCGTGATCATCTATGTCGTCATCTCCAACCGCCGGGCAAGATTGCCAAAATCCTCAGGACATTTCTGCCGAATCGCGTCAATTCTGCGTGCGGCCTCTTCCGCGAGAGGCTTTCTGCCACCGCCGAGGGCATCTGATAATCCACGTTGGTTCACAAGTGTGTCAAAGTAGGTTTCCTTGACGTGTATCTCAGCCCGAACGGTCTGCCAGTTCCAATCTGCAGGCAAATCCACGCCTGCGAGAACCCAGGTCTCTATCTCCTCCCAGGCATTCTCAGCCAATAAGGTATATTGTTGTGTACCGAATTTCGATTCGATATAGTCGAGTCTATGGCGCCGAACATATTCGCCATCGCGATCTACGCATAAGATGAATACATCCACCATCCCTCTGTAGCGTTCTACGATCTCCGATATCCTATCTAACTTCAACGCCTCGAACACGCCGCCAAGCAGCGGTTCCTGGCAAACCTTGATGTTCGCATTTGGCTTGCCGATTGATCGAAACAGCCGTACGAATATAGGCTTAAGCATGTGCTGATCTTTGCGGAAATTCTCCGGTATGACGAGGACTTTCAACTGCCGTCCTCCTCATACTGTTTGTCTTCCCCCGAGAAGGCGAGCGCATCCTCCATCCAACCGCCGGCCAAAAGTCGTCCCAATCCCTGTGATTTGCGCAATTCCGAGGTATTGGGCAATTTAGAAACCGGCCGGATAATTGCATCGTTCGTATCTTCCAGACGACAAACAACAGAAGTGTTCTTGAACGAAACATCATTCATCGCAGACAACAGACCCGGTGCGTGGGTGGTAGTCAATACCTGAAGGTTACCTTTATCGACCTGTTTTTCAATTAAGTCAAGCAATAGCGATTGCCGAGCCGGATGGATACCGTTGTCAATATCTTCGAGAAAGTAAAAGCCCTTATTGTTGTTACCAAGTATGGCAGCCAGTAACGCCAGAAATCGAAGGGTCCCATCCGACGCACTGTAGGCCGAAACCTTGCTATCGTTCTCTTCGCAGAGCAATAGATGTACTCGACCATTGGGGTCGCGAGGAAACTCGAAGTCTACGACCTCCATGGGGGTGAGTTCACGAAGCCAATCGGCCAGAGTCTGTTTCAGTGCTGAGAACGTACAGAGATCCTCCAATACCGTTGGCAGATTCTCACCGGAGTCCCCCAGATTCTTCGCTCCGGGAAAGGAGGGTTCTCGCATACGTTCTGGTGACAGATCCATGAATCGCATACTGGAGAGATTGAAGATTACCTCATCGATCAGATGAATGAGACGATCTAACCCTTCGCCTTCGCTTATCTGGGTTAAGGCCGGTTGAGAACGACTCGGTTTGGTGTACAGATCGACAGGATCGCCATCCTTTACTGAGTAGATGTATAGGCCGAGTTGAGGATCTTCGTCCGTTTTATAGATTACGTCGTTATCGGTCTTTAACTCTTCTTCCAATAACTGGAATCCCTCAGGACTCTTTGAGTCGAATCCGATTCTGATCGAATAGTATGCCTTTACTTGCTCCAGTTCCAATTCGACGTGAAGGGAGAATTCAGATTTGAAATAAGAGCGAAACGGGTAAGAATCGGTTGGTTGTATCAATGAGAAATCAGACGGTTCCAAACGAGCGATTTCATTCGGAGCACCTCTGATAGACTCCCATTCCCGTTGACCACCTGGACCATACTTCCCGCCTATGATTTCCGCCAGTGTATATCCACGCCCGATTCCATGCAGGAAACGAAAGGCGTCGCGGATGTTGCTCTTGCCACTGGCGTTTGCGCCAACGAGCACCGTGAAGGGACCGACCCGCAGCGTCTCGTCTGCGAAGTTCTTGAAATTGACGAGTCTGAGCGAGGTGATCATGGCGTGTCTCCGAACTGAAATTGCCTCTGTCCGTACAGGGGCTGCGTCGCCTTGCGCGGCTAGGTGGTTGCTGAGCGCTTCGAGAATCGGCCGCTCATCGGAACCGGTCCCGGCCGGTTCCGATGAGGGCCTGCAGGATCTGAAGAATACTTGAAGAATGCCTCACGAGAACTCGTACAGAGGCACCGTACTCGCTGGTCGGAGCTTGGCTTGAAGCAGAGCCACGATTTTGCGAACCGTATCCGGCCTCAGCAGCACGTCTCCGCATACGGAGCAAACGTCAGCCGGTACGTGGTCAATCACCGTTACCTGACCCCGGTGTCGTACCGTGTGCATGGTGTTTCCCGCTTCGTATTTCCCCGGACACCCATCAATGCTGCATTCCATGATGATCGTCTCCTTCGATGCTGCGCTTAGTCTTCTACGATCTTTCCCTGAGAGACTGCCTCCAGTACCTCGTCAAGTGAAATGTCCTCCTCGGCCATTTCTTGCTGAGCGTGCTGGGTGACGCGTACATTGTCGGCGCGAGCTTGGGCTTGTATTCTATCCAGCATACACTGACCCGGTCAAATCCGACTGGCGATTATCTTGGCCTCGGAAGTATCCGTTCCTGGACGCACAGAAAGTCTGATCCTCTCCGCGAGGTACTTCTCCGAATGAATCACGGATATGATCATGGCGCCTCCCCGAAATGCAGTTGCCTCTGTCGTGCCGGCGCCGTATCACCCTGCGCGGCCAGGTGATTGCTCAGCGCTTCGAGTATGGACCGCTCGTCGGAACCGGCCTCGGACAGTTCAATAAGGGCTTGTAGGATCTGATTGAACAGGATGTTTCGATGAAGGCCGTGCGTACTGAGAAAGTCGTTGACCTTTACCTGATCGCCTGCCCGCCACAGGTGCATGAGCCTGTGAATCTGGTCAATGAGTGGCGCGGGGGTACCTTCCGGGCTTTCGAGGCCGAGATTCCGTCCCTGCCGTCGGTGCCAGTGCTTCAGCTTCACTTTAGCGCCACCTCTGGTGTCATCGGCACCACTTACGGTCTCATCCGCATCATTGACCGAATCGTCGCTTTCGGCGCCTTCATTTTCCGCCTCATCGTTAGCCCCGCGCCTGCCGGTACGGGCCATGAGGTCATGCTGATTCATCAGGGCCGTGTCGGAAAGGTTGCAGGAGAGCGTATACAGGATACACGCGCCAACAGGCGCCTCGTCCATGCCGAAATCATGGCGGTGCAGCAGGTAGTAGGTGGTCACGTCGTCGAGTCCGCTGATGGTATCTTCGCCGTCCTCTGTAAGTACGCGACCGACCACGAAATCGACGACCAAGCGCCGCACTTCCCGGAGGAATTCCGAGACGGACATCAACTGGTCAGGGTCGTTCGCCTTCTTAACCACCGGATGCTTGCTGAAGGCCTCCAGCGCCGGTCCGGTCGCGGCCCAGACGAAATCCGGTCCGCGAATGCCGGCGTCCCAGAAATCATGGAGTTGGCTGTTAATTTTGCTCTTCATTTCGCCGAGTACGACATTGTCCCAGCCAGGACGGGTGGCGGAGCGCTTCTTGCAGACGATCCAGACGGAGGAAGACAAGGCTGCTGAATCTCTCGCGCGATGCCTGGTGCCCATCTCCGTCTGTATGGGCCATGATCCGCAGACGACGTATCCGGCCCGAATCAGGGCGGCCACCAGTGTCTCCCAGGCATCGGGCTGCTTGTTTGCGAAGACGACCACAAGGCGTCCCTCGGGTTGCATCGCAGCATGGCAGGCATGAAAAGCCCGTGCTATGCCGTCCTCGTAGTTCTGCTTGGACCTTGCTTTGTCGCCAGCGAACCGACTGGCATCGTCGATCAACTCGCCATCGCCGGTGTTATGGTCCCACTTAGGACCGAGCGCACCCCGAAAAGAGGCGTCTATATCTTCAGAAAGCTCATGGGTTTGCCGCCGAAGCCAGATGTGGAAAAAGTCCATGCAGTCGGAGTAAGGGATAGCATCGTAGTAAGGCGGATCTGTTATGATGACGTCGTACTCTCCCGATACCTTGGACGCACTGGTACTCCTTACGCGTGTCCCAACCGCCGATTGTGCGGATCTGGTGGCATGATCAACAAATCGGTATACCCAATCAAGAGCACCGAGGTAGTTTCCGGAGGAATTTGACAACGGATTGACTTCGGCGTAATCCCACATCATCGGCAGCGCAAAACGCGAGAAAGTGTGGGCAAGTATTTCCCGGCCGTTATGCCAAGTACAGATCGCACTGGAGTAGTCGGCTAAGCGATCATTCACGAGTGCCAGATTTGCAACCAGGGCTTCGCGCCAGTTTTCTTCGAAATTTTCGAGTTCCTGCATGAGTTTCCGAAGTATCAAAATGAATTCACCGAGCGTCAGCAGCTGCCGGTTCGTAAACAGCTTCCGCCATGTATTGAAACCATATCCGTCTACCGAAAAGGCACGAGCCGCCCCGTTTCCGGCTTTTGGAGTCGGCTCTTCCGGCAATCCGAACGGGATTTCCTCGTATAACTCCTGAAGTCGCTCTTCGGATACGTCCGCCACTTCTCGTTCATGTCCCGTGGGCAGTCGATATTCTTTGCCATTCGGTCCGTCCACCACAACGGCCGTCATTACGGCGCTCAAGCGTCCTGCTCTACCCTCGAACCGGATATCTTCCATAGTCGTGATCATACCGCAGGACGGGCACGTTGCCCCAGTACGCGACATAGTGCCCGCACCGATGCGCTTGTCGTGTTCCCGTCGCTGTGCTGCGTTGCCGCCAATCTGTGGCACGTCGTTCTGCACGCTGAAAACGACACCAGCCGTATCAGTCCTGGCAGTCATCCTCAACAACACCCTTTTACGGTCCTTCTTGCACAACCAGCGTGTTTTGAGCAGAGGCAACATGGCCCGGCAGTACTTGCAGGTCACAGTCCGCGCCCAGAGATAAGCGACCGTCGGTTTGGCTACCCACCTTGGATTGCCCGGGTACTTCAGATATTTCGAATCGAATCCGGCATTCAATGGGCCAGCATCTGTCATGCCGTCAGCGTCTGGTTCAAGCAGCAAAAGCCTCTCGGGTGGTCCGTTTGACTCTTCCGATGGATTCTGAGGCTTTTCGTCGGCCATAGGCGGTGGCGCGTTGGTCGCTACTCCGTCAAGTCTCGTCCATTCGGCATAGGTCGGGTAGTATGAAGCCAGTCGCTTGCGCGCTCTTGCCAGTACCCATCGGCCCCACGCTCGGGTGTGCCAGGCGAAATCCGCTTCGATCAGATGATCGTCTCGTGGCAGGGTGTCGATCTGGAGACTAGTCTGATCACCCTGTGCGAACCGTTCCAGAAACCTTTGCAAACGCACTCCCTTGAGTCCCTTCGCCTTCAGGTAAGCCTCCATGAACTCGCGGTTCTTCAGTGCGAATACAGGCAACGGAAGGGTTTGACCGGACAGTTTCTGGGGGTATTCGAGAGTACACTTCAGGATAAACCATGCGACAGGGTTGATGTCCATAGCCGTAACTTCGCAACCCAGGCGCATGGCTTCGAGCGGTATGGCACCTCCGCCCGCGAAGGGATCGAGCACCTTCGGCGCCCGTCCGCCGTACGTGTTACGGATCTCCGAGCGGAACCATTCGAGATTCGGGCCGTTCTCGCGTCCCCAGTGGAGTATGCCTCCTTCGGTCTCCTCCTTCGTCTTCTCGACCACACGGCCGTTCAGGCTTTTTCGGTCGACGGATTCCACGACACGACCGGCCATGCGTTCAAGTATCTTCTTTCGTTCAACCGGATCGTCGGTGTCGGGGAGCAGTGTTGCGATAAGCGCAGCACGGCACGCCGCCAGCGGTCTCCTCGCCGGCCAGATATGCAGCGTGGAGATATGACCGTGCCGCACGTTCTTCTCGTGTACCGAGTCGAGAGAAACCTGTTTCAGGGGGAAGGCGACTTCTATGAGGCGTTTGTCGGGCATCCCTGTTCTCCGTCTTACACTTGCTTTAACAACTACGTCAGTCAAAGGATTCCCAGTTAGCTCAATCGGGGTTTCTTCAATGGATTTGGCTGATAACTGAGACCTAGCGCGTCGAACAGTTTTTCCCGTAGCCGGTAGTTGATTTCATGTGTGTTCGCATAGTGTTGTAGCCAGAGAGAAAGCAGTCTCTTGGGGACTGTGTTTCGATTTCCTTCGAATTTGCTAAATGTATCTGTAATCTGTTTAACGCTCTGTGTGTTAAGGCTTTCCGATGTTTCTAAGATAAACAATATACGAAGTAGGTCATACGCTGGTGTGCCATTCTCTCGGCACATAGCATCTACTTCCTTTTGTAACTCAGGTTTGCGAATGGAAATGAGTATTTTTCTTAACAAAGATCCTATGCTTACAAACACGAGAGTACGGATTTGTCTCCTTAAAAAGTTCTGTATCTTCTGTTTGTCGTCCTCTGGAATGTTAACGCTTTTTAGCTCTTCGATGAGATAACCTTCGAGGCTCAGAATGGCATCGCGGTCTGTGACGATGTTGATTAAACGCAACCCGGCATCAGCAACGAAGGAAACTACTTCTTTGAGTTTTACCCGAGGAAGGCTGCCATACTTGTTTCTCAGTATCTGACCCAAAATCTCCATGTTCTTCAATGCACGATAGAAATCATTTAGAGCATCCTCTTCAGAACTATCATTGGGAGGTAGTTCTTCTAATTCGGCTTCGTTTTCGTCACGTTGTTCTCTTTCTATTCTACGCTCTTCTTCAACCGGTCGATTAGACAGAATCCTCTCCGGCAGTTCTTCAAGTATACCTTCCAACAATTTGGTTTCATCAGTACTTAATGTAGCGGGTGAAATACCGTCGAATGCGTATGCGCTGTGAATCATGGTGTTGATTAAATCATCGTTCTGCGTGTGATGAATCGTGAAAATCAGAATGTACGCATTATCATGTACATAACTCTTCCTGGCTAGGTCTTCAATCAGCCCTTTCTTTACTTCGTAGTTTCTCGCGAAGTAATGTCCGAGAAGAAAGTAGTAAATGAAAGGATGGTTGAACTCATAGCCGCCGTTGCGCATTCGGATTATTGAAGAATCCTTCCTCATCAAACGATTAACGACACTTTCTTTGACAAGAAACTGTTGCTCATAGCGTTTAAGGAATTGCTCATATTGATCTTGAGAGCATTTACTTTGATCAAATACCTCATAGGCGAAATGGCTAAGGAAATTCAGCGCCGAATCAATGTCTTCTTTGCTTACTCCAATGTTGATGAGTTGGGCTGTAATCAGCGCTTGATAACAATGTCCGTAAGCGGTGATCTGTAAACTTTGGGGCATAAACGCTTCGAATGTCTGAAGAATAGATAAGATATAGAACGGATAACGTGGGACAATTCTGTTGTGGAGAATAATGGAATTCAGTTGATCGAGTCTGTAACATGTTTTGTGTAACTGGCAATAGCGTATATCTTGCTCACAAGGAGGAAGTGCTATGGCCAGAGACAAGAAGTCCCCAGGTAAGATCGACCGTCTTCTCGACGAACTGATGGAAGACGGGGTGGACGCCGAGGACCTGTTCGGCGAAGACGGCCTGCTCAAGCGCATGAAGAAGCGCATGGCCGAGCGGATCCTGGAAACCGAGCTCACCGATCATCTCGGTTACGAGAAGCATGCCCCCGACGGCAGGAACCATGGCAACAGTCGCAACGGCAAGACCACCAAGACGCTCAAGGACCAGACGGGCGATCTGCCTGTCGACATCCCCCGGGACCGCGAGGGCTCCTTCGATCCGAAGCTGATCCGCAAGTACCAGACGCGCTGGCCGGACTTCGACGACAAGATCATCTCCATGTACGCGCGGGGCATGAGCACCCGCGATATCCAGGGCCACGTCGAAGACCTCTACGGGGTGGCCATCTCGCCCGAACTGGTCTCCCGGATCACCGACACCGTAACCGACGAGGTGACGGCCTGGCAGTCGCGTCCCCTGGATGAAGTCTACCCGATCCTGTTCCTGGACGCCCTGTTCATCAAGATCCGTGACAGCGGCAGCATCCGGAACAAGGCGGTCTACCTGGCGCTGGGCGTCAACCTGGCCGGCGACAAGGAGTTGTTGGGCCTCTGGATCGAGCAGAACGAGGGCGCAAAGTTCTGGCTCAACGTCCTGACCGAACTGAAGAACCGCGGCGTTGCCGACATCTTCATCGCCTGCTGCGACGGCCTGTCCGGCTTTCCGCAGGCCATAGAGACGGTGTATCCCAGGACCCAAGTGCAACTCTGCATCGTCCACATGGTGAGAAACAGCCTGACCTACGTCTCATGGAAGGACCGCAAGCAGGTGGCACAGGACCTCCGGGCGATCTACCAGGCGTCGACCGGCGAGCAGGCCGAGGCCGCGCTGGATCGCTTCGCCGAGCGCTGGGATGAACGGTATCCCTCGATCAGCAAAACATGGCGCAGGAACTGGGACCACGTGAGTCCGTTCTTTGCCTTCCCCCAGGAGATCAGGAAGGTCATCTACACTACGAACGCCATCGAATCCATGAACCGGGGACTGCGCAAAATCATCAAGACCAGGGGCGCCTTCCCCACCGACGAGGCGGCCAGGAAACTGCTCTACCTGGCCCTGCTGAATCTGTCCCGCAGGTGGACACGGCCGCTTGCCAACTGGACGGCCGCCATCAATCAGTTCATCATCATGTACGAAGACAGAGTGCCCATGCCATGAGAAAGTCAGTTACACAAAAACCGTGACAGACCCAGTTGATCTTCTATCTGGTCTATCTTCCCGTGGGTGACAGATAACTCTTGGCCTTTTGTGTTGCTTAGGCCGATCCATTTCTTGATCAGGATCTCTTGATTAACATGTCCCAACGATCTTAAACTCAACAACTCGAAACCGGCAAGTCTGCCCTCGTCCTTGAAATAAACAAGAAAGTCATCCTCCGAGGTCACAATGAGAATGCGCTCGAAATAGTCCTTTACGAAGTCAACAAAATTCAAATGCGAATTATGACTAAAATCATCAATGATTATCAGCTTTGCAGGTTTACTATTCCAATGAGAGAAACTTCCATTGAACTGTTCTTTAAACACTTCCTTTATGAGTCGTTCGTGATTTATCGGGCTCCTGATGTCATTACCCGATACAAGTATGGCTGGGTTACCTTTGTCGATTTCACTAAGAAGCAGTTTGCGACAGAATACGGTTTTCCCGCTCCGGTCATCTCCCTTTAGAAGGAGACGCTTGTTCTTCTTCCATAAATCTTCAAATCCAATAATACTACGATCGCTGAATTCGGCTTTGACATTCGGGAAAACGAATAGATCATCCAGCCTTATATTCTCTTTATGTTGTGATATGAATTCTACTTGGGTTAAGTCATCCCTGAATTCTGTTTTTAGCCGGAAAGGTATGTGGGTTACGATCTTTCTGATATTCTCGTATATATCATGAAGTGCCTCATCCTCATTTCCCCATTTGGTAATGGGCTTTCCGTCTGTCGGTATCGCAAGTAGGCCTGATATATCTTCGAGATCTTTCCAAGCACATGGTCGTGCGATTACTGGTACGACTACCAGGGCATCGTTATTCGCTTTTAAGTCGAGCGCAATTCGCAACTCCCTCATACATTCGGGGGATGCGAGGAAATCAGGACTTAACACCAACAAAATCAAGTCGGCCGTTTCCAGATTACTATCAACTTCGTCATGGATCGCTTGTCCCGGCAGTATTTTCCGATCATACCATTCGTCGATAAGTCCCTCGTCTCTTAAAAGAGCAAGGTGCTTTTCAATACCTTCGCGCAGATGCTCGTCCTTATGTGAATAACTATAAACAAGTTTCACGGCAACCTCCCTCTTCTGTCCTGTTCCGTACGTATCGCACTGTTATGCACAGAAGTCCCCACTCACAGGATGTTGGTTATTGATTCCGACCTTAATAACCGGGCGGAGAAGAAACCCGTGTGATGCCGATGCTCTTCAATCCTGCTTCGACGTCAAATTCGTCAATATCCTTGCGTTTGTCGATAATCGGCAGTGAAAAATCATCCGGCACTTTCGTAAAGTAGTGACGCATACCGCCTCCTTTAAAAAGAAGAAGGTCGTGACGGCCGCGATAGTCTGGTCCCCAAAGGATTTCCAACCTGTCGCCCATGTCATCCCAACCATCAGTATTCATCCGAACCGTCAGCCAGTCACTGTATTTCTGCTTGCGCTTCCTCCTGAGTCGCCAGCCACGCGTATATTGCGTCGGTTTGAACCGACCGTTGTGAGCATATTCGATCATCCTGACACACCCGAAAACAATTTCGTGTAGGAATTCCACGCTAACCACCGGCATTTTATCACTGCGTTGTTCTTCAATGAGGAAGTATCGCCAGACAAAAGAACCAATATGATCATCACCTCGTTTATTCAAGTCGCCATCCAGATTTGTAAGGAAGTCCTCCAGAGTCTTGAACGGAAACGTCCTCCCCTCAATCGTCGCCTGGTAGTCGGTATAGTACTCGCACAGTGTTTCTTTGTCGCCCATCTCGAACAAACTGAACAGGTTGGACAACGAGTGTTTACGTGGTACTTCCTTTTCGCGAATAAACAGAAGCGCCTTGAACGACTCCTCGACCAAGAAATAGCCAGCAACGACGTATCCCCAACCTTGCGCCACTTCATGTCCCGGAAAAATATCAGGTTTCACGGGACACTTCGCATACTTCTCTATAATTGTCCCCAAAAACTGGACCACATGCTAAGGTGGATATATCATGGTTTTACACCCCGGCATGTGGAGGGCCGATGTCATGCTGAAAAGACGCAGGCAGTACAGCGCCCGGTTCAAGTTTCAGGTGGCGCTAGAAGCGCTTATGGGACTCAAGACGCTGAGCCAGTTGGCCGCCGAGCATCAGGTTCATCCCAATCAGATCACGAAATGGAAACGCCGTTTGCTTGAGGAAGGCGCCCAAGTCTTCGACCACAGGACGCGTGGTCCCGATGGCGTGCAGGACGCCCTGACGACTCAGCTCTACGAGCAGATCGGACGCTTGAAGATGGAACTGGAGTGGCTGAAAAAAAAAGCTGCCCCCTTCAACGGATGACAAACGCAAGATGATCGATATCCGGCATTCCGAGCTTTCCATACGCCGCCAGTGCGAACTGCTCGGTCTTTCGAGATCCAGTTTCTACCAGCGAAAGGCCACGGAGTCCGCGCTGAACCTGGAACTGATGCGTCTGATGGACGAAGCCTATACCCGGCATCCGTTCATGGGCAGGCCGCGGCTGACCCATTACCTCAAGTCGCTGGGCTACCGGGTCAACGAAAAACGCGTCTTGCGGCTCATGCGTCTGATGGACCTGCGCGCGGTATACCCGGCGCCCAGGACGAGCCGGGCGTCGAAGGAACACCGGGTGTATCCCTATCTGCTCAGGGACGTGGAGATCACACGGCCCAACCAGGTCTGGAGCGCGGACATCACCTACATCCCGATGCACAAGGGCTTCATGTACCTCATGGCCATCCTGGACTGGCACAGCCGCTACGTAATCGCCTATCGCCTGTCGAACAGCCTGGACAATCGCTTCTGTCTGGAGGCCCTCGATCAGGCCTTGGCCACGGCCGCGCCTTCGATCTTCAACACCGATCAGGGCAGGCAGTTCACCGCCCGCAATTTCACCGAAAGGCTCGAGGCGACCGGCGCGCGAATCAGCATGGACGGCCGGGGCCGCGTGTTCGACAACATCTTCATCGAACGGCTCTGGCGCACCGTCAAATACGAGGATATCTACCTCAACGTCTATGATACCGTGCCGGAACTGATCAAAGGGTTAAAGCGTTACTTCTCGTTCTACAACAACGAAAGGCAGCATCAGTCGCTGGGTTATCTCGCCCCGGCCAAGGTGCACTTCGAGCGGGAGTTACGCATCAAGGACCCACCTTAAATCATACAGTCTGTGGTCCATACTTTGGGTACAAGCTCATCTCCTTCTCCTTGTCCAATGCTGTATCCAGCCAAGCCACTATATAATTAGGATCTTTGAAGTCTCCATTCTGGGTCGTTGCCACGATAGTACTCCTTGAGTGTTTCGTATCCGCTTCGAGCTATACTTCATCGCCCTTAATTGCCACAATTCTGATGTTCTTGCCAACTTACGTCGGTGGCGTCACGCGTAACTCGAAGATTGACTGCCACTGTAAAGCGAACTCGTCTTTGCTATGACGAGGAATTAGAATACCCACATCGCTCATTCCTGGATGTTACCTAAAATGAAATCAACTCCGCCTGAGCCTTCGCCCAATCTCCGCCCTTTCCAGTTCCAGCCTTCGGGCGAGTGCCTCCAACTGGTCTACCGTATCGGTCTTCACTTGTTCACTCAGAAGTCGCTCTCCGAGCCGTTTAAGGCCTGTATAAGGCTCACCCGTCCTTGATCGCAGCAGGATGTCCAATTTCAACGCCTCCTCGGACTGAGCCTCAAAACCTTGGTCGCTGGCGTCGACGAGCATTCGTCCGAGCTTCTTGCAGTTCGGATCAGGTACCTTGCTTCCCAGGTGCTGGATTATCCGAGTCGACCATTTCGCCATATGTTACGATGCCATCATAGACACTTCTCAGCAGGCTCAGTTTGCTCATGTTTCATTCATCCGGCCTCTTCGGCCGCCTCCATGAGCACCGACGGGGTAACGGTGTAGGCTATCGACTCGCGGTCGCGCATAATCAGGTTGGCAAAGGGGTCGCGGACACGGACCAGGCGCGGCCGGGGCGTGGCGCAGTCGAAGACGACATAGAGCCAATACCGGTCCCTGAGGTTGCAGGCCTTCCACCATTCGTTCTCGCTCATTTCGATTGTGCCAGTTCCGGCTCGGCCCTTGACTTCGATGTCCCGTTCTTCCCTGTCAAAGCTAGAACCTGCAGTACCGAGATTCGTCGGCCGCCGCGACCTCAGGTCGAATCCCGGCCAGTCGGGCAGCCCCGCGCGGCGGGCGAGTTCGGGCGTCGAGACGTCTTCCACCACGGCGCCGAAGCGTTCTTCGTGGGCGGTAGCAACCTCTACGGCGATGCGTTCGACGTCGGCGTCGTATTGCTCGATCACCTCCGAATCCCGGGCCGGCACGACGAGGGCGTGCGCAAGGAGTTCCACCTCTCCCGTGCGGACGTTCTTTGCTTCAGCCTGCAATGCCGTCAGCCGTCGGTCGCGCATCGCCACTAAACTACGCTGGTGAGCCTTGATCCCGGACAGGTCCGATAACGCGTGCTGGTCGCCCCCGCGGGCTTTCCTGGAAAGCCTGGCACGGGTCTCCGCCAGTTCGGCGTTCCGGTGGTCGAATCCGTGGTTGATGAACTCGAGCCGGCCAGGCAGATCCTCCAGTATCCGCTGGCGATGCGCCTGCACGAGACTCTCAGCGACTTCGTCTTTTACGTAAGCGTTGGCCTCGGGCAATATTCGATGGGCCAGCGCGGCCAGGGGAATACGGCTCGGCGGGAAACCCGGAGCGCCCCGCAACAGGAGGAGATGCTCTAATGGCGATTCCTCTACGGTGCCTTTTTTGGTCTGTCGAAGCCCCACGAGGCGGGTTTCGACAGTCTTCAGGCGCTCACGGTCTTCCAACGTCTGCTCGTCGCCCGCTGCCTGCTGCTTCCGGCACACTTCCTTCTGCTCGCCTTCTGATGGAATCACTGAGGTCGATTGCGTACGGTCCGGACGGCTTTTAACCGTAACGAGCGCGAGATGGAAAAGGTAGGGCTCTTCGGCCTTCGGATCGATAAAAACGGCACCCTTAAGGGCGTCGTTGCCGAACCCCTCCAGGATGGAAGCCGCCACCCGATCATAGACCGGTTCGCCCGGATGCAGCCATATCGCTTCGGTTGCGTCATCCGGCTTGTATACGGTCAGTTTCTCACGGGTTTCAGGCGGGTGGAGTTCCATCGCTGGCAGCAGCGGGTCGAGTGCCCGGGGGTGGTCCTGCACGAAGGAAAAGACGCCCCCGGGATCGCCTTCTATGCGGAGACCGAGCAAAGGGGCCGCCTTTTCCACGAATCGACGGACGTATCCGGGCAGAAGCCGGCGGTAGTTTTCTTGTTCCGTCTCCTCATTGAGACGGTCCAAGCTCGGGCGGACGTCTCCTCTCGCTCCGAAAAGTGTGCGTTCTCTTTCGTCGAGTGCACGGACCTGCGCTTCGGTCAGTTGGCCTTCCAACTTCTGGACCGGGGCATCTGGATCGCTCCCCGTAATGGCCTGTTCGAGGTAGTCCTTGAACGATACGCCCTCAAAGAGGCGACCGATGACGTCGAATACCTTGTCTGAATCCAGTTGCCTACGCATGGCTTCGAGCTTTTCCAACAGCGTCCTCATCACGCGCCCTTCCCGGGTCCTTCCGGCGACCATATTGACGATGACGACCGGATCGTGTTGCTGACCATAGCGATGGATGCGGCCCATCCGCTGTTCAAGCCGCGCCGGGTTCCAGGGAAGGTCGTAGTTGACCATCAACCAGCAGAACTGGAGGTTGATGCCCTCACCTGCGGCATCGGTCGCCACCAGGTAACTAGCCCCGCCCTCGTCGGCGGTCTTCCTGAAGAAAGCGACCTGCCGTTCCCGCTCCTGATACGGCATGCCGCCGTGGATCTGGGCCACCTGTCCCGTGAAGCCCAGCCCCTCCAGTCGTCTGACCAGGAACGTGGCTGTATCGCGGTGCTCCGTGAAGATGATGAACTTTTCATCAACGTATTTCGGATCCCCGAGGACTTGGCAGAGCGTTTCGAATTTGGATTCCCTGCCGGAATCGAAAAGTGCACGTGCTTTGCCTAGGAGGCCGTCTACTTTCAGGCGTTCCGCCTCCAGTTCGGCCAGGTTGGCCGCTATCGTTCCGCCCATCGCACCGTCCTCGAAGTCCTCGTGTTTCTCACTGCCGTCCCCAGTCGTCGTTTCTTCGTCGGCCGTATGCGTCTCGAAGACGTCGTCCAGTTCCCTGTCCAATCTGCGCTGGTTCCTTTGCAGTTGGTCCTCGGTCAGGCGACCGGTCCGAATGGCCTGGATCAATCCTTCGAGCTTTTCCTTACGCCTTTCGAAGGAGCGGAGGAGCGCGTAGGTCGAACTGGCGAGACGGCGCTGGAAGACGCTCATCGCCAGGCGCACGGCTGATCGATTCAGATATTGAGCGCGGTTGTAGTAGTCCCGGATGTAATCGGTCGTTTCGTCGTAGAGCTCCTGCTCGCCGCCAGGTTCCCTGCCGAGTTCGTAACTCAGGGTATCGCATTGCCGTTGGGGATACAGGGGCGTTCCGTCGAAGCGGACCATCTCCTCCTTGGTGCGCCGGATAAAGTGCCGCCGACGGGCTTCGGACGGAAATCTCTGGAAGGCGTCCTGTGTCGATAAGGAATCCGGGTCCAGCAGACGCCAGAGGCAATAGTAGGGATAGTCCTTTCCCATGTGCGGCGTCGCCGTCAGCAGCAACAGGTGCCGGGCCGACCAGTACAGTTTCCAGGAGTCGTCGTGCGCCCCGGCTCCGGCCAGCGTTTCCGCCAGTTTGTACCGGTCCGTCTTCCGAATACGCAGGTCCGGTTCCCGGTTGGCGGAAAGCTTGTGAGCTTCGTCGAAGACGACAAGATCATACGGTTCGGTCGCCGGTTCCCGCAGCCGTCCGAACGTCCGCTCGCCCGCCAGCGTGTCGATGCTTACGATGGCGAGATCGCTCTCCGGTCCCGTAAAAGGATTGCCGTCGCGGGCATCGACGCCCGTCAGGATACGGAACCGTAACCGGAACAACGTGCTCATCTCCCGGTCCCAGTTCCCCACCAGTCCCGCGGGCGGTACGATGAGAATGCGGCGTATGAGCCGACGTGACAGCATCTCGCGGATGTAAAGTCCTGTCATGATGGTCTTGCCCGCGCCTGCGTCGTCCGCCAGCAGGAACCGGAGCGGTTGCTGCTTGAGCATATGCTTGTAGACGGCAATCCGCTGGTGAGGAAGCGGGTCTATAAGCGAAGTTTCCGTCGCGAAAGCCGTATTAAAGAGGTGACCGTAAGCCAGGCGATGGGCTTCGGCGACGGCTGATACAGCGTTCGGGTCGGCGGAGAAATCCAGGGCGCGGTAGGCAGACGCAGAATCTCTCTCCGATACCTGCGGGATTCCAAGCAACTCCCGCCTCGCCTGATTGTCGAGTTCAACGATACGCTGCCAGGCGAGGTTGTTGGGGCGGGATTGCCCGTTCTCCCACCGGTTGACGGTAGCGAAGGAGACACCGACGAGATTGGCGTACTGCTCTTGCGTCAGCTCCCTTCTGTCTCGTGAGTCTTTGATCCTTCGTGCGTAGTCATCCGGCAGTACTGTAGATTCAACTGATGACATACCAGTCCCCGCAGAAGAAGTTGCGTCGCATCAATGTGTATACAAATATACTGCGAAATCGCAGAAATGTCCAGATACATCTCGTGAATACGTGGTTGCAGTATAACAAATGTTATATTGGTGAGTTTTGGAGAGCAGGTGTAATTAGGTAAATCTGGCGGGATTTGAACTTAAGCTAAGCGGATCCTTTGTGATGTTTGGTGGGGTATTGAAGGAAAACTATAAAGAATCCAACCCCTTCACCGCCGCCTCGATCCTTTCCAGCGCCTCGGCGAGGATCGACCGGGGGCAGGCGATGTTGATCCGTTCGAAGCCCTCGCCCTCGGGGCCGAAGATGTACCCTTCGTCGAGAAAGACGCGGGCCTCCTCCATCATGAGGCGTTGGAGCGCGTCCTTGTCCAGGCCTAGGCTCGTGAAATCCACCCACACGAGATAGGTGCCCTCCGTTTCGATGACGGGTATGCCGGGTAGCCGTTCCCTGAAGAAGGATTCGAGAAACCGGTAGTTCCCTTCCAGGTAGGCCAGCAGTTGCTCCAGCCATTCCTCGCCCTCGTTGTATGCGGCCTCGACGGCCGCGATGCCGAAGGGATTCAGCGTGAAGATGCCGGCGCTGCGGACGGTCTGCTGAAAGGCCTCCCGGAGTTCCGGGTCGGGGATCATCATGTTCGACGCCTGAAGCGCCGCGAGGTTGAAGGTCTTACTGGGTGAGGTGCAGATGATCGACCGCTCCTCGTATTCCGCGCCCAGCGTGGCGTACGGCTTAAAGTCCCGGCTCCCCAGTATCAAGTCGCCGTGGATCTCGTCGGACACGACCAGCACGTCGTTATCCATGCAGATCCGGCCGAAGCGCCGCAACTCCTCCCGGTTCCAGATCCGGCCGACCGGGTTGTGGGGATGGCATAGAATAGCCATCTTCACATCGTGATCGGCGCATTTGACTTCGAGATCGGCGAAGTCCATGTAGTAGCGGCCGTCCCGGTATTGGAGCGGGTTCAGCGCCGGTCGCGTCTGAAGGTTCTCGATAGCGTTGTAGAAGGGATAGTACACCGGCGGCTGCACCAGTACCTTGTCGCCGGGCTTCGTATAGGCCGAAACCAGCATGTGGAGGGCGGGCACGATACCCGGGGTGAAGCAGATGGTGTCGGGATCGACGGACCAGTTGTGGCGCCGCTGCATCCATTTCACCACGGAATCGTAGTAGGACGGCGGCGGGAAGGCGTATCCGTAGACGCCCATGCGGGCGATTTCGGACACCGCGTCCACCACCGGCTGCGGGCACGGAAAGTCCATGTCCGCCACCCACAGCGGAAGCACGGGCCGCTCGTGCAGGCTGGCGTCGGTGTCGTCCCACGGGACAATGGCGCCGTCCCGCTTGACATAGTCCCACTTGTACGAATTGGTTCCGTTTCGATTGATGCGCTGGTCGAAATCATAGTTCATCGGGCAGGGTATCTCCATCGGTTCGGGGCGGTACGAAGGCGTAAAGAAAGGGTCCGTACGGCGTCGTATGTTAACCGGTCGCGATGGCGCTGTCAATTTGCATTTAACGGTTGCCATTCATGGCCCTGGACTGTACCATGTTGACTCGGTGGCCGCCTGTCCGATCCGCCGTATACACTGCCTTGAATGCCGAGCAAAAACACGCAATCGCCGGTTACTTCCACACGCATGCGCATTGTTGAACGGTTCAAGAATCTGCCCGCCGGAGAAACCCTGGTTATCGCCGGCGTGGGCCAGCGCGCGGGTGTTCCGGCGAAAGAGGCCGACGCCGGTTGGCCCATGGGGGTAGTGCGCCGGCCCGACGGCGACCTGGTCGTGATCGACTACCAGTGGCATCGCATCTGGCGTATCGATCGCGACGGGATCCTCCACGCCTTTGCCGGGGACGGCGTCGCGGGCGACTCGGGCGATGGCGGTCCGGCCGCCGAAGCGCGGTTCCGCCATCCCCACGACCTGTACCAGGACCGCCACGGCAACCTGTATCTCTCCGACCTGGGCAACCACACGATCCGCCGCATCGATTACGAGACCGGCATCATCTCCCGGGTCGCCGGCAACGGGGCGATTGGCCGGGGCGGCGACGGCGGCCCGGCGCTGGACGCGGAACTGGACTGCACCTGCGGCGTGGCCGTGGACCGGGACGGCAACGTGTACCTGTCCAGCGAGTGGACGAACAACATCCGGCGTATCGACGCCCGGGCCGGGACCGTAGAGACCGTCTTCGGCCATCACGCCCGGCATTACCCCTCCGAGCGGGGAGAAAGCCGGCCGTACGGGGGTCCCGGACTGAGCCTGGGCGGGTACCATGGCGACGGCGGCCCGGCCCGCGACGCGGGGTTCTATCATCCGGAACACCTCGCCTTCGATTCCCGGGGCGACCTGTACGTGTGCGACAATTCCAACGACAGGGTGCGCCGGATCGACATGCAGACGGGAATCATCGACACCGTCCTGGGCAACGGCCAGCGTGCGTCCAACGGCGACGGCGGTCCCGCCGAGGAGGCGAGCACACTTATGCCGGACGCTATCTGCCTGGACACTCACGACAATCTCTACGTCGGCGAGAAATACGGTTTCCGGGTGCGCAAGGTGGAGCGCGAGACGGGGATCGTGCGGACGCTGGCCGGTATCGGTGAACCGGGATTCGGCGAGGAAGGGCTGCACGGTTCCGTCACCCGCTGCAATTCCGTGGAAGCGGGGATCTTCGCGGACCCGGACGGCACGGTGTTCTGGGGGGACTGTTCCGGCCGGCTGCGCCGCTGCGACGGCGCCACCGGAGTGGTAACCACGGTCCTGGGCGGCACCAGCGTGCACGACGGCGAGGTCGCCACGGCAGGCTTTCTGAACGGGCCCGGCGGACTGTCGGTCGGTCCCGACGGCACGCTGGTCGTCGCGGACGTCTGGAACCAGCGCATCCGGGCCATCGACGCGGAAACCGGGGTGATCCGGACGATCGCGGGTACGGGCGCGCGGGCCTACGGCGGCGACGGCGGTCCGGCTGTCGATGCCCATCTCGGGAACCCCCACGACGTGTCCGTGGACCGCTCCGGGCGGGTGGTCATCGCCGATACCCGCCACGGCCACGTGCGGCGCGTGGACCGGGACGGCGTGATTCGCAACGTCGCGGGCGCGGCCTTCAAGTGGGACAAGGGAGACGGCGGCCCGGCCCTGAGCGCGTGCCTGATGCACGTTCTCACAGTCACCCACGGCTCCTGCGACGACATTTACATTGGTGATGCCGGCTGCGGGCGCATCAGGAAAATCGACGCCGGGACCGGTCTCATCACCACGGTGGCGGGCATAGGCCTACAGGGGTATTCGGGAGACGGCGGCCCGGCGACCCAGGCGCGGATAGGTTCGCCCACGGCCATCGTTGTCGATGGATCCGGGCACCTGTACTTCGCCGATGACCGGTACCATGTGATCCGGCGGGTGGATGGGGATACCGGGATCATATCCACCGTGGCGGGCACAGGAGACGAGGGCTTCTCGTCGGACGGCTCGCGGGCTTCGCAATCCGTGATTTCCACGCCCAGGGGTCTGGCCCTGGACGCGCGGGGATGGGTGTACTTTTCCGATTCAGGTAACAACCGGGTGCGTCGCATCGTGGAGAACGGCGTCCTCGAGACCATTCTCGGCAGCGGAGAATACGGCGACAGCGACCGGCCGGTGCCCGCGACGGATTCGCCCTTGAACGAGCCCCACGGCCTGTGTTTTTATGGAGAGGATGTGCTCGTCGTCAGCGATCATGGCAACAACCGGTTGAAGGCGGTCCGGATAGGTGATTGAACTGGTATACCGGTGGCGTGCCGGCCGTTGAGCATGTGATACCGCATGGAAGTCGGCCGACGAAGTGCGCGTTTGGAAGCCCCGATGAACCCAGAACCAGACAGGAGAAGGAATGAAAATTACCGAGATAGAGACCGCCGATGTGAAGGTGTCGTCCGGATACACGTATCACTACGTCCGCATATACACCGACGAGGGCGTGTACGGTACGGGGGAGACCAGTCACGTCGACGGCGGCTGGCGGGATTCGACCCGCCACATGGCGAAGATGATCATCGGCATGGACCCCCGCGACGTGGACGCCTGCTTCGAACACATCCGCCGGAGGTACATTTTCATGGGCGGCGCGGGCGGCACCTCCATTTCTGCGCTGACCGGCATCGAGATTGCGCTCTGGGACCTCGCCGGCAAGGCCCAGGGCATCCCGGTATACCGCCTCCTGGGCGGCAAGTTCCGGGACCGGGTCAGACTCTACGTGGACAGCGCGCACGCCGACTACAACGAGCGCGCCGCGGAGGTGAAGGAACGGGGTTTCACGGCGATCAAGTTCGATCTCGACGATGCGCAGAACCCTCACAAACTGGATCCCTGGAACTGGTCGGTCACGCCCGACGAGTTGAAGTCTCTCGTGGACCAGGCCTACGCGATCCGGGAGGGCATCGGCCCGTCCCTCGACCTGGCCATAGACCTCCACGGCCGGTACGACGCGACGGCCGGGATGAAGATGGCCCATGCATTCGAGCCGCTGAATCTCCTCTGGCTCGAGGAACCGGTGCCTCCGGAGAATATCGATGCCCTGGCCAAGATCACCCGGGCCACGGAGACGCCCATCTGCGTCGGCGAAAACCTCTATCTCCGTCACGGATTCAGGGACCTGCTACAGCAACAGGCCGCCGACATCATCATGCCGGATATCTCGAAGTGCGGAGGCCTGTCGGAGTGCCGCAAGATCGCCAACATGGCCGAGATGTACTACGTGCCCTTTGCCCCGCACAACAACTCCAGCGCACTGAGCACGGTCGGCGACGCCCATGTCTGTGCGAGCGTACCGAATTTCCTCGTGCTCGAGTATCACCGTTTCGACGACCCGACATGGGACGACGTGCTGGCGACCGAGGAGTCGGTCATCCAGGATGGACACGTGGTATTGACGGAAGCGCCCGGACTGGGCGTGGAACTGAACGAGGAGTATCTCGCGTCGCAGATGCCGGAAGGGGAAACGTTGTGGCAGTGAGACGATCAGCCAGGGAATTCTGGAACGATGTTTCGTTCTGATTAGTGATACACACTGCAGGGAGGGAACATGCACTGGTATATTGAAGTACTGAAGAAGTACACTGTATTCAGCGGAAGGGCGAGGAGGATGGAATTCTGGATGTTTTTTCTTTTCTCCGCAATCATTTCCATATTCCTCGCGGTGATAGACGAGTTTATGGGATGGCAATTCGAGATGAGCGGAGATATCCTTGGGTTCCTGAGTACCCTTTACTATGTGGCAGTAATCGTACCCTATCTCGCGGTAATCGTTCGACGCCTGCACGATACTGAACGCACCGGCTGGTGGATTCTGATCGCGTTCATCCCGTTTGTCGGTGTCCTGATTCTGCTGGTGTTTTTAATACTTCAAGGAACGAGGGGCGAGAATCGATACGGTCCGGACCCCAAGGCCTCAACAACCTGGTAGGCTTCGCGTCCTTTCCAGGATTCCGGTTCACCGGGAATCTGATGCTGATCGGTGATCCGTCTCAGGCTCTCGACTGGACAATGCTCTCCCGGACCTGACGCATGAGCTCGCTGTTGTTGAGCCGGGCCGCATCCATGATCAGGAACCAGTCGATGATCGTCCAGATGAATAGCCCGCCGAGGGTCAGCAATTTGGCAATGCCGAGGCCAATATCGCCAATGTAGAACCGGTCGACACCGAGCGAACCGCCGATGATACTGATCGCGAGGGCCGTTCTGGGGTCTTTTCGCCGGGTTGCGAACTGCACGTCGAAATGCAACTGTTCTCCGTTCGCCAGATCCTGTTTTGCCAGATTCGCTTCCCTCAACTCCTGTTCATTGGACATGTCATAATCTCCCGCGGTTTGTGGTACGGTGTCGAGGACGGCGCGAACTACGCCCAATCCACGAACAGTTTGCATAAGGTCTTGAACACTTGACCATCGAGTAGTTATAGTACCTGTCATATATTGGACAAGCGAATTCGCATTAAAGTTTCCTTCTATTCGGACGACACAGGTTCGAAAGCTCGTCTGTGCATTAAAGAATCCTGCATTGCAAACGTAGATCCAGAGCCATCCCACGAAAGGACAGACCATGATCAGGGTGGGTTCTATCGGACTTGGCGGCATGGGGTCGCACCAAGCCAGGGCCTTTAACGGGGTTGAGGGTTGCAAGCTGATCGCGGGCGCCGATCCGTCCCCTGAAATGCGGGCGCGTTATGCCGAGATCTTCCCGGGCACGAAGCTGTATGATTCCACAGAAGCCATCGTCAACAGTGGGGAGGTGGACGCCGTCGTGATCGCCGTACCGACCGGCCTGCACTGCGCCGCGGCCCTGACCGCCCTCGAAGCGGGCATCCCGGTGCTGGTGGAAAAGCCCATGGCGCGCACGGTGGAGGAATGCAGTCGGCTCAACGAGGCCGCGGACCGCAACAACACTTTCATCATGGTCGCCCATTGTCGCCGTTTCGATCCCCATTGGAAATCCTGGGGCGCGTTCGTGGCCTCGGGAAAGCTGGGGTCGCCCATCCTCTGGCGCAACGCCATGGCGGGGTTCGGCCCAGGGCGCTGGTACATGGACCACGACATGGGTGGCGGACCACTGATGGACGGCGCCGTCCACAATTACGACTTCGCCAATTTCCTCTTCGGCGATCCCGAGAGCGTCCTGTCCAGTTCGATCAATTTTGAACCCGAGTCATCCGCCCTGGACACCTGTTCCGCCATCGTACGCTACAGGAACGGCAATCAGTTGCTTATGTCATGGAGCTGGGCGGCCCGGGGAAACGGGCTGCACGACATCATCGGGCCGAAGGGATTCATTCAGTTCGGAACCGGGGATCTGCCCGATCCGGAAGACGCCGACCCTCACCAGTACTGCTGCTTCACGGACCGGGAAGGCGAACAGACCCTGATCAAGGCGAAATCGGATCCCGATATGTACGCCTTGCAGGCAGAGCATTTTCTGTCCTGTGTTCGCGGAGACGTCACCTGCCTGTCGCCGGGCACGGAGGCGATCAAGGCTATTGCCGTGGCGGATGCGATCCTGCAGGCCGGACCCGGAGGAGAAGCGCGGGAGGTGGTCTGGACGTGACGGCCCGGCTCGGCCCTGCCCTGCCCTGCCGGATCCTGCCCTGGTCCGGACAGAGCGTCCACGCCACCCGGCTCGAAGTTGCGTCTACTTGCCGGTATTTCTTAATCAGTTCAACATGAATTCACCCAACCCACGAGGATAACAACATGAACAGACTGGTGTGCTTCCTAACGAAGAATCTCGGCATGACCGACCTCGGCCTGCTCATTATCCGCATCGTGATCGGCTTCAGCATGGCGGCCTTTCACGGATGGGGCAAGATTTCCAATCCCGGGCGCTGGGCCGCCATCGGCGGCAACATGGAACTGGTCGGCATCAGCTTCCTCCCGGCGTTCTGGGGCTTCATGGCCGGGTTCGCAGAATTCTTCTGCTCGATCCTCGTGATACTCGGCGTGTTCTTCAGGCCCGCGACGACGTTGCTCGCGCTTACCATGCTGCTGGCCATGCTGCGTCATCTGTCGCTGCCGGCAGACGATCCGGGTTCGGGGCTCAACGGCGCATCGCACGCCATGGAACTCTGCGCCGTCTACATCGCCCTCTGGTTTGCCGGTCCGGGCAAGTACAGCCTGATGCCTGGTACGACGAAAGACCAGTCCTAGCGGCCCCGGTGGATTCGAAGCGACGCGGAGGCTTATGGAACAGACCGTCGAGATTGGGGTGATTTCAGATACCCACGGCCTGTTGCGGCCGGAGGCCGTCGACGCGCTGCAGGGGGTGGAAAGGATTATCCACGGCGGGGACGTGGGCGGAGAAGGTATTCTGGACGAACTGTCGGAGATCGCCCCGGTAACGGTGGTGCGGGGGAACACGGACTACCAATCCTGGGCGGTGCGCCTGCCGGTGACGGAATTGCTGGAGGTGGGAGGCCGGACCATCTACGTGGTCCACGATATTGAAGACCTGAACGTAGATCCGGCCGCGGCGGGTATCGACGTGGTAATTTACGGCCATTCCCACCGGCCGGTATGGGACCGTCGCGGCGATGGGGTATGGCAGCTCAATCCCGGCTCCGCAGGACCGCGCCGTTTCAGCCTTCCCGTCACGGTTGCCCGTCTGCAGGTATCTACAGAGTATATACGTGGTGAGATCCAGTACCTGGAAGTCTAGTTCGTGGACCGTCGTTTTGGCGGCGGGCGGTAGTGGACGGCGAGCGGCGGGCGACCCTTACGAATTCAATACTCGGCCGTGGTCATGGCCTCGAAGCGCTCGGTATCCCACTCCGCGCCCCAGCCCGGACCATCGGGCGGTACGATGTGGCCTTCCGCTACGAGCGGCTTGTTGACCATGCCCCAGGTGCCGGCCGTGTCAACGAACCCGTGGGCTCCCGTCTCGTAGAACCCCGTATTGTCGATACAACATCCGAGATGGGCGTGGACCAGGCCGAAGAGACCGCCCTCGGCGTTCAACTCGATGTTGGTGTCGTACATCTCGGCGAAGTGGGCCATCTTGAGCACCTGCGTGGTCCCGAACCGCGCGTTGGCGCGCAGCAGGTCGGTCGCCCCTGAGATCAGCCGCTGGGTCGAAATGCCCAGGTCGTGCATCAGCGTTTCGTTCCCCATCACCGGTATGGTCAGCACCCGGCACAGTTCCCGGTACTGATGCTCCTTGTGTTCGTGCATCGGTTCTTCCAGCCAGACGAAGTCCAGTTCCTCCATGACCCGACCCACCTCGATGGCTTCCTGCAGCGTGTAGGAACAGACTGGATCGTTCAGCAACAGGTAGTCGGGACCGACGATCCTCCGGACTTCCCTGAAAATCGGGATGTCCGCCTTGCCGCCCTTGTAGGTATGGAACTTGTAGGCGTTTACGCCATATTCCCCGCCGTCTTCGATCATCTGCAGGTAGGTCCCGATATTGGAATCTCCGCCGGTCAGATACACCGGGAACCGGTCCCGGACCCGACCGATAAGGGCGTAGACCGGCAGGCCCGCCTTCTTGCCCGCGATGTCCCAAAGGCAATTGTCGAAGTCCCCGAACCAGCCGGGTTTCTGGTAGAGCCAGCGCGTGCCCTTGTGGAGCAGCTGGAACAGCTCTTCGCGGTTCAGCGGGTTCTTGCCCAACACCTGCGTCCGCAGGATCTCCACCTGCTCCCGGTCCATCGTGGTCGTGCACGTGCCCTTGATGCCCTCATCGGTCTCGACCCGGATGAAGTGCTGCCGCAGCTTTCCGGTTTTGGGATGGGATCGGCTGCCGTGGGTGTACTGCGTGCGCCTCAGGCCGGGGACCTGCTTCAATACGTGATAGTACTGCGGCTGGTTGGGATCTTCGAGGACGAACAACCGGATGCTGGTGATTTTCATGCGGAATTCCGGGGTGCGGGAGGGGTCGCGGGTGCGGGTGATGGCGCGGCCGCGGGGAGTTCGGCGACGAACTGGTAACCGGGTTCCGTTTCCTGGCGGTCCATGATCTGGATGATCTGCTTCCAGGTCTCCCATAACCCGCTGGTGCAGTGGGGCATTTCGTGCTTGATGAGCCGGTGCAGCCGCCCCAGTTTATAGCAGGGGACCGCGGCGTACATGTGGTGTTCGGTATGGTAGTTCATGTGCCAGTACAGGAACTGAAGGACGGGGTTGATATAGAAGGTCCTGCAGCACAGGCGGAAGTCAGGGATTTCGTCCTGCAGGCCCACGTGCTGCGTCGCGTTGCACAGGAACTGCAGCCAGGAGCCGATCATCTTCGGGAAGGTGACGACCAGGAGCACGACCCACAGCCCGTAGACCAGCGAGACGCCGGCGATCAGCATGTGACCGGTAAACATGAAGCGTTCCCAGTTGGTGTAGGCCCGGCGCCGCTCCGGGTCGCTTTCCGGAAAGAGCTCCTGTGACCATCGATCGTTCGGTATCTTGCCCGCGACGGCCGCCAGCCTGCCTTTCACCAGGTCGTAGGGATAACGATAGTTGACGATCGACCACTTCCACATGTTCCGCAGGTCGAACTTCGCGGGAAGGACCACCTCCTGGTCGTCCGGATGGTGCAGCGTATACTTGTGATGTTCGGTGTGACTCGCCCAGAAGTGATGGTGGTTGTGCCATCCCAGGAAAGAATACACGCGGAGAAAGAAGCGGTTCAGCCAGCGGGTCCTGAAGACGGAATCGTGGACCAGTTCGTGAAATCCGTTGACCAGGAAATGCCAGAAATGGCCGTTGATGAACACCAGGAGCAAGGTAACGTACCACGGCCAGTAGAGGGAGGAGTAGATGGCGGCGCCGGCGCCGGCGGCCAGGACCGCGAGATAGCCCAGGGTCTGCATGAATCCCAGGAAATCGCTGCGCCGGTTGAGGCTGGCGAGTTGTTCCCGCGTGACGCGGCACCTGTACCACTTCACGCGCTTCTTCGGGGGCGGCGCGTTGTACTGCGGTCCCTCGGTCAGCACTTCCTCGTCCGAAAGCACGGTGTGATCCGGACCTACGATATCGGAGGAGTCGCCCGTTACGCTGGGGTCTCTGGCAGATTTGCCCACGATGTCATCCTGCCTGCAACATGTTGATGGGAACGCAGTTAAAGTATTTTCGGACCGTGCCGGGTGTCAAGCACAATCTCCCTTGAGAAACCGGTCGAACCAGCCCACCATCCATTCAAAATACTCGAACCGGAAGACGTGGTTGCCTTCGGGCTGGTAGACGCGGAAGCGGTCAGCGGCGCCGGCGTCGCGGTATACCGGCGCCACCGTGCGTATGAGCGCGTCGACCCCGGACTTCGGCATGTCCTCGTCCGACGCGGGGGCCACCATCATGAAGGGCCGCGGCGCGATGCAGTTCGCGACGATTTCAGGATGGTCGAAATAGCGGAGCATGTGGGGCACGTAGAAGTAGGCGCTGTGCCGGTACAGGTCGCCTCCCCGTATGACGCTCTCCATTTGTCCCACGCCGCCGCAGATGGGCACGCCGGCCGCCAGCCACGGAGCGCAGGCCATGGCGTACCACGTCGCGTTGCCGCCCAGGGACATGCCCGTCAGGCCCACCTTGTTGCGTCCGATCCGGTCCTGGACCTGGAGCACGCGGACGCCTCTTAGCGCTTCTTCCACGAGAAGCCCCATCTGCGAAATGCCGTAGGCGAGCAGGTGCTTGAGCTCGATGTACCAGGATACCTCGTTCGTACCCCGACCGTGGCAACCCTTGGGCGAAATGGCCAGTGTGACGTAGCCCCGCCGGGCCAGCTCACGGGCCCATCCAAAGAGAGGTGGGTCGTTCGGATCGTCCTTGTAGCACCGTTCGAGGGCCATGCGATCGGCCGATCCGCCCGTGCCCGGTACGCAGACCACCCCCGGCAGGTGTTCGGCCGGGTTCTCCAGCGGCTCGATCAGGATGGCCGGAACCGTTTCCTCGTGGGAATTGGCGTAGGAAAGGTCCGTGAGCCGAATGCCGCCTTCCACCCGGGAATCACCCACGGAATGATCGACCTGTTCCGGGATGTCCGCCATGCCGAACAGCTCAAGCAGCTTCTCGCGTATCCGATCGGGCGGAATCGATTCAGGATACCGGGCCCGCAGCCCCCTTCGGTCATAGGTAGGCTCAAAAGACTGTTCCATGCTGTTCCTCACCGGGGATTCCGCTATACGGCGTAGGGCGGAAACTCGTGGGTGTGGTTCTGCGCGACTTCGTTGCTTAATTCCCCGTCGCGCATGAAGTCCCCTTCCCGGCCCTGGTCCACGATCAGGCTCCGCAACTGGTCGCGAAGGGCTCCGGCCCCGGGATGATCATCGCTGTACAGGTTCCGGCACTCGAGCGGATCTTCCTGGAGATCGTAGTACTCGAACTGCCCGGTCCGGTAATGCCAGATGAACTTATCCCGGTGGCCGACCAGGTAATGGCCGAATTCAAGGTGTTCGGCGTGCAGTCGCTCCCGGTCCAGCCGGTCCGCTTCACCCCGCACGAGCGGCATGAGCGATCGGCCGTCCATGCGGCCGGGCGCGGGCAGACCGCAAACGTCGAGCAACGTCGGCATCAGGTCGGCCAGGCCCACGGTCGCTTCTGGGTATCGGACACCCGCGGGAAACTCCATCTGCGCGGGGAAGTTCAGGACGAAGGGCACGCGGGTCGAACCCTCGTACCCGTACGACTTGGCCCAGTAATGGTGATCGCCCAACATGTCGCCGTGGTCACCCACGAAGGCGAAGACGAGATTGCGCAGCTGGAGCATGCGCCACATGTGATAGGTGAACCGCGTGATCTGGGTGTCCACGTGATCGATGCAGCCGTAGTATCCCGCTCGCGCCCGCCGGACGTTCTTGAGGGACAGAGGCAGATACTCAGCTTCCGGGAACGGGCCGTGGGCTTTTACGAAGGACATGCGCCCATCCACGTAGCGGGACGGATCGCCCATGGCCGGATCGGGCAGATCGGGATCGGCGGCGTACCGCTCGTAGAAGAACGCGGGCGGGTCCCAGGGCGGATGGGGCTTGCTGAAGGATACGAACAGGAAGAAGGGCGTGTCCCGGCCGTGGTCCCGGACGTGCTCGTCCATGACGCGTATGGCCTGCGTGGCCGTCCACGTGGTCACGTGGAATTCCTCCGGAAAAACGCAGGGACGGGCCGTATACCCGTTGTTGGTCACACCCGCGTTGAACAGGCCGAAGTCGCCCCAGCCCTGCTCGGTGAGCCACTCCAGGTAGTCGTCGCGGTATCCGGATGACAGGAACCGGCCTTCCTCGTGGGCGACGATGCGGTCGAAGCCGTAGGGTTCTTCCTGGGGATAGACATGTCTTTTGCCGATACAGTAGGTCTTGTAGCCGTTGCGCTGGAACACACGGCAGAGCGTGTCAGGTTCGTTCCAGGGCGCCATGTCGTCGAAACCGACCATGCCGTGGGTGACCGGCCACTGGCCGCTGAAGATCGTCCGTCGGGCGCCCACGCAGGAGGGGATCTCCGAGATCGCGCGGGGGAAGTAGTGTCCCGTATGGGCGAGGGCGTCGATGCCGGGCGTGTGGACCACGGGGTGGCCCGCGATGCCCAGCGTGTCGCCACGGAGCTGGTCGGCGCAGATGAGGACGACGTTGGGGCGGCTATGGCGTTTCATGGATTCCTCATGCCGGGGCGCGGACCGTTCCAGCGGACGGCGCCTGGATTGTGGACCTTTCCAACGGACGGTGACTAGAGATCAGGCCTAGGAAGGCAGTACCTGCTGTCCGATGACGATGTGGTGGAACAGGGGCCTGGTGCGTTCGGGCAGCGCGTCGTATTGCTCCGGGGTGAGCGGCACGACGTCATCCGGCCTGAATCCCCGGTTGGCCGCATCGCGTTCGAAGTCCGAAAGGCCGGGTACGATCGGGTTGAGGTTGAACCACCACGCCGCGTAACGGGCGATGATGGCCATGCGGGTCTCGTCGCTGTTGTTGTGTCCGTTGATATGCCAGGTCCGGCTGTCGAAGAGCAGCACGCTCCCCGGCTTCCCTTCGGCCTGTATTTCCGACGGGTGCGTCGTACCTGGCACCAGGCTACTGTCGCCCGTCGGGTTATTGCTTGCCCTGTGGCTTCCGGGCACCAGTACCGTGCCGCCGTTCTCCCGGGTAAAGGGCGTGAGCATCCAGAGGCTGGTCAGCAGCAGCGCCGCGTCGGGATAGGGCGCCGGGATGCGATAGTCGTAGCCCTGTCCGAAGGGCCAGTCCGAGTGAAGGCCTCCGCCCGGGTCGTCCGTCCGGGGATATCCGGGGTGGAGAATGACACCCGTGGTCATGGATATGCGGACGTGCTTTCCAAAAAACGCTTCGGTGACCCCCATGATCCGATCGTCGGACAGATATGGGGCGATCGCCTGGTCATAGGCGATGATCCCACGGACGGCATGCCGACCGTTTTCCAGATCTTCGGGCTGGCTATCCGCCGTGGCGACCAGGCTGTCGCGGACCTTTACCACTTCGTCGGGGGGGATCACACCGTCTACGACGCACCAGCCCTCGATGCTGATCCGCTTGACCAGGTCTTCGACGGTTGACATGCCCGTACCTTCCGCTTAGGGTTATTTAGTGTATCGATGTATGCGGTTTCTGCCGCCGGGTTAGTGATGCAGGATCGATATGCAAAACCGAGTGTTTTGTAAAGGCGATTCTCGCCTGATGCGACACCGGCAGGAGTAGCTATGATTTCGTACCGCCCCCTCGGGCGAACAGGTTTGGACGTTTCTACGCTGAGCATGGGATCCGGGGGCTACAACCGGCTGGGGCAGACCAGCGATCCTCCGCTGACCGAACCGGAGATGCATCGGCTCGTCCACGGGGTCCTGGATCTGGGCATCAATTTTTTCGATACGTCTCCGGGCTACCTTGAAGCCGAGGCGATCCTCGGGCGGGCATTTCGCGGCATACCGCGAGACCGGTACTACGTCGCCACACGGGTTGTGCTCTCGCGGTTCGACGAGGAAAGCGGGCCGGTCCTGATGACACCGGAGCACGTTACGGAATCCATCGAGACCAGCCTTCGCCGTCTGGGCGTCGACGAGATCGACGTGGCGCTGATCGCGGCGACGGAAAAAGCGGATTTCGATTACATGATCAACGAGTTGTTCCCTGTGCTCGAACGACTGTGTCGTCAGGGCAAGATCCGTTTCCTCGGATCCAGCGAGACCGCGTTGTCGGACGGCGCCCATGCCTGGTTGCAGGCCGCCGTGCCCACCGGAAAGCTGGACGTCATCATGATCGCCTACAGCATGCTCAATCAGTCGGCCCGGCATACGGTCTTTCCATACTGCGTAGAGCACGACGTCGGCGTCATGAACATCTTCTCGGTGCGCAACATCTTCAAGGACCCGGCGCGGCTCGCAGCGACGATCGAAGACCTGCAGCGGCAGGAACTGCTGGACGAGTCTATCGACCCCCGATCGCCGTACGACTTCCTGCTCGAAGATCCCGATATCGCATCGCTGGTCGAAGCGGCCTACCGGTTCGTCGTCTACACCGAGGGCGTCACCACCGCCGTCTGCAGTGCGGTGACCCTGGACAAGATCGAGCAGAACATCCGCAGCATCGCCAGGGGACCGCTTCCCGAAATGCACGTGAAGCGCATTCAGCGGCTATTCGGCCACATCAGCGAACCGGTCGGAAACTAGCCGTCGATGCTGCTACCCATGGCTGGTCTGGCCGGCACGACTGGACTGGCGCCGTGCATTGCATGGCTGGACTGGCCGGCGCGACCGACCTGGCTGGTCAGGACGACGATTCGTCTCTCAACTTCCGTTCGACGCTCTCGATCTTCTCTTCCATGGTCTGCGCACGGTCGGTTCGCGTACCCAGGCGGATGGTCGTGGAAATCCGCGGAGCGCCCATTTCGTGCACTGTCTCGTGGCATTGCTTCACGGCCTCGAATACCTCATCCCATTCGCCTTCGATATTCGTGCCGTAGGCGTGCATGAACGTCTTCAGCCCCGCTTTCCTCAGCACTCGTTCACAGGCCGCAACGTATTCGGAAACCGATACGCCGACCCCGATGGGCACCACGCACAGATCGACGATGACTTTCATGGCGACCTTCCCCTGTTTCACCTCACCCTCAGTTCACTTCACCCGTGGTTCAAGGATCTCCGTGAGCCGTGCGGCCACCAGGACATCCTCGCCGGGCTCCATCATATAGGGCATGATGGACAGGCCATCGCCCCCGCCCATTTCGACGCGAGGCTCGCCTTCGGACAACAGGCGCACGACCTGGTCCGGATCGATGCCGATCGCCGACGTGTCCCAGTTCATGTGCAGGACCGGCGCTACGTTGGACCGGCCCGGTTGCCGGATCGACGTTCGCATGGACGGAAGCGCCCCTACCGCATCGATTACAGTCTGCAGGTATCCTTCCCATTCCTTCCATTCCGCTTCGTGATCTCTCTCCACCCACTGCTCCACGGCGGCCAGCAGCCCCATGATCTCCTCTTTCCCTGCCTTCATGGGACGCGCGATAGAGTGGTGCGGCGCGCCGTTCATGAAAGCCGCCCACAGCAGGTCGCGTAGGCCGAGGACCAGCCCGGAGGTCTGGGGTCCCCGGAGGCACTTCCCGCCGCTGTAGGCCACGGCGTCCACGCCGTCCGCCAGGTAAGGATTGGGCACATCCGGTCGTTCCGCGGCCGCGTCCACGAAGACGGGAATGCCCTGGCCATGGGCGATGTCGACGATTTCCCGGACCGTCAACACGCTGTCGCCCGCCCGATCGCCGAACAGCGCGACCATGGCCGTTCGCTCGTTGAAGGCGGTCCGCAGGCTATCCGGATCGTCGTCTACTTCGACGAGCGTGATCCCCACCATGCGAATGGCGTGGTCGTAGACATGCCTGTGGGACTTAAGCGTAATGATCTCGTTCTTCATGCCCGTGGTGTCCGGCAGCCTGGCGATCCGGTCGGGATCCGTTCCGGCCACGCAGGCGGCGGTAACCTGGCAGAGCGCAGCCGCGCACCCGTTGGTCACGAGTCCGAATTCCGCCTGCATGACTTCGGCTATACGCCGGCCGACGCCTTCAATAAGTTCTTCGATATGCACATACTTCCTGGACGCTTCGGTCATGGCTTGGCGGACCTCAGGCAGCATGACCGACCCGCTGTACATGGTCAGTGTGCCCTTGCAGTTGATCAGGGGCCGGACACCTATCCTATCGTAGGTAGGGTATTCCTGAAATGGCATGTTTGGCTCCTCGTAGTAGCTCCAGATCTTTCAACTCCGATTTCTACGCCATGCGAAGAGTTTGCTATGCAAAATCGTACGCGAACGTGCGGTCCAGGACAATTTACCTTACACCTAAAGCACCTGTCTAACGTTTAATGTAGTTGTTGATGATTATTCAATTGCAATAATACTGCATTCTATATAGTTTCCTTTGATCTGGTTTTAAAATGATCAGACTGACAACCATGAACTGGGTACTTGGTGGTCAATCGGCCAAGTATCCTTCGAGAAAGGGTGGAAATCGTGCGAGCATTAATCTTGATGGCCATGGCTGTTGTCTTGGTTTCCTGCAAGGGCGACCCGGGACCGGTCGGTCCTCAGGGCGCCCAGGGAATACAAGGGATCCAGGGGATCGAGGGGATTCAGGGCGAACAAGGTGTACAGGGGGTCCAGGGTGAGCAAGGTGATCAGGGTGATCAGGGTGATCAGGGTGATCAGGGTGCCCAGGGCGAAACCGGTGAAATGCTCAACTGGGCGGAGGTGATCGAGAAAGGCAAGCTGCGGGATGCGATCTATCTCATCTCCGTAGTCGTCGACGGTAAAATAAAAGGATCCGGTACCGGCTTCAGCGCTTATTTCTCCGACAAGCTCTGGACAAACGCGCATGTGGTGGAGAGGACATTAGAGGTCTACAATGATCCTGAACACGCGGAAAGTCTGCGATTTCTTCTCGCTACACGTACGGGCACCGTGTTTGGAGGATCCGAAACCTATCTGTGGGAGCCTTACGTTCTCCATCCCGAATACGATACCGACGAAAGCTGGTCACCGGATATTGCCCTGATTCAACTCGTCGGCGGCGAGATCACCCACGACTCGCCCGAGTTTCTGCCGCGGGAGTTTACCAACGATCTGCGCGAAGGTCAACCGATCGGCACCCTTGGTTTCCCTGGACTGGTTCCTTTTTTCAATTTACTCCCGATCGCCAACTTCAGGGAAGGTACGATCGGCGCCATCAGACCCTTCTACAATGAGGCTTTTTTCGCCAATCCCACAAATACGGGCCAAATTATCCACTCTAATCTGGGGACCCTTGGCGGTACAAGTGGCAGTCCGATTTTCGATCATGAAGGGTATATCATAGCCATCAACTTCGCGGGACTCGCTATTTCTATCAGGCTGCCCGATGAAGATGAGGAAGATGAGGAGCCGGGAGAACTCTTAGAACAAGTGGACCTTGCCGAAGACTTCGGTATCAATATCTCGGCGGCGTGGGATCTGCTCGACTATCTGGAAAACCAGAAAGATACAAGTGTCATCGCGTCGACAGTTTCCATCGAAGACGCTTCATATGACGATCGATCCTATCCCCACGAGGAGTATAAGCCGGAACCGCACAACTGGAATGGAGAAACCGTCCTGCCCTGACGGAGACCCTGTCCGGTGGAATGCGACAAAAAGTGTAAGCGGAAGCGGTCTGGATCGGCCTGGTGTTTCCGTGACCGGATGTACAAGGTCTAACTAGAGATATTCCTGTGTCGCTATGTACGGAGTGGAGTTAATCGTCCTCGACGAATAACTGCTCCTTGAACACCCATCATTGCTTTCGCGTGACCTGACCAGTGCATTGTGCGTCGGTCAACCCCTGGGATAGCTCGTCTTTCCAGTCTATCCCACCTTGCAGATTGACGTATAGCCGCTGGCTATCTTCCCGGACCGCGACCATCGCGGAGCGTGGTTCAGCGTGGTTTGACGGTGTTTCCAGGCTGCCGCAGGATGCTGAAAGTTACTACCAGCATAACCTGCTACTTGAGCAATGAACCGTTTACTCCCTGTAGTCCTGCTCCTGTTCATCTGCTTCTGCATCATCGTGATTCTGGCGCTGCCGGGAACGTTTTGGGGACTGATCCTGAAAGGTTTCTTCGGATTGTTCGTCCTTGTCCTGTTCAAGGTCGCATACAACAAGATGGTCCTGCCAGGTACTTGCATTAGCGCCGTCTTCTTCACGCTGGCCTGGTGGTACGCTCCGTCGTGGCCGATGTACCTCTTCCTTGTCCTGATGTTGGGTGCCTTGATTGTCACCTGCAAAACGGCGGAAGCGTTCTACAACCGTTCCGAATAACAAACGGTATAATACCCATGACAGCCCCATGCATGATGCGTATACTCGTAATGCCGGCCTTCCGACTGCACGAGGGAATCTGGAAGGATCGTTGCGTCCGGGAAGCATCGAACATCGGAGCTGGAGCGAATCCATGAGACGAATATCCACCTTCATGGCCGCCGCCGTATTCCTGGTGTCCGGCGCGGCGACGGCCCAGCAGAACTGGGATGAGGTGGTCGTCGAAGCCCATCCCGTCGTCGGAAACATCTACATGCTGACCGGCAGCGGCGGGAACATCGGCGTTTCGGTCGGCGAAGACGGCATATTGATCGTCGACGACCAGTACGCGCCGCTGGCCGACAAGATCAAGTCCGCCCTCCGGGGCCTGCACGCGGGCCCCCTCAAGTTCGTCCTGAACACCCATTTTCACGGCGATCATGTGGGCGGCAACCCCATCTTCGGCCTGGAGGCGACCATCATCGCCCATACGAACGTCCGCAAACGGGTCTCCACGCCGGAGCAGCGGGGCGTCCAGACCATCCCCGCCATGGTGGAGGAGGGCTGGCCGGTCATCACCTTCGACAAGGAGGTCTCGGTCCACTTCAACGGGGAGGAGATCAGGCTGGTACATTTGCCCGCAGCCCACACGGATAACGACAGCTACGTTTACTTTACGGGATCGGACGTGGTGCACATGGGGGATACCTTCTTCAACGGGCGGTATCCGTATGTAGACCTTCGCAGCGGTGGTTCGGTGGACGGACTGATCCGCAATATCGGCGAGGTGCTGGAATTGATCGGACCGGATACCCGGGTCATTCCGGGACACGGCGATCTCGGCGACCGGACCGACCTTCAGTCGTATCACGACATGCTCGTTGCGACCACGGAGGCCGTCCGTGCGATGATGGCGGAGGGAAAGACGCTCGACGAGATCAAGGCGGCGGGTCTGCCGGATGAGTGGTCCGGCTACGCGAGCGACTTCGTCCCGGAAGCACGCTGGATCGAGACGATATTCAACAGCTACGGTTCGGCGGAATAACGCTCAAAAACGGGAGGTGTTTTTTGCAAATCATCGATGCGCATCAGCATCTCTGGGATACGGCCGAACTGAACTATCCCTGGCTGGAGGGTTTCGACGCCCTGCAACAGCGGTATGGACCGGAGGACTACCGGACGGCCATTGATGGCATTGACGTCGCAAAGTCCGTGCATATCGAAGCGGACCCCGCGCCCGGCGCCGAGGTGGCCGAGGTGGACAGGCTCGTGCGCATAGCCGCCGAGGACGGCATGATCGCCGCGATCGTCCCCACGGCGCCCCTGGAATCGGAGGACCGCGAGGAGACCCTGGAGCGGCTGGCCGCGGACTATCCCATGGTGGTCGGCATCCGCCGCATGGCCTGGCACCACGAAGACCCGGCATTCTACAGCTGGCCCTCCCTGATCGAAGGCGTCCGGGCGCTGCCGAAGTACGGGTATACCTTTGAGTTGTGCGCCAACGTCACGCAGCTGGACGCGGCGGTGACCCTGGTTCGCGCGACCCCCGGCGTGACCCACGCCATCAACCACTGCGGGGGGCCGGATATCGCGGGGGACGGTTTCGCGCCGTGGTCGGAGTACATGAACCAGCTGGCCGGGTTTCCCAACACGGTCTGCAAGATCTCCGGCCTCGTGACCCGGGCGAAGGAAAACTGGACCGCGGAAGACCTGAAACCCTATATCGACCACCTGCTCGAAATCTTCGGATTCGACCGGGTGATGTACGGCAGCGACTGGCCGGTCTGTACACTCGCGGCGACCTACCGGGCGTGGTTCGAGACCCTCGTCGACGCGGTGTCGGGTGTCTCCGTGGAGGACCGCTGCAAGTTGTTCCACGATAATGCCAGGGGATTTTACCGACTGGGATGAATGACGCCGGGAAAGGCAGGAGTCTTTAAACATGTCTGTCGTGACGCAGTCCGGAACGCAGCCCGATACGCAGACTGAACTGCTGGAACCGGATGTAAGGGACCGTGAGTGGATAGGGGCCCCCGGCTCAAGCGGAGGGCATACCGATTCAGACCGGTACGAAACCGGATCCGGCGGTGGCGACGGCCACGGTGACGGCCGCGAAGGGGCCGGCCGGGGCGGTGGCCGCCGGGGTGACGACGGACCACCCGGATTCCCTCCCGCGGCACCATCGGCCATGGGGACTAACGTGCTGGGCATGCTGGTGTTCATTGCCAGCGAGGCCGTCCTCTTCCTGACGCTGATCGTCACGTTCGCCGTAGTACGGGCGGGCTATCCGGAATGGCCGCCATCGGACCAGCCCAGGCTTCCCGTGACGGTGTCCTTCCTCAACACCCTGGTCCTGCTGGGCAGCGGCGCGGCCATGTTCGGTGCGTGGCGGTCCATCCGGCGAGGACTTGTCCCGTCTTCCAGGCGTCTGCTGAACACGGCCACGCTGCTCGGCATCCTGTTCCTTGTGGTGCAGGGCGTGGAATGGATCCGGCTGATCGGATTCGGCCTGACCGTCTACCAGAATATCTACGGCGCGGTTTTCTACGTAATGATCGGGATGCACGCGCTGCACGTCTTCATCGCCGTCCTGGGACTGCTCTGCGTGTCGCACAGGTTCAGGAACGGCGCATACACCCGCGAAGCACACGACGGATTGACCATGGGCGGGATGTTCTGGGGATTCGTCGTGCTCGTCTGGCCCTTGCTATTCGTTTTCGTCTACCTGTTGTAAGTATTTCCATCTGAGCGTTTCCTTCCCGGAAAAGAATCGGAGCAAGCATGAAACCGTCCTTCGGCGCTGCCGTACAGCGAACGGCGGAGGCGTTGAACGCCCAGGGCAATGATGCCAATCAGATCGCGAAGATCGTATGCGACCAGGACCCTGACGGGTACAACTACGGCATCGGCATCGTCGTGGACGGACGCGGGAAGGCATGGCCGACTCCAGGGATCCTGCTCAACCATGCCAGGGCCGAAATCGAGAACAGCCTGCTCGGGGAATACATGAGCACCGCGTCCCTCGCTGCTTCGTTGAAGGAAGCCGTGCTGCGCTGGCAGCGTATTCCCGAGGTCTACTGGGACCGCTTCTCGCTGCTGATTCCCTCGGATGCGGGCACCGGCGCGGTGAAGACCGCGGTCGAGATGGCCTTGCAACGCTATCCGGACCTGCAGGCGATCGGCGTGGAAGAACTGTCCTGGCCTGCGTACAAGGCGATCGCCCGGATGAGCAGGATCTCCTGCCGCGAGTTTCCCATTGGTGATGTGATGGACGTCCCGGATCTTCTGCGGGTCTACCAGGCCGGCCCGATGAACACGACAGGCCGCGTCCAGTCCCTCGAGACCGTGCGCGTACGGGCCGCCGCGGCGAAGGGCCGTCCCGTGCTGCTGGACCGGGCCTATTCCGGGTTCGAATACGCCCGCCTTCTCGGGTCCCGGGGGTACGACGAGATCATGACCATGAGTTACGACGACCAGATCCGGCCCTTCATCGAAAACGACGTGCCCTTCTGGGTCGCCGTCAGTCCTACCAAGTCCTTCGGCACCTTCGCCCTGCGTCCCTGCGGGTTGCTCCTGGTACACCTGCCGGACGCGTCCCGGTCGGGAGAAACGGCGGCACTGGCCAATACGGTGACGCGCGCGCGCGGTTCGTCTTTCGAACATCCTGTAACGCGGGCATTCGTCTCCGCGCTGGTCAACGACCTGGAATCCCTGGAGCGTGAACACGCCGACATACTGCGGCGGGTCGCCACAGCGGAGAAAGCCTGGAAGGACCGATGCGCCGGATCGCCGCTCTCCGAGCTGTTCACGGACCATTATGCCGGCCTGTTCCGCAATCCCCGCGTCGGAGACGAGGCCCAGGCGGCGGTCTACGACGCCCACCTGTATCCTGTTTTCACGCCCGGACGCTGCAGGCTGAATGTCACCGGCCTTCCGGAAGACGGTGAGGTCGCCCGCGAACATGTCGCGGTCTTCGCAGCGCATTGCCTGGGATAACGGATGGCATCCCCGTGTTTTTCACGCTTGTTTATGTTGTTATAAGGATGTAGTTTCTACGACCCATTTTACCCTTGATCCGAAAGGACCTCACCACATGGCACAGGTCAGCATCGTCAGGCATAATCCCATCGCCATCTTTTCCAATCCCACGGAAGTGCTCGTCAAGGACGATCGCAACCAGGTGTTCCGCCTGGTCGAACCGAGCGGGAATGTAGGCACGCAGTATCCCAACGACGTGGGCTCCGAGTGGTTCGGCACGATCGAAAACCTGAACAGGAACCTGGCGATCTGTGGCGTGAACTGGTCCGACGTCTACAAGACCGACGTACTGTGGACGACCCCGTCCGGCGATCGCGAGGACTGCGACAGGCTCAAAGACGACTACAACGCCGTGTACGCTCCGATGATCGAGGCGGTAACCGGCGGTCCACTGCGTTCCAACCGTATGGCGCGGTTTACGCACCCCGAGGGCTTCCCGGACCCTGTGGCGCTGTTCGAGGTCCAGATCAAGGCCGTCAGCGGCGAGCACGTCACTATCGGCGACGGCGTGATCGACTATGGATACTGGCGGGACCACCAGCCGAGCGGCGCGTCGGTCATGCACACCCGCGACGGCGAAGTCATCACGTCCCTCGGCGCCGATCTGGCAAAGGAAACGGCCTTCGTGCTGGACGAGCACTACGAGAAGCCCTTTGCCGAAGCCGGCGTCGATTTCCGGAAGCAGACCGTATGGATGGAGATCCTGGTCTCCGTCGACGACGCGCCCGGGAAGACCTGGGAGAGGATCGATACGGTACGGCGGGTCTTCGAGGACTACTTCGGCGACGACCGGCCGGCCGGGCTGATCTACCCGGTCTCCCGCATCCCGAACCTGGACGGCATCGTGGAACCCCAGCCCCGCGTGGTCTCGGGCGACGTGAACATCGCGCGTTCCGGGGACCTGGAGGACGGTTTCAGCACATGGACCGCGATCCATTACGGCGGTGTGTCCGAAGTCATGGCCAGCGCCGTGGGCGGCGATGACGCCGGCCGTCAGCTTTCCACGCTGGATGCGCGCATCAAGGCGGCGGGTGGAAACGGACTCAAAGAGGACGGCATTTTCAACAATGCCTACGTCGTAGCCGGCGACGACACCGAAGCGAACCGGGCCTGGATACAGGAATTCAACGCGTCGTTCAGCGCGTGGTACGAAGGATCGGCGCCGGCGGGCCGCACCGCGCAGTTCATCGGCGGCATTCAACAGGCGTCCTACCGGTCGGGGATCTCCAACCGCGCGATCTTTGCCGGGTAGCGTAGAAACGCCGGACAGTGCGGAAATGGCCAGGTCGGGAATGGTCAGGCCGGGAATGGCGTTTCAGACCTGAAAAGCCACGGAGAGGTATGCATGAATCCCGGCCTTCTGCTGTGTTTTCTCCTGCTTTTCTACCCGGTTTTTCAAGTCGCTCAAGTCGCTCAAGACGGTACTGACCACGCCGGACCGATGGTACAGCTCGTCAACACGGTGGGCAGGACCATGCCCCCGGATGCGGCGTCCCTCGCGCGGCAGGTGTATTCCTTCCACCTTCCGGAACCCACGACGCTCGATATCGGTATAGCCGTCTACGAGGCGACCGGCGCGGTGTTTTCCTTTGAAGGCCTCACCCGGCTGGATCACAACAACGAACTCGTACCGGCCGCGGCCGATCGATGGGAGGCGTCTTCAGACGGTACGCGCTGGACCTTCCACTTGCGCCGCGGCGCGAAGTGGAGCGACGGCCGGCCCGTGACGGCCCACGATTTCGAGTATGCCTTCAAGCGGATGGTCGATCCGGCCAGCGCGAATCGAAACGCTTCGTTCTACTACGAAATCGAGGGCGCGAAGGCCTTCAACCAGGGACAGACCCGGGACGCGGATACCGTCGGCGTCCGGGCCATCGACGACCACACGCTGGAGATCCGGACCACGCTGCCCTGTCCCTATCTCCCCTACATCGCCTCCTTTCCCACGTCCATTCCGGTGCCCCGCTGGCAGGTGGAGAAATACGGCCCGGGCTGGTCCGAACCCGGCCGGTTCGTGACCAATTCCACCTTTAAACTGGCATCTTGGGATCACGGCGCCCGCTTCGAATTCGTCCTGGATCCGAACTACAACGGCCCCCACAAGGGATACATGGAGCGGATCATCGGAAAATTCCTGGATACCCGCATGATGGCCGGCGGCACGCTGGCCTACGAAAACGACGAGATCGACCAGCAGGATGTGACCCCCATCGACCTGCCGCGCATCCGAAGCCATCCGAAGCTCTCCAGGGAACTGCACGTCAGCAAGGATTTCATGACCCATTTTCTCTTTTTCAACGCGGACTTTCCACCCTTCGACAACCTCAAAGTACGGCAGGCCATCAGCCACGCGATCGACCGGGAGGCCATCTGCCGCGTTCTGCTCCAGGGCATGGGCATGCCGGCCTATACGATGCTGCCGCCGGGGTTTCCCGGCTACGCGGACGGCAGGTACCGGGACATTCAGCGCTTCGACCCGGAACGGGCGAGACAGCGCCTGCGCGAGGCGGGATACCCGGAGGGACGCGGGTTTCCCAGGATCGAGATGTGGATCAACAACGTGGGCCGCCAGCAGGTCGGCCAGGCCATACAGGAGATGCTCAAAACCCACCTGGGGATCGATATGACGATACGCGTCGTGGAGAACATCTCCTACCGGACCGCCCAGTACCAGCGGAAGATCCCCTTCAGCCTCATTCAATACCATTACGACTATCCCGACCCGAACAACATGCTCGCCATGGTGTGGCGGTCCCAGCCGGCCGGATACAGCCGCCATCCCTGGATCAACGCCGAATTCGACCGCCTGGTCGACGAAGCGGCCTCTGAAATGGACGCGACCCGGCGTTTCCGGTTGTACGACCAGGCCCAGCGGATTCTCGCCGAGGACGTGGGTGCCGTGTTTCTCTACTACGGCATGAAGGCTTCGCTGCGGAAACCCTGGCTCAAGGGCATCAAGCGGGACCGCGACGGCGAATACCCCTTCTGGGGCAACAACACGGGCTATTTCGATATCTACATCGGCGATGGAAGACCATAGCCCCTCCCCCCGCGTCGCCCCGTCCATTTCGGTTTGACAATACCCGCCGGTCGGGTACATTCAGGAAGGTGTGCCCACCACCAGATTGCATCATGCCGAAGGCCAGAAAGGAATACCGATGAAAGCGGGACAAGTCGTCGCACGGGAACGCATTGAAATCGTGGAAGCCGAACGGCCGGATCTCGCGCTGGAACGAACCGACCCGGACGGGTTGAAGGACCTTGTGCTCGTTCGAACCGTAAACGCCGCCATTTGCGGCAGCGACCATCCGATTTTCACAGGTCCGGCGGATTACCCCGCGCCGCCGGGCGTTTCTCTCCATGAAAGCATAGGCGTCATCGAGAAGTCGTGGGCGAACGGATGCCGGGAAGGGGATCTCGTCCTGGCCCTGCCCTCCGGATCGAGCGCCATGGCCGAGTATTTCCTCGGGCTGGGCGCGTCCGTGACGCCACTGCCGGAGGGAGTGCCTCGGGAACAGCTTTTGATGGCCCAGCCCCTGGGCACCGTGTTGTATTGCCTGCGTAAACTGGACCACTGGTTCAACGCGGAGGTCGCCATCGTCGGCCAAGGTCCCATGGGGCTGCTCTTCACGGCCATGATGCGCAACCTGGGCGCGGCGCTGATTATCGGTATCGACCAGCACGACAACCGGCTGGCAGCCGCGAAGGAGATGGGGGCGACCCACATCGTGAACTCGTCAGGTACCGATCCGGTGGAGGCTGTAAACGAGATCACCGGCGGGCGGATGGCCGACGTGGTGATCGAGGTCGTGGGCGTCGAGGAGACCTTCAACCTGTGCGTCAAACTCGCCCGACGAAATGCGCGGTTCATCAACTTCGGCGTCCCGAAGACACCGCGATACACGGCCGACATATTCGATCTTTTTCGCAAGAACATCCAGTTGACGACTTCGGTCGGGCCGGATATCCACATCGACTTTGCCAGCGCCATGCGCATGATCGGCGAAGGCCGCGTCGACGTTTCGCCCATGATCTCCCATAAACTGCCCTTCGCCAGGGTCCAGGACGGTTTCGAAATGGCCACCGGGCGCAAGGGAGCGTGCATCAAGATCGTCATCGATTTCGAGGAAAAGGGTCTGGGCAGGTAACCGCCCGGAGGACCGCCGGACCGGGTGCGGGTTATTCATCGTGCACCGGACACGCTTGGGAGGTATCACGTCATGCATAAGTCCTTGAGCGCCGCGGCAAAGACCGCTGCAGTCTGTCTGCTTGCCACCCAGATCGCCTGCGGTGGCGGCGAAACGACGGAAGAACCCTGGAACAAGGTACAGGCGATCCTGTCCGAATCGAGAGATACAGTCGTGCTGGACGGGACGGAGAAGGCGTCGCTGAGGTACGCGGGGACGGACGAACCCCGGTACGGAGACTGGATGGTGCGCCACGCGTTGTCCGATCCCGAGAACTTCAATCCCTACACGTCGAGCGACCAGGGCGCCACGCAGGTTCATGCCTATGTCTTCGAGTCGCTGCTGGAGCCGGAGTACGATCCGCCCTACGCGCAGCGGGGTTTCATCGCGGCGGACTATCCCGCCGTATCGGACGACAAACTGACCTATACCTTCCGTCTTCGTGAGAACGTCCATTTCTCGGACGGCGTTCACATGACGGCGGACGACGTGCTCTTCAGCATGAAGGTCATCCAGACGCCCACGGTACGGGCGCCTCACCTCAGAAACTACTACTCTTCCATTCAGGATGTCAAAAAACTCGGGGAATACGAGATCAGTTTCGAATGCCGGGAACCCTACATCCTGAACGATCTCTTCCTTGGCGGTTTCGATATCCTCCCGCGGCATTTCTACGATCCGGACGGGCTGCTCGATCCGGTGCCGATCGGCAGCCTCATCGACGGCAGCTGGGAAGCGGGCGAACACGCGGACCGGGTTCGGCAGTTCGGCGAACGGTTCAATCAGGATTTCAACCGGCGCATGTTGGGAAGCGGGGCCTATTTCGTGGCGGACTGGGAGGACGACGTGGTCACGGGACAGCGGGTCGTGCTCACCCGCAACGAGGACTACTGGGGCCGGAGCTTGGAAGGAATCCCCCCCGCCGGACACGTGGACAAGGTCGTCTTCAAGATCATCAACAACCTGGACGCCGCCTTCATCGAGCTGACCAACGGCAATCTCGATATCCACGGGATGAAACCCCTGGAGTTCAAGGAGAAGAGCTGGTCCCCCGGCTTCGTCGACCGGTTCATGAAGGGCATTCAGTACGCCGGAGGGTACACGTATATCGGTTGGAACAACGAACATCCCATCTTCCGGGAACGGCGGGTCCGGCAGGCGATGACCCACCTCACCGACCGGGAATCCATGGTGCGTAACCTGCTCTTCGGGCTCGCGGAGACGGTCGAAAGTCCCATACACAAGTTCCGGCCCGAATACAATCATGACCTGCGGCCATACGCCTTCGACCCGGACCGTGCCCTGGCCCTGCTGAACGAAGCCGGATGGTCGGATTCGGACAACGACGGGATTCTCGACCGGGAGATCGACGGCGAGCGAACCCCTTTCCGTTTCGAGTTTCTTGTCAACTCGGGCAATCAACTCAGGAAGGATATCGCGCTGACGCTCCAGAGCGCCCTGGAGGACCTCGGCATCGACTGCCAGGTCCGCGAGCTGGACTGGTCCATATTCCTGGAAAGGGTGAAGAACAAGGATTTCGCGGCCGTGACCCTGGGCTGGAGCGGGGGAACGGGGCTGCGCTTTCCGCCGGATGCCTACCAGATCTGGCATTCGTCCCAGATCGAAGGGAACGGTTCGAACTTCGTGAGCTTCCGCGACGCGGAATCCGACGGGATCCTCGAGGTCTACCGGACGGAATTCGACATGGACCGGCGGATCGAACTGTACCGCCGCTTCCAGGAGATCCTCCACGAGGAACAGCCCTATACCTTTCTCTGGAAGTCGCGTGTCGCCAGTGCGTACAGCCGGCGCTTCCACGGCGTCAACTGGTATCCGGCCGGCGCCGTGAACCAGGAGTGGTGGGTAGAGCCCGCCGACCGGGTGTACCAGTAAAGCGGCGCGCATCCGGCACCTGTCCGTACCCGTGGTGACGCGCCAGACCGGCCATGACCCGGCGGGAGTCCACGTTCTCCTATGCTCGGTTACATCCTTCAACGCTCGCTGCTCATGGTCCCCACGCTCGTCGGGATCACGGTGATCTCCTTCTTCATCATGCACCTGGCCCCCGGCGATCCCGTGGACCTGTTCCTCGGCGGCGTGGCCGGCGGCGAGGGACTCGCGCCCGACCGGCAGCAGGACATCGAAAAGACCCGCGAGGAACTGCGCAGGCAGCTCGGTCTGGACCGGCCGGTCCACGCGCAGTACTTCAACTGGGTCACGGCGCTGTTCCTGAAAGTCGAAACCATCAGCGCATTCGACCGGAGCGCCTTGCGGGCGGACGGGTTGCTGGAACGGCTCGAGCCGGCGCAGCGCCGGGCGTTGGCGGGGCTGGACAGAGCGGACCAGAAAGAACGGTTCCTTGTCCTTGTGCGCGAACGCGCGCCAGGGGAAGCGAGCGAACTGGAACGGTCCTCATTCTGGGAAGGGAAGACCTTCAGCGCCGAAGGCAACTATACCTACCGGGGCGCGGGAATCGAGATCTTCAAACTCTCGGAATACCGCTTCGTCACGCTGGACTTCGGCCGTTCCTTCAAGGACAACCAACCCGTCATCGGCCGGATCATCGAGCGGCTGCCCGTCACCCTCGAGATCAACGTCATCGCGATCGTCATCGCCTATCTGGTGGGCCTGCCCCTCGGCGTCTGGCTCGCGGTCAAGCAGAATACCCTGACGGACCGGATGCTGACCACCGGCACCTTCGTCCTCTGGTCCATGCCCTCCTTCTGGGTGGGCATGCTGCTGATCATATTCCTGTGCAACCGGGAGTTCCTCTACTGGTTCCCGGCCTCGGGCATACAGTCGCTGGACGCTTCCAGCGACTGGGGCTTCTGGCGGCTTCTCACGGACCATATGTACCACATGTTCCTGCCCGTGCTGGCTTCCGCCTATATCAGCTTCGCGACGATCTCCCGGTTCATGCGGACGAGCATGCTGGAGAACCTGCGCCAGGACTACGTGCGGACCGCCCGGGCCAAGGGATTGTCGGAGAAAGTCGTCATCCTGCGGCACGTGTACCGCAACTCGCTGATCCCGATCGTGACCACGTCCGCCGGGTTGCTGCCGGCCCTGATCGCGGGATCCGTGTTCATCGAAACGATATTCACCATACCCGGCATGGGGCTGCTCGGATTCGAGTCGGTGCTGACCAGGGACTACCCCATGGTCATGGCGCTTTTCACCATAGGCTCCCTGCTTTCGCTGCTGGGTATCCTGGTCGCGGACATCCTGCTCAAGGTGGTCGATCCGCGGATCACCTTCGACCAGTTACAGGGTTAGGAGATGGCATTGGGAAGGAGACCGGCTGTGGGATCGGCCCCGGCCACCCAGAACGAAAATGAAGCACTGAGCGGCACACCGGTTGATGCTGTGATGAACGAGGGCGGCGAGAGCTTCTGGCGGCTGACGCGCAAGGAGTTCCGCAAGAACCGTCCGGCGCTTTACAGTCTCTACGTCCTCATGGCCATGGCCTTCCTCGCGCTGACCGCGGACCTGATCGCCGGCAACAAGCCGTACTACATGGTCTACGAGGGCAAGACCTACTTCCCCGCTTTCAGGCAATACGCGGTATACTCCGGGTTGATGGACTGGCCGGAGGAGTTGCGGACGCGGAGGAACTTCAAGCGTTACATGTACAGCGAAGCGGTGTTTCCCCTCATCCCCTACGCGCCGGACGAGATCCGCCTCGGCGCCCGTTACGATCGGCCGGGAGGCGACCACCTGTTAGGCACGGACCGGCTGGGCCGCGACGTGCTGTCCGGACTCATTCACGGCACGCGGTATTCGTTGACCATCGGGCTGGTTTCGGTAGGCATTTCCCTGCTCATCGGCGTGGGACTCGGCGCGCTGGCAGGATACCTGGGCGGGTGGACGGATCTGATCCTGTCCCGCGTATTCGAGCTGTGGGCGGCGATCCCGCCCTTCTTCCTGATCATCACGGCGGCGGCCTTCTTCCCCCCGAGTCTCTTCTGGATCATGATCATCATCGGGTTCACCGGATGGGTGGGTATCGCCCGGCTGACCCGATCCCAGTTCCTCCAGGTCCGGGCCTTCGACTACATTGCGGCCGCACGGGCCATGGGCTGTTCGAACCTGCGCATCATGGCCGTGCACATCCTGCCCAACGCCATCGCGCCCGTGCTGATCCCCGCGGCCTTCGGCGTGGCCGGCGCCATCTTGGCCGAATCGGGGCTGAGTTTCCTCGGCATCGGCGTACCCGCCGAGGTCATCACCTGGGGGTCGCTGCTGGCCGGCGCGCGCAGCAATATCGCGGCCTGGTGGCTCGTGATCGTGCCCGGATTCGCCATTTTCATCACGGTAACCCTGTACAACCTGCTGGGAGACGGACTGCGCGACGCCCTGGACCCCAGGCAGCGCGGCACCGCCTGAGAGACGCATGACGAATACGATCCTGCGCGTAAACGACCTGAAGTCCTGGTTCGACACAGAAAGCGGCGTGGTGCGGGCCGTCGACGGTGTCAGCTTCGAGGTGGAGGCCGCCCGGACGCTGGGTATCGTGGGCGAGTCGGGATGCGGCAAGAGCATGACCGCCTACTCCATCCTGGGACTCATCCCGCAGCCGCCCGGCCGCATCGCCGGGGGAGAGGTCTTCTTCGAGGACAGGGACCTGCTGAAGCTTTCTCCCCGGCAGATGCGGGCAATACGGGGCAACGACATCGCCATGATCTTCCAGGAGCCCATGACGTCCCTGAACCCTGTATTCACCGTCGGCGAGCAGATCGCCGAGGCGGTCCGCCTGCACCGCGGCGCGGATCGGAAGGACGCCTGGCGGAGGGCCGTCGAACTGCTGGACCTGGTGGACATCCCGCTGCCGGAAGAACGTGCCGAAAGCTATCCCCATGAACTCAGCGGCGGCATGCGCCAGCGCGCGATGATCGCCATGGCCATTTCCTGCGACCCGAAGCTGTTGATCGCCGACGAACCGACCACGGCGCTTGACGTTACCATCCAGGCGCAGATCCTCGATGTGCTGCGCCGCCTGCAGGAAGAACGGGGCATGGGTCTCATGCTGATAACCCACGACCTGGGCATCGTGGCCGAGATGGCCCACGAGGTACTGGTCATGTACGCGGGCCAGGTCGTGGAACGGGCCGACGTGAAAACGCTCTTCGGCAGTCCCCGCCATCCCTACACCCGCGGCTTGCTCGCTTCGGTGCCGACGATGAGTTCGGGTGCGGAGGAGCTTTCGACCATTGAGGGCACGGTACCGGATCCGGTGGGCTTCCCGACCGGATGCCGCTTCGCCCCGCGCTGCGATTTCGCGGTTGAAGCTTGCAGGCGGCCGCAAGCGCTGGAGGTCGGGGGAGACCGGCACCTGGTCCGTTGCGGCGAATGGCAGCGGGTTGTGCAGGCGGAGACGGCATAGCGGAGCAGGAACGTATGACAGAAGCAAATGAAATGTTGTTACAGGTCCAGGGCCTGAAGAAACACTTCCCCGTGGGTGGCGGACTGCTGCGCCGTCACCGGGCGGTCATCAAGGCCGTCGACGGGGTTGACCTCGCGTTGGACCGGGGCGAAACGCTGGGCCTGGTGGGCGAAAGCGGGTGCGGAAAGACCACGATCGGGCGGGCGATTCTGCGCCTGGTCGAACCCTCTGAGGGAACGGCCACGTTCCGTACGGCCCTCGAAGACGGGGAAGCGCGAAGACCTCACGCGGTCTTCGACATGAAGAAGGGCGATCTCCGGCGGCTGCGACGCCAGATGCAGATCGTGTTCCAGGACCCCTACGGCTCCCTCAACCCGCGTATGACCGTCGGCGCCTTGCTCAGGGAACCGTTGACCGTGCACGGACTGAGCACGAGGGCGGAAGCGGGTGACCGTGTGGCCGACCTGCTCGAAACGGTGGGCTTGAATCCCGCACATGCCCGCCGGTATCCCCACGAGTTCAGCGGCGGACAGCGGCAGCGCATCGGCATCGCCCGGGCCCTGGCCGTCCGGCCCGAGCTGATCATCGCCGACGAGCCGGTCTCGGCGCTCGACGTATCGATCCAGGCGCAGATCATCAATCTGCTCAAGGTGCTGCAGGACCGGTTCCGGCTCAGCTACCTGTTCATCTCCCACGACCTTCGCGTGGTGCGTCACATCAGTGGCCGGGTGGCCGTCATGTACCTCGGCAAGATCGTCGAAACGGCCACGCGGGACCAGCTCTACGCGAAGCCGCTCCACCCCTACACCACGGCCCTGCTCTCGGCCGTGCCACTTCCCGATCCTACGCTTGGCCGTGACCGGATCATCCTCAAGGGCGACGTGCCCAACCCGGCGAACCTGCCCCCGGGGTGTCCCTTCCATCCCCGGTGCCCCCTGGCGGAAGCCCGCTGCAAGACCGAAGTCCCCGTGCTGGAGGACAAGGGCAACGGCCACAGGGCGGCGTGTCACCTGGTCTGACGATTTGGACAGGTGACGGCCCGGCCACCCTGTGGGCCAGGTCCCGCCTGAAAGTCAGGTCCCGGTCTGGCCCCGCAACGCACGTGTTTCTTTTCGAAAATCCGCCTCCAGGGCCGGTTTCCTGCCGTCCGGCAGAAAACTGTATCGGATTCCGTTCAGCAGGATTTCGTCGATGGTTTCCCTGGAAAACGCCCAGGGGTCGACGAGCAGGTAGGCTTCGTCGGTCAGCGTGGTGTCGAACAGAGGCGGATCGTCCGAGTTTACGGTGACGGTTACCCCTGCCTCGTGGAGTGCTTTCAGGGGATGAGACGCCGCATCGGGATAGAGCCCCAGGCTGATGTTGCTCGTGGGACTGATTTCAAGGGGTATCCGATGTTCAGCCAGATAGTCGACGAGTTCCGGGTCCTCTATGGCCCGCACCCCGTGCCCGATGCGCTCGGCGCCCAGGTCTCTAATCGCGCTCCAGATACTCGCAGGTCCGGCGTGTTCCCCGGCATGGGGGGCGCTGTGCAGTCCCGCTGATCTCGCCCGGTCGAACCACGGAACGAAAGGCGCGGGCGGGTATCCCTCCTCCATCCCGCCCAGACCCAGGGCGACGACCCCGTCGTCCATCCCCTCGATGGCCACATCGGTCGTATAGTCGAACCGGCCCGGTTCGGGGTAGTCGTTTCGCACCAGGTCGAAGACCCAGTTGATCTCGCAGCCGAACGATTCCTTTACCCGGCGGCGTCCGTTTGTCAGCCCGGTGAACCAGACGTCCCGGTCGATCCGGTTGATCCAGAGGTGAGTGCTCGGCGAGAAGGTCACCTCGGCGTACCGGATGTTCTGGCGGGCCATGTCGGCGCCGAATTCGTACACGATCAGCTCGAAATCCTCCACGGTTCGGAGGCACTTCGTAATGGCGACGTAGACCTCGATGAAATGATGAAAGTCCCTGAACCGGTACCAGTTACGCAATCCCTCCTCGGTGTCCGCCGGCAGGTCGACGCGGTGCCGTTTCGCCAGCATCAGCAGCGTGGACGGCTGAATGGATCCTTCCAGGTGCACGTGCAGATCCGCTTTTGGAACGGCGGCGATGTAGTCGTAAAGGGACATGTAGGAAACCTGCGGAATCTATGCGTGTTTGAACTGGCTCAAGCACACGTGGGCCAAGAGGTCAGGGAGCGGACCTGTGCTTTCAGGTGAATGTAACGGTAATCCCGCAGGGCGTAAAGCGCGAGCACATTTGCCATGACATTCACCTGGCCGGCAACTATTTTGTGAGGGCATATAAAACGGTACAAATACGTGAAAAAAAGGAGCACGATGTGGAACTGTCTGTCGTAAGCGGCGGCGTATTCAAACTGGACGGCGGAAGCATGTTCGGGATCGTTCCGAAGCCGCTCTGGGAGAAGATCTGTCCCCCGGACGAAAAGAACCGGATCACCAACGACACGAATTGCCTCCTCATCCGGAAGAACGGCCGGTTCATCCTGGTGGACACGGGCTACGGCGACAAGATAACCGACCGGGACCGGGGTATCTACGGAATGTCGGGTTCCACCATCCTGGGTTCTTTGTCGGCCCGGGGCATATCCGCGGAGGACATCGATCTCGTCATCCTGAGCCATCTCCATTTCGACCACGCGGGCGGCGCGACCCGGATGGACGAGGAGGGCCGTACCGTACCCGCGTTCCCCAACGCACAGTACGTGGTGCAGAAGGGCGAGTGGGAGGACGCGCTGAACGACTACGGCACCATGAAGACCACCTATCGCCCCGAAAACTACCAGCCCCTGATGGACCGGGGCGTGCTGACCCTGGTGGAAGGAGACGTGGAAATCGAGGAAGGGATCCGTGTCGAGGTAACCGGCGGCCATACGCGCCACCATCAGCTGGTGAAGGTGGACTCCGGCGGTACCCGGGCGGTCTATTCAGGCGATATCCTGCCCATGACCACCCACCTGCGCGCTCCGTACAACATGGCCTACGATCTGTTCCCCTACGCTACCATGGTCGCCAAGATGCGCCTGCTCCGGCAGGCGGCGGACGAGGGCTGGATCATCACCCTGGATCATGATGCGAATGTCTCTTCGGGCAGGATTACCTGCGAAGGAGAAGACCGTTTCGTAATCGAACCGACAGCGTTGACGCTGCAGTCCACCTGATCCCGCCCGCCTGTCCGGGTTTCAGTTGATCCCGGCCGCGCGACGATTGGCCGCCAGGCCGCCCGACAACATGCCGAACACGGGCAACGCGCAATTCCACGTGGCCTATCTCGTACCCGAACCGAACACCTGGGTGCGCCACATGATCCGGCGTTGCCGGTCGTCGAAGGACGTCCGGCGGTGCATGGTGCAGCGGTTGTCCCACATGACCAGGTCGCCCACCTGCCAGCGGTGTTTCCAGACGAACCGTGCGTCGGTGGCATGGGCGATCAACGCGTCCAGCAGGGCCTGGCCGCCTTCCCGTTCCATGTCCGCGATGTGATGCGTCAGGTGGGGACTGACGTAGATCACTTTCCGTCCCGTCTCCGGGTGGGTACGGACGACCGGATGCATCGTGGGTTCCGGGGTATTCAGCGCGTCGATGGGATGGCGGTGGACCGCGTGCAGGCCGTCGATGCGGACCTTCATGCCGGGGTCCAGCGCATCGTAGGACGCATAACCGTTGGCCCACATCGTCTCGCCCCCGCCGTCAGGTATCTCAAGCGCGTACAGCAATGAAATCGTGCCCGGCTCGGGCAGGTAGGACAGGTCCGAATGGAAGGGGATTTCCTCGCTGCCGAGGGCCCCGATGGCCTTGCCGTCCTCGGTCACGTTGGAGATGACGAAGATCTCCCCGATGGGCCGGTCTGGCTGAGGCCGTACGTGCGGTACCGGTCTTCCGAAATACCGGGTGAAGCGGACCAGGTCCTCCTGGCTGATTCCCTGGCTGCGAAAAAACAGCACGCAGCGATCGAGAAAGGCGCTGCGCAACGGACGTACGGTCTCCCCGTCCAGTTCGTTGCGCAGATCCAGGCCGCGTACTTCCGCACCGATTGCGCCGCCGGTCGGTATGACTTCAAACGAATCCATCATGCCTCGAAAACTCGGATCCCGCGTCCAACCCCGTTTTCGTGCAAAGGCCACGATTGCGGGACGCCTAGATATTCGTCGCGTCCGGGTCGTCCCAGAACGTTTCAAGTTCCACACCCAGGCCGTCCACCGTACGGTTGCACCAGGCGAAGAAGCCGGCGATCTGGTTGATCTCGAGGATCGCCTTGTCGCCGAACCCGGCCTCCCTCAACGCCATGATATCCGCCTCCGATGTCGAAGCCGGCGCCAGGGTCAGCTTGCGCACGTAGTCCAGCATGGCCCGGTCGGCGGTGTCCAGGTCCGCCTCGCGGTAGTCCTTCTTGATCGCATCCACCAGTTCCTGGTCGTTGATCTCTCTGAGGAGCCCCTCCCCATGATGGCGGATTCAGTACTCGCACTCGTTCAAGGCCGAAACGGTCGTCGCGATCATCTCCCGCTGTCCGAGCGTCAGGTCGCAGTCCCCGTGCATGAGGCCCTTGTAGAAGGCCATCAGCGCCCGCAGCGCTTGGACGTTCAGGCTGTGCGCCTTGATGATGTTGTCCACGCCTCCCCATGAGCGCATCGAGCCCTGGTAGATCCTGGCCAGCTGTCCTTCCGCTTCCGATTCGTCAATGGTGCGTATCCACGCCATAAAGGTCTCCCTGATTGGATTATAGATCGAAGTGTCGCCGCATTCGGGTCACGGCGGCTTTCTCTTCTTTGCTCAGCGATTCCAGTTCGTATTCCTCTTCGGTAATTTGATCCCTGTATTCTTCGAAGGGCAGCCCGCCCTTGCCGGTTTCGTTGAAGTAAGCGCTCAGCTGGTAGCGCTGGAAGATATTCATCCTGGGATAGTCCTGTGTCCAGACCGCGGCGTCGTGCAGCAGGTGGGTCGAAAACACGAGGACGTCGCCAGCTTCCATGGGCACGGTGATCGAGACGGGCGGGTGGTCGCCGACCTTCAGTCCGTCCGGTGTGGTGAAGGCCGATTTGTGGCTTCCGGGCACCAGGCTGAAACCCGTGCCCGCAGGCACGTCGACCAGCGCTACCCAGGTGGCCAGGTGGCTGCAGTAGATCTCGCCGCCCGCCGCCTGATAGTCGTTATGGGGGTTGCGGAACCCCGCTGGAAACTTGAAACCGCTATCGTCCCGGTGGTAGCCCTGATGATCCTCGTCGCTCGGTGCCGCCCGGTCCATTTTCGTGAAGTTGCAGTGAAAGAGCCGTGGCATGCCCATGGTTAGCCCCGCGACCACGCGGATGATCTCCGGATCGGCGTTCAGGTCCTGAAACAGCCGGTGCCCGTACTGGATGTGGTCCAGGTGCGTCTTGTACGGTTCCTGGCGATGCCTGAATACCGGCGCGGGGATCTCGGTTTCGTCCGTGGCCAGCCAGTGATCGGTGACTTCCAGGATCCGCGCCAGGCGATCCGGAGCAATCACACCGCGCAGGTGCAGAAACCCCTGCAGATCGAAATGCCACTTTTCGTAGTCGGTCAACAGATGGGCATATTGCGACGGCATGGACGGCCCTCTACCGTTTCAGTCGACAAATACTGCAGACGCGTGGGAGTTCTTCGGTTTCAGGTTGCCCTACCGGCCCAACCAGCCCCCATCGACGGCCAGAATCGCTCCGTGGACGTAGTTGGAAGCATCCGAACTGAGGTAGACGACGGCGCCGCCCAAGTCTTTCGGCGCGCCCCACCGGCCGGCGGGGATACGATCGGATATGGATCTGGAACGCTCCGGGTCACTCTGCAGAGCGGACGTAAGGTCGGTGGCGATATAGCCCGGCGCGATGGCGTTGACGTTGACGCCTTTGGACGCCCACTCGTTGGAAAGGGCCATGACCAGTTGCCCGACCGCGCCCTTGGACGCCGCGTAACTGGGTACGGTGATTCCGCCCTGGAAGGTCAATACGGACGCGGTAAACACGATCTTCCCGCGGCCGCGGGCAACCATGTCCCGTCCGATTTCCCGGCTCAGGATGAAGGGGGCGTTTAGGTTTACGTTCATGACCGTGTCCCAGTATTCGTCGGAATGCTCCTCGGCGGGCGCCCGCAGTGTAAGCCCCGCGTTGTTGACGAGGATATCGATGACCGGGAAATCGTTCCTGACCCGGTGAATGAAGTCATACAGTGCGTCCCGGTCGTTGAGGTCGACGCTGTAACCGGCAAACCGGCGGCCCAGGGCCGCGACGGTCCCCTCGATCTCGCCGCCGGACGATTCCATCGACGCGCTTGCGCCCACGATATCGGCGCCTGCTTCGGCGAGCGCTTCGGCCAGTCCCCTGCCGATCCCCCTGCGGCAGCCGGTGACGAGGGCGGTTTTGCCGTCCAGTCTGAATGCGTCCAGTATAGACATGAAGACTCCGTTCTCAAGCGTGATCCGTGGAGCGCGGTGGTCCCAGAGTGCGGTCGGTTGCTGATCGACGATTAGAAAAAGTTGCGGCGCGCGTGGTTTGTCAACCGGGAATGTGTACATGTCGACGGGAATAGCAGACTATTTCAGACCGGGGAAAAGATGCTCGACAATCTTCAGAAGAACGATCGTGATGATCGGAATCGCACCAATAAGCAGGTTTAATTTGACCTCTATGGATTTAAGCCGCTCCCGGATGCTATGATCCTTCGTGTACACCTCCGAAAACAGCAGATTGAGCCTGTCCGTTTCTGAAACGACGGAATCTGTCTGTTTAACTCCTGGATGGTCTGTCATTGGTCAATCTCCGATCCGAGTGGGTGGACGTTTTCCGAATGGGCTTATATCATTAGTCATTGGCTGTCCACCGGTTCTCGAGTCATTTGCTGGACTATTTGCAATTGGTAAGATCGACTGTTTTCTCGACGAGCGGATGAAAGACGGGGGAGAACCCCGAGAACCTCTTCGGGGAGGGCGTCACATGCGCGCCGGCGCCAGGCTCCAGGCCTGCAGCGACTTGAACCTGGCCGCGCCTCCGCGTGCGAACAGGCTGACGCCCATGCTGTCGGTTCGCGTAGGATAGATGCGCTGGGTCACGCATTGCCGGCGGTTGGCGAAGACCTCGAGGATCGAACGGTCCAGGAAGATGCGCAGTACCAGTGGTTCGCCTGGCGCCAGGTCGAGCGGCCCCTCCTGCGCGGTGACGTACTGCTCGCGCTCAGACAGGTGCGGCTGAAGGCTGCGGTACCGGGTGTAACGTATTGCGCGGTCGAGCGACGACCGGCTCACGTCTACCCGCAGGACGGCGGCCGCCACGTCGCACGAGACCGCGGTCTCCTCCTCGCCTCCCGGGGAGCGCCGCACTTTTACGCCGATCTCCCGTGCCTCCCGGGGGTCGATCTCGATGGCCAGTTCCAGGCAATCCCCGCCGATTCCCTCGAGTGCCACCTCGGAATCAGCGGCTATATCGATGGGCCCATGCCGGCGACCGTCCAGCCGCAGCACTTCAAGTTCCGGTACGGGATCGATCTGCAGGTGACCGTCTGGTCCCGGCGACAACAGGCGGGGAACGGTCATCGCACCCGACCACCCGGATTCGCGTTCGCGCTCGTTTCCGCGCAAATCGCGGATCCAGTCGAAGAAGACGCGCCGGTCGTTCGCATCCAGCAAGGTCCGTGGACCACCGAGATGTCCTCCTTCCCAGCTCATGCGCCCGTGTATCTCAGGGCAAAACCGTTCATTCCGCACCTCGCCGATGTAGTACTGGCTTCCCTGCAGATGGCTGCAGAAGAGCAACATGTGCCGGTCGCCGAAGGGGAAGAAATCGGGCACGGCGCAATCTTCGCCGCCTTCGGTCCACGCTCGCCTCGACTGGTAGAATACATCGACGTACGCCCAGGTGCGCAGGTCCGCCGACTTAAACAGGAACGCGGCGTCCCCCCGGCCTTGAGGATCCCGGTTGTTGACGGCGGCGTAATACTGGCCGTTCTCCAGCCACCCGCAAGGATCGTGCATGGTGTATCGGCCGAAGTCGGCGCTTCCCGCTTCGGGCTCGGGGATCACCGGATTGCCCGGGTCTTTCGTCCACTCGATCAGCAGGTCGTCGCTGCTGCGGGCGAGACAGAGGCCGTCGGGGTTGCCGTAGTAGATCAGTACCGGACCCCCTTCCTTACTGACCAGGGCGCCCCCGCTGAAGCAGCCCTTCCGGTCAGGTCCGTCCGCATCCGGCTTCAGGGCCACAGGATGGTGGACCCAGTGCACGAGGTCGACGCTGGAGGCGTGGCCCCATTGAATGAGATGCCAGTAGGCGCCGTGCGGGTTGTACTGGTAGAAGATGTGATAGCGGCCCTTCCAGAACAGGGCCCCGTTGATGTCGTTCATCCAGGCCGCCGCCGGCGTGAAGTGGTAGGCGGGCCGGTGCGGATCGCGTGCTAAGGCGGTGGCGAGGTCGCCGGATTCCCGGATTCGGACCTCCATCCGTTCAATCCGGTTGTCGTCGGTCATTTTAGCACTCACAGGATGGCTGTCCGGGGTTTCAAACGGCGGATCGATGCGAGGTCTGGGTCACGTTTCGCGGACAAAGTCAGTCCGGTCGAGTGGCTTTTAACGGTCGCCGTTCGCGGAATCGGTGAAGATATGCTTGATATGCGAAGGACTTATGGGCGTAATTTACATTCAAACAGACGGCACCGCCAGCTCGTCGATTGTGGAGGAACCATGATCATAGACGCCCCCCGATACGTGATTCGTTCGCTCAATTCGAACCAGACCTACTGGGAACAGGATGTGTTTCCGGCATGGACCGCCCTGAATTGTTACCGGCACTTTCCGGACGGTGGGATCGGGACCGGTGTCGAACCCCATTACCACGACAACGACGAGCTCTGGCTGTTCACGACAGGCCGTGGAGAGGTCCGGCTGGACGGCGTAAGGCACGAGATTACGCCCAATACCCTGGTCTATACGCCCATGGGTTGCGTGCACCAGTTCCAGATGTTCACGCCCTACGAGAACAATGCCATCGTGACGCGCCTGGAACGGGCGGGCAGGCCGCTGCACCTCACCGTGGAGGAGGATGGCCCCCCTGAGCCCACCGTACCCGGTTTCGTCGTTCCCGGTGGCATGAATACCGGCCTCATCCAGGATCCCGGCCCGCGATGTCCCATCACCGAATGGCGGCTGCAGCATTATGAAGAGGTAAACAACCAGCATGACGCCGTGCTGAACCGGAACGAGCACTGGATGGTGCTGAGCGGGAACGTGCGCCTGGTGCTGGACGGACGGGACGTTACGCTCGAACCGGGGGATATCGCGCTGCTCCGGGCAGGCTCCACCCGCCGGCTGTCCACGAAATACCGGGACACGCGCGCGGTGGTCGTGCGGGAGCGCCCGGCAGGCGCGGCCTAGTCTTCGCCGGCCGCTTGGTGGATCTCGTCGAGCCAGACGACCATCTCGGCCGTGATGTCGTTGTGAGGGCCCGGAAAGCCCATCTCCGGCCAGGCCCATGCCCCGTTCTCCAGCTGGGCTTCGACCAGGTTGTTTCCGACCCTGACCGCCATGTCGCGGTACTTCGCCTCGCCGGTGAGCGCATAGAGCATCGCGCCGGCCCATCCGACCTTGCCGGCCCGCAACAGTCTGAAGTGATAATCCCCCACGTGCTCGCAGAACCGCATGTACGTCCTCGCCAGGTCCAGCCATTCCTCCTCGCCCGTGGCCATGTACAGCCGGCACAGGAAACCCGCCGCGATGCCGGGATGGTAGAAGGACTGATCCCGCGACTCGTCCCGCGTCAGCACGTACCTGAAGTCGTCGCCGTCCATCACCTCGGTGATCAACCCGCGTTCGCGGCTGTAGACCGTCCACAGCGCGTTCGGGTAATCGGGCTGTTCCTCCATCAAGTGCCGCATCCATACGCCCACACCCCTGGCCACGTCCAGCCGGCCGGTGTAGACGGCGCACCAGCCACAGCCGCTCACGACCCACAGATCCTGTTCGGTGCCGCCGTCGCGCGCCGTCCGATGGGAGTAGAAGCCGCCGCTGGCGGGGTCACGGAACCCGAGGAGGAAGTCCATGCCGCGCCGGGCCAGGTCGAAGGCGCCCATGCGGTGGGCCGCCTTGATGACCCAGGCGTTGGGGTAGGTGTAGTAGTAGCTGTCGAGCTCATCGGCGGGACGTGGACCGAAGTCGCCGTCGGGGAGTAACCCGTTGTGCCTGATCCACCGAAGCAGGCGGCTTGCCGCGTGAGACAGTCCACACACGAGAAACGCGGCAGGTACTTTGTAATACTCTGTGACGCCGAGACCGGGGTCGCCGAAACTGCCAGCCTCGTGCAACTGGCCGAGCAGGTAGCGGCCGCCGCGGTCTCTCGCTTCCCTGAACGGATTCATTCAATACTCCGGCGTGGAGCGTTTGACGATCAAGTCCATCGAGTCTCTCCCCATCCGCATATACGAATTGAAACAACCCGAACCCGCTTCCTGATTGGATTCTACACGGGATCCATTACATTGTAAATCCGATCAGGGCATGTTTCGCGGCGACAATGCCCTTCAATGTGCTAAATCGCTCTCGGTGTTTCAATCACAAACACAGCGCTGCTGCCTGTATTTCGAACGGAACCTGACTTGAAGAAAACCAGCGCTACGCGGTTCTGTATGTTTTGGATGCTTTCGATATGTATGGCCGGTTGTTCGAACGTCATCTTTGTTGAATCGGCGAACCAGAACAGCCGGGTCGACTACGTGGTAATTCACGCCACCTCGGCGAATTACGCGGAATCGGTAAGATTGCTCACCACCCGGACCGGGTATCCGGTCAGCGCGCATTACCTGATTCCCGACGAAAACGACCCTACCTACGGTCACCGCCGGTTGCGTCTGCATCAATTCGTGAAGGAAAGCCAAAGGGCATGGCACGCCGGTGTCAGCTACTGGGCCGGGGATACGGGCCTTAACGTCCGATCCATCGGGATCGAGATCGTAAATGAGTTTAGTTGCGTGTCGGATACGTCAGCTGTCGAGGATAGCGGTCCGGACGCGCTCGTCTGTGATTTCCCGCCTTTCAGTGAAGCGCAGATCGAGATGTTGATCGAATTGCTTCGGGGCATTCAGCAGCGGCACCCCCGCATTGGGCCGCTCGATTTCGTCGCTCACTCCGATATAGCGGTCCCACACAGGCGCCGGTCGGACCCGGGTCCCCTCTTTCCCTGGCGACGGCTGTACGACGAAGGCATAGGCGCCTGGTATGACGAGGAAACCAGGTTGCGTTACATGGCGCAATTCGAGGACCGGCTACCTACGGTCGAAAGACTGCAGACCGGGCTGCTAAGGCTTGGATACCTGGTCGAACCAACCGGCGAACTAGACCACCAGACGCGCTTCGCCGTACGCGCGTTTCAAATGCACTTTCGCCCCTCGGCCTATGGCGGCGTGCCCGACGTTGAGACTGCGGCCATTCTCTGGAGCCTGATCGATAAATACCGCGGCGGGTACCTGCCGTGACTGCACGCTGTGCGGTTGAAGGACAAAGGGCTTGCACCAGGGAACGAAAAAAAACAGCGAGAATCCAAAATCGGAACGTGACTAATCAATAAACCAGCATAAGCGCACGGCCAATAACTTCAGATAAGGAGGATTGGAATTGAATCAGGAGTCCTGGTTCCAACGAAATGGGGCTGTCTTCACCGGTGCAGTTGCGTTAATCGCTTTATTGACTTATTTGCATGTTGCTTTGGGTGAATTAAGAACTGAATTCAGGGATGAGTTAAGAAACATAACAAATTCGTTAGACCGAGTAGAAACCAAGATTGACGAGGTAAGCGGATACCTCAAATACAGTGCGGATGGTCGGAAGAATGACACTCCACTGGGTCTGCGCCGACCAAGGCCCACGTCCGGGCGTCTTCGACCAGTTCGTTACAAACACGGGAAGATAAATGTCCACTAAACCGGGTCAACTCCAGCCGGCCGACTTCTTACTGACTATCTGAAGACCAACCTCAACCCATAGAACAGATGATACAAGGGCATAACGATGGCGCGTAAAGCATGGACTGATGTTACAATAAAGACCGCGTTGATTGGGGCCGTAATTCTGATGTACTTGGATTTGAGAGCGGAAATCAGATCGGTTAATACCAAGATTGATCAGGTCGAAAACAAACTTGAAGGCAGTATCGACAGAGTCGAGACGAAAATCGACGAGGTTCGTGGTTACCTGAAATTTAATGTTTCGAATCAGTCCGAGACCGATACCCCGGCGATTCCCGGCAAATAGTCATCAGAAGGGAATTGAACGTGAATGCCTTTTGTCGCCCATCGTGAGCGAGCCCTTCTCGGATAGAAAAGGGTTCTCATTGGCAATCAGGGACGACCGATGAAATTCCCCGTAAACGTACAGAAGGAGAGCGATATGACAATTGCTGATTATCTAATGCCGGCGGCCGTGATTTTATTGGCGGTTTTAGGCTGGATATTAAGTTGGATTTACTTCCTCCGAGGCAAGATGATCGAAAAACGTGAATTGGAGACGGCCACGAGCAACCTGGTAAGAGAGATCGGAACACTACGAGAAAGGACGATGGCAGATATCGCAGAATTGAGAACTGATGTAAGAGAAATCAAGCATGACGTAAAGACCTTATTGTCACGTTAAAAACGCACAGGAAAGAGAGCAGGCATGATGGAAAACCAAACTCGGATACGGGCCTGTCACGGGGTCTGTCACGGATTTTGTGAAACTGACTGTTTCATGTGATGGGGACTCTGTCCTCGTACATGATGATGAACTGGTTGATGGCGGCGGTCCAGTTGGCAAGCGGCCGTGTCCGCCTTCGGGACAGATTGAGCAGGGCCAGGTAGCGCAGTTTCCTGGCCGCATCGTCGGTGGGGAAGGCCCCCCTGGTCTTGATGATCTTGCGCAGTCCCCGGTTCATGGATTCGATGGCGTTGGTGGTGTAGATGACCTTCCTGATCTCCTCGGGGAAGGCGAAGAACGGGGTCACATGATCCCAGTTCTTGCGCCACTGCCGGCTGATCGTGGGATACGGCTCATCCCAGCGTTCGGCGAAGCGGTCCAGCGCGGTCTCGGCCTGCTCCAGCGTAGCAGCCTGGTAGATCGCCCGGAGGTCCCCGGCCACCTGCTTGCGGTCCTTCCAGGAGACGTAGTTCAGGCTGCTTCTCACCCTGTGGACGATGCAGAGCTGCACCTGGGTCCTGGGGTACACCGTCTCTATGGCCTGCGGAAAGCCGGACAGGCCGTCGCAGCAGGCGATGAAGATGTCGTTGACACCCCGGTTCTTCAGTTCGGTCAAGACGTTGAGCCAGAACTTCGCGCCTTCGTTCTGCTCGATCCACAGGCCCAGGAGTTCCTTGTCGCCGGCAAGATTGACGCCCAGGGCCAGGTAGACCGCCTTGTTCCGGATGCTGCCGCTGTCACGGGTCTTGACGAACAGGGCATCCAGGAACAGGATCGGGTAGATCTCGTTCAGGGGCCGCGACTGCCAGGCCGTCACCTCGTCGGTTACGGTGTCGGTGATCCGGGAGACCAGCTCGGGCGAGATGGCCACCCCGTAGAGGTCTTCGACGTGGCCCTGGATATCGCGCGTGCTCATGCCGCGCGCGTACATGGAGATGATCTTGTCGCCTGAGTCCGGCCAGCGTGTCTGATACTTGCGGATCAGCTTGGGATCGAAGGAGCCCTCACGGTCCCGGGGTATGTCGACCGGCAGATCGCCCCTGTCGTCCTTGAGGGTCTTGGTGGTCTTGCCGTTGCGACTGTTGCCGCGGTTCCTGCCGTCGGGGGCATGCTTCTCGTAGCCGAGATGATCGGTGATCTCGGCTTCCAGGATCCGCTCGGCCATGCGCTTCTTCATGCGCTTGAGCAAGCCGTCTTCGCCGAACAGATCGGAAGGCGTCCACCCCGTCTTCCATCAGTTCGTCAAGGAGACGGTCGATCTTGCTTGCGGGTTTTTTCTCTCTGGCCATAGCACTTCCTCCTTGTGAGCAAGATATACGCTATTGCCAGTTACACAAAACATGTTACATACTCCGGCGAGCATGCTTTGAAAAGTGAGCGCGTTGGCTATGATTGCCGTGGCCATACGAGAAGTCTGCTCGCCGTCTTCTTGAAGGAGCGTTGTAGCAATTCGGGAGTTTACTTGTGGTCTGTCCAGGGTGGCTTCGCGTAACTGGACAGCCGTTTCGCCTATTCCTCGTTCCAGAATGTCCAGGCTTTGCGCGACGATACGCTCAGAAATCGAAGCAGTTTCGATCAGGAGTGCAAGATCATTGATCGTACCGGTTATCCAACCACCCGCAGGCCAGCGCGATGGATCATCTTCGCCGACTGTTTCGGTATAAAGACAGAATTCGTAAGTTGCCTCCGCTGTCTGCGTATCGAGATCATGCTGAGACACGTGTTTTAATAGTTCGGGTACTCGAACGGCGACGCATTGCTCGATGGTCACTCCGGATCCGCTGAGATGTCTGCCGAGGCGGTCTATAGCATCCTGTTCAACCGTTCGAGCGGGTACGTACTCGGTCTCGACGACAACCACCGAGCCACGTGGATTACGCAGAACCACGTCAGGCCTGCCGCCGCCCTGTAGCGTCTGGTGTTGTTCTGCGGTCAGCGTATCCCGCCAACGAGGATTCTTCGAACGGAGGACACGTGCCAACGCTTCGTTGAAGGACGGCTCGCTATTGACAGGCATTACAACGTCCGTTCGTCAAGAGGATCAGATTCAAGTGGGGATTACACGTCACCGACAACCTACAGCTTCCCGAAGATCATCGACACGCCCAGGCTCATCCACTTCCAGTCGTCGCTGGACACATTGTACTGCGCCTGGAGGCTGAAACGGCCGAGCAACATTCCGATTCCGGGGGACACGACCAGGTCTCTTTCCGTAACGAAGCCTTCTTTCGCATTCGCGTTTGCGTTGCCCATCTGCCGCGTTCTCTTGTACACCACGCCGGCAGCGCCCTGCACGAACAGCCGTTCCTGTAGATAGTATCGCAGGCCGGCGGTCACCGGAATGCTGGAGTAGTTGCCCTCGGTCCGGTCGACGATGGCGTCGAGACCCTGGTCGACCAGGTCCTCTACTTCGGTGCGGGACTTGATCTTCTCGCTGCCGTAGGTGACGTAGGCCCCCGAAGCGATAAGCTGGGTTCTGTAGCTCAACCAGTAGGTAAGCGCGGCATGGGCGCCGTATCCGTAATCGTCTTCGACCAGGCCGGCAAGGCCGCCCGTGGGGCGGGCCGCCTCGGCGCCTAGATTGAAATTGAACTGGCCGGATGCCGGCAGCGTGACCAAACTGACGGATACCGCGAAGACCAATGCACGGAAGGCCTGTATCATGGGACTTGTCCCCGGTCAGGTGGAGCGGGCGTCCATGGGTATGTACCGCGCCTCGGTCGGACCAGTGTACTCTCCCACCGGGCGGATGATCCGGTTGTCGGCGTACTGTTCGAGGAGATGGGCGGTCCATCCGGTGATACGGCTGCAGGCGAAAACGGGCGTGAACAACCCCGCGGGAATCCCCATGCTGGCATAGACCGATCCGGAATAGAAATCCACGTTGCAGGCTATACCCTTCAGATTCATCATGGCTTGCTCGATTACGCGAGACATTTCATACCACTTCAGATCGCCCGCCTTCCTGCCCAGTTCCTCCGAGAGGCGGCGCAGGTGCGTTGCCCGGGGGTCTTCCGTCTTGTAGACCCGGTGACCGAATCCGGGGATTTTCGCCCTGGCGGCCAGCTTTTCCCTGACGTAGTCCCCGGCCAGGGAGATCTCCCCGATCTCGTTGAGCATGTCCATCACGTCCTTGTTGGCGCCGCCGTGCAGCGGTCCCTTGAGCGTGCCGACGGCCGACGTGACCGCCGAGTGCATGTCCGAGAGCGTGGCCGCGGTGACCCGTGCCGCGAAGGTGGACGCGTTCAGTTCGTGGTCGGCATGCAGGATGAGGGCGATGTCGAAGGCCTTAGCGTGCTCGGGGTCCGGTGCACTGCCGCTCAGCATGTACAGGAAATTCGCGGCGTGGCCCAGGTCCGGATTCGGCGCGATGGGGTCGCCGCCGCTGAAGATCCGGTGCCAGGCGGCGGTTACGGACGCGAACTGGGCGGTCAGCCGGACGGCTTTGCGCAGGTTCGCTTCGCGGGAGTGGTTCACCGCGTCCGGGTCGTAGGCGGACAGGAGCGACACGGCCGAGCGGAGCGCGTCCATGGGCGCCGTGGCGCGCGGTATCGCCCGCAGCAGATCCAGGACTTCGTTTCGCAACGTCCTGCCGGCGAGGAGTTGCTCGTTGAGTTCCGCAAGCTGGACCGGCCCGGGCAGGTCGCCGTGCCACAGCAGGTAGGCGGTTTCCTCGAAATTGGAATGGGCGGCCAGGTCGTGAATGTCGTGGCCCCGGTAGAGCATCCTGCCCTTCAGGCCATCAATGAAACAGATGGCCGACTGCGCGGCTACGACACCTTCAAGACCTGGATTGACCATTCCGTTTCTTCCCCGGTGGATGCGGTTTTGTGCCGTGGACAGGATAGAGATACGGCCCCGGAGTGTCAAGGTGTTTTTGGTCCGGATTCCGCCGCCGGGAAGGATGTTTCCTTCGGTTTTTGTTTGTCGATGAACCCCCCCTTATTTATCTTATACACCTTCGATTTTTCGGGTCGATTTCCGGGCCGGTTTCCGGGCCGATTCCAGGGAGCAACGCGATGCCGACACCGCTGCATTCCGACACGGTCACCCATGGCATACGGGTCCAGGTATACCCGGATTTTCTGCCCGAGCATTCCGATCCCGGCCAGAGCCAGTACGTGTTCGCATACCGCATCGTCATCACCAATGACAGCGAACGGTGGGTGAAATTGATCAACCGCCACTGGGTCATCATCAACGCGGACGGCAAGCGCAGCGAAGTCAGGGGTCCGGGCGTCGTGGGACTGCAGCCCGAACTCGAGCCTGGAGAAAACCACGAATACCAGAGCCTCTGCCCACTGGACACGGAGTGGGGCACCATGGAAGGCGAATATGAAATGCAGGACGCGGACGGCCGTCACTTCGAAGTGGAGATCGGCCGGTTCTATCTCGCGGTATCCTCGGACGAAAAGGTGGCGTCATGGCAAAAAAACTGACCGCGCAGGCGAACGATTTCTCGGCCTGGTACAATGAAGTGATCGCGAAGGCCGAACTGGCCGACAACGCGCCGACCCGCGGCTGCATGGTCATCCGGCCATACGGCTTCGCGCTCTGGGAAAACATGGTGGCGGTGCTGGACCGGATGTTCAAGGACACCGGTCACGTAAACGCCTATTTCCCCCTGTTGATCCCGGACAGCTTCTTCCAGAAAGAAGCGGAGCACGTGGAGGGATTCTCGCCCGAATGCGCCGTGGTGACGCACGGCGGGGGCAAGAAGCTCGAAGAAAGCCTCATGGTACGACCGACCTCCGAGACCATCATTGCGGACATGTACGCCAGGTGGATCCAGTCCTATCGCGACCTGCCGCTGCTCATCAACCAGTGGGCCAACGTCTTCCGGTGGGAACTGCGGCCGAGAGCCTTCCTGCGGACGACGGAATTTCTCTGGCAGGAAGGCCACACGGCTCACGCCACGGCGGCGGAGGCCGAGGAGGAGACCCTGCGCATCCTGGACATCTACCGCACCTTCGCGGAAGACTACATGGCGATTCCGGTGCTGTACGGTCCGAAAACCGACGCCGAGAAGTTCCCCGGCGCGCTGCAGACCTACGCCATCGAAGGCATGATGAAGGACGGCAAGGCCCTGCAGATGGGCACTTCGCACGACCTGGGCCAGAACTTCGCCCGGGCCTTCAACATCGATTTCCAGACGCGGGACGGGTCGCGCGAGCATGTCTACCAGACGAGTTGGGGCATGAGCACCCGGACCGTCGGCGCCATCATCATGGCCCATGGCGACGACAGGGGGCTGGTGCTGCCTCCCCGCCTGGCGCCTCACCAGGTCGTCGTCATTCCCATCGCGAAGTCCGACGAGGAACAGGCCGTCGTGCGAGAAGCCGTCGACAGGCTGGTCGCGTCGCTGGACGGCGTGCGGGTCAAGGTCGACGACCGCGAGCAGTTCGGCCTCGGCTGGAAGTTCACCGAGTGGGAAACCAAGGGCGTGCCGCTGCGCGTGGAACTCGGTCCGCGGGACATCGCGTCCGGGCAGGCTGTGGTCGTGCGCAGGGATACGGGGGAGAAGGATTTCGTTTCCCTCGAGTCCCTGGGCAAGCGGGTCGGGGAACTGCTGAAGACCGTGCAGCGGGATATGTTCCAGCGCGCCCTGGACTTCCGCGAATCCCGTTCCCGGGAGATCCGGGACCGCGAGTCCTTCGTGACGGCCGCGAACGGTGACGGCGGGTTTATTCACGCGCACTGGTGCGGCGATCCGGCCTGCGAGGCCGCGATCAAGGACGAAACCCGGAACACGATCCGGTGCGTTCCCATGGATTGGGAAACCGATGGAGGCGCCTGTGCCTATTGCGGGGGGGCGTCGGAACGAAAAGTCGTCTACGCCCAGGCCTACTGATCCCCGTACATCCCCAATACTTCCATCGCCGCGTTGCGCCCGTTGACGGCAATCACGCTGCCGCCCGGATGGGTGCATGCCCCGCACAGGTAGACCCCGGGCATGGGCGTCCGCGGTTCGAGCCGTTTCTCCCACATGTAGGCCGGCAGGATTTCGCCTTGGAAGATATGGCCGCCGGTCAGGCCCACCTTCTTCTCGATGTCCGGCGGACCCATGACGTCCATGTGCAGGACGGCATCGGGAATGTTGCCGCAGAAGCGGCCGAGTGATTCGAGGGCCAGCTTCCCCACCTCCTCCCTCCGGGAATCCCAGTCGCCCTCGGCGAAGGCGTAGGGAACGAACTGGGCGAAGATGCTCATGGTGTGACGGCCCGCCGGCGCCACGCTCGGATCGTGGGCGGTGTGGAAGTACAGTTCCTCCCAGAGGCGCGGGGGTATTCGGCCGTCGCCGGCCATGGCGTGGAATTCGTGCCATTGCCGTGCGGTAAGAGGGATGTTGACCTGGCCCCGGTGATGGTCCTCGTCCGTCCCCGGCCGGCTGGTGAAATCCGGCAATTCGGCGAGGGCCACGTTGATCTTGACGGTCGCGCCGGTCTGGGGAACCGATTCCACCTGGTCCTTCCACGCCCCGTCGGCCGCTTCGCCGAGAAGCCGCAGCGTGACCCGGGGATCGGCGTTCGATACGACGACGGGCGCCCGGACGCGCTCGCCGCCCTCAAGTTCCACCCCTTCACCTGGCAGGATGCGGGCGACAGGCACGCCCGCGGCCACCACGGCGCCCGAGTCGCGCGCGATGTCGCACAGCATGAAGGACACCATGCCCATGCCGCCCCGCACGTACCCCCACATGCCGGGCCTGCCGGCCATGGTTCCCGTCGAGTGGAAAACGTGCACGGATGCGGTTCCGGGTTCGTAGGGGCTGGCGTTCGTCCCGATCACGCCCTGGCCGGTCAGGGCCATGCGCAGCCGCTCGTCTTCGAGATACCGCTCGACGTATTCGACCATGGACCATTCAAAGAGCAGACCGATCGCTTCCAGATCGCCCTTGAGACGTTCTTCGATCTGTTCCCGGGTCGGCGCCCGTCCGATCCAGATGTCTTCCTCGCCCGGCGGACGAAGGGCCTCCCGGATGCGCCGCATGGGCGCGTACATGGCCTCGAAGCCCTTCACGTCCCGGGGCGACAGGCGGCGGATCTCCTCCAGGCAGCGGTCGTCGTCCTCCCACAACTGTACGCTCGACCCGTCCTCGAAGGGTACGAACATGCCCGCTTCGGCCGGCGTCCATCGGTAGCCGTAGCGTGCGAAATCCAGTTCCTCGATCACCAGGGGATGGAGCAGGCCGGCGAGGTAGGCGCAGGGCGATACGCGGTAACCCGGCCAGGTTTCTTCGAGTGTGCAGGCGCCGCCCACGCGTTCCCGGGCTTCCAGGACCAGCACTCGCTTACCGGCGCGGGCGAGGTAGGCCGCGCCGGTCAGGCCGTTGTGGCCGGCGCCCACGACGACCACGTCCCAGTCGCGTTTCGCGAGCGAGGACACGGGTTCGGGCAGGCCGATGCGGCCCATTGCGTCACGGCAGGACCCTTCCGGCGCTGAAGACGCCGCGGACATTGATGCCGCCGATCTGACGGTACGCATACTCATATTGGTCATCCGTCCCACGTGAATCGCTTCAATTTGACCGGTGTGACCCGGACGCGGGTGATTTTCATGGCGGATCTCTGTCGGCGTCCTTGCTATATCAGGTTCGGCAACAACGGGTGGTTCCGGTTTTCCAGCGGCAGGGCGATGCGGCTTTCCGCCAGGTGGGCGGCAAAAACGCCGTGGATCATCTCCAGTGCCCAACGCCCGTCGTAGCCGCTGTTCACCGGCCTGCGTCCGTCCCGCCTCGCCTCGAACACATCGCGGACGATGGCGGTGTTGGCTGCCGCCTGAAGCGCGCTCATTGAGGGCTGTTCGGAAGGCTCGAGTTCAAGGGCTTCCGCGGTAACGTCGCGAATCGGCGCGTCGTCGTCCGGATGCCAGACCGGGGATTCGTAGATCCTGATCTGCTGGGAAGATTCGTGCACGGTCATGACGCCCTCGGACCCGTAAACCCACATCCCGTACCTCCGGGGGTGGGGAGCCTGGTTGCGGCGCGTTTCGAAAGTGGCCGTCACGCCGTGACCGAAACCGTACATCGCGTGGATGGCGTCGCCCGCGATGAGGCCCAGTTCCTCCGGACCCTCCACGGCGTCTTCCAGGGTCGCGGGCCGGCCGCCGGCCATGGTCACCGACGCCTGCCCCCAGGCGGGGTTTCTGCCCAGGAGGAACCGGAGCATGTCGAAAAGGTGGGTGCCCAGCACCATGAGGTCCTCGCCGCCCCCGCGATGGTCCTCCTTGCCGTTCATGCGGACGTGGAGAATATCCCCGATGGCGCCGTCGGCGAGCAGTTGCCGGGCGTGCCACGCGGCCGCGTGCATGCGGCCCTGGTGGGCAATGCCCATCATCACCCCGGCCTTCTCGCAGGCTTCGATCATGGCGTCGGCCTCGGACAGCGTGCGGGCCATGGGCTTCTCGAGGAAGATGCAAGCGCCCGCTTCCGCGACGGCCAGGGTCATGGCGGCGTGCTGGTCGAGCCAGCGGGGACAGATGCTGACGATATCGAACCACTCGTTGCGCAGCATTTCCCGGTAATCCGTATACAGGTTCCGCACGCCCAGCCGCCGGCCCGCTTCTTGCAGGCCGTCCGGATCGTCGTCGGCCACGGCGACGATATCCACGTCGTCCATGCCGAGATACACCGTATCCAGGCCATGGCCGAAGTTGCCCCTGCCGGTGCGTCCGATGACACCCGCCCTGTATCGTCGGTCCATTCGATGCTCCACCGGAATCAGCGTCTCTCCGGAAGGTCTTTCTTGTGGATCGCTCACGGGACCGGCATCAGCCAACCCGCGATATTCAGGACCAGCAGCAACCCCAGAATGGCATAGTCACGCCAGACGAAGGGGAAATCAAGGTATTCCGTTCTCCTGCCCCGCATGCCGAAACCCTTGGATTCGAGGGCCATGGAGAGCAGGTCGGTATCGCGGATCGCGTACACGAATATGGGCACCAGCAGCGGCACGTACTTGCGGGCCCGCTGCAATACGTTCCCGCTCTTGAGATCGAGGCCTCGTGCCTGCTGGGCCTGAACGACCGTACCGATACGCGTAAAAAACAGCGGAACGAGCCGAAAGGCAAGGGAGAGCGCGAAACTGACGGCGAAGGGCAGCCCGATGGCCCGGAGCCCGTAGGCGAATTCCTCCACTTTCGTGCAGGAAACGAAGACCATGCCGGAAACGAGCATGGCCTCGAGCCTGAATCCCATGGCGAACCCGAACCGTATGGACTCCGTCGAGAGCGTGAACAGTCCGAAGGACCAGAACGGATCGCCGACGCGTCTGAACAGCGACCAGGACACGACGCTGAACACGAGTACGGTGATCATGAGCGGCAGGATCCGGCGGAGGTTTCTGAACGCGCCGGCCGAGCGGGCCAGCAACAGTACGCCCGACAGTATGACCAGCTGGTACCAGGGCGACTGGAAGGCCACCGTGAGGATCAGCAACAGGGCCAGTCCCACGATCTTCGTCGAGGGATGGAGCCGATGCAACAGGGAATCCGAGGGAAGGTAGAGCACCATGGGCGGTCCGGTCCGCAGGCCTTGTTCCTGTGCGGTCGGGAGCTATTCCTCCACGCGTTCCAGGCAATCGGCGATCTCGTTGACGGAACGTGCCACGAGTCCGAATTCATAACCGAGACGCACGGACTCGGGCGCTTCCAGGTAAAGTGATTCCAGCAGTTCGGGATTACTGAAACACGTCCGAACGTCTCCGTCCTGGACGACGCGTCCGCCCGACATGATGACGCAACGGTCGGCGTATTCGGCGACGACCCACATGGAATGGGTGATCATGACCACGGTACGGCCGGATTCGTTGAGCCGCCGGACCAGATTCAGTATGGCGACCTGGCCGCGATAGTCCAACCCGGTGGTCGGTTCATCCAGGACGAGAATCTCGGGGTCCGTGGCCAACACCGACGCTACGGCGAGTTGCTGCCTTTCTCCCCGGGTCAGGTTGAAAGGATCCTCGAGGTCCCGGCCGGACAGGCCGGTTTCGGCCAGGGCTCCGTCCACTCTCTCCCCGACCTCTTCTTCGGAAAACCCATAGTTCCGGGCGCCGAAGGCGACTTCGTCCCGTACGGTATTGGCGAAGATCTGATGGTCCGGATTCTGGAATACGTATCCGACGCGGCGTCCCAGTTCGGGCAGGGTCCAGTCGGTGGTGGACTTGCCCAGGACCTGGACCTCGCCCTCCGTCGGGGCGTGCAGTCCGTTGAGGTGCTTGGCGAGCGTCGTCTTGCCGCAGCCGTTCTGCCCGACCAGCGCGACGAATTCGCCGGCCGCGATGTCCAGGCTGACCCCGTCCACGGCCGGCGTGGCTTCATCGTACCTGAAGACCAGGTTCTCGATGTGAACGACGGGTTGGGGCGGTTCACCCGGTAGTTTACCCGTCGATTCTCCCTGTGGTTCGCGCTGCGTTTCATCCTGTGGCGCACCCGGCCGTTCACCGTACGGTTCGCGCCGCCGCGTACCGTTCAGGCTCTCCTGCGCAGACTTCTTGACGCGCCATCCGGCCGACCGGATTCGGGCCGCCGCGTCCTCAATAGTCAGGGCATCGGTCGCCAGGCCCAGTTCGGACAACAGCACGGTGGTCTGGAGCGGCCGGACGCCATGCCGTTCCACGTTCCGGGGATCGGCCAGGATCTCGGCTGGCGGCCCCTCGCGGACGATACGCCCCTCGTGCATCAGCAGGATCAGGTCCGCGCTCAGGACGTGTTCGGTCTCGTGCTCCACCATGATGATGCCCTCGATCTCGTTCCGCAGGACCTGGGCAAGCTTGAAGATGTCGCGCTTTCCGACGGGATCCAGGTCGGTCGTCGGTTCGTCCATGACGACCACAGAGGGACTGCCCGCGAGCACCGAGGCGATGGCCAGCCGCTGCTTCTCGCCCCCCGACAGGCTGGCGGGGTCCCGCTGTTCGAAACCCGAGAGACCGACCCGGTTCAGTGCCTGTTCGACACGGGTTTTCATCTGATCGCGGTCCACGGCGAAGTTCTCGAGGGCGAAAGCCGTCTCGAGTTCCACGTTGGTGGAGAACAACTGCGCCTCGAAGTCCTGGAAGACCAGGCCGACGATCCGTGCCAGTTCATAGACTTGAGGGCGACCGGTTTCCCGGTGGCCGGCTACCTGCAGGCTTCCGTCGAGTCTGCCCTTCGTGAAAGAGGGAATGAGCCCATTCAGGCAGCGGCACAGGGTGGATTTCCCCGCGCCGGTCTCGCCGACTATTACGGTAAATTCGCCGCGGCGATGACGGTAATTGATCTGATTGAGCGCGGGTTCCGGGGCGTCGCGGTAAGTGAACGCGAGGTCGCTGAGTGTGAGGATCGGCTGGTTCAAAAGACTTGATTCATGGAGGGATTGCACCCTGATTTACAGTGGATGGAGAACGCGAACAGATTAGTGGTTAGTCGTCCGCTTGTCAACAAAGGCAATTTTGCGCTGCCAGTCTGGGCTGCCACTTTGTCCGTGTCATTCGAGAGGCCGACGATCGTCAAGAAGCCGAAACCTTTTTACTGCAAGTTGGTGAAAGGGACGAAAATGAAATCCAGTCTGGTTTTCCATCAATCGCATCTGCACAATGGAAAAACGTTAAATTTGTTAATGAATGAGGTTGCCGTGCTCGTTTGAAATGGATATGAATCTGGCCTCATTTGAATATTCACAGTATAGTAAGTATACATTCCTTTAGATTGCGTTAGACTATTTCGATAGTCAAAGACCGGATTCGCAAGTAATGCGTTAAGTACAGTCGATCACGGTCCCGATCATGGAATCGACATGGTACGCTACTCCGTCCTCGCCTCCATCCTGCTCTTCTCGGCCTGTTCCCTGGCGCCGAACCGGAACCTCCCGGTGCTCGAATCCGTTCCGGAGGCGCCCGGCGCGTTTGCCGCCGCCGTGGCGGATTCCGGTGCATACCGGCCCCTGTCGTGGTGGAAGTCATTTGAAGATCCGGTCCTCGACCGGGTCATCGAGGAAGTACTCTCTTCGAACTTCGACCTGGCCGGAGCGGTCGCCCGGGTACAACAAGCCCAAAGCCGGGCGGGCGTCTCACGTGCTTCGGCGTTTCCCCTGCTTCAGCCTTCGGTGAGCGTAAACGACTTCGAAGGTCCGACGAACGCGGGCATCGGAGCGCAACTGGAGGAAGTCGGTCTGGACCCGGAAGCCCTGAGCGCGGCGGGCGTGGAGATCCCCGACCGGCTGGGACTCACGACCTATACCCTGAGCATGGAATTCGCCTACGAACTCGATTTCTGGGGCCGCAACCGCAACGATACGCGATCCGCCGAGGCTGAACTGGCGGCCACCGAGGCGGACTATCTCAGCGCACGCATGGGGGTGCTGGCCGAGACCGTCCGCACTTATCTGGAGATTTCGGGCCTGCTCCGGCAACAGGCGTTGTCCGGCGAGATCGTGGCTGTCCTGCAACAACAGGAATCGCTTGCCGAGTCCAGGTACGAGCGGGGATTGATCGAACTGGGGGATCTCCACGCGGCCCGGCGCAGACTGCGCGAAGCCCAGGCTGAATTGCCGCAGATCGAAGCGCTGCAGGCGGACGCCGAGGGACGGCTTTGGATTCTCATGGGCGGCTTCCGGGCCGACCTGGCGCATACTCTGGCCGACTCCACCGGTCCTTCGCCGGCACTCGATCCAGTCCCTGCGGGCATACCGGCCGATCTCATGGTCCAACGGCCTGATGTACTCGCGGCATTGCAACGGGTGGAGGCGGCGCGGTTTTCGGTGGGCGCACGGCGCGCCGACCTGCTGCCGAGATTGTCTCTGCAGGGCGCGATCGGCCTGCAGAGCACAGATACGGGCGAATGGTTCGATCCGGATCAATGGTTCCGGGACCTCACCGCGAACCTGCTGGGTCCGGTTTTCCAGGGCGCCCGGATACGGAACAATATAGCGATCGCGGAGGCGCGGCTGAACGAGGCCGCGGCCGCTTACGGACGCTCCGTGGTCACCGCGGTAAACGAAGTCGAATCGGCCCTGGTGGGACTCGACGCCAGCCGCCGCAGACATGCGCTGCTGGCCACCATCTCCGATGAATCCCGGATCGAATCTGCGTTGCAGGAGCAGAGATACGTATCGGGTGTTGGTGCTTACGAAGCATTCCTGGCGGCGGAACAATCCCGATTGGCCGCACAGTCCATGCTTGCGGCGGCGGAGCGGGACCTGGGTTACGCCCGACTCGTCCTGCATCGCGCACTGGGCGGTACCTGGACCGCCACCGACAGTGAACGTCTCATGCTGAAGCAGACCCAGCCGGACGGGCGCCTCCCATCCCGTCCTCCAACGGAGTGATTAGCCATGTCGCGTTTAACCAGTTTTCTCGTTGCCGGCGGCATACTCGGCGTTTCCGTGGCATTGGCCGCCCTGTTGATTTCGCTGGCCCCGCAACCGACGCGCACTGAACAGCCGCCCCAGGTACCCTTCGTTCAGACGGACCTGGTCGCCGCGGGTTCCGGCCCCATCCCGGTGTTCGGTTCCGGCACAGTTAGGCCAAGCGAGGAGATCGATGTCGTTTCACAGGTAAGCGGCAGAATCGCGTGGGTCGACCCGGGGTTCCTGAGCGGCGGCCGGATCGCGGCGGGGGATACGCTCTTCCGCGTCGAGGAGGTCGACTACCAGTACCGGGTGCAGGAAGCGGAGGCCAGTCTCGCGGCCAGTCAACTGGCATTGCTGCAGGAGGAGGAACAGGCGTCGATCGCCCGTGCACAGCACGATCTATACACCGCTCGCAAAGGGGATGGATCTTCGGACGACAGCGCAAATCCGCTTGCCCTGAGAGAACCGCAGTTGAAAGCGGCCCAGGCCGCACTGGTACGCGATGAAGCCCGGCTCGCAGAGGCCAATCTCGCCCTGTCCAGAACCCATATAACCGCACCTTTCGACGGCTTCGTACAGGAAGAATCGGTGGACGTGGGACGGATCGTTGCCGCCGGCCAACCCGTCGCGCGGGTTTTCGCCTCGGATGCGGTGGAAATCGTCGTGCCCTTGTCCGATTCCGATGCCGCATTGATCACGGGACTGTGGTCACTTTCGGCGGGCGACGGGAACCGGAGCGTCGGAGCGCGCGTGATCGCCCGTTACGGTGAAGGATCCTATGCCTGGACAGGCTACGTGGACCGTGGCGAGACGACTCTTGACCCGCAAACACGCACCATCGACGTGATCGTGCGCGTACCGGATCCGTTTCGAGCGGGGCGGCTCATGGACGGTACGGATCGTCCTGGCGGCGGTCCCCCCTTGCTGGTGGGCAAATACGTCGAAGTGGAAATCAACGGTCTTGAACGGGATGACTACTACCTGGTTCCGCGAGCGGCGCTGCAATCGGGGAACGAGGTCTGGATTGTGCGCGATGGCGGTACGGTGCATATCGTACCTGTGCAGGTACTGCAGCGTACCGGCGATAGAGTCTACGTGACGGGTGAACTCGAAAACGGTCAGGCGGTCGTCACCGGCGGGATCCGGTTTACCACGGAAGGTATGCGCGTCCAGACGGAAACAGGCCAGACCCCATGAGTATGGACAACGGCAACCATAAAGAACCTTCCGGCCCAATCGCATACATGGCGGGCAACAGCGTAGCCGCCAATCTGTTGATGTGGGCCATCGTAGCAGCGGGGTTGGTTTCGCTGACCGGCATCGACCGGGAAGCGTGGCCCACCACGCCCTTCTACCACGTTGAAGTGTCGATGGCCTATCCAGGCGCCACGCCGGAAGAGATCGAGGAGTCGATCGTAGTCAAGATCGAGGATCAGGTCAGCGGGCTGGACGACGTGAAGGCGGTCAAGTCCGTAGCTGCCCCGGGCATAGCGTCCGTGCGGGTTCAAATGGATTCTGGCACGGACATGGTCCAGGCGCTGAACGATATCGAGTCGGCGGTCAATCGCATTCAGTCTTTCCCGGCAGGTGCCGATCGTCCCAGTTTCCGGGAAATGGACAACCGCATGAGCTTGATGCGGCTCATCGTCTTCGGCGACGTGTCCGAGCGCTCGCTGAAGGAATTGGCGTACCAGATCGAGAATAAACTCACCGTGCTTCCGTCCGTGTCCCAGGTCGACGTCAGTGGCGTTCGGGAATACGAAATCTCCATCGAGGTACCGCGTCATCGGCTGAGCGCCCTTGGCGTGACGCTCACCGACATCGCCAATACGATCCGTCGCAGTTCATTGAACCTGTCTGCCGGCAGCATCGATACCCGGGAATCCCAGGTGCGGATCCGGACCCTCGGCCAGAACTACGACCAGCAGGATTTCGAAGAGATCGTCCTGCTCAGCAGGAGTGATGGAACCGTCGTTCGTCTCGGGGATATTGCCGTGGTCCGCGACGGTTTTCAGGAATCCGACCTTATCGTCCGTCATCAGAACCATCCCGCTGTGTTCGTCGAGGTGTACCGGGCCGATGGCGAACAGGTGATGGACGTCGCGACGAACGTCCGGGAACATCTGGAAAATGAGGTGAACCCGGCACTGCCGGACGGTGTGGCCGTCACCGTGTGGAATGACGAATCCCAGGTCTATGAGGAACGCGCCGATCTCCTGATCAAGAATGGAATCCTTGGGCTGTTGCTGGTGTTGATCGCGCTCAGCCTGTTTCTCGAAATCCGGCTTGCGATATGGGTCGCCGTCGGCCTCGCCGTTTCGGGTATCGGTGCGCTGGCCGTCATGAATGCGCTCGGTGTGTCGATCAACGAAATCAGCCTGTTTTCCTTCGTACTCGCCATAGGGATCGTCGTCGACGACGCTATAGTCGTCGCCGAGCACATTCAATATGAACGAAGGCGGGGAACACCCGGCGTTACGGCCGCGATCCGTGGTGTAAGAAGGATAAAGGTGCCACTGACCTTCGCGATTCTCACTTCGGTGGTAGCTTTCGTCCCGCTGCTGTTCATCCCCGGCGGCATCGGTGACGTATGGCGAGCCCTGCCGGTCATCATCATCGCCATGCTATTGATCTCCCTGGTCGAATCGCTGCTGGTGTTACCCAACCACCTGTCCCATTTGAAGGATCCTGAACGGGTGCCGGAAAGTGCATTCGAACGGTTCTTCGCACGAATCCAGGGTCGTGTTAACGAGTTGCTGAACCGGTTCGTGCAGGGCCCGCTGGACCGGGCGCTACGGTTCGCGACGGATCAGCCCGCGATCACGATGGGGGGGGCTGTGGGCATGCTCGTGCTCAGCATCTCGTTGTTGCCGGCGGGAATCGTACCGACCACGCTGGCCGCTGACATCGAGGGGGACTTCGCGACGGTCGTCCTGGAGATGCCCGATGGGACGACCGCCCCGAGGACATATGAAGTAGCACAGGAACTCGAGGCCGCAGGTCACCGGGTCTTGGAACGGCTTTCGAGTGGCCGACCAGAGAATGCGCCACCGCTGCTGAGCGGCGTAACGGTTACCGTCGGTCTGGGATCGAGACGCGAGGGCGGCCTCAATCCGGCCCCCACCCTCAATCCCCAGGCCAACATCGCTACCATCGAGTTCAAACTTCTGAGCGCGCAGCAAAGGCAGATCACGTCCGGAGAGGTCGTACAGGCATGGCGGGAAGAGGTGGGGGTGCTTCCCTACGTGCGCGGCGTCACCTTCAGCGGCGCGGTCTTTGACCTGGGCAACCCGGTCGAGGCCGTACTGTCGCATCCTGACCCGGAGTACCTCGCCCGGATTGCGGACGCTGTGGTCGACGGTCTCCGTGAAGTGGCAGGCGTCCACGACATCCGTTCGGATCACACTCCGGGCATCCCGGAAATGCAGCTTGAACTACGGCCGGAAGCGCGAACCCTGGGTCTTACGCTGGAAGCGTTGGCCGGACAGACGCGCGCGGCGTTTTTCGGCGCGGACGCCGTCCGGGTTCAGCGCGGCCGGGAAGAGGTCCGCGTCTACGTGCGCCTGCCCGCCGATGAGCGGAGTTCCATCACCGATATCGAACGGTACCTGGTCCGCACGCCGGGCGGAGACGAGGTCCCGATCGTCAGCGTGGCTTCGCTGAACCCGGGCGTTTCGCCGCCGGCCATTCGGCGGAAGGATGGCCAGCGTGTCGTCACGGTCTCCGCGGACGTGGACGCCGCGGTGATCTCCGGCGATCAGGCCAACAGCATCTTGGAGGATTCGATCCTTGCGGCATTGACCGCCGTGTACCCGGATCTGACCTACGCTTTCGGAGGTGAACAACAACAGCAGCTCGATTCCCTGGATGCGCTGTATCGCGGGTTTGCGATTGCGCTGATCATGATTTTCGCACTGCTCGCCATCCCGCTCCGATCCTATACCAAGCCGTTCATCATCATGGCGGTGATCCCCTTCGGATTCATCGGAGTGATCCTGGGCCACTGGGTCCTTGGCGTAGCCCTGAGCGCGGTGTCCTTCTTGGGTATCTTCGGCCTGAGCGGCGTAGTCGTGAACGATTCCCTGGTCATGGTTGATTTCATCGATCAGAAACTCAGGGAAGGCGCCCCGGTTCGGACTGCGATCATCGAGGGTGCAAAGGGACGTTTTCGTCCTATAATGCTCACTTCCCTGACGACGTTTCTCGGTTTCACCCCCCTGATTCTGGAACGCGCTATACAGGCTCAGTTCCTGGTTCCCTTTGCCGCATCGCTTGGTTGCGGCATTATCTTCGTCACCGCCATACTCATGATGGTCGTTCCCGCGCTTTCCACCATTCATCTGCGTCTGATGAAGGGAGGCTACTAATGGCTGATACCACAAAGGACGTGAAGCCCCAACCGCTTACTTTGACTCAGGAACTCATCCTGATGCTGCTCAACGAGGAGACGGGCTACTTCCACCAGGTGCCCGGCTGGCATTTGCACTGCGCCGTGGTCGGTGCCGTGCTTGCGGAGCTTTCACTCAGGTCTCGCATCGACACGGATGTGGAGTCCCTGTTCCTCCTCGACCAGAGGCCCACGGGCAATTCCACCATCGATTTCATACTGGAGGAAATCGCGAGCGAGCCCAATCAGCAGAATACGCAATACTGGATCGAACGGCTGGCTCCCCGTGCGGAGACGATCATCGATTCGGTGCTGGATCGCCTGGTAGAAATGAAAGTCCTGGAACACCACGACGGCGAGTTCTGGACGCTGGCCCGTGTCGACTGGAAGATGGAGTTGTACAACGACGCCGAGACAGGTACGGCAAGTCAGTTCGTCAGAACGCGGATTAGCCGGGCAATCTTCATGAACGAGATCCCCGACCCGAGAGACGTTATCATAGTCTGCCTTGTCAATACCTGCGACGTGTTCCGATTCATGTTCCAGCTCGACGAAGAGGCGGAGCAACGCATCGAGTTCATTTGCAAGATGGACGAGATCGGCCGGTCAATCGCCGAAGCGGTCTCACACAAACTGGCCAGCCCGACGCTTCGCCGGGCCCTTTTTACCAAGAAGATTCCGACGGTCTCGCTACGCAAGCTGCTGAAGAACTCCCATGTTCGAGACGGCAACCTCAACGCGCTCTTTGGGACCCTTGCTCAGGAATACGGCCCGGTGTTCAAGATCCGGCCTCCACTCGCCAAGCCCATGATCTTCCTGGCTGGACTCGAGGCAAACCACTGGGTGCATAAACAGGGACGCATGTACCTGAGAGCCAAGGATTACTTCAGTGACTTCGAGAAGGTCTACGGCGCGTCGGGCCTTTTGCCTTCCCTTGACGGCGCCGATCACTTCCGGCTTCGCAAGTCCTTGTCACCGGCGTATTCCCGTGGGAGGCTGGGAGGGCAACTGGACCAGCTCTACCATCATACGCGGAGTTACATGGCAAGCTGGAATGTTGGAGACGTCTATTCTGCCTCGTCCATGTGCCGGCGGATGATAAACGCCCAACTCTCGCCGCTGTTTATCAGTGTCGACTCTCAGGACGTCATGGACGATCTGATGAAGTACAAGGAACGAGCCCTCAGCGTGCACATCGCCAGGATTCTGCCTAAATTCACGCTCAACACCCCGGGCATGAAACGCAGGTTGAAAGCCCTCGATACGCTGATGGAACGGATCGAGAGTGTTCATACCCCCGCCCAACGGGCCGATAGTCCGCGGGACCTGGTGGACGAGTACCTCAGCCTGCACGCGAGTGACCCGCAGTTCCTCCCGGAGTCCAATCTGCGGTTCTCCTTTTCCGCGGCATTGATCGCCAGCGTTTATCTTGGCGATATGTTCAGCCTGGTCGTATACGCCATGGCGTCGCAGCCCGAACTCTACGAGAGAATCCGAAGTGAAGCCGATGCCCTGTTCGGAAACGGCGACCCGGATGTCGAGGCCTTCACACCATCCGCGATTGACGTCACGCACCGCTTCCTTATGGAGTGTATGCGCATGTACCCGATCGTTCCCATGTCTATTCGAAACGTGATGAATACTTGTGCGTTCGACGGTTACGAACTTCCCCTGGGGGAACGCCTCCACATCGTGCCGACCGCCGCCCATTACATGAGCGATATCTTTCCCGAACCCTACACCTTCGATATAGACCGCTACCTGCCGCCGCGCAACGAGCATCGCAACCCCGGGTATGCCCCGTACGGGTTGGGCACGCACATGTGCCTCGGCACCCGTTGGATGGAACTCCAACTGGCCGTTAACTTGCTGTTGCTGGCGCAACACTTCAAGATCGACGTGTCGCCCGCAAACTACAAGCTGCGGTTCAATCCGTTTCCGTCATTGAAACCGAGCAAGAAGCTGAAGTTTGTCATCTCAGAGCAGCGACGCGAGCTGCGCGTCTGAAACGATGTATACGAAACACCACGGGAGAAGCCACGGCATTGGAACTGGGTAGACTATCCAGAGAACTGCGGGAAGCGTACCGGGGAACGGGCGTCAAGGGTCGTGTCCAGCACCTTGATGACTGGATCGCGCGGGCGGCTCCGGGAACCGATGGCGCGAGCGGGTACGACCACGCGGCAACGGTTAAAGAGTACTACGATCTTTGCACCGGTTTCATGGTGTTCGGTTGGAACGAATCCCTGCACTTCGTACCACTCACGCCTGATGAGAGCCTGGAGGAATCCATAGTCCGGCATCAACGGTTGATGATCTCGAAACTGGAGTTGCAACAGGGCATGACGGTGGTAGACGTCGGTTGTGGAATTGGCGGGCCAATGCGGCGTGTTGTCCGTGAGGCCGGTGTCCGGGTGGTCGGAATCAACATCAGTGAAATCCAGTTGGAAAAGGCAAAAAAGTTGAATGCTGAGGCTGGACTCGGCCATATGGTCGATTACGAGGCGTGCAGCTTTATGGATATGGGAGCCATCGAAGACGAGACGTTCGACCGGGGCTATGCCATCGAGTCGACGTGCCACGCGCCGAACAAGCAACGCGCGTTCGAGGAGATATTCCGCGTACTCAAACCAGGCGCCCTTTTTTGGGGTCAGGAAATGTGCCTGACCGACAAGTTCGATCCGAAAGACACCCGACACCGGGTCATTGAGCAGGAACTCAGGCGTGGCATTGCGCTGAACGACATCGCGACGTTCGGAGAGGTGAATCGCGCGCTTGAAGCGGCGGGATTCCACGTTGTCGAAGGGATGAACCGTGACGTCCGGAAAGGACCATCCACGCCTTGGTACCGTTCCATGGAGAGTAGTCGCGGGACACTGGGGAACGCGCTACGCAGACTTCCACTGGGCCGTAAAGCTTTCATCGCGGGGGCGAAGATGGCCGAAGTGTTGCGCCTGCTACCGAAGGGATCCTCGGAAGTCATCCAACTACTTGATCGAACGGCGGACGCTTATGTCGCAGGCGGCAGGGCGGGGGTCTTCACTCCGCTGTACTGTTTCCTTGCTCGTAAACCTCTTTAGTTCCGATTGAACAAAGATGTCATGATGATCTTTTCGCGATTTGTACGTCTCACGGCCGATGGAAAACTCATGCTCCTCGCAGTCGGCATGGTCCTCGTGGCGGGCGCGGCCGGTATGAGCGTCGTGGCCGGTGCGAACGCCCAGTCAGACGCGAACGCCCAGTCAGACGCGAACGCCCAGTCAGACGCGAACGCCCAGTCAGACGCGAACGCCCAGTCAGACGCGAACGCCCAGTCAGACGCGAACGCCCAGTCAGACGCGAACGCCCAGTCAGACGCGAACGCCCAGTCAGACGCGAACGCCCAGTCAGACGCGAACGCCCAGTCAGACGCGAACGCCCAGTCGATCGACGACGCGCAGACCGCTTTCGAGGAAGGTCGTTTTCTCGAGGCTGCGGATCTCGCGGAAGCCCTCGGGACTTCTGTTGGCTACGCCCTGGCGGCGCAATCGCTGGCGGTGCACGGCCACTACGTTGCGGCCAGGGATGACCGGAAGGGGTTTTTTGAACGTGCGATGAAACTCGGCGAGGAGGCGGTGCGTACGGATTCGACCAATCGAGAAGCGTATTACCAGTCCGCGCACGCCGTCGGCCGATATTCGCTGACGGTAGGCACGTTTACGGCGCTTCGCCGGGGCCTGGCCGGCAAGGTCCGCGGACTGCTGGAGTCCGCGCTTGCCATCGATCCCGACTTCGCCGATGCGCACATGGCCTTCGGGAGCTGGCATGCCGGTATCGCCCGGGCCGGGCGCGTAGCCCGGTTCCTGTACAAGGGAAACCGCGAGAGCGCGGTCATCCATTACGAGCGGGCGCTGGAACTCGCGCCGGACTCGATGATCGTCCTGCTGGAATACGCGCTCAATTTACCCGAACTCGATAGAGAGGGCGGCCGAGAGCGTGCCGGGGAATTACTGTCGAAGGCAGCCGGACTCCGGGCGCGGGACGCCTTCGAAGCGCTCATCCATCAGGATGTGCTGGAAGCCCTGGCGGAACACGAGAGCGGCGGGTAGCTCATCGGGCAGCGTAAAACTGCCGGCAATAGCGCCGGTGCAGGCCGATGGGGCCGTCGGCCTTGCACAACCGGGGCGGCGTGCGAAACCGTTTCCGTTCCCAGATCACCATGTCCTGCAGCACATCCCGTTACTGCTGGACCAGTAGAATCTGGTTCGTCAGCCGTCGCCGCAGCTTCGACGGCAGGAAACCCAGACCGGAGACGAACCGGCGGGGCTTCCGGATCTCCCGCAGCTGGCTGACCAGCACGAGGTCGATGTACTCGCCGTCGACCGGGGTCGGCAGGACCCAGAGCCTGGCGTGCATGTCGATGGTCTTCTCATGGATCTCCACGAAGGAGTACCCCAGGCCGTGGATGTGCGTGACGGCCGAGACCTCGTAGACCAGGTCCGTGACGCCCAGGACCCTGCGGACGCGTTTGAAGTCGAATCAACTCTTCAGGTAGGCGCCTTCCACCGTGACTGAACCGATCGGGATCACGTTGTCGTAGCCGTGCACGTATCGCAGGTGGCCGATGTCCACGGAGTTTTCCGCGGTTTCCTGGGGATGGCTGCGAAACCGGAGGGTCCGGTAACCCAGGTCGCCCCACTCGCTGCCGGCCGGCGGGTCGTCCGGCAGGAACCAGTGCGCGGGCCGCCCGCCGAGTTCATACCAGGCAAAGACCAGGCCTTCCTCGTCGCACCACGCGACGATATCCACGCCCATCCACTGCTTCTCGATCAGTTTCTCACGCCGTAGCGTTTCACGGGTCGTGACCAGGTACCAGCCTTCCGGGAACGGATGAAGCCCTTCCCTGGTTTGGCTGACAGTGAGCCCGGAATCCGCGTTGGCCGCCGGCGTTGCGAACATATAGGATGTATGCAAGGCCAATCCTCCATTGGTCCACGTAAGTATTATAACTACAAGGCGTTAACGCGACAAGCAGGAATTGGCTCGAGCCGCTGGCACGAGGTTGGAACGGGGTCGTGCTCAGCCCTTCGCCTTCCTGAACTGTCCGCCGTGCAGAATCCGGCCGTAGTAGTTGAACATCCGTCTGGCCTCGGGGTTGTCAAAGGGATAGTCCGCCCCGATCTGCCGGGCGACGGCGAGGCCGGTCACGAAGCAGGTCTCCTGGCTGTTCACCAGGGTGTGGGCGCCGCAGTGCCAGGTCCGCCGCCTGCCCTGGATGAAGCGGAACAGGTGGATGAGCCAGGCGACGTGGTGCACGTCGTGTACGATATGCTGGAACCAGTACTTCTTGACGATTTTCTGCTCATCGATCGGACTGACGGGGTTGTAAGTCACCAGGCAGGGCCTGTCGGACCGGCTGGCCCACGGCTGTTGGTTGTGCATGATGTAGGTGATTTCGTAGTTGTCCGGTCTGGCGCCGTACTGTTCGATATGATTGCTCCGCGTTTCCAGCGGTCTCACTTCGTTCTCCGGAAGGATGGAGGCGTCCGAGTGCACGACTGTGTGGTTGTGGAGTTCGCTCTCGTAGCGTATCGACGACAGCAGGTAGCGCTCCAGGAACGTGGGCCGGTCGAGCAGCATCAGGGCCTGGTTCGCATTGCACGCGAAGACCACCTCGTCGAACGTCTCCTCCACGCCGTCTGAGTCCTCGACCACGACACAGTCTAACCGGCGGTGCACTTTACGCACCGGCCGGTTGAGGTATATTCGGTCCCGGAATCCGGCCGTCAGGTTTTCGTAGATCAGACGCGTGCCTTGGTCCCACGTCTGCATGGGCGTCGCGCGTTCGATGTCGAAGAACTCCAGGTACCGCGCGAAAAGGGCCGCCGGCATGTCGAACACGTTCGTGGCCATCAGGAAATTAACGAACATGGGCTTCAGGATCTTGTATCTGAAGTCTCCGGAAAACCCGCCCAGGTTGAGCACCGTCCGCATCGTGATGTAATTGAACGGGTTGAGAGCGTTCATCAGCCTCGACCGGGAACGGGTCAGCCGGCCGAACCGGTGCAGACGCTTCAGGACCCTTTGAAACCGGGCGATCTCGGGCTGAAGCTGTCGCCGGATATCGGAGTCGAAATCGTGGGCGTAAACCCGGCCGTGGTATTTCACGCTGTAGTTGAACCGGGTGTCGTGCAGTTCAATGCCGAACTGCCCCAACAACAACAGGATGTGGTGGTATACGGACGGTATCAGCGCGGTGACGGATATGTCGAACGGTATAGTGCTGCCGTCATGCTGCGGCATATCGGCGGTGATCGCGTTCCCGCCCACCTGGTCCCGGGCCTCGTACAGCCGGAAGTCAATCCGGTCCGGGTGGCGATGCAGCGCCCATGCGGCCCCGAGCCCGGACACGCCGCCACCGATTATGGCGATTCGCTTCTTTGATGTCTCGGTTTTACTGGCCGTCATGGATTTGAAGTTCTGATTTTTGCGTTGGTTCCTATACATCCGTAAGGTGTCGCTATGGGTTGGCGCCCGGACCTTCGATCTCATTTCTCCAGCTCATTTATCCATCTGAACCGACGTGCGGATTTAATCATTCCTGGCCTGCATTATTCGTAAAAAAGGTGATTTTCTGACCCAAGTTATTGTATAATCATATGGTTACGACGATCACCGATTCACAATAACACCAGGAGGAAAACCACCTTGAAAACGCAAGATAAACCCGGCAAACTACCTTTGGCAAGCGTATCCGGGAATCAGGTTGAAGTAGCCTGCGACGGCGGCCGTCTCACCAGCGACGGCGGCGTCATGCTTCTGCGCGAGGCCGAGGCCCGGTCCTGGAGCGCGCCGCAAAGGGTCGTCTGCAAGGCCGAAGCAAGCGAGCAGGGCGACAACATCCGGTTTGTGGTGACCAACCTGGAGAGTTCGAGGCCCTCCTTCATCTACGAAAAGGTCTATTGCGCCCGCGGCAGGATGGAAGGCTTCATCAAGAACCACAAGACCTTCCTCCTGTCCGACCGGACTTCCTGCCGCACCTTCGCCGCCAACCACTTCCGCCTCTTCCTGCATTCGGCCGCCTACGTCCTGCTGCACGCCCTGGAGCGCATCGGACTGCGAGGCACAAAGTACGACCGCGCCAACTTCGACACGCTCCGCATTCGCCTGCTCAAGATCGCCGCGCGCGTTCAGCGAACTGAAAACCAAAGTCGTCTTCCATCTGCCCGAGTCCTGTCCGCTCGCGCATCTCCACGACCGGATCCTCTATCAGCTTGGCAAAGCCGTCCCGTAGCATGGACGCGATGCAGCGCACAGAAAACCACCGAATACGGACGGAATCGACAGTCGATGACGGTTTATGAATAATGCAGGTTAGAAAAACCTTGCTCCGGTCGCTCCCGGTATGGTTTCTCCTTCTGGTCTGTTCGACGTTTTTTTTTTGCATCGACAAGCGAATTTACCGCACCAATCGGTACAATATTGGCGGTGATTCAGATTCCTGGATTCACTCTGGCCATGCTATGGGCGATGAACCTACACAACTTGAATGTGTACTTGGTTGTAATCGCAAAAGAAAGGTAATCTGAAATAGGCTAAGTCCCATGGGTTTGAATCTCCTCACATTCATATAGATCTTTCGCCCTTTCCGGACTTACCAGCCCGTTTCGGACGTCCTTTTCCACCCTGTCCGCTTCCCGATCTGCCGGGTCGCCCCATCCTCCTCCGCCGGGCGTCTCGATCCGCAGGATCTCGTTCCGGTACAGTTCGGTATGGGTCTTGGTCGGGATCTCTCTTTCGCGCCCTTCGGCGTCGATGACGTAACAGTGGGCCCCGGTCGCGTTCCCGCCGCCTTCGAGTCCCCAGGGCGTGAACCTGCGGCGGTCGGAACCCAGCGTGATGATGGTGCGTTCGCCGAGGCATTTCAGCTCCCGCATCATCCCGCAGCCACCGCGCCGGCGTCCCGGGCCCTCGGTGTCCGGGATCAGGCCGTAACGCTCGACCCGGAGCGGATAGGTGCGTTCCATGATCTCGACCGGCGCGTTCCGGGTGTTGGTGAGGTGGGTGTGCACGCCGTCCTCGCCGTCGAGGTCGGACATGGCGCCCTGCCCACCCGCGTAGGTTTCCACGTAGTTGTAGTAATCCCCCGTGCCCGGATCGATCCCGCCGATGTTGACCAGGTTCATCTCCCCACTGCAGGCCGCGCATACCCGGTCGGGCGTGGCGTGGTACAGCGCGCCCATGAGCACGTCCACGACCCGCTGGTCCGTCAGGATGTTGGCATTGCCGATGGCTGCGGGGTAGGTGGCCTGGAGGATGGAGCCCTCGGGCGCGTAGATGTCCAGGGACCGGTACGCCCCGGCGCACGCCGGCAGGTCCGGATCGATTACCGCCTTGCACACGTAGCTGATGCAGGAAGCGGCCGCGGGCAACCGCGCGTTCAGCGGGCCCAGGACCTGGGCGCTGCACCCCGAGAAATCCGCGCGCAGTTCGTCCCCGGATATGGTCAGGGTGACCGCGATCTTCACCGGTTCGTCGGTGACGCCGTCGTCGTCCAGGTAGTCTTCGAAAGCGTACTCGCCGTCGGGCAGCGACCGGATGCCCGCGCGCATCCGCCGTTCGGCGTAGTCCTGGATCTCGTCCATGTAGCGAACGACTTCATCGGGAGATTCACGGGCCATGAGGTCGCTCACCCGCTGCTGGCCGATCTGGGCGCAGGCGAACTGCGCCATGAGGTCGCCCCGCACCTCGTACTGCGTCCGCACGTTCTGGTTGATCAGCCGGTAGATTTCTTCGTCGAGCCGCCCTTCCTTGAAAATGGGCAGCGGCGGGATCTGCAGGCCTTCCTGGTAGATCTCCGTCACCCCGAAGGGCATGCTGCCCGGCGCGAACCCGCCCATGTCCACGTGATGGGCGGTGGATGCCGCCAGCGCGACCGGACGGTGCTCGTGGAAAATGGCGGATACCAGGGAAACATCCGGCAGATGGCCCGGTCCCTCGGGATAGGGCAGGTTCGTGATGTAGACGTCGCCGGGTTTCATGGCCGAAACCGGATAGACTTCAAGAATGGACCGTACCACCCCGGGCATCACGCCCAGGTGAAGGGGGACGCCCGACTCCGCCTGGGCCAGGATCTCCCCGGAGGGTTGCACGATGGCCGCGGAGCAGTCGCGCCGGTCCTTGATATTGGTGGAGTAGCTGGTGCGGATCAGCGCGGCGCACATTTCTTCCGCGATACCGGTCCACCGGTTGCGCATCAGTTCCAGGGTTATGGGGTCGGTTTTCATGCCGTATCCAGCCCGGTTATGGTGATCTGTTCCCATTCGTCGACGCATGCGGTCTGCCCGGGTCCGATCAGCGTCGTGGAATCGAGCTGTTCGACGATGGCCGGACCGTCGATCCGCTGTCCGGGAAGCAAGCCGGTCCTGCCGTATACCGGCGTGTCCATCCAGTCACCCGCAAAGTAAACCGGGCGGGTGGCGAAGGGCGCGGCCCGGTCGGATACGCCCCGTTCCGCCGGCTTCCTGCGGCCATCCGAAATGGGCAATTCCGCGGAAACCCACACGTTGACGAGTTGAACGCGCTGGTCCCGCCGTGCGTATCCGTACTGCCGCTCGTGTTCGAGGTGAAAGGCCGATTCGAGCAGGGCCAGATCGACGGCGCCCTCGGGCAGGTCGATGGGAATGTCGTAGCCCTGGCCTGAATAACGCAGCCCCACGCGCCGGCTGATGACGGGATCGCGTCCCACCGCGGATGTAGGCAGATCCTCAACCGCCTGCCCGGTCAGGTTGTCCAGCATCCCTTCGAATTCCGCTGTGCCGAGTCGATCCAGCAGTTCCACGTGGGTCTGGATCCGGTCTGTCCGCAGGTTGGAAAACACCAGGCCCTCGGCGGAGGCGACCCCTGGAGCGAGCGGTATGACCACGTCGCGTATTCCCAGTTCCCGGGCGAGCTCGACGCCGTGAAGGGGTCCCGCGCCGCCGAAGGGTACCAGAGTGAACAGACGGGGATCGTACCCGCGCTCCACGGTGAGCTTGCGGATGGCCGCCGTCATGGAGGCGTTAATCACGCGGATGATCCCTTCGGCGGCCTCCTCGACCGTACATTGAAGGCCGGCCGCGATCTTCTCCTTGATCACCCGCCGGGCCGCCGCCGGATCCAGGGCGAGGGCACCGCCCAGCAGGCTGTCCGTCGAGAGTCGGCCCAGGGCCAGGTTTGCGTCCGTCACGGTGGGTTCGGTGCCACCGGCCTGGTAGCATGCGGGACCCGGCTCCGCACCCGCCGACTGCGGTCCCACGCGCAGGGCGCCGCCCGAATCGATCCACGCTATGCTGCCGCCGCCCGCACCGATCGTGTGGATGTCCATCATGGGCGCTTTCAGGGCCAGGCCGTCGATTTCCGCGTGTTTCGCGAAGGCGATGGCGCCTTCGTGAATCATGGCCACGTCGAAACTCGTGCCGCCCATGTCGGCCGTGATCACATTGGGCCGTCCGAGCCGCCGGCCGATCTCGTCGCCGGCCACCACGCCGCCGGCGGGTCCGGACAGGATCGTATGCACGCAGTGATCCGCGGCGTCCCGGGTCGAGGTGACGCCACCGTTGGATTTCATGACGTAGAGCGGCGCCTTGACGGCCACATCCGACAGGGCGTCATTTACCCGGTTAAGGTAGTTCGTCATGACCGGTTGCACGTAGGCGTTCATGGCGCAGGTGCTGAACCGTTCGTATTCGCCCTCTTCGCGGCTCATATCGGAGGAAAGACAGACCGTGGTCTCCGGGAGCCCATGCCGCAGCACATCGCCGACCGACCGCTCGTGGCCGGGGTCGATGTGGCTGTGCAGCAATCCCACGCCGACCGCCTCGATGCCTTCCTTCCTGAGCGCTTCGATCAGTTCGTTCAGCCGATTCCGGTCGACGGGCAGGGCTTCCGATCCGTCGTGCAGCGTTCGTTCCGGAAGCTCGTACCGCAGGGAACGGGGCACGAGGGCTGGCGTCCGGCGGATGCGCATGTTGTACAGGTGGGGCCGGTCCTGGCGCTGAATGTGGAGCACGTCCCGGAACCCTTCGGTGGTGATGAAGGCGGTGCGGGCGCCCTTTCGCTGGAGTATGGTGTTGGTAGCCACCGTGGTGCCGTGGATCAGGAACCGGACATCCGCGTGGGCAAATCCGGACTGTGCAACGAGTTCCGTGACGCCTTCCACCAGCGCCCGGCTCGGATCGGACGGCGTACTCGGAACCTTGTGGAATACCAGGCGGCCCGTGTCGGGGTCGGACAGGACGAGATCGGTAAACGTGCCGCCCGTGTCTATGGCGATGCGAACGCTCATGGCGGATCAGACGGTGTTCTCGTCCAGCGGGAAGTCGATACGTACGTTGCCGTGCTTCTGCGACGCGAGAAACCCCAGGATGATCTCCAGGGTACTCCGGGCCGTGCGCGGCGGGGAAACGGTTTCGCCGCCGTTCTCCATGACGTGGACGAGATCCCTGATGGCCGCCGCGGAGTAGTAGTGGGTCGGACCCTTCGGCGCGATGGTCTGGACGCCGTTTCCCGTGTCCAGTTCGTAGTAGTCCTCGTGGACGAACATCCATCCGTCGGTGCCGTCGAGTTGGTATCCTCCCCGGCATTCCCTGCCCTTGGAACCGTTGTAGAAAGCCCGCACGCCATTCTTGAAATGGATGTAGCCGGAGCAGCCCGGTTCCAGGTCCGCGTTCCGGCCGCCGTCGCCCTGGTAGGGCCAATAGTCCTCATAACCCTCGTCGAGCTCGGCGAACACCCACGCGGGTTCCGATCCCGCGAGATAGCAAGTCATGTCGATCATGTGTGTGCCGTTCCGGAACAGGATGGCCCGGGGACCGCCGAAGTTGAGGACGATGCGTTTCAACTCCCCGATCGTGCCTTCGTCGAGCAGCTGCTTGACTTCCCGGTATACCGCTCCCCAACGCCGGGTGTGGTTGATGTTCATGGGCACGTTCCGGCTTTCCACAGCGGCGATCATGCGGTCGGCATCGGCAAGGGAGGTCGCGATCGGTTTCTCACAGTAAATACCCCGGACGCCCGCCGCGACCCCGTCCACTACGATGTCCGCGTGGCGGTGGTCCGACGTCACCACGCTCAGGATATCGGGCTTGCAGGCATCCAGCATCTCCCGGTAGTCCGTGAATCCCCGCAGGTCCGGGAACGTGCCCGACCAATCCCTGAGGGTGTCCTGCAGGAGGTCCTCTTTCAGGTCGCAGACGCCGACCACCTCGGTAAACGGCAGGAGGGCATAGGCCGGCACGTGGCGGTTGGGCATTTCGTGGCCCATCCCGTGGTCGCCGTCGTCCGGGGGGCTTCCCGCCCCGATGCCACTCAAGCCCACCACGCAGGCCCTGTAGGTCCGTTCGTCAGCCATGGCTGTCCTTTCTGAGGTTGGGTGTGTCTACCTAATCTTTCCAGCGCGCGACCTGTGCTTCATCCAGGGTGACGCCGAGTCCGGGGCCGTCGGGTACCTTTGCGGTGACCGGCCCGAGTTCCAGCGGCGTCTCGATCATATCACCTTCGTGGTACAACGGTCCGAGCAGGTCTCCGGGATAGGTTTCGCTGTCGATGGCCTCCACGCTGGCCGCCACGTGGAGCATGGCCGCCGTGCCGATCCCCAGTTCGAGATTGCTGCCCATGTGACAACGCAGTCCCGCCGCACGGGCCACGTGAGAGATGGCCAGCGTCTGTCCAATGCCTCCGTTCTTCCCCGGATATACGCTGATGATGTCCGCGGACCGCCTCTGGACCGTCTGCATGGCGTCGTGCACGGTGAATACGCTCTCGTCGGCCATGATGGGGATGGTCGTGCCCGTGCGGATCAGGGCCGCTTCATCGTCGAACTGCGGCGCCGACGGCTGCTCGGCAAACAGGATGTCCAGGGGCTCCAGGAGACGCAGCATGCGGCGGGCTACCGCCGGCGGCCACCCGCAGTTCGCATCGATGCTCATCCGGATGCCGGGACCGGCCAGGGCGCGGACCGCGCGGACGCGTTCGAGGTCCTCTGCGGGGTCCAGTCCGACCTTGACCTTGAGACATTGCACGCCCCACTGCAGAAACTTTTCTGCCAGCGCAACGGAAGTCGGCACGTCGAAGGCACCGACCACCATCTTCATGGGGATCTCCTGCCGGACCTTGCCGCCCAGCAACTGGTAAAGCGGCATACCCGCGCGCTTCCCCGCCAGGTCCCACAACGCCATCTCCACGGCCGCCTTGGTAAAGGGGTTCAGCTTGATGACCTCGTCCATGACACCGCAAAGCCGGTGCACGTCCGCCGGGTCCTCGCCCTTGAGCGCGGGGTCCACCAGATCCCGTACCGCGGCGGCGCACGAGGCGGACGTTTCCCCGCTCCAGCGCGGCGCGACCGTGGCCTCTCCCAGTCCGGTCAGCCCCTCGTCCGTGTGGACCTGTAGGATGACATAGGGGGAGACGATGTGTTCGCCATGGGCGGTTTTCGTGGTCATGCCCTGCTTGAGGGGGACTTCGATGGGGAGGGCTTCGATGCGGGTGATCTTCATGTTCCGCTCCGTTTCCGGTTGATCTTCTCCGCCCCGTTTACCGGAGCCAGTCGTCCCGGTGTTCGGCGACGAAATGGTCGTCGTTGAGGTGGGGATAGGCATTGTAAACCCGGTTGATTTCTTCGTGCTGGCCGGGGGACAGCGTCTCATCGGGATTGAGGCACCATGCGCCCTCGAGCAGGCCCTGCCGGCGCAGGACCTCGTGAATCCCGGGGATGCACCCGGCAAAACCGTGGGCTGGATCGAAGAAGGCCGCGTTACAGTCCGTCACCTCGATCGCGCGGGTCGGCAGGTGCTGGGGTACGGGCTGGCCGGACGCGGAGGCGTCCTGGCATTCCCGCAGCAGCGCCACCGCGCCGCGGGTCCAGACGGCCCAGTGTCCCAGCAGCCCGCCCTTGAACCGTACCGACCGGCTTCCGTCGCCGCACTGGAAAACGTGTTCGGTCAGGAGGTCCATCACGATGTTGTCGTCGTTGCCGGTGTAAAGCGTGATTTCCTCCTGCCGGCCGGATTCTGCCAGGGCCCTCAGCACATCGAGAGTGTGGTACCGGTTGAACGCCGCGATCTTGATGGCCACCACCCCTTCCACTTCGACGAACCGCCGCCAGAAACGGTAGGGAAGCACCAGGCCGCCGACCGCCGGCTGCAGGTAGAATCCCATGACGGGAATGACGTCGGCCACGGCACGACAGTGCGCGATGAGTTCGTCTTCCGAGGCGCCGCCCATGGCGGTCAGGCTGAGAAGGCCGGCATGGTAACCGTGCGACCGCGCCGCTTCCGCCTCGCCGGTCGCCTGGGCCGTCCTTCCGCAGATCCCCGCGATCCGTATGAAGTCCGCCGCCGCTTCCCGGTCCATGACCTCCGCGGCCAGGCCGAGTACCGGTTCGTAGAGTCCGTGGGCGGGGTCCCGGATCTCGAACTGCGTCGTGTGGACGCCGACGGCGAGTCCACCGGCCCCGGCCGCGATATAGTAACGCGTGAGGGCCCGCTGGCGCCGTTCATCCAGTCGCCGGTCCGCCGTTACGGCCAGCGGATGGGCCGGGATGACCACGCCTCGCTCCATGGCCGATTGAACCGGTGAGGGCATTGCGTCCTGCATGGCTACTCTCCAGCGTGTGGTATACTTCGATCAGAAATGTCCGGAGCGCGACTCGTACCCGGTGGGTTTGTCCAGGCTGCGGCCACCGATGCGGATCCAGTGGGCGACCCAGTCCGCGATTCTTTCCGGCGGGACCTCCGGTTCACCCAGCCTGTCGAACAGCCTGCGGGCATTGCCAAGCAGGGCCGTATCGCTTTCACGGCCAGTAAAAGTCGGCTCCGTTTCCAACCGGCGTCCGAGCATTTCGGACATCGACCGGACGGAGAGGACATCCGGTCCGGTCAGGTTCAGGATCGTGGCGGGGCTGCTGCACAAGGGGAACAGACGGGTCAGGTAACGATTGGCGTCTCCCTGCCAGATCTGGTTCACATGGCCCATGGCCAGGTCGATCGGCATGCCGTCGTGGATCTTACTGCCGAGGTCGTGGATGATGCCGTACCGCAGTTCCGTGGCGTAGAACAGGCGGACGATCAGCAGGGGCGTTCCCTGTTCCAGGCACAGGTGTTCCGCGATGCGTTCCCCGCCCAGACGCGACTGCGCGTATTCGCCCACCGGTCCGATTTCGCCGTCCTCGTCCGCGCCGCCCTCCGCGACCGGGGTATAGGCGTAGACGTTACCCGAACTCACGTAGATGACGCGGGATCCGGCGTACCTGCGCATGATCCGGCCCGGCAGCCAGGTGTTCATCGCCCAGGTCATGGGCGTGTTGCCCGAGGCGCCGAACTTGAACCCCGCGAGAAAGAGGACATTCGGCGCATCGGGCAGACGGGCCAGGTCCTTTTCGTCGAGCAGGTCCGCCCGAACGATTTCGACTCCGGCTTCTTCGAGATAGGCGCCGACCCTTGCGTCGCTGAACCGGGAGACGCCGATCACGCGCCGCGCGCCGGCCCGTACGAGGAGTTCCGCAAGGGTCGGCCCCATCTTCCCGCCGGCGCCCAGGATCACCACGTCGCCTTCCAGTTTCGACACGGCTTCGACGATGGCCGGTGACGGGTCCGTCATCCGGTCGATCAGCATCTCCTCGCTCGTGATCAGATCAGGCATAGGCCGCCTTGTCGGGTGGCGCCGTAAAGTAAGCGGCCGGCGCGAAGTACTTGAACATGCCGAAACCGGTCTCCCGGTCCGGCTCCGACCAGACCAGGTCGGTCTCGCAGTAGGACACGGAACCATGCCCCGGCGGCGTCAGTTCGGGATGGGTCAAGAAGTCGGTTCGCGGCCAGATGCTTCGGTGGCGGAAGCATACACCCCGGAGCAGGCTGTTTCTTATGAAGTCCCGCATGTGGGAAAACGTCTGCTGGAATCTCGTCCCGTTGCCCCATTCGACATAGGGGCCCAGTCCGCCGTCCAGCCCCTGGATCTCGGGAATGGAGAGGGGCGCTCCGCCGCGAAACAGGATGGCGTCGATGTTCGGGTCCACCATCACCCACTTCCGGTAGTCGTCGAACCAGACTTCGGCCACGAAATGGCCTTCATAGCTGTTCGGCGTACCCATCAGCGCCGAGCAGCGCGCCGGGATACCCAGCGCCTGGCAGGCACTGACGAAGGCCACCGCGTAGTGGACGCACATGGTGATGGAACTTTCGCCATTGTGGCCTCGCCGGCTTTCGCCCCAGGCGAGTATGGTCTCCGCGTCCCACGGCGCGTATGCCGTCCCGCGGCGGGATCCCGAATGTTCCCAGCTTGCCGCAATCCACGCGGAAAGCGCCCGCACCCGCGTCAATCGATCTCCGCCGTTCACGATGCTGCGGGGAATCCGGTCACGCATCGACTGAGCCCTGGGGTGACCGGCCGATTCCCAGGCCATAACCGGCGGCGGATCGTCCCGGCCTTCCTCCAGCCGCATGCGCACGCAGTAGTTTCCATCGACCGCGTTCAGGTAACCCATGCGGTGCGAACGCCAGCTTGCACCGCCGTCGTCGGTCAGCGCGCTGTTCAACTGGGCGCCGCCCGCTTCCAGCGCGAGCGACCATCCCGTCATCGCGCCGTCATCGACCCACAGCTCCACCGTATTGTCCCCGTCGTACAGGTCGCCGGACTTCACGGTACGTTCGTACCATCTGTAATGGAGATCCTCCCCGGCCTGGATGGCTTCCTGGCCAATCCCGTTGACGGACCAGTGCAGTGGATTGTTGCCGACCCGGTGGGGCCGGACCAGCAGGTACAGGGTTGCGTCGGATCCGGTGGCCGGCAGATTCAGGACGACGCGGACACGCCGGAACCGCGTAAGTTCCTCGCACAGCGAAGGGATGACACGACCGGATTCGTTGTGGTAGAGTCTGCTCATTGACTTACCAAGTAACAGTCTGCGGTATGTTGCGTCAAGATCGGACGGACGTTATATTGCGGCTTGGAATATGCATGCCCGGCTCGAATCCGTACTTCAGTCCGAACAAAGATCGTGGCCTCAGGAATCCCCTTCAGGAATCCCCCTATGAAGCGGGCAGTGATATTCGGTCGAAACCAGGGCGTCGTCGTGGAGGCCGACGTTCCGAAGCCGCGTGAAAACTGGGTACTGATCAAGATCCATGCGTCTCCGCTCTGCAACGAGTTCAAGGGATTCGCGGCGGGCCGCAAGGAAGACTACCTGGGCCACGAGGCGTCCGGCGAGGTGGTCGAGGTCGCGCAGCCCTGCCGGGTCGAGGTGGGAGACCGGGTGGTGGTGATGCCCGGGTATCCCTGCGGCGGTTGTGCCCTGTGCCGGTCGGGGGACTACATCCACTGCGAAAACAACGTGGACTTCGAGGCCTTCACCGGATCGGCCGAAGGCAGGGCGACCGTCGCCCAGTACATGCTCAAACCGGACTGGCTCTTGACACCCATTCCCGATGACATGTCCTACGAGCACGGGGCCATGGCCTGCTGCGGACTGGGACCGACCTACGGCGCCTTCGACCGCCTACAGGTCCGGGGCGGCGAGACCGTACTGATTACCGGCATGGGGCCGGTGGGCCTGGGCGGGGTGATCGGCGCGTCTCATCTCGGCGCCGAGGTCATCGCCGTGGAATCCCATCCCTACCGCAAGGCGAAGGCCATTGAACTGGGCGCCGCGCACGTCATCGATCCAGGGGACGAGGACGCGCTGGAACGGATACGCGACCTGACCGGCGGACTCGGCGTGGACCGGGCCGTGGACTGCTCGGGGTCGCCGGCGGCCCACAGGCTCTGCATCGACGCGCTTCGCAGGAGGGGTAGCCTCGCCTTCGTCGGCGAGAGCGGGGCGGACACGCGGTTGGTCGTGAGTCCCGATATGTTGCGCAAGGGTATCGATCTGAAGGGATCCTGGCACTACAACATGAAGGGCGCCCTCGATATCATGGGCGTCATCGTGAAAAACCGGGAGAAACTGGACCGATTCATCACCCATCTGTATCCCATAGATGAGATCCAGCAGGCATGGGAGACGCAGGTGTCCGGAGAGTGCGCGAAAGTCGTCATCCAGCCCTGGACCTGATGGCCGGGCAGGATCCCCGAAGGGTGCGTATCGACGAACGGGCGAGGAAACACCCATGATCAAATGCGCGATCATCGGGGTCGGCGGCGGACGGGCCCGTGGGCTGGCCGAAGCCTACGGACACGTAACCCGGGGCCGGCTGGCCGCCGTTTCGACTCGCCGCCGGGACAAGCTCGCCGCCTTCGCAGCCGAATTCGGCGTGTCCGGGAGGTACACGGACTACCGCGAGATGTTCGAACGGGAGAAACCCGACCTGGTCCACGTGAACACGCCGCCCTCGGTACGCCTGGAGATCTTCGAAGCGGCGGAGTCGGCAGGTGTCCCGGCCGTGCTGGTCGAAAAGCCCCTGGCCATACAGGGAGAAGATTTCCTGGCCATGCAGGCTTTTGCGCGGTCGGCCCGGGTCAAGATCGCCGTCAACCACCAGTTGCACTTCCACCCGCGTCGCGGCCGGCTGCAACAGCACGTGCGCGATGGCGCGATCGGGAACCTGCGCTTCATAGAGGCCAGCGCGGGCATGAATCTTGCCTACCAGGGGACGCACGTGATGCAGGCCGTCAGCGCTTTCAATCCCGGTGCGGCGCCGGTCGCCGTCTTCGGGCAGGTCTCGGGCGCGGACGGGCTGGTTGAAACCCCCAGGCGCCACTACGCGCCGGACGAGTGCACCGGGATCATCGAATACGACAACGGCGTGAGCGCCCTGCTGCGCTGCGGAGCCGTCGCCCCCCGCGTCATCCCGGGCGGTTCCGCTAACGTCCACAAGCGGATCGCCGTGTACGGGGAACGGGGCTTCGTGCACTGGAACATGCACGGCTGGGAGTCCAGGATCGACGATGTCTACGAGCGCGGGGAACACGTCTATGCCGAGGAAGACATCCTGGGCCAGGCGGCGATGACCGAGGCCATGATCGACTGGCTCGAAGACGATTCGGCCGATCACCCGCTGAACATCGACGCGGCACTGAGCGACTTCAGCGTGTTACTGGGGATTTACGAAAGCGCGCTGAACCGGACGGTCATTTCGCTGCCCTTTACGCCGTCGCCGGACCTGGTGGGTAAATTGCGCGCCACACTGGGCTAGCACCGGGCCGGGCAGGCGCTGCGCTGGGCGGGTGCTGGGTCGGCACCGGGTTGGGCTAGCACCCGGCTAGCCGGCCGTTCCGTCGTTCACCTGCATGTACATGAAGGGCGGGATGGTCAAGGCCACCACGTCGTTTCCGCCGGTGACTTCACGTGCCTGTCCCAGGGCGTTTTCCAGGTCGGGCGCCCAGGAAACCCCCAGCCTTTTGGCCGCAAAATCGGTCTTCGGTCCGGCCAGGATCACGCGGGACAGGTATTTCAGCGGATAGGTCGCCCAGTACCACACCGTGAAGGGGTGGAATCCGTGGTGGGCGAAACGGTTCCGGTAGCAGTCGACCAGGTGCGGATCACGGGCGAATTGCTCTTGGAATCCCGACTGCATCTCGAAGGGGTCCTGGGTCTCGGGCAGCACCTCGTTCCAGAACTTCTCGTAAGCGACGTGGTACTCGGGATGGAAGAACTCGAAGACCGGGTTCAGGATGATGACTACGCCGCCCGGCTTGACGAAGGGCTTGTTGTAGAACCAGTTGAAGACGTAACCGAGCACGTCGCTCAACACCAGCACCGGGTTGATCCGCGTGCCGACGGAATAGGGACTCAGATCGGGCAGGCCGAAGACCAGCGTATCGTGCTGATGGTCGGTGGTCACCAGCAGCTGGTCCTTCAGGGTCTGCAGGGTCGGTTCGTGTACGGCGTCTATGGAACCCGCGTTGATTTCAACGGGCAGGTAAGCGCTCTGGATGCCCTTGAAAACCCGGAAGCGCACCGATTCGGGAAGCATTTTCATGGACGCGGGCGTCGTGGCCTTCAGGACCTTCTCGAACAGGTTGCAACGCTCCGACGGTTTGCTTAAGTAGCGCATCATGGGGGGATAGGACGCGTTGTTCATGGCCGCCTCGAGGACCATGATGCGGGTGTGCTTCAGGATGACGCGGCTGATGCGCTCGATGGAGCCGTGCATGTCGGAACCCTCGGGCTGCATGACGTGGGGCTTCTCCGCGGTCATCTGCGGCGCGTGGTGCGGCGCGATGCTGTTGTAGGTGCCCAGTCCGACGGCCACGGACTTGTGTCCGCCGTTCAGGGGGATCTGGATGGAATCCACGTAGATCACCAGGTCGCTCTCGACGACCTTGCGGCTGGTCTCCACCGGTTCGTCGTGGTCGGTGGCGCCCAGCACGACGATGTCGTCCGGGTCTTCGGCGTCGAAATTGACCAGTTGGCTGGGATGGAAGGCCTTCATGATCCGCTTGCCCAGCATGGCGGCCATTTCGTAGGTCTTCATCTTGCGGTGCAGCGCGACCGCGCACATGAGCTCGATATTCTCCTGCTTCACCCCGAAACCGTTAAGCATGTCCAGCAGGGTCTCGATGGCGAGCTGGCGGATGTCGGGCGGCGCGGTAGCCGGAAAGGGCTGGCAGTTGTCGTCGAAGGCGATCAGGATCCGACTGTTCGCGTTGACGAGTTCTTCGAGGGGCGGCATGTCCAGGGGGGACTCGAAGGCCGCCCTGACCCGGTCCGGAATGTCTTTGTTCGGAATGCCCGGAAGCGGCGGCGGCGGAAAGAAAACCGACCCCTCGTCGGGCAGTTCGGCGTGGATGATGTTGTTTCCGGAATAAGTAAGGTATTTCATCGCGCACTCCGCGTTTCTGGAACATCCTTTAGTCCGCAGGGGATCAGGAAGAACAGTCCTGCGGCCTTCTGCCCGGTCTGGTCGCGGGTTGGATAATGGTCGGGTTCATTCATTATAGATGCGGATATTCGTGGTATCAACCGATTAATCGCGCGTCCGATTCGAACGCATACGCCGTGACCGGTACCGGTTATCGGCCCACATCCTCAACGCCCGGGAGTACAAAATGACGATATTCGACCGCAGCATGTCCCGCAGAGGGTTCATGAAAACCGGAATGGCCGCGCCGACCGCGGGAAGCCTCGCCGGTTTACGCAGTGCTCACGCCGCCCTGGACGCCCACACCGCCCAGGACGCCCATGCCACCCAGGCTGACCAGGAGAACCGTGACCCGGGCAGTGATGAAGACCCCTACCTGACCCTTCGGAACACGCCCACGCCCCTCATCATGGACGCGCTGACCCGGCTCGGCTACGACCGCACCCGCCTGGCCATGTCCCGTGCCGTGCGTCCGATGTTCCCGGCCAGGGGCACCATCGCCGGTCCGGCGGTGACGACGAAATACGAAGAAAGCGACATACCGACTACGAGGGACGATATCCGGGCCCATGTTTTCCGGCCCGTCGATGAGGCCGGGGCCGGTTCGATCTGGGTCACGGCCAGCGGCACCACGGAAATCCTCAGCATGTTCGGCGACGTGATCGTGCTCTCCTGCAGGCAGCAGGGCCTCGCCGGGCTGGTAACCGACGGCGGTTGCCGGGACATCGAGGGGATGGAAGAGGTCGGATTGCCCGTCTACGCGGCGGGCACCTGCCTCTACGGCCCCGGTTCGGTCATCCGCCCGGTGGCCTCCAACGTGCCCGTGACCTGCGGCGGGATCGAAATCTCGCCCGGTGACGTGGTCGCCGCCGACGTGAACGGCGTAATGGCCTTTCCGGCTGAAGCATTGACCGATGTGGTCGCCTGGATCGAGGAACTGGGGGTCAAGGAAACCCGTTCGCGCCGGGCCATCGAAGAAGGTCTGCCGTTGGAGACGGCATACGAGTTTTAGGCAGTGGCCCAGTAATCCGGAATGCATGGCCCCGGTCACGGTAATCGGCGCACCGGTCACATCCCGGTGGACTTCCAGTGCAAATCCGGGTTATATTAATCACCTATATGCGGCTTGTTCTTGCAGACTGATTCGCAACAGCCCTGCGGGTCCACAGGCATGTCCCCGGGGAACCTCCACCGGAGTAATCGGACTTGAGAATGTCTCGAAGGATCGGCTACATTTTGAGTTTTGTCGTCGTTGCAGCCGTTTCGGGTTCCGCCCGTGCCCAGGGCGCGGAATTCGCCTTCCACGGCGGCCAGGCCGTCGAGGAATACGAACGGGGCGGGGGTGGCAGCCTGGTCGTCAACCTGCCGACGGGCATCCGGACCGTTCACGTCGGTGCGCGGGCGACCTATCATGTCGCGAAAACGGACGATGAGGGCGAGAAATCCCTGCTGTTGTACGGGGTGGACGCGGGCGTGACGCTGGTATCGTCTCCCATTCTGGTGCGCGCGATGATCGGCGTGGGAAGGGCGCAGGATTCGGAGCAGACGGTGATCCGGAACGACGATACCCGAACGGCCACCACCACGACGACGAATACCTACTACGCACAGCCGGGTGTGTTGATCGGTGCGTCCCTCGGCCCCTTGTCCGTGGGGATCGAGGGCAGATACATCAACCTGGAGAAGGGCGTGAGTACGGCGGCGGTCTACGCCATGGTCGGCTTCAAGGTAGGCCGGTGATTCCGGGATCATCTATGACGATGCAAGAAGTGTGCCGAAACGAAATCGACACGTTGCACCGGTGTTTCGAAGACTGGTTCAACGGCCGCGTCTCCAGGACCGCAGAGGCCTTCGGCCGAATCGATACCGTCCTCGGCGAGGCTTTCGTGATTGTTATGCCGAAGGGCAATAAAGTGGAACGTGGGCCGTTGCTGGAAGGCCTCTATGACGCCCACGGTGGCCGGCAGGGTATCCGTATCTGGATCGAAAACGTCGGAGTGCTGGAGGAAGACCGGACACTCGTCGTCGCAGAGTACGAGGAATGGCAGGCGGAGGATGGGGAGACGACTTCAAGGCACAGCACCGCGGTCTTCCGCCGCAATGAGGAGAAGCCGAACGGCCTTGAGTGGCTTCGCGTGCACGAAACCTGGTTCGACCGCCGGCCTGCCTGATCGCGCCTGAAAATTCGCCCCCCGACGGCATCTTTGTGATATAGATTCAGCATCTCGTGAATAGATTCAGAAACGCGTGGATTCGAACGCCCAGTAGGGCGGCTCCACGTCGAATTCCCGTGCGATGTCTTCCAGTCTCCTGCGGTGGTCGTCGCTCAGCGGCACGCCTTTCGCCTCGTTTTCCCTTTCCCACCGCCACTCCATGCCGCCGGGCAGTTCCGCGTGGGGCATGCCCGGGAACGGCCGCATTTTTCTAGCCTTCGAAACGAAGTCGTCCAGGGTCTGCTCAAACTCGTCCAGATCCATGAAATGATCGATCTTCATGGCCAGCAGGAAGGCGCCCTGGTTGGATTCCCATTTTGAACGGGGCGGTTGGAATTCTGACTTCCAGATGCCGGCCAGGATGCCGCCTAGTGCTTGCAGGGCGACCGCGAGGCCCAGGCTCTTGGCGAACAGGGCAAAGTGTTCCTGGAAGAGTTCGTCCTTGTATCCCATGAATACCGCGGCCATGTCGAGCACCAGGGGAGGCTGGTTCCGCGTGGGGAAGGCCAGGCTCATGGGTGAGCCGCCACTTGCGGACATGATTACGTTGTCGGGGTCGAGGGCGACGCGGTGGGTGGACAGCGCCCATCCCACACACCCGTGCTCGAGGGCCATGCGGGAGTAGTTCCCGGCCGCGCCGAAGTGGTAGTGGTTGCGCGTTGTCGCCGCGCCGAGGCCATGGACCAGCGCTTTTTCGATGGCGGTCTCCATGCCCCGGTGGGACGGACCGTACCCCATGCCCCCGTCCCCGTCAAGTACCAGGACGGTCTCCGATTCGCGTACCGTCGTCACTTCGGGACGCGGGTTCACCTCGCCGTCGCGTAGCTTCGGCAGGTACCCGAGCGCCTGCTGCGTGCCGTGGCTGTACACGCAGCGCTTGTCGGCTGTGGCGAGTATCCTGCCCATCAGTCCCGCTTCATCGCCGCCCATGCCGGCCGAAACGAAAAGCTCCGCGATGAAAGCCGAGTGGGTTTCATACGGTACCCTTATGCCATGGTCCGGCGGGGTATTGCGCATGGGAATGGTGGACATTCTTCGTACCGCCTTTCTGATGCATGCAGGCCTGCCGGGCTGCCGCCTGGTAGCGCTCGTCGGGGCCGCGCCGGTTGTTCCGGATACATGCCTGCAGCCGCGATCGTCCCAGTCGTGCTACTCAATCACCGCCGCGCTACTCGGTCACCGCCGCAGGCGTCCATCCCTGTCGCGCTACTCCGTCACAGCCGGTCCCGCGTGGGCCGGGCCGCGGAAGATCGCATTCATGAACAGGATGTTCAGGCCGTCCATGTAGGCCCTGAAATTCGGGTCTGCCGTGAATCCGATGGCCAGGCCGCGGCCGTGCCGCTCCTCCATGAGCAGCGGCTTGTAGGCCAACTGTGCCGTGCTGCCTTCCCAGGCGAAACCGCTGGCGAGGACTTCGTCGGGACCCAGGAACACCGCCACGTTGTTGCCAGCGTCCAGCGTGAGCGGCTTGAAGATCGAGCTGCCGCTGACCAGGGCGTTCACGGTGCGGTCCCTGCCGGCCGCCAGCCAGTGGTCCGGATCAAGCCCGGCCTTGAGGAGCACGCCCTGCGTGGCCGGCGGAGCGGGATCTTCGGGGTTCAATGACCGAAGGTATTCATCTTCCGTCTCGAAAATGCGTCCGGAAGCGCTTCCGTCGCCGGAATCGTCACCGCCGTCGTCGCCGGTGTCTGCGGCCTCGTCCTCCCTGGTCGTCGAAAGCAGGCCGGTCGATTCATCCGCCAGGAAAGCCGTGGCGCCGGCCCCCAGCCCGACCACCGTACCGCCGGCGCGCACCCAGTCCCTGATACCACGGGTTCCCCGATCACCGAGCACGGTGCGGTAGGTGCCGCCAAACCCGGGATCCGGCAGGAGCAGCACGTCGAAGTCCCTCAGGTCGGCAGAGACGAGCTGCCGCGTCCGGATGACCGTTACCGGGTAGCCGATCTGGCGTTCGACGACGAAACGGGTGGCGCCCGCATTGTAGGCGCGGGTGGGCCGGTCCCACGCGAGGGCGATGCGCGGCTTGCGCATGAAGACCACGTTGTTGCTGCCGAAGTTGGGTCCTTCATCGACCCATCCGGTGTCCGTCGCGATGACCTCCGCGCCCGAGGAAGCGGCGATGCCCTCCAGCGTTTCATGCAGGTGATCCGGGTTGTCCTTTACCTTGAAGATCAACGTGCCGGACGGATAGCGCCGGTCTCCCTGAACGAAGGCCAGGTCGGTGCTGAATACCCGGAGCCCGGCCCGGTGCGACGCGGCCAGCAGGCGTCCGGCGGCCTGGGTGCCCCAGGGCACCAGGTAGGCGACTTCCGCCCGGCCTCCCTGGATCGCACCCGGTGGGATCATGTCAGGATCGACCAGAGCGAGGTCGCCTTCGACCATCCGGTCCACGGCCACGGCCTCCACGTTGTACATCAGCGGGAACGACCACGCGGTCACGTCGTAGATCTGGTCCCCAATGCCCTTGCTCCTGCGTCGCTCCTGCTCCTCGATGAAGTCGTCATCCATGGGTACGTGCTTGTCCAGGAGCGTGCGTATCAGGCGCTTGGCCGGCTGGGCGAGGGAAATGACGTAACTGCCCGCGGGAAAGGTCGCGCCGCCGGACCGGAAGTCCGATCCGGCCTGGTGCACCTCGACACCGTGACGGTCCATGAGCCAGGCCAGCTTGTCCACCCCCGATGTATTGCCGTCCGGCCTGCGCGGAAGGATGTAGGCCCTGATGTCTTCGCTGCGGCCTTCCTCGATCGCGGACAGCCGGTAGGCGTAGAAGTCCGCCAGGAGCTTCTCCCGGTGGATCGCGGCCGTCTCGCTGGTGGCGATGGACGCCACGAAGTGGTGCCGGATCGTGTCCCTGAAGTGCATTACCGACGCATCGCTTCTCCGGACGACGAGTCCCCGGGCCGATGCCTGTTCATAGGTCATGGCCACGCTGCCGTAGTAGGATGGCCAACTGGCGCCGTAACCCGGATAGAAGGCGTCGAAGATCTCCCGGGTAAAGTAGGAGAACCCGTAATGGTCGAACCACTTCGCGTTGTTCCTGCCGAAAAGCTCGAGATTCTCGCGCTGATCACTGGCCAGGTGCGGATTGTAGGGTATCGCCTCCGGCGCGAAGTAATAGGTAGTGTTGGAACCCATCTCGTGCAGATCGACGAACACGGGCGGGTAGTAGTCCTGCAGGACCTTCACCCGGCCCAGGGTCTCGGGATGGTTCAGCGCAATCCAGTCGCGGTTCAGGTCGAAGTAGTAGTGGTTGGTCCGCCCGCCGGGCCACGGTTCGTTGTGCTCGGCCGCCAGCGGACTGGCGTTCGGCTCCAGGCCTTCGGCGATTTGGTAATTATGGACGAACCGGTCCCGTCCGTCCGGGTTCTGGACCGGGTCGATCATCACGATCGTCTCTTCGAGGATATGGTCCACCACCGGGTCGTTGCGGGCCGCCAGCAGGTGATAGGCCGTAAGCAGCGCCGCATCCCCGGGAGATATCTCGTTGCCGTGGACGGCGTAGCTCAGGTTGACGATCACCGGCAGCGAAGCGATCAGGCTGTCGGCGCTCGCGCGGGGCGTTATTCTCGGGTCGGCCAGCCGTTTCATGCCCGCGCTGACTTCCGCCAGTGCGCCGATCCGCTCCGGCGATCCCACGAAAGCATAAACGAGCCTGCGCCCCTCCCAGGACCGGGCGTACTCGAGTATGCGCACCTGGCCAGGCACCGCCGACTCAAGTGCTTCCAGGTACGCTATCAGTCCCGCGCTTGGCGTGATCCGATCCCCGATCCGGTAGCCCAGGATCTCCTGCGCGGTGGGCACCGCGGGATCGTATTCGATGCCGGGCCAGTATTCGAAATCCTGCGCGCCTGCTGCGCGGGGGATCATCCCGGCGAGTAGAGCCAGGCATAAAAGCGGCAGGACGAAGAGCCTATTCATCAATGTACCTCCTCGCAAACGGTCAGGGCGGTTCGTTCAGCATACCTCGTTTTATCAGGAAACTCTATTTGAATAGATAAGCGGGTTCTGTGCATCGTCATCCAGCGGGTCGCCGATTTCGATCGTATCCAGGATCCGGTTCGGCAGCACGTTGGGGATGCCGTTGAACGTGCTGTGGTCGGGCATGTAGGCGCAGGTAAAGGCGCGGCGCGGCCAGGGCGTCATGTTTGCGTTGGCGGCGTGCACGATCAGCCCGTTGTGGAAGGAACATCCGCCCGCCGGCATGACGACGGGCACGGGGTCCATCCGGCCGAGATCGGGGTAGGCGTCGAACATGGCCCCCACCTGTTTCCCCGCCGCCGGAAAGTCGTCCCGCCGATTCCTGTGTGAACCGGGCATGAAGAACATGCAGCCGTTCTGAAGGGTGACTTCATCCAGGGCGACCCAGATGGTGATGGCGTGTTCCGACGCGAAGGACCACTTGGTATTGTCCTGGTGCCAGGTGGTGGGATTGGCCCAGGGCAGCTTGGTCAGGACCTGGTCGTGCCAGATCCGGATCCCGTCGACCCCTTCCAGGTCGGCCGCCATTTCACCCAGCCGGCCGTCCAGCATCAGCACGCGGATGCCTTCGTGATCCATCCACAGGTTGATCCGCTGTCGGAATACGGATTCGTCATCCGTCGTTACTTTCCTGGCCAGGTGGTAGGTCCCTTCGGGCAGCCGGTTCCGGTCCCGCAACGAGACCGCCTCATCCACCGCGGACCGCCAGGTCTTCAGTTCGGCTTCATTAAGGAAATCTTCTATGATGAGAAAGCCGTTTTCCCGGTAGGAAGCAATCTGTTCGCTCGTCAATCGATGGTTCATTTCTTGCGCTCCGTCATGCGGACCAGACCCGGGGAAACTGGTCGCAGGCCATGGGGTCTCCCGGGGCAAGCCCTCCGGTTTCCGTGGGGGAAATCTCCCAGGGCCGGGTCGCGAACCGGGCGTCGTCTCCGAGCCAGCGGGTGGCCAGGACCCGGCGCGCGTCGGTGAGGGACTGGTTGCCCGCCGCGCCGTGCAGCGTACACATGTGGAATGCGATGACGTCGCCGGGTTCCATGGCCCACGCCAGGATCTCGTAGTCTTCCGGGTGTTCGTCGATGGGCGGCACGTCCTCGAAGGGCCGGTCTTTGAACATGGGTTTGGAAGATGCGTCCTCGATGGCGTAATTGCGCTCGGTGGCGAACTTGCGGGGTACGAACCAGCGGCCCCAGTCGTGGGAACCCCGGACGAACTGTACGCAGGACGCTTTCGAAACCGGGTCCAGCGGCATCCACAGGGATACGTTCTGACGGCCGTTTACCGGGTAATAGGGCTGGTCGTGGTGCCAGGGCGTCCGTTTAATCGTGCCGGGCCACTTGACCAGCAGGTGCTCGTGATAGAAAACGGAGCTCCGCGATGCCATGAGCCGCGCCGTCATGGCCCCCGCGGGCGACGCATACACGAAGTCGCGGTACTCGGGAATCCGCTGCCAGTTGCAGTAGTCGTCAAAGAACCCGCCCCGGTCCGCCTCCCCAGCCTTCAGGGTGCCCGCGTAATCGCTGGGTTCGGACAGGTTGCGCGACACGCCGGCTTCCACGACGGACACCCAGTGCGGATCAAAGGCCTGCCGTATACATACCGCGCCGTCTTCTCGGTATTGCCGTACGACCTCTTCGGTTACGACCTCTTCCCCATTCAAGTTCCGCGCGCTCCTTCCGATCGATCTTGCTCAGTGCCGGCGTCTTGAGTGCCGACGTCTTCAGTGTCTGGCGATGTACATCCTGGTGTGCATGACGCCGATCCACGAGAACATTGCGTACCCGAACTTGTTGATTTCGAGCCCTTTCAGGTAGGGTTTCCGCAGATCCACCGTCAGATTGTGATACAGAAACGCGCCGCCCACGTCTTCCACCAGGATCCGTTCCGCTTCACGGTACATGCCCATGCGATTGTCGCGATCCATTTCATGCGCCGCCGCGTCGATCAGCCGGTCGAAGTCGTCGTTGCGCCAGTCCTGCCTCCCGAAACCCCGTGGCTGAGACCGCCACACCATGCCGAGCAGGTTGTTCGGATCGGGATAGTCGGCATTGAATCCTCCCAGGCCCATGGGAATGTTCCATTCGTACATATTGTCCCGGTATACCTTGTCTTCCGATCCCCGCATGCGGAGTCTCAGACCCAGGGCATTGGCCAGCATCGCCTGCACGGCCTGGGCGGTGTAACTGATCTGGGGGTTGGTTTTGCCGATCCAGAAATCGATCGTTGGAAATCCTTTGCCACCCGGATAACCCGCTTCGGCCATCAGGTCCCTGGCGCGGTCCGGATCATAAGCCTGGACGGACTGGATGGACGCGTCCGCACTGCCGGGAAAATTGGGCGGGAGCATGGAGTAGGCGGGCACACCCGTATTGCGCAGAACGACGTTGCACAACACCTCGCGGTCGATGGCGTGGCTGATCGCGCTCCGCACGCGGACATCGTCGAAGGGTGGCTCGCGGGTCTTGAAGAAGAGGTACCAGGTTTCCGGAAAGGCGTAGTACGCGAGTTCGTTCTTCAATGTCGGATGGTTTTCGATGAAGGGCAGGTCGGTCAGCATCACCCTGAGATAGTCGATCTCGTCGTTCTCATACGGCGGGGTGCCCGGGTGTCCCGTGGTAAAGATCTGGACGATCTTTTCGAGAAACCCTTTGTGGGGACCCGTATAGTAGGGATTGAGCGTCAGCGTGGCCTGCCTGCCCTTTTGCCATTCGGAGAGGGTGTAGCTTGCGTTGGCTACCAGGTTCCCCGCCTCGCTCCATCTTGCCCCGTGTTTTTCGACCTGCCACCGGGGTACCGGTCCCGATCCGGTGAAGGCGACGATGAAGGGCAGATAGGGACAGGGTTTCTCCGTTTCGATCTCCAGCGTGAAGTCGTCCAGGGCTCGCACGCCCACGGTCGACGGGTCGGTCACACTGCCCTGGTTGTACGGGCGGGCGCCCTTGATTTCGTAGTAGAAGAAGGCGTAGGGGCTTGCTACGGCCGGGTCGAGGAACCGCTTGTAGGTGTATTCGAAGTCGTGTGCCGTGACCGTGCGGCCATCGCTCCACTTCCCGTCGGGACGGAGTTTGAACGTCCAGCGCAATCCGTCCGTCGACTGTTCCCACGAGGAAGCCGCCGCCCCGACGAGCTCCAGGTTCTTGTCGAGCATGACCAGGCGTTCGAACAGGGTCAGCGCTCCCTGGCCTTCGTATATGTTGATACTGACATCGAAGGTCAGCGGCTCGACCAGCGTATAGCGGAAAACCTGCTGGTCCAGCGGCGCAGCGTCCGGCGGCATCTCTTTGCCTATGGAATTGACCAGGGGGACGGCGCCGGTCAAAACGGCGGCCGGCAGGAAGCAGATGGGGAACCCGGCGAGGCAGCTCGCGACGGCGACGAAACGGCCCCGTACGGATAAGGCCGCGAATCGATTGCGCGCGGCCCGGACCAATCGTGTCCAATTCTTCATATCCGTACCTGTTGGTGGTTGTGTGCTTGATGGGATCGGCGCGAGAACCCAGGATCCCGGCAGGCTAAAGACTATACACAACGGCGGATGGCCTGTCAACCGCAGGGTACGGGAACCGATACGACCGGGAAAGCGTATGACCGGCCGGCTCAAGGGCTTTCCAGCCGGACATACTTTGACAGGGTGCGGGCGACAGATACCGCGAGGACGAGTTTGGCCAGGCCGGAAGGGATGAAGGGGAACAGGCCGATGGCCAGCGTTGCGGGCCAGGTAGTCACCACGCCCGCATAGAAGTTGAAGTAGGCGTACAGATACAGCAGGCCGCATCCGAAGATGGCGACGTGGCCAAGCAGCATCCCGGCGGCGAGATGGGGGACACTGCGATGAGTGAAACGATCCAGGTAACTTCCGGTCAGGTATGCGCCAAGGACGAACCCTACGAGGTAGCCGAAGGTGGGGGAGAGCACGACCGCGGGACCGCTCATGCCACCGGCGAACACCGGGATACCGGCCAGCCCGAGGCATACGTAGACGATCTGGCTGCCGGCGCCCCAGCGGCCGCCCAGTACGGCGCCGGAAAGCATGACGAAGAAGGTCTGCATCGTGATCGGCACGGGGCCTATGGGTATGTTGATATAGGCGCTCACCGCGGTCAGCGCCGCCATCAGGGAGGCCGTGGCCAATCGCACGTTCCTGGACAAAATGACCCTTCCTGTCGACCCGGTTGAACCGGAGTATCTCCGCATGCAAGCAGGGACTGCTTTGCCTTGCCACCTCACGCAGGTTCATATACATTGGCGGGCGGTTGTGTCAACGACGTTTTTTTTAAAGGCAAAGGAGTGTTGCGATGAGAGTGGGGATCCGCACTACGGGCCGTTTGAACGCCATGCCGTTCGAAGCGGTGTGCGCGTGGATGGCCGAGAAGGGATTCGAGGCGATCGACGTGTCCCGGATCGACGGCGACATGGTCCGGACCGCCGAAGCGCACGGCGTGGCCATCGGCCAGGTGGACCTCGTCGCGGGCACGGAACTGCTGAGTGATGACGCCGGCCAACGGGCACAGGCGCTGGACGCCTCCAGGGATTCCATTCAGCGCGCGGTCGACCACGGCGTAACCAACCTGTTCTACGTCGCCCCGGCCCCAGAGGATCCCGCCCAGGGCCGCAAGGCGACCTTCGGTCAGTGGAAGCGCACGATGCCCGACATCGTGGACTTCGCCGAGTCCCGCGGGGCGACCATCGCCCTCGAAGGCTGGCCCGGGGGGTCGACCCACCATGAGCGGATCGGCGCCACGCCAGAGATGCTTCGCGCCATGTTCGAGGCCTGCCCGTCGCCCGCCTTCGGCATCAACTACGACCCCTCGCACCTGATCCGGCTGGGCGTCGATCCGATGCGCTTCCTGAAGGAGTTCGGCCACCGCGCCCACCACGTGCACGCCAAGGACACTGTGTTCGACGACGAAGCCCTTTATCTGTACGGCAGAATCAAGCCCTCCTTCGATTCACCGGTGGCCTTCGGCGAAGGCTGCTGGCGTTACTGCATCCCCGGCGAGGGTGTGGCCGACTGGGCGCTCATCGTGAAACGGCTCGAAGACTTCGGCTACGACGGTATGCTGAGCATCGAGCACGAGGACGGGCGGTATTATGGTTCGTGGGAACTGGAAGAAGAAGGCTTTGTCCGTGCGCGGGCGCACCTGAAACGGTACTTGGTGTAGGGCCGCGCCCCTCAGCCGGACACTTCGTCCAGTACCTTCTCGACGTGGCCGTCCACCTTGACGTTGCGGAAGATCCTGGAAATCCGGCCGTCCCCGTCGATGACGAAGGTCGACCGCTCGATCCCCATGTACTTCCGGCCGTAGTTCGTCTTCTCCTTGTACACACCGTAGGCCGTGGATACGGAGGCGTCCGGGTCGCTCAACAGCGGAAAGGGCAGATCGTACTTCGCCGCGAACTTCTCGTGGGAAGGAATACCGTCGCAGCTGACGCCGTAGATCAGCACATCCCGGCCCTGAAACGATGGGAAGTGATCCCTGAAGGCGCAGGATTCCCGGGTGCAGCCGGGGGTGTCGTCCTTGGGGTAGAAATACAGCACAACCGTCTTGCCCCTCAGGTCCTTGAGCGAAACGGGTCCGCCCTTGTCGGCATCCATCGTGAAGTCGGGTGCGGGATCGCCTGCCTGCAGCATAATGGTTTCCTTTCTATTCAGGGTTTCACGTACGCCCCGCGGTGAATCGCCCGACCCTCCGCGGTGTACTTCGTCTCGAAATTGGTCAGATCACGGCCCAGTTCCTTTACCCGTTCAGGGATCTCCCCCAGTGCGTCCAGTCGGTCCGACGCTTCGAGCAGGGCCTGGATCTCTTCGTAGTATTCGACGTAGTCCGTGGCGAAATCGAGGGTCCCCCCCGCCGCCAGCGTGCGCACGATCTCGTCCAGAAACCGTGGATTGAACAGGCGGCGTTTCCTGTGCCGTTTCTTCGGCCAGGGATCGGGGAAGTAGATATGAAAGGCCGAGACCGCCCCGTCGGGTATGAACCGTTCAACGAAATACACGGCGTCGTCCCGCAGCAGGCGGACATTGGCCAGTTCCCGCCGGACCACCCGTTCCTTCATGATGCGGAAATAGCGCAGGGCCCGTTCTATGCCGATGTAATTGATATGCGGATAGGCCATGGCCGAATTGATGATGAAGCGTCCCTTACCGCACCCGATTTCGACTTCCACGGGCCCGCTGTTTTCGAAAAACCGGTCCCACTGAACCTGGTCCTCGTTCTCGCGTATGCGAAATTCCACGTCCCGGGTCGCGTCCGCCGCCCGACGTGGTTCGGGGGAAAGGGTCATTTGTTCCATGGAAAGGCGATGAGGACAGGGGTGGCCACCTGGACGTTCCACCGGGCAAATTAGGAATCCTTCGGTGCCCTGTCAAGCGATACGGACCGCCCAGAATTGGTTTGATTTTAGACCGGTCACTGGTTATCATTACCAGCACTCACGGCCGGCATCCCCGCGGCTGATTCCTCCTGCGGCCCGAGGCTGAACCATGCTCGACTACCACATGCACGTGGAGAATTACTATCCCTTCGGCAGGACGGAGGACACCCGCCCGGACGGCACGGATCCGATGGAGACCATGCGCCTTTTCGCCGCCTCGGCGGCCGAACACGGCGTGCGGGAAATCGCCATCACCGAGCACGTGTACCACTTCGTCCAGGCACGGGAGATCGTGGACAAGCCCTGGGCGGTGGACAAGTGCTTCTACGATATGGACGAATACGTGGACCTGCTCCAGTCCGCGCGCCGTGAGGGGCTGCCCATCAAGACCGGCATCGAGATGGATTACATCGAAGGCAAGGAACCGGTCATCGAACGGATCGTCGAGGGGTATCCCTGGGATTTCGTGCTGGGTTCGGTGCACTGGATCGGTGACTGGGGATTCGACATGCCCCGTTTCGCGGACGAGTGGGACCGGCGTTCGGTGGACCAGGCATACCGGGACTACTTCCGCCTGCTGGGACAGGCCGTGCAGACCGGGTGTTTCGATTCCATGTCCCATCCGGACCTGATCAAGGTGATGGGACATATGCCCGAAGGCGACATCACGGATCTGTACGAAGCCTTTGCCGAGCAGGTAAGCGGCCAGGAGGGCCTCTGCGTGGAGATCAGCTCGGCCGGCTTTCGCAAACCCGTGGGCAGGATCTACCCGGAGCGCCCCCTGCTGGCGGCGTGCGCCCATCGCGGGATCTCCATCACGACGGCTTCCGACGCTCACGTCCTGGAAGACATCGGCCGGGATTTCGACCGGGTCAGGACGCACGCGGCATCCTGCGGGTACGGGGAAGTCATGTCCTTTGACCGCCGGTGCGCGACGCCGGTGCCCATTGAATAGGCTTAAAAAGGTAAGGGAAAAGAACCTATGACCATGGCCGTAGTCAAACCGCGCATCCGGGGCTTTATCTGTACCACGGCGCATCCCGCCGGTTGCGCTTCGAACGTCAACGACCAGATCCAGGTCGCCCGGTCCGTTCAGGCCGAACAGGCCGAACAGGATGTGCGGGCCGCCCAGGATGGCCAGGCAGACCAGGCCGGCCAGGACGACCGGAAGAACGGCGCCGGGCCGCTCCGCATCCTGGTAATCGGCGCTTCGACGGGATACGGCTTGGCGGCGCGCATCGCGGCGGGCGCGATGTACGCCGCCGGCACGGTGGGCGTTTTTTTCGAACGCGAAAGCAGCGGAACCCGATGCGGTACGCCGGGATTCTATAACACCGCGGCTTACCACCGGTACGCGACGGAAAACGGACTGGTCTCGGCGAATGTCAACGGCGATGCCTACTCCCACGAGATCAAGCGGAAGACCGTGGAACTCGTCGCGTCCCGTCTGGGCCAGGTGGACCTGGTCGTCTACAGCCTGGCCTCCCCGAAGCGCACGGATCCGGACACGGGCGAGACCTACCAGTCCGTACTCAGTCCCATCGGGGAGACCTACGCGGGAAAGACCATAGATTTAAGCCGCGAGGTCATCAACGAGGTCACCGTGGAACCGGCGTCGGACGAAGGCATTCGCGGGACGGTGGGCGTCATGGGCGGCGACGACCTGCGCCGCTGGAGCGAGGCGCTGCTGGGTGCCGGACTGCTGGCCGACGGCGCCCGGATCGTTCCGTTCTCGTACATCGGGCCCGCCCTGACCTGGCCTATTTACCGGAGCGGCACCATCGGCCGTGCGAAGGAACACCTGGAACAGACCGCGAAAGCGATCGACGGCCAGCTGCGGTCATCCATCGGGGGACGGGCCATGGTGTCGGTGAACAAAGCCGTAATCACCCAGGCTTCGGCCGCGATCCCGGTCGTCCCCCTGTACATCAGCCTGCTATACCGTATTATGCGGGAACGCGGCCTGCACGAGGATCCGATCCACCAGATGGTTCGGTTGTTCAACGACCATATCGGGCCGGGCAGGACGCCGGCGCTCGACGGGGAGGACCGGATCCGCCTCGATGACCTGGAACTGGACGGGCCGGTCCAGCGGGAAATCGATTCGGTGTGGCCGACGATTACGACGGGCAACTTCCGCGCCCTGACCGACTACGATGCCTACAAGCGGGGTTTCCGGCAACTGTTCGGTTTCGAAGTGGACGGCGTGGCGTACGACGAACCGGTCGAACTGGAAGCGGAGATATAGCGGTCAGCCTGGCCAGCCTGGCCTCCCGGTTCAAGCGGGTCGGCTGGGGTCAGCACCGGAAGCAGTGCCGGAACGGCCGGGTCGGTATCGGTAACGGCGCTGGATGCAGCGCTGGGTTTCCGGGGGCGGATCTGCATGGGCCAGAGAGGTTCCTGCCCGATTCACTGGTCGCCTTCGCTGGCAACCGATCTGTACGAACTCACGATGGCGGCCGGCTATTTCGCGAACGAACGCCGTGGGAAAGCCACCTTCTAGTTGTTCGTCAGGGACCTGCCGGCACGGCGGTCCTGGCTCATCGCGGCCGGGTTGCGACAGGCCGTCGATTATCTGTCCGCGCTCAGGTTTTCTGCGGACGACATCGCGCATCTGAAGACGTTGCCGCCGTTCCAGCGCATTCCGGAAGCGTTTTTTGATTTCCTGTCTTCGTTCCGGTTTACGGGAGGTCTCTGGCCGTCCCCGTAGGGACCGTGGTTTTCGCCGGCGAACCGCTGATAAGGATAGCGGCGCCGATCATCGAAGCCCAGATCGTCGAGACTTTCCTGCTGGCTACGGTAAACCACCAGACCCTGGTGGCCACGAAGGCGGCGCGACGGGCACGGGGAGTTTATAGAGGACCGGGTAACCCCGGGCGGCGAACCGGCCGGATCCCCAGAGTGGGAGCCCTGCTCGGCCGTGTCCTTCGCAGCGGCCGCCTTGACGGTCCGATGCCGGACCTGTCCGCGGCCGGTCGCAGGGCGTCATCGCAACTGGACAGCCTCCCTGGGCGCTACAAGCGACTGGAAGACGCGGCGGTCTTTCCCGTCCGGTTCAGTTCCCAACTTTCGGCAAATCGATAAAGGAGGACCCGTGCGTTACAAACGAGTATTGGTCAAACTCAGCGGCGGCGCGCTTTCGGGTAAGAGTCCCTGGGGATTCGATCCTTCCGCCATCGAGTACATTGCCAGCGAGGTCATGAAGCTGCATGCCGCGGGGGTCGAGGTGGGGATCGTTGCGGGCGGAGGCAACATTTTCAAGGGCGAACTGGGCCAGGACTGGGGCATCGAGCGTGCGGAGGCCGACAACATCGGCATGATCGCGACCGTGATCAACAGCATGATGCTCCGGGGCGCCCTGACTTCACGCGGGGCGGATGACGTCCGGGTCATGACGGCCATCCCCATCAATACCGTGGCCGAACCCTACATCCGGCTCCGGGCCGTCCGGCACCTGGAGCACGGCTGCATCGTACTCCTCGCCGCCGGCACCGGGAATCCGTACGTGACCACGGACTATCCATCGGTATTGCGCGCCCTGGAACTTCGGACCGAAGTCCTGCTTTCGGCCAAGAACGGCACCGACGGGATCTATACGAGCGATCCCCGGGAAAACCCGGACGCCCGCAGGTACAAGGTCATCAGCTACGATTCGGTCATTCAGCACGATCTCAAGGTCATGGACCAGACGGCCGTGCTGCTGGCCCGCGACAACCGGCTGCCGATTCACGTTTTCGACTTCAACTCGCCCGGCGCCATGGAACGGATCTGCCGGGGCGAGGACCTCGGCAGCCTCATCACAAAGGGGACGGACCAGTTCGCCTGACCCGGGCCGTTTTATCTACATGACGCCGTTTCATCATGACGCCAATCCATCTACATGACGCCAATCCGTTGTCTCAGTCTTTTATTGTTGGCATGCACCGTCCTGTGGTGCGACCGCCCCGCGGCACAGGAACCGCCTTACGCGCTGGAGAACTTCTACAAGGGCGTATCCTGGGTGGGCGGCCGTTGGGAGATGCCGGAGGACGCCCTGCCCGCGGCGCGCGAACTGGGTATCGAGTGGCTGGCGCTTACGCCCTTCGGATGGATGGAGAACCACACTACGCCGTCCGTGCGGCTGAACCGCCGCGGACGATTCTGGGGGGAGACCGACCAGGGACTGCGGACGACCGCCAGGAAGGCCAGGGAACTGGGATTCCGGCTAATGCTCAAGCCCCACCTCTGGCTGACCAGGCCCGTGGACGACGGCTGGATCGGCGTGATCGATTTCACAACGGAGGAGGAGTGGCGGCAGTGGGAGGCGGATTACCGGACGTTCATCCTGCACTACGCCGAACTGGCGCAGGCGGAAGACATGGAGATCCTCTGCATCGCTACGGAACTCTCGAATCCGGTGCGGTCCCGTCCACGATTCTGGAAGTCGCTCATTGCGGAAATCAGGAAGGTCTACAACGGGAAGCTCACCTACGCGGCGAACTGGCACGGGGATTACGACGTGGTCGAGTTGTGGCCCCACCTCGACTACATCGGCGTCAACGCCTATTTCCCCTTGACCGACCGGCATGGACCGAGCGTCACCGAAATCATGTCCGGGTGGGAACCCCATATCGCGAACATCGGCCGGCTGGCCGATACGCACGGAAAACCCGTGCTTTTCACGGAAGTAGGTTACAAGAACTCACCCGGGTCGACCATCCGGCCCTGGGAGTGGCCGCCGAGAAGGCGGAACCGGCGCGGGGAAGTCAGCCAGGAAGTCCACCAGGTCGATCCGGACGAGCAGGTCAACGCCTACGAAGCCCTGTTTCGGTCCGTCGGGAGGATGCCCTGGTTCCGGGGACTGTTCATCTGGAAATGGTACCCGGACGCGAGCCGCGTAACCAAGGACAGGATAGAATTCAGTCCTCAGAACAAGGAAGCGGAACGGGTGCTGAAGCGATGGTATTCCAGCCCATGAATTCCGGTACGTACGGGTACGCGCCGCGGGCTTTCCTCGTGATGCCGCGGCTCTCAAGATGATAGGATGACGACATGCCGAAGCACTTCCGTTACCGTTCGCTCGACGACCTGCAACAGGATATCGACCGCCTCGGTTTGAACGACGATATTCCGCTGACCGAGGACCTCGCGCCGCTCTGGCGCCCCGTCCGGTTCGGGGACCGCACGATCGGCAACTCCATGGCCGTGCACCCCATGGAGGGATGTGACGGTCACCTGGACGGCTCGCCCGACGAGCTGGTGTTTCGCCGGTGGCGGCTGTTCGGCGAGGGCGGGGCCAAACTGATCTGGGGCGAGGCCACGGCCGTAACGGAGGAAGCCCGTGCGAATACCCGCCAGCTCTGGCTGCACGATGGCAACGCCGCCTCCTTCGAGGCGCTGCTCGCGCAGACCCGCGAGGCCCACCGGACCGTCCATGGCCGCGATGACGACCTGGTGGTCGGGCTGCAGCTGACCCACTCGGGCCGATACAGTTACCGGAAACCGCTCATCGCCTTCCACGATCCCGCCGCCGATCCGGTCACCCTCGTGGACAAGAAACGCAAGATACCGGTTACCCCGGACTACCCGGTGCTGACCGACGCCGACCTCGGCCGGGTGGAGGATGCCCTCGTGGATGCCGCGGTCCTGGCCTGGAAACTGGGATTCGACTTTGTGGACATCAAGCAGTGCCATCGCTACCTGCTCTCCGAGCTCCTGGCCGCACGGCTCCGGAAGGGCGACTACGGCGGGAGTCTCGAGAACCGGACGCGGGTGGTCCGGAATGTGATCGGACGCATTCGCGAGGAAACGAAGGACGAACTGCCGTTGGCAACCCGGATGAACGTATACGACGGCATTCCGTACACCACCGACCCGGATACCGGCACGGGCACGCCCCGTGCACCGTACCCCGTACCCTACCTCTCCGGATTCGGCGTGGATGCGGACGATCCGTTGCGGGAGGATCTGTCGGAACCGGTCGTGGTGGCCGGCCTGCTCAAGGAGGCCGGGATCCGGATGATCAACGCCACCATGGGAAGCCCCTACTACAATCCCCACCTGGGCCGTCCGGCCGAGAGATCGCCGGTGGACGGCTACGATGCCCCCGAACATCCCCTGTTCGGCGTTGCGCGCCACTTCCGCGCGGCCGCCTCCCTCTGCGCGGCGCATCCGGAACTCCACATCGTGGGTACCGGGTACAGCTGGCTGCAGAAGTACATGGTCAACGCGGGCGCGGCGAATATCCGCGACGGCCGGGTCACCGTCATGGGATCGGGCAGAGGCGCGCTGGCCTATCCCGATTTCGCGAAGGACGTGGCCGAACACGGCGAAATGATCCGAAAGAAGAGCTGTATCACGGTCAGTTACTGCACCGCCCTGATGCGCGGGAAGCACAACGAACTCGGCCAGTTCGCCGTCGGATGCGTGCCACGGGACAAGATCTACGCGGACATCTACAAGGAGATGCTGGATACAGCGCCTGAACCCTAGGGACGGCAAATCTGCGAATCTTCCGGACGGCCCGGGCGGCCCAGACCGCCCGGACGGCCCGGACAGCCCGGACCGCCAGCCCGTAACGCTGAGGGCGGCCGGTATCGGCCTCCTCCTGTCGGGCCTCATCGGGCTCGGCACGCAATACCTGGCCGACCGGGGCGGTTACGATTTCATGCTGTTCGCCCACCTGCCCTCCGGCTTCCTGATCCCCTTTCTGGCCCTCGTTCTACTGCCCAACCTGATCTGCCGGGCCTGCTGCCCGGGCAAAGCGCTAACCCGAACCGAGCTGTTCACGGTCTTCGCCATGGGCTGGGCGGCGTCCATGATGCCCGATCTGGGTGTCACCCGCTACATGGTTTCCGCCATCGCGGCGCCCGCCTACTTCGCTTCGCCCGAGAACAGGTGGGACGAACTCATCCTTCCTCACCTTCCCCACTGGGTCTATCTGAGCGATTCCGAATCGGCCCGGCGATTCTACGAAGGCCTGCAACCGGGCCAGGGGATCCCGTGGTCCGTCTGGATGACGCCCGTGTTCTGGTGGCTCTGCCTGTTCGCCGCGCTCCTGCTGATCGGCGCCTGCATCGTGGTGATCTTCCGCAGGCAGTGGATGGAGTACGAACGCCTTCGATTCCCCCTGGCGGAAGCGGCCCTTCGGCTTATAGGGGAATCCGATGAGGGCCGAGTTCAGCCGGGTCCCGGACGGGGCGGCAACCGGCTTTTTCTAGCGGGGCTGCTCCTCACCTTCTCCGCCATGGCCTGGAACTGCGCGGCATACTCGGGCGCGCTGCCCATGCTGCCCATACATCCCGGGACGATGGGCACGCTGGAAATCGCCCCCTACTTCCCGGGCATACCCCTGTACCTGAACATCTACGCCCTGTCCTTCGCCTTCTTCGCGCCCGCGGAGATCCTCTTCAGTGTCTGGTTCTTCCAACTGTTCGGTGTGTTTGAACAGGGGCTGCTGAGCCGGATGGGCATGTTCTCCACGAGCGGCAGCGTGGTGCAGGGGGGCCTGACCGGCATGCAGTACATGGGCGGCGTTATCGTCTTTGCGGCATGGCTGGTCTGGATCGCAAGGCGCCATCTTGCTTCGGTGTGGCGCGCTGCCTGGCGGCCCGTCCGGGACGACGGCGAGGCGCGGGAATTGTTCTCCTACCGATGGGCGCTCATCGGGCTCGCGGGCGGTTCGGCGTTCGCGGTGCTGTGGCTGTACAGCGCCGGACTCTCCATTGCGGTGGGCGTGCTCTTTCTCGCCGTCATGTTCACTTTCTACCTGGTACTCGCCCGGGTGGTGGCCGAATCGGGGCTGGTCATGGCGGAACTCACCGTGAAACCCAATTACTTCACGGTCGGCCTGATCGGTACCGCCTCCCTGTCCATGCGGGACATCAACGTGATGGGCATGGCCAACGGTTTCGCGCGGAACTGGCGGACCTTCACCCTGGTCGGGTTTTCGCACATCGCGTGGCTGAAAAACCGGCTGGAAGGCCGCGGCCGCGGGTTGTTCGGCTGGATTTGCCTGGCCATCGGCGTCAGCGCCGTGGTCTCGGTCGTCTCTCTGGTCCATTCCGCCCATACTTTAGGCGCCAATAACCTCCATACCCAGCCCGGCGGCCTGGGAACGTTCTTCTTCGGACGCACCATCGTCTGGGCGACCAACGCCGCCCAGATCGGGGTCCTCGAAGCCCTGTTCCTGCTGTCCGGCATGCTGATCAACGGCCTGGTCATCGCCGGCAGGGCTTTATTCACGTGGTGGCCCCTGCATCCCGTCGGCATGGCCGTCGGGGACGTGGGCGGCGTGGTGAGGAACGCCTTTCTGCCGATTTTCCTCGCCTGGCTCCTGCAGATCGTATTGATTCGCATCGGCGGCGTGCGCATGTACCGCGCCGCGCAACCGTTTTTCACCGGAGCGATCCTCGGGTTTCTCCTGGGCGTCGTCTTGTCCCTGGCGGTCGACGCGGTCTTCTTCCCGGGGACCCCCCACAGGACGGAATGGTACTAGCCGGCACGCGTTCGCGGCGCGTTCGCGTCGCGCAGGGAAGGCAGGGAATACCGATGAGCGAACTGATCCCGATCGGCGTGTCCGAAGTCGACGTAACCCCTGACTACCCGGTGCGTCTGAGTGGTTATGGCGCGCGCAGGGAAGAAACGGCGAAGATCAAGGCGCCCCTCTACGCCCGCGCCCTGGCCATCGGCGCGGAGCGGCCGGTCCTGATGCTGGCCCTGGACAACTGCGGCGTGACCGAGTCCATGACGGCGTCCGTCGCGCGGGAATTGAACAGGCGGGCGGGGATCGACCGGGAACGTATCGTCCTGTGCTATACCCACACTCACAATGCGCCCATGCTTTCAGGCGCGGCGCCCATGCTGTTCAGTGCGGATATCCCGGCGGCGCACCAGCGGCATATCGACCGCTATACCGGGGAAGTGACGGAACGGCTCGTGGAGGTGGGGCTGCGTGCGTTGTCGGACCGGAAACCGTCTCGTCTGAGTTACAACGAGGGTCACGCCGGGTTCGCGGTGAACCGGCGTGCACAGATCGGGCCCGTGGATCACGTGATGCCCATGTTACGGGTCGATGACCCGGAAGGAAACCTGAGGGCGGTGTGGGTCAGCTATGCCTGCCACTGCACGACATTCGGCCCCGCGGACAACTTCATGTGCGGCGACTGGGCGGGATTCGCGGCCGAGAGGGTCATGCGGAACCACCCTGAGGCCGTTGCTCTGGTCACCATCGGGTGCGCCGCCAACGCGAATCCCTTTCCCCGCACGGGCCTTTCCTTTTCCCGGCGTCACGGTGGAGATATCGCGTGGGAAGTGGACCGCCTGCTCGGGATCACCGGACGAACCCTGTCGGGACGTATCCGGTGCCGCCTGGTTCACGCCTCGCTGCCCTACGACACCTTGCCAACCCGCGAGGCCTGGACGGCCGCAGCAGAGAAATCAGACGTCACGGGCTACCACGCACGGAAGTGGATCGCCCGCATGGACACCGGCGAAGCGGTGCCGGAAGCGCTCAGCTATCCGGTCCAGGGCTGGTCGTTCGGAGACGAACTCGCCATCGTCTTCCTGGCGGGAGAGGTCGTCGCGGACTACGCCTTCAGACTGAGGCGGATGTACGATCCCGCCAGGATGTGGATCGGCGCGTATGCCAACGACTTTCCCGGCTACATACCTTCCCGGCGGATCTGGAAGGAGGGCGGGTACGAAGGCGGCGACGCCAACATGTATTTCGGATTGCCCAATCGCTTCGCCGGCGACGTGGAAGAACGCGTCGTCGAAGCAGCGCAACGGGTGATTCCGGAGACATTCATGCGGTCCCGCTCCAACGGGGGCTGACGTCGCGCGGCTGCACAGCCTTTCCTAAATCCCCTTCGGCGCTCTCGCCACGGCGGCCTCCCGCCGCGCAAGTTCAGCGTGCCGCTTTTCGAAGGCCGGACTGTGGTCGTCTTCGATCACCTCGAGGTGCACCCCCGTTTCGAATCCGGGCAGATTCCCCTTGTAGAACTCGGGCTGGTAGATGCTCTCGTCGGTGAACTCCCAGACGCGCTGCCCGCCGGCATGGCCCGGCCAGACCACGCGCAGGATCTGCTTCTTGCTGCGGTAGCGCTGCACCGCCGTGGGTTCGTCGTCGTCGACGGCGTAGGTCTCGATGGCCTTTTCATCGACCTCCACGCCGAGACCGGGCTTGTCCGGCACCTCCATGTATCCGTCCACCACCTTGATCCGTTCGGTCAACAGGTCGGTCTGCCAGAGTTCGTGGCAGGTGATATAGGGCAACTGGGCGTGGGACAGCACCGAACCGATGTGGGCGGCGAAAGTCGTGGTCAGTCCGGCCCCCACCATCTGCAGCCAGAAGGGCTTGTTCAACGCGGCCGCCATGATGCCCTGCCGCAACGTCCCCGAGGCGCCGCCGCCGACCACGAACCCGTCGCTGACCTCCGCCTGCCACACGTCGTCTCCGAAGTGCTCCACGATGGGCTTCTGGATCCGTTCCCGCAGCATCTGCGCGCCCTTGAGGTCTTTCCGCAGGTAGAAGGGACTTTCATACATGCCCACGTTCATCCGCTGGTCGAGCTGTGACAGGATCTGTTCCGCTTTCGCCTGGGTGAGGAGAAAACCGTTGAAGTCCACGTCGAACCGGTAGTCGGCCGGGACGACCTCGCTCACCGCGTCGATCTGGGCGATGATGTCGCGCCAGGGCCGCGCCTTCATCTTGAAGGACGTGTAGCCGCGCCGCAGGGACTCTTCCGCCTCCTTGACCCAGTCTTCGGGCGCCATGTCGATGTCCCACCAGGAAAGGGGGCAGCGGTCCCGCAGCTTGTTGCCCAGCAGGGCGTGCACGGGCACCCCGGCGTCCTTCCCGCACAGGTCGAAGGCGGCGATCTGCGGTCCGAAGCCGATATCGTCGTCCCACATGATGGCCCATGGGTCTTTGCCGACCAGTCCGGCGGTGTCTGCGGGGCTGTGGCCGTCGGTTATGCTGACCAGGCCGTTGTCGGTCTCCAGCCGGTACATCCAGACGCGCTCGTTATGGGTGTTCGCCCGTGCCATGGCGTGATCGACGTGCGGGGCGTAGAACGGCACGTTCAGGGCCGTTCGTTCGGCGTGCGTGATCTTCATGGAATCCTCCTGCGGTGATATGGGATGGTATGGACAGGCGTGAAGTCTATATTACTAAAGACGGTGCTGAAAAACGCAATCCATTTATAAACACATGTCTTGCCTCGATTTTACGATCTGGTTATAATCAGTTCAGGACGGCTCCTGTTTGGTTACCAGGTTAAACAGAGGACATCGTGAAACTCCATCGTCGGGTCGCTATCGTCACGGGCGGCAGTTCCGGTATAGGACGGGGTATATCCATCGAGTTGGCCCGAGAAGGCGCCCGCGTCGTGGTGTGCGATGTCGTCGAACGGCCGAAACCGGGCAAGTATCATGACCAGGACGTGACGATGCCTACCGTAGCGGCATTGCACGAGATGGATTCCGAGGGGCTCTTCGTACAGGCCGACGTATCGGACGAAGCGGCCGTCAATCGCCTGGTCGACCGGACGCTGGAGGCCTTCGGCGGCCTGGACATCCTGGTCAACAACGCGGGCATTTTCAAACTCGGGGACAGCCAGACGACCCCGGTCGAGACGTGGGACCGTATCATGGGCGTCAACCTGCGGGCCCTGTTCCTGACCACGCGCGCGACCGTTCCACACCTGAAGGAATCCCGCGCGGGACGGATCATCAATATCGCCTCGGTGCACGCCTTCCACGGCGGCGGCGGACCGGCGTACGCACCGGCCAAGGCCGGGGTCGTCAATCTCACCCGCGATACCGCGGTGGAACTGGCTTCCCACGGCATTACGGCCAATACGATCTGTCCGGGTTATATCGAAACGCCGATCCAGGACTACCTGACCGAGGCCCAGGTCGCCGAAGCGCTGGAGAAGACCCCTCTCCCCCGGCTGGGACTGCCGAAGGACATCGGCCGGGCCTGCGTGTTTTTCGCCTCGGACGACGCCGAGTGGATCACCGGTACGGCCCTGCCCGTCGACGGCGGCTGGCTGGCGCCGATCTGGTAGGCGGCCGGGCAGATCTGGGTACTCGCCGAACAGGTCTTAGTACTTATGGATAAACTCTTCGCGATAACCGGGGCTGTTTCAGCGCTTCTGGGCGTGGTCGCCGGGGCCTTCGGCGCTCACGGATTGAAGGGCCGGCTCACTCCGGAAATGCTGGAGATTTTCGAGACCGCCGTCCGGTACCAGGTGTACCACGCCTTCGCCTTGCTCTTCGCGGCCTGGGCGGTCTCGCGCTGGCCGGATACGATTCCACCGGCGGCGGGATGGTCGTTCATCGTGGGCACGGTCCTGTTCTCCGGCAGCCTGTACGTATTGAGTCTCACGGGCGTCCGTTGGCTGGGCGCCGTGACTCCGCTGGGCGGAGTGGCGTTCATCATCGGCTGGCTTCTCCTGGTCTACGGCATTTACCGGGCTTGAATTGGAAAGGTATCGAATGCGCGTCGTAACCGGTATCATCGCCCACGAAACGAGCACGTTCACGACCGTGGGAACCACCCGGAGGAACTACCGGGAACGGTACGGCGGCCTGCGAGGCGGCGACATCCTGACGGCCTTCCGGGGGGCGAACAAACCCACGGGCGGCTTCATAGAAGGCGCGGAAGTCCACGGGTTTGAATTGATCCCCACGATCGTGGCCGAACCCCATCCCAGCGGTCCAACGCCCCGCGCGCTCTTCCATGAAATCCTCGGCGAGATGCTGGACGGTTTCCGCAGCGCGGGGCCCATCGACGGCGTGCTGCTCGAACTGCACGGCGCCATGGTGGCCGAAGGCATCGACGACGGCGAGGGATACATCCTCTCCGCGGTTCGGGACCTCGTCGGGGACGTGCCCATCGTCGGCCAGCTGGACATCCACTCCAACGTGACCCCGCTGATGATCGAGCAGGCCGACGTGCTGATCGGCCGGGAGTCCTACCCGGAGGTGGACATGGCGCCCCGGGGGCGGGAATGCGCCGATGTGCTCGTCCGGATTCTGCGGGAGCGACTGCGTCCCACCATGGCGCTGCACCAGATCCCCATGGTCTGGGGCATGAACCAGGTGACCGCCCATTCGCCCATGAAGGAGGCGATCGACTATCTACATGAAATCGAATCGAGGCCCGGCGTCGTCTGCGGATCGATCGCCACCTGTTTTCCGCTGGCGGACATTCCCCACATGGGCGCGTCGGTGTACATCGTGACGGACGACGACCAGAAACTGGCCCAGCGTTACGCCGACGAACTGGGCGCATACCTGTACGACAGGCGGGCCGACTGGCATTTCCATATGCCGTCGACGAAGGAGTCCCTGGACCGGGTCCACGAGGAGGGCCTGTACCCGGCCGTGCTGGCGGACCGCAACGACAATACGGGCGGCGGCTCGCCGGGTGACAGTACGGCTATGTTGCGGACGTTCATCGAGGCCGGTCTTGAAGAGGCCTGTGTCCTGTATATCGTCGACCCCGAGGCGGTGGACCGGTGCATGGACGCGGGTGTGGGCGCCACGATAACGCTGGACGTCGGGGGGAAATCCACGCCGGTACAGGGCGATCCGGTGAACATGACGGTGGAAGTGCTGGCCCTGTCGGACGGCAAATTCCGATACCACGGCCCCATGCTCGCCGGCCTGGAGGGTACGATGGGGCCGTCGGCCCATATCCGTCAGGAAGGCGTGCACGTCATTCTCGTGAACGAGCGAGAACAGCCTTTCGATACGGCGTTTTCGGAATCTCTCGGCCTGGACCCAAGGGAAATGCGTTACATCGGCGTAAAGTCATCCGCCCACTTCCGGGCCGGATTCGAACCCTGGGCGGGTGCGATCCACGTGGTCACGGAACCGGGTGTCCATGACCCTGGCTTTGTCTCCTACCACCGCCTCGGCAGGAAACTCTATCCACTGGACGGCGCGTAGGCCTGACGCAGCGATCCCGGCGGCCCTGCAACGTGCAGGGCTGACGCAGCGACCCCGGCGGCCCGATAGCGCGCATAGCGGGCCGGACTCTAAAGGTACCCGACGTGAACACCGCGACCCAGAAAATCGATGCCGCTTCGATCTGGTTCGATCACCAGACCCTGATCAGGAACGTGGACGTCCTGCTCACGGTCTACGACCAGGCCGCGCAGGGCGTACTGGACCTGGCGAACAGCGAGGGTTATTTCGAAGGTGTCGATCCGGAACTGCTGAAGTGGCCGCCTTCGCGGACGCCCGGTGGCACGATCGGGCTGGAGGGACTGGGCTACCGCGCGAAGCTGATCGGCGCGATATACGAAGGGGTTCCCCGACTCCGCGACCAGCGGATGGGCGAGGCCTACGCCCAGTTCCGGCGGGTCGCCCCCGACTACTACCAGTCGGTCCAGTTGTACGCCCGCGTAAGGGAGCAGTTCCTACGGCAGGACCCGGGCGCGACCGCCCAGTTCCTCGAACTGTACCAGACGGTCTATGTCGAAGCGCTCCGGGCGAGCAACGTGTTTACCCCGGACGAAGGCGAGGCCGCCCTGGCCGGGGCCAGGCTGTCCCGTGTGCCCCTGTCTCACGCCCAGCCTGTCGCCGAGAAGCTCAAGGACATCGTGCCGGAAGACGACCCCATCTGGCAGGCCACCTATCCATGCACGCTCGACGGCAAAGAAACCCTTTCTACGCTGAGAGAGATATTCCACAACACCGCGCAGAAGACGCTCGAATACCTGGCCGCCGGCGAACTGCTCGCTGTTCGTTACAATACCTATACCAACTTCGCCTGGTTCGGCTGCGCGGTATGGAAGATCATCAGCGAAGCCGAACTGCTGGCCGAGTTCTGCCGCCGTCACGTCCCGAGCAAGTACATCCAGCGCAAGATCGACGGCGTGCAGGAAGACATCCTGCTTGGCCAGGCCATGATGGTGGAGTTCTTCCAGGCGCACCAGGAGAACCCCGCGCAGCTTAAGCCTACCGGATACTGGTACGGCCATCACTATACGAGCCTGACCCGGGACATGATCGACCTGACCCATGCCCTGATGGACAAGTGCAACCTGGTCATCTACCGGATCAACCAGCACATGAAGGACCATGAGGAGGAGAGAGCGAAAATCCCCGATGAACTCGCCTCCATGCTGGACCCCATGGTGGTGCCGCCCCTGCTGGACCGGACCGCCGCGGGCCACTTCCTGGAGTATCCGCACGTGGGGCGCAACGCCCGGTATTCGCCCGTCAAGCGCGCAACAAAGCTCTCCCGCTGGATCGGCGCTTCCTGGCGGTACGTCAGGAACAAGCTCGCCATCGAGGAGGAGATCCTGGACGAGCGGGAGAAGCTCGATGCGGCCTGGCACAACAGTCTCACCTGGGCAGACAGGACCCTGAAGATCTTCGGAATCACGGTCAAGGTCCACGTCGATCCGATGGTCGGCGAACTGGCCCGCGTGCTCAAGCTCCACGAGGGGCGGTACAAGGTCCTCTTCTTTCCGACCCACCAGAGCGTCTTCGACCATCCCGTCATGTACAAGGTGCTGCAGTCCCGCGTGCTGCTGGACGCCCTGGGCTGGGAAGAATCCCGTCCCTGCACCATCCTGTCCCGGTCGGGACTGACGGAGTACGTGACGTTGCGCCTGGGATCCTGGAGCACGACCCTGTTCGGCGTGAACGCCGCGGAATTCGACCGGCTGCTCGAGGAAGTCGACGGTTACGTGGTCCTGCCCCGCGCGGGAGACACCAACAACGCGACCCAGCGATTCGCCGGACTGCTGGAGAAACGGCCGGGCATCATTTACGCCGCGGGGACCACGGCGGCCTTCGACATCCAGTCCATACCCCTGCAGCACGGGCTGTTCAGCAAGATTCCGCCCGACGTGGTCGTCATCCCCATGGCCTTCAGGGGCATCCATTCCATCTGGCCCAAGTGTCCGAGACGGAACATCCGTATAAACCCGGGCCAGGTCGAAGTCGTGGTGGCGCCGCCCATGATGGGAGAGACCACGCTGTTCCCGCGGCGCCGGTCCCTCAGGCCCCAGATCGAACCGGCGGCGCTGTTCCAGGCCGTGCAACTCGTTCACCTGCTCAATCCGAATCACCGGCCCTAGCCGCCGCTCAAAACCTTTTACGAACCAACCGGGCGAGCCCATCATGAACCCGATACGAATCCTTAACTGCATCCTGCTGGCCTGCGGGCTGGCCTGGCCGGGAGCGGACGCCGCGGCATCCCGGGTCGACGTCATCTCCCTGACCGGTCCGATCGGTCCGGTGAGCGTCCAGCACGTTTCCACCGCGCTCGAACGGGCCGAAGACGACCGGTCGGAATGCCTGGTGATCATGCTCGACACGCCAGGCGGGCTTCTCGAGTCCACTCAGTTGATCATCAAGGACATGCTCGCTTCCAACGTGCCGGTCGTGGTCTACGTGGCGCCCAGCGGCGCGGGCGCCGGGTCCGCGGGCGTCTTCATCACCATGAGCGCCCACGTCGCCGCCATGGCGCCGGGCACGAGTATCGGCGCGGCCAGCCCGGTGGGCATCGGCGGCGCGGTCGCGGACTCGACCATGCAGGAGAAGGTCGAGAACTTCTCCGTGAGTTATATCCGGTCCATCGCCGAAAAGCGCGGCCGAAACGCGGACTGGGCGGAACTGGCGGTGCGAAAGGCCGAGGCCCTGACCGACCGGGAAGCCGTGGAGCAGAACGTCGTGGACCTGAACGTCGCCACGCTGGACTCCCTGCTCATACGGATCGACGGCACCGTGGTCGAGGTCCGGGAAGGCAGCCGGGTATTGCGCACGAAGGACGCCGAGGTGAGTATTCGCGAAATGAGCTGGCATCACAGGGTACTGAGCGTGCTCTCCAATCCCAACATAGCCTATCTCCTGATGATGCTCGGGTTCTACGGGCTCATCTACGAGTTCATCAACCCCGGGGCCATCTTCCCCGGCGTCGTGGGCGGCATGTGTATCGTCATCGGGCTTTTCGCCCTGCAGACGCTGCCCATCAACTACGCGGGGCTTCTGCTGCTAATGCTCGGACTGGGATTATTCGTCACGGAACTGTTCGTGGCCAGCGGGGGCCTCCTGACCCTCGGCGGCGCCGTCTCCTTCACGATCGGCTCGATGATGCTCATCGATTCGCCCGATCCCTATCTCCGCATATCCCTGTATGCCATCATTCCGGCCGTGATCGCGACCGCGGCCTTCACGCTTTTCGCCGTGGGCTACGCGCTGAAGGCCCAGAAGCGGCGCACGACCACGGGCAGCCAGGGACTGATCGGCGAGACAGGCCGCGCGCACACGGCCGTGGACAGCCGGAACGGCAAAGTGTTCGTCCACGGTGAATACTGGTTCGCCACGAGCGAAACGCCAATCGAGCCCGATACGCCGATTCGGGTAGTGGAGGTAAATGGTCTGCGACTCAAGGTGGAAAACCTGGAATCAGGTACGGACGCAACGTAACAAGGGGAGGATGCCCATGTTCTTTGACGGATTTCAGCTATCGACGATCGTAATCATCCTGATCCTCATCATACTCTTCACCAACGCGGTCAAGATACTCCGCGAATACGAACGGGGTGTGATATTCCGGCTGGGCCGGCTTTCAAAGGCCCTCATAGGGAAGAACGGACCGGGTATCATTATCCTGATCCCCGGTATCGACAAAATGGAAAAGGTAAGCCTGCGCACCGTGACCAAGGACGTGCCGGCCCAGGACGTGATCACCCGGGACAACGTGTCCATCAAGGTCAATGCGGTGATCTACTTCCGGGTCATCGACCCCGAACGGGCGATCACCGAGGTGGAGGACTTTTTGCAGGCGACCCATCAGCTGGCCCAGACCTCGTTGCGGAGCGTACTCGGGCAGGTGGAACTGGACGACCTGCTGTCCAACCGGGACAAGATCAACGAGGACCTGCAGATCCTGCTGGACCAGCAGACCGAACCCTGGGGCATCAAGGTGTCCATGGTCGTCATCAAGAACGTCGACCTGCCCATAGAGATGCAGCGGGCCATGGCCAAGCAGGCGGAAGCGGAGCGGGAACGACGGGCCAAGGTCATCAACGCCCTGGGAGAGCAGCAGGCCGCGGAAAAACTCTCCGAGGCCGCCCACGTCATGGGTACCCATCCCGTCGCCGTGCAGTTGCGATACCTCCAGACCCTTTCGGTCGTGGCGGCGGAGAACAACTCCACCACGCTGTTCCCCGTCCCCATCGACCTTTTCAAGCCTTTCGTGGAAGCGATGAAACCGGTGGTCACGGGCGGCCCGGCGAATCCGGGTTCCGGCGCGCAGGAGCCGGCCGGCTCACCAAATACGGGCGGCCCGGCGAATCCGGGTTCAGGCGCGGCGGAGCGTCCGGGCGAGGAGGCGCAATAGCTTACGAGATCGCCTGATCGAAATCCGACTGAATCGGTCAACACGCTATGTTTCCAATGACCTGCAGAAAGGATGATGCGATGACCGATTTACAGGGAGTAACGCCGATCAGGGACTGGCCGGAGGACGAAAAGCCCAGGGAGCGTCTGCTCAAGTACGGCATACACACGCTGTCGGACACGGAATTGATCGCACTGCTCCTGCGCACGGGAAACGGCGCGGGGGGCAGGGACGTCATTGAAATCTCACGGGAACTCCTGCAGCACTTCGGCGGCCTGCGCCACCTCGCCACCCGGGAATTGAGCGAGCTGTGCCAGGTGTCGGGCGTGGGACCCGTCAAGGCCGCCCAGATCGCCTCCGCCATCGAAATAGGCCGCCGGCTCGAAGCGCAGGACATGGATAAGAAGTCCTTCATCTCGAGCACGGACGTGGCGCGCTACTTCATGCCGAGGCTTCGGGACCTGCGCAAGGAGATCTTCATGGTCCTGATGCTCGACGCGCGCAACTGCCTGATCCGCGGCGTGACCGTGTCGGTGGGCAGTCTTACGGCGAGCATCGTCCATCCCCGCGAGGTGTTCAAACCCGCCATCCTCGATTCGGCCGCCTCGGTGATCTTCGTACACAACCATCCCAGCGGCGATCCCACGCCAAGCCAGGACGACCTCAAGATCACGGCCCAGCTCGTCGACGCGGGCCAGATGATCGACATCAAGGTGCTGGACCACATCATCATCGGGCGAAAGTCCTTTACCAGCCTGGCCGGCAAAGGTTTAATATAGCGGTCAAACTGGCGCATATGGCACCCGGAGGATGGTGTGGAATCTTCGAACAACGAACGGATCAGGATCGGCTTCGTCGGCGCGGGATTCATGGGTCAACTGGTCCACCTGCCCAATTTCACGGAGATGGCCGGTTGCGAGGTGGTCGCCCTGGCCGACCGCCGGCCCCGACTCGCGCGGTTGGTGGCCGACCGTTTCGGGGTCGCGAGGATCTGCGACTCCCACGAGGAACTCTGCGTCGACCCCGCGATAGACGCCATCGTGCAGATCACTTCGGACGACGCCCATGCGCCGGTTTCCATCGACGCGTTGAACGCGGGCAAGCACGTCTATCTCGAGAAGCCCATGGCGACCAACCTGGCCGATGCCCGCCGCATGGTCGAGGCCGCCGAGCGCAACGAACGCCACCTGATGGTCGGGTACATGAAACGCTTCGATACCGGCGTTGAACTGGCCCGTTCGATCATCGATGGACTGACGTCGTCCGGCGAACTCGGGGCGATCACCCACGCGAGGGGCCACTGTTTCGCCGGAGACTGGGTCTGCAACGCCGGGACGCCGATCCGGACGGACGAGACCTACCCGGAAATCGAGCCACGGCCCCCGGAGTGGCTGGAACAGGAACGCGTCCGTGAGATCTACAGCCTGAACAACCTGTATTGCCACAACATCAATCTGATACGCCACCTCCTGGGCGAGGTCCGGGCACTGAATTACGTGGCCCTCGACGGTCCGACCAAACTGATGGTCTTCGCCATGGAAGGCTTCGACGCGGTGCTGGAACTGGGCCGGCTGTCGGCGAATTTCTGGGACGAGGGCGTCAAGGTGTATTTAGAAGACGGATGGGTGGAGGTCCATATGCCGCCCCCGCTGCTCAGGAACGTGCCGGCCCGGGTCTCGGTCTACCGGGCGGGCGACGTACAGGAGCACGCCCAGCCGCATGCGCCGAGAGACTGGGCGTTCCGCCGGGCGAATGCCCATTTCCTGGATTGCATACGGTCCGGTGATCCGGTCCGTTCCTCCGGGGCGGACTCCATCCGCGACCAGGAACTGCTGGAAGAAGCGTTCAGGCGGTTTTAGAAAGGAGCACATGCCCAAGATGATGGAACCATCCGAAATCAAAAACGCGCTGGAAGCGTGCCGAAGCCAGTTGTCCTGGCTCTGGAGGGGGCTTTGACATAGAGAACCGGCAGGCGGAGACGGCCCGGCTCGAAGGCGTTACGGGCGAACCGGACTTCTGGAATAACCAGGCCAGGGCCCAGACGATCAGCCGGCAGATCAGCGATCACAAGAAGATCATCGATGGCTGGAACGAGATGGGCAGTCAGGCCGAGGACCTGGAGACCCTCTTCGAAATGGCCGTAGAGGAGGACGACCGGGAGGCTTTCGACGAGATAGAAGAAGGGGTCCGGTCGCTGCGGGGACTCCTGGAGGCGGCGACGCTGCAGAGCATGCTGTCGGCCCCCGACGACACGAAGAACGCCATCGTTTCCATTCACCCCGGGGCGGGCGGTACCGAGTCCCAGGACTGGGCGGAAATGCTCATGCGCATGTACCTGCGCTGGATGGAATCCCGGGACTACGCTTTCGATACCCTGGACCTGCAGCCGGGCGAGGAAGCCGGCATCAAGAGCGTATCCATCGAAGTCTCGGGCGAGTACGCCTACGGGTACCTCAAGGCGGAAGCGGGGGTCCACCGCCTCGTGCGCATCTCCCCCTTCGACTCGAACCACCGGCGGCACACCTCCTTCGCCTCGGTATCCGTGCTGCCTGAAATCGACGATCCGGGCGATATCGATTTAAGCGAGGCGGATCTGGAGATCGACGTCTACCGGGCGAGCGGCGCCGGGGGCCAGCACGTGAACAAGACCTCTTCGGCCGTGCGCATCACCCACCGGCCCTCCGGCGTCGTCGTGCAGTGCCAGTCCGAGCGGTCCCAGCACCGAAACCGGGAAAGCGCCATGAAGGTGCTCATGTCCCGCCTTTACCAGCAGCGGCAAGATGAGATCCGGGAGAAAAGGGAACGGCTCGAAGGCGACAAGAAGGACATCGCGTGGGGCAGCCAGATCCGTTCCTACGTCTTCCACCCCTACACCATGGTAAAGGACCATCGGACCGGAACGGAAATCGGCAATATCCAGTCCGTGATGAACGGCGGGATTGATGCCTTCATCGAGGCCTATCTCCGTCGTGGCGACTCCGAGAAAAGCGATTGAAACCGCCCCGGCGCGTCTGCCGAGCGCGCCTTTCCCGTGCAAGCCCATCCGCACGCCGCACGCGCCTATCCGGCACGCCGTTCCGCACGCCGCACGCGCCTATCCGGCACCCATCCTGTGCCCGTCCTGCACGCCGTTCCGGAAGTCCTTTTTCGTTGACAGAACGGCCCGTCGCGCCTATATTCCGGTGCCCGTCCGGTCCGGCACGCAGGCGGCGCATCGATCAATCCGCAGCGCGCCTCTACCGGGGTCCGCCACCAACCATGAAGTCCTTCGGAGCAAACGGGTGAGCAGCCCGATCGAATTCAACCGACAACGGTACAGCAAGCTTGAAGAGATCCGCGCGCGCGGCATCGATCCGTACCCCGTCCGCTACGACGTAACCCATCCCGCCCAGTCCATTCTCGATCAGGCGGAAGCGCTGATCGAATCCGCCGAGTCCGTTTCGGTAGCGGGCCGGATCACGTCCAAGCGGGGCCACGGCAAGTCCGGTTTCGCCCACCTGCTCGACCGCACCGGCCGGATCCAGATTTACGTCCGGCTCGACCGCGTCGGACCGGACACCTACGAGGTCTACGACCAGTTGATCGAGGTCGGGGACTACCTGGGCGTGAAAGGCGCCGTCTTCACCACCCGGACCGGTGAAACCACCGTCATGGCGGACGAACTGACGCTGCTGTCCAAGTCCCTGCGCGCCTTGCCCGAAAAGTGGCACGGCCTCCGGGATGTCGAGACCCGGTACCGGCAGCGCTACGTCGATCTGATTATCAATCCCGGGGTCAAGGAAGTCTTCCTCAAGCGCTCGCGACTCATCCGGTCCATCCAGCGGTTCATGGACGGCGAGGGCTTCATCGAAGTCGAAACGCCGATCCTCCAGCCCCTGTACGGCGGCGCGCTGGCCCGTCCCTTCAAGACCCACCACCAGGCCCTCGACATGCAGCTTTACATGCGCATCGCCGATGAACTCTACCTCAAGCGGTTGATCGTCGGCGGCATGGAGCGCGTGTATGAAATCGGGCATGATTTTCGTAACGAAGGGATCGACCGCACGCACAATCCCGAGTTCACCATGCTGGAGTTCTATATCGCCTATGTAGATTACCAGTACATCATGGATCTGGTGGAGCGCCTCTTCGTCGCGGTTTTCGAGGAGGTGAACGGCACGCTGGAGCACACGTACCAGGACCAGGCCATCGATCTGAGCCCCCCCTGGCAGCGGATACCCATGCTCGACGCCATCCGTGAATACAGCGGTATCGACGTCGCCGGCCTGACTACCGCAGAACTCGCCGCGGTCTGCGGTGAACGGGGACTGGATGTGGACGCCGCCCTGGGCCGGGGCCGGATGATCGACGGACTCTTCGAGCGCTTCGTGCAGGACCGCCTTGTGAATCCGACCTTCATCACGGATTACCCCGTGGAGATCTCCCCCCTGGCCAAGCGCCGCCAGGACGATCCCGACCTTACAGAGCGGTTCGAACTCTTCATCTGCGGAAGCGAGTTCGCCAACGCCTTCACCGAATTGAACGACCCGGTGGACCAGCGCCGCCGGTTCGAGGAGCAGTTGGAAATGCAGCGGAAGGGCGACGGGGAAGCCCACACGATGGACGAAGACTTCCTGCGCGCCATGGAATACGGCATGCCGCCCACCGGGGGATGCGGCATCGGCATCGACCGGTTGGCCATGCTGGTCACCGACTCGGCCAACATCAAGGACGTGCTCCTCTTTCCCCACCTGCGCCGGGAAGTCTTCGAAGACGGCTCCGATGGCCCGGACGAGGCCGAGGTCTTCGGGGAAGACGGTCCGGACGAAGCGGATGGCCGGCCGGCCCGCGCGTCGGGCGCAAAGGGTGCCGAATAGTGCCGCGCAAACGATGGTCATACGAATGGTTCATCGCCCTGAGATACCTGCGCTCCAAGCGGCAGAACCGGTTCGTTTCCCTCATAACCTACATATCCGTGGGCGGCGTGCTGGTGGGCGTAGCCGCCCTCGTCATCGTCCTCTCGCTGTTCAACGGATTTGAAAGCGAGGTCCGGGAACGGATCATCGGGGAGCGCGCGCATATCAACGTGTATTCGCTGCTCGGCGACGGTTCGATTTCCGAATACGATCCGTTGATCGACGTCATCCTGTCGGTGGACGAGGTGGTCTCGGCCGCGCCATACGTGCTGGAGAAAGCCGTCTGCGCACCGGTGCCCACGACGCGAAATGCCGCGGCGGGCGTCATTGTGCACGGGCTGGACATCGCATCGGGCCGCCTGGCCACGAACCTCGAGGAAAACATCGCCTTCGGCGCCCTGGACCTGACGGCCGCGCCCGATCCGGCCAATCCGGACGGACGACCGCTGCCCGGGATCGTTCTGGGCCGGGGCCTCGCGGACCAGCTGGGGATCGTCGTCGGTGAAAGAGTGGCCCTGGGCAACATCCAGGGTTTCTCCCTGACCTCGGCGCTCACGCCGTACATCCGGCCCTACAGGGTTACGGGCATTTCGGAAACCGGGTTCTACGAGTACGACGCCTCCTCCGCCTATGTCTCCCTGGACGAGTCTCAGAAGCTGTTTAAACTCGGAAGCGACATTAACGGCATCGCCGTCCGGGTTGCCGACCGGGACCATGCGGGTCGTATCTCCGAAGAGATCGAGGCCGTACTGAACCGCTACGTGGAGGAGACCGCCGAATCCCCTGTTGCGTCAAGCCCGTCCGTAGCGTATTTTACGGTAGACTGGATGCAGCGGCACAAGGGCCTGTTCCGGTGGATGACGCTCGAGAAATGGGGATCCTTCGCCATTCTCAACCTGATCATCCTGGTGGCCGCTTTCAACATCGCCAGCACCCTGATCATGGTCGTGCTGGAGAAGACCCGGGACATCGGCATTCTGAAGTCCATGGGAGCCACCGCCGCCAGCATCACCAGGGTGTTTATCATCCAGGGTTCCGTGGTCGGCGTCCTGGGCACCCTGCTCGGTTGCGTGATCGGCTACGTGCTCTGCTGGACGCAGCGCACCTTCGAGTTCATCGCGCTGCCGCCGGACATCTATCTGATCGACGCGCTGCCCGTGCGGGTCGACCCGCTGGATTTCGCCAGCGTCGCCCTGGGATCCATGCTGATCTGTGTTATGGCCGCCGTCTATCCGGCCCGGAAGGCCGCCGGCCTGGTGCCGGTCGAGGCGATCAGGCACGAATAGCGAACGCGTCGCGGGACGCGGGAGGGGGACTGGAAGCCAGGGGTATGGCCTACGAACCGCCCATAGCGGACGACAGCCGGACCGATGAAGTGCTGAGCGCGAGGAGCCTGACCAGGGATTTCCTCTCAGGAACCGGCCGGCTCGAGATCCTGAAGGGCATCGACATCGATATCCGCCGCGGGCAGATCGTGGCGATCCACGGCGCGTCGGGCGCGGGCAAAAGCACCCTGCTTCATATCCTGGGTACGCTGGACCGGCCCACTTCCGGCCAGGTCTTCATCGGCGAAACGAACGCGTTCGACCTGCCGGACGACCGGCTGGCCGAGTTCCGCAACCGGACGGTGGGCTTCGTCTTCCAGGCGCACCACCTGCTCCCCGAGTTCTCGGCGCTGGAAAACGTGATGATGCCGTTGCTGGTGGGAAGATGCGACTGGGACACGGCCCGCGACCGGGCCCGAGGCCTGCTCGCGGAGGTGGGACTGGCGGCTCGTCTCGACCACAGGCCGGTCGCGCTGTCCGGCGGAGAACAGCAGCGGGTCGCCGTGGCCCGGGCCCTGGTGGGCCGGCCCCATATCGTGCTGGCTGACGAGCCGTCCGGCAACCTGGACCGCGGGAACGGGGAAGCGCTGCTGGACCTGATGTGGGATATGTCCCGCAGGCACGGACAGGCCTTCGTCGTCGTGACCCATGACGAAGACCTTGGCCGCCGCGCGGACTGCGCATTCAGGCTGGAAGATGGGCTTTTGAACGCCGTTGCGGCCTAGGACGGGGACCGGGAAAGGTGTCTGGGTTGGCGGCCTGTGAGAGCGAGGGCGGCGGCCTGTGAGAGCGAGGGCGGCGGCCTGTGAGAGCGAGGGCGGCGGCCTGTGAGAGCGAGGGCGGCGGCCTGTGAGAGCGAGGGCGGCGGCCTGTGAGAGCGGCCCGGAATGGCGACCAGGGGTAGGATCGGTGATGAAAACGACGTCCTGTCCACAATGCGGCATGTCCGCGGCGGAGTTCGGCGAATCGGGACAGTTGGGATGCGCCGCATGCTACCGCGCCTTCAAGGAGACACTGGTCCCGCTCTTCAAGCAGATACACGGCAATGAGTTCCACCGGGGCAAGGTCCCCGTGTCCGATCCGTCCCGGCAGAAGATGCGGCGGGAACTGATCGACCTCAGGCGGGCCCTGAAAAAGGCCGTCGGCCGTGAAGCCTACGAACAGGCGGCGGATCTGCGGGACCGCATCAACGAACTCGAACGCGGCTCGGACATAAATCAAGTGGCCCATGGATAGGAGCATGGACAGGCGCATGGATACCGGTATGGAAAACCTGTACACGGAACTGCTGGTCGACGTGCCGCAATGGTGCGTGCCCGAAGGCGAGACGGCGGACCTGGTGATCAGCAGCCGGGCCCGTCTTGCGCGGAACCTGACCACCCTGCCCTTCGTGCACCGTTCGATCAAGAACGAGCGGTTCCGCGTGATCGAACAGGTGGAAAACGCCGTCCAGCGCAGCGAAAACGTGGCGCGGTCGGTGTACCTGTCGCTGCTGGACACGTCTGAACTGGACCGCGGGGTGCTGGTGGAAAGGCGGTTGATCAGCCCGTCCCTGGCGGACGGGACGCGGCCTGCGGGCGTGTTCATCGGCCCCGGAGAGACCTTCAGCCTCATGGTGAACGAGGAAGACCACCTGCGTCTGCAGACCATTAAAGGCGGCCTGCAGGTGCGCGCCGCCTGGGAGGAAGCGGATAAAATCGATACCGAACTGAGCAAAACACTTGATTTTGCCTTCTCGGATGAGTTTGGTTATCTAACGTCCTGTCCCAGCAACACGGGCACGGGAATGCGGCTGTCGGTGTTGATGCACCTGCCGGGTCTGACCCTGGCGGACCAGATGGCTTCCCTGGGATGCGCCATGGAGGAGATCGGGTTCACGGTGCGGGGACTGCACGGCGAAGGCACCGGGCGATCGGGCGACATGTACCAGGTGTCCAACCAGTGCACCCTGGGACACGCCGAGAAGGAGATCGTCGACCGGCTCGATCGCGTCACGCGACGGCTGGCCGCCTTCGAGGAAAGGGCCTGCGACGCCCTGACAAGCAGGGCGGAACGCCAGACGGAGGACAGGGTGGCCCGGGCATACGGCCTTTTGAAGCATGCCCGGCTGCTTGGCGAGATGGAAGCGCTGGATGCCCTGTCCATGCTCAGGATGGGCGCGTTTATGGGGCTCTGCCAGGGTATGGAGACCAGTGCATTCAACCAGTTGATGATTGCGATACAGCCCGCGCACATCCGGATGACCTCGGGCCGGGAAATGACGGCGGAGGAACAGGATGAGCGCCGCGCGGAGCTGGTCAGGGAACACCTGAGGTTCTGAGAAAGACGGCGAACACACTCCGGCCGGGGGTTCCGGCCCCGGATCATGAAGGGAGGGATGCTCGAGATGCCCCAGGGAAACAACAAGTTTACGGAACGGTTCAAGCGGGTGATGCACATCGCCCGGGAAGAAGCCGCCCGATTGCAGCACGACTACATCGCCACGGAACACCTGCTGCTGGCCTTCATCCGGGACGGGGAAGGGACCGCGGCCGCCATGCTGCGCAATATGGGCATCGACCTCGAAGACCTCCGGCAGTCCATCGAAGAGGCTACGGTATCCCAGTCGAGCGCGCTCACGATCGGCCAGGTGCCTTTTACGCCGAGGGCGAAACAGGCCCTGGAGATCGCCGCGCACGAAGCCAACAACATGAAATCGAAATACGTGGGCACCGAGCACCTGCTGCTCGCGCTGGTCCGTGACAAGCAGGGGATCGCCTCCCAGATCCTTTCGACCTACGACGTGACGTTCGAGAAGATCAAGGAAGAGATCCAGAACATCCAGAGCGACCGTTCGGTGACCAAGAAGGACGCCCAGCGCAGCCGGACGCCCTTCCTGGATCACTTCGGCCGCGACCTCACCGAAATGGCGCGTGGCGGCAAACTCGATCCGGTCATTGGCCGCGACAAGGAGATCGAACGGGTCACCCAGGTCCTCAGCCGGCGCAAGAAGAACAACCCGGCGCTGATCGGCGAACCCGGCGTGGGCAAGACCGCCATCGCCGAAGGGCTCGCGCAGCGCATCGTGCAGCGCAGCGTCCCACAGATCCTGGAGAACAAACGTGTCGTGACGCTGGACATGGCCTCGATCGTGGCCGGGACCAAGTACCGGGGACAGTTCGAGGACCGGCTGAAATCCATCATGGCCGAGATCACCAAGTCGGACGAGGTGATCATCTTCATCGACGAGCTCCATTCGATCGTCGGGGCGGGCGGCGCCGAGGGCAGTCTCGACGCGTCCAACATTTTCAAACCGGCCCTCGCCCGGGGCGAACTGCAGTGCATCGGCGCCACGACGCTTGACGAGTACCGCAAGCACATCGAAAAGGACGGCGCGCTCGAACGCAGGTTCCAAAAGGTGATCGTGGACCAGCCGAGCATCGAGGAAACCATCGACATGCTGAAAGGGTTGCGCAGCCGTTTCGAAGAGTACCATCACGTCAAGTATACGGACGACGCCCTCGAGTTCGCCGTAAAGCAGTCCGACCGGTACATCAAGGACCGTTTCCTCCCGGACAAGGCCATCGACATCATCGACGAGGCCGGATCCAGGGCACAGTTGTCCAAGATGACGGTCCCCGAGGAGATCCGGGAGATCGAGGAACAGCTCCAGGCCATTCAGGAGAAGAAGGTGGAGGCCGCCCAGCAGCAGGAGTTCGAACGCGCGGCCGCGCTGCGGGACCGCCAGGAGGAGTTGCAGCGCGAGTACGACGAGGCGTTCATGGTCTGGCGCGAACGGGTATCCGACCAGGTGGTGACCGTCACCGAGAACGACATGGCGCAGATCATCTCCAGCATGACGGGCATTCCCATATTCCGCCTCGAGGAACAGGAGTCGAGGAGCCTGCTGCGCATGGAGGACGAGCTCAAGAAACAGGTCATCGGCCAGGACATGGCCATCCAGGTGCTGAGCAAGGCCATCCGGCGTTCGCGCTCCGGGCTGAAGAATCCCAACCGGCCCATCGGTTCGTTCCTCTTTCTCGGGCCGACCGGCGTGGGCAAGACGGAACTGGCCAAGATCCTGGCCTCCTTCCTCTTCCAGGACAGCGACGCTCTGATCTTCATCGACATGTCCGAGTACATGGAGAAGTTCAACGTTTCCCGTCTGATCGGCGCCCCGCCGGGTTACGTGGGATTCAACGAAGGGGGACACCTGTCGGAGAAGGTGCGGCGCAAGCCCTATTCCGTCATTCTGCTTGACGAGGTGGAAAAGGCCCATCCGGACGTGTTCAATATCCTCCTTCAGATTCTGGACGAGGGCACGCTGACCGACAGCAACGGCCGCCGCGTGGATTTCCGCAACACCATCATCATCATGACTTCCAATCTCGGCACCCGGGACATCAACAAGGCCGGAGGTCTGGGCTTCCAGCAGGACGCCAGGGGCGACTACGGAAAGATGGAAGCCACGGTCAAGGAAGAGGTGAAGAAACTGTTCAATCCGGAGTTTCTGAACCGGCTCGACGAATCGGTGGTCTTCCGCCAGTTGAACCCGTCCGACATCTCCCGGATCATCGATCTGCAGCTCAAGGAAATCAACGAAAGGATGAGCGAAAGGGGCATCCGCATTTCATTGACGCAGAGTGCGCGGGAACTGTTGTCCGACAAGGGATATGACCCTGTCTACAACGCCCGGTTCATGAACCAGACCATCCAGCGCATGCTCGAGGATCCGCTTGCGGAAGAGCTGCTGAAGGGCAAGTTCGGCGACGGCGATGAAATCAGGGTCGGCAAGAAGGGCGAAAACCTGACGTTCTACAAGGCCGAGACCGCTGATTCCGGTAAAGCGCCCGTCCTCACCGAGTCGGAAGCCTGAAAGCCTCGATTACCCGCATGGACGGGAAAGTAGTCGCTGTGTCTTCAACGTCATCCATGTATTTCAAACCCTTCCTTGTACTGATCCTTACGGGCGGGATTCTTGCCTCCGCGTCCGTGAGTCCCCAGAAAGTCTTCGGACAACAGCAGCAACCATTGATCGCCGAGGTGCGTATCGAGGGCCACGCCAACGTGGATGAACCCCTCGTCCGGTCGATGACCGTGCTGAAAGCGGGTAACCCGTACAATCCCCGGGACGGCGCTACCACGATCAAGCAACTGTACCGGCTGGGACTGTTCGAGGACATTCGCATTTACGTCAGCAGAGGCGCGACGGGTCTGATCGTGACCGTCAACGTCAAGGAATACCCGTTGCTGGACCGCTTGGAGTTCGAGGGAAACGATAAGATCAAGGACGACGAACTCGAACGCATTTCGGGTATATTCCAGGGCCAGGCCCTGTCTCCCTTCCGCAGAAAGAGCGTCCTGGACAACATCACCAGCGCCTACTACGAAAAGGGGTACCTGCTCGCCACGCTGAATGAGCGCGTCCTCGTGGAAAGAAACAACGCGATCATGCGGATCGAAATCGATGAAGGCGAGAAGGTGGGGCTGGGCGAGATCTTCATCGAAAACAACTTGTCCGTACCGGAAAAGCAGCTGCAGAAGGCCTTTCGAAAGAAATCGGACATGGAAGAAGAACATTTCTGGAAAGAGGGCGACCTGCGCCGGGAACGCCTGCTGGACCAGTTCGAGAAAATCGTCCAGGAATACCGCAAGCACGGATTCCGGGATGCGGAAGTCGTGAGCGACACGCTTTGGTTCAGCGAGGACAGGAAGCGGATGTACATCAAGGTCGACGTCAAGGAGGGAAGGCGGTATTACCTCGGGGACGTCGCCTTCGAGGGGAATACGAAGTTCACCGGCGAACAACTGTCCCGCCTCATCAAGATCGACGCGGGCCAGCCCTTCAACGAAGAAGAATACCAGGAAAGCGTGTCGACCATCTACGAGGCCTATGGCGAGCTGGGTTATCTGTACGCCACGCCCATCGCCCGGGAATCGGCGGCCAACGACTCCACGATCGATCTGCGCTTCGCGGTTAACGAGGGGGAACCCGCAAAGGTACACCGGATCAACATCATCGGCAATACCAAGACGAAGGACAAGGTCATTCGGCGTGAACTGTTGATCAAGCCGGGGCAGTTCTTTCGCCGTTCGGTGCTGATGAGAAGTCAGAGGGACGTCTTCCAGTTGAATTACTTCCAGGACGTGCAGCCCGGTCTGCAACCCCGTCCCAACGGAGACGTGGACATTACCTTTACCGTTCTCGAGAAACCGACGGGCACGGCGAATGCCGGAGCCGGTTACAGCGGGCTCGACGGGATCGTGGGTACTATATCCATGATCATCCCGAATTTCCTGGGCAACGGACAGAACGTGAATTTCAACTGGGAATTCGGGGCCCGGCGCAATTCCATTTCAACGAGTTTCGTCGAGCCCTGGCTCTTCGATACGCCGACCAGCGCCGGCATCGACATCTACCGTACGAACCGGCGATGGTACCGGGAATTCAATGTCATACAGAAGGGCTTCGGGCTGTCCCTGGGGCGGCGCTTCCGCGGCACGTACTGGCGCATCAACGGGGCCTATCGGTTTTACGACCAGAGTTACTCCGGTTTCGGCGAGCGTTACTACGCGGCGGCGCTGGGAGATACTACACTAACGGATGTACAGATCTCGGCCATTAACGAGAATATCCGTCGAAGAGAATCCTACGAATCCAACAGCGGCCTGACCAGCCAGGTCTCCTTCTCCGTGACGCGCGACAGCCGCGATTTCCCCCAGTTCGCCACGCGCGGCATGCGCCATACGTCCCGCAGTGCCGTTGCCGGCGTCGGGGGTGACGTGAAGTTCCTCAAGCAGACCCTGGAATCCGATTTCTATGTTCCCCTGTTCAAGGGCACGTCCATTTCCCTCAGGGGAAGGTACTCCTTGGCCGCAAACCCCTTCAACGACCGGGAGGTCCCGTTTTTCGAACGGTTCTTTCCTGGAGGGGTCAGTTTCGACGGCCTGATCCGGGGGTACGGCAACAACTCCGTCGGCCCCTATACCGATCTGGGTGACGGGACCAGCAGCCGGGACGGAGGGCGGGCGATGAGCATCATCACCCTGGAGTACCAGGTCCCGATCATCGACCAGCTTAGCTCTCAACAGCCGGTCTACGCCGTGGCCTTCGTCGAGGCCGGCAATGCGTGGGCGAAGCTGGAGGACGCCACGCCGCTGCCGGGCAATATGAAAAAGTCGGTGGGCGTCGGCATTCGGGTGATCATGCCCCTGGTGGGGCTGTTGGGCTTCGACGTCGGTTACGGCTTCGATCAGCCGTCGGATCCGATCCAGGCCCTCCAGAAAAAGCGAAGCGGCTGGCATACGCACTTCCAGCTCGGACAGATGTTCTGACAAGCTGGCCCAGGTTACCGGAGCGATCCGGCATTCGAGGAGGAAATCAATGCTTTCAGGGAGAGGGATGATTCGCGCAACGGCCGTACTCGCCGTGCTGGCCGCCGTCATGTTGCTGCCGGCAGTGGCCCAGGGGCAGGAACTCAAAATCGGCTATCTCGACATGGATCGCCTGCGCCAGTCCTACCAGGGGTTCAGGGATGCCGAGGAGGCTTTCCAGAAGCAGGTGACGGCCATGCAGGAACAGGTCCAGAGCAGGCAGCAGGAAGTCGAGATGCTGAGGCAGCAGTATGAAGCCCGCAAGACCATGTTGACCGCGGCCAGGCGGCAGCAGGACGAACAGAACATCATGCAGAAGGAACAGGAGCTTATGCAGTTCGCCCAGTCCCAGCAGATGCAGCTGGCGCAACAGGAAGTGGAATTGACCAGGCCGTTGCAGGAAACCATTTTCAACGTGGTGCAGACCCTGGCCAAGGCGGAGAACTATACCTATATCTTCGACGCCGGGTCGCTCATATACGTTGATCCGCTTAGAGCGCAGGACCTCACGGGACAGGTCCTGGAGGAACTGCAGAAGGAAGCCAACTAGCCATCCATGCGACAGAAGCTGGCAGATATCGCGACGCAGGTTCAGGGCGAACTTATCGGCGACGGATCATGCGTCATCGAAAGCGTGGCGCCGCTGGACGAGGCCGGCAAAGGTTCGATCTCCGTCCTGATCAACGCCCGGCAGAGCCGGCGCCTGGAGTCGACGGAAGCCGCGGCGGTCATCGTCTCCCGGGAAATCGATCACGCTCCGGTCCCCATCATACGCGTGGCTTCTCCCGAACTCGCCCTTGTAACCCTGCTGACCACCTATTTCGCCGGACACCGTCCCGCGGAAGGCGGCATCCATCCGACGGCCAGGATAGATCCCGCCGCGGAGGTGGATGAAGATGCGGCCGTCGGACCCCATGTGTCGATCGGCCCGCACACCACAGTGGGCCGGAGCGCCTGCATCGGCGCGAACGTGGTGATCGGCGCCCATTGCCGGGTCGGCGCCGGCACGTGGATCTTCGCCAACGCGACGCTCTACGACCGGGTTTCCCTGGGCGAAGGCGTGATCGTTCACGGCGGCGTGGTGATCGGCAGCGATGGCTTCGGGTATTTCCAGGGTAGCGGAGGGGCCAGGAAGATCCCGCAGGTGGGCGGCGTTGAGATCGGCGACGACGTGGAGATCGGCGCGAATTCGACGATCGACCGCGCGACCATGGGCATGACCCGCATCGGCCGTGGCACGAAGATCGACAACCTGGTACAGATCGGCCATAACGTCGTGCTCGGCGATCACGTCACCATATGCGCCCAGGCGGGTATCGCGGGCAGCACAGTGGTTGAATCGGGGACCCTCATCGGCGGGCAGGCCGGACTCTCCGACCATATCCGGGTCGGCGCCGGTTCCAGGGTCGGCGGGCAGGCGGGCGTGACCAAGTCCATTCCGGCCGGATCGACCGTTTCGGGGTACCCCGCCCGTCCGCACAACCAGGCCAGGAGAATCGAGGCGGCCGTCAAGCGCCTGCCGGATCTGCTGCACCAGATCCAGACCCTGGAGGCGCGGATCAAGGCGCTCGAAAGCGGGGGGCAGGGCGGGCCATCCAGCGAAGGAAGAAAGTAGCGGCACATGCGCAAACGCCAGCGTACCATCAAATCCCCTGCGTCCATTGACGGAATCGGCCTGCATACCGGTGGTCGGGCGACGCTTACGTTCAAGCCCGGTGTCGTGAACGACGGGATCCGGTTCGTGCGTGTCGACCATCCCGACCGGCTGGAAATCCCGGCGGACATAGACTACGTGATCGATACGACCAGGGGCACGAACCTGGCGCGGGACGGTATCCGGATCCACACCGTGGAACACGTCCTGGCCGCCGTCGCGGGCCTGGGCCTGGACAACATCCGGATCGAACTGGACGGGGACGAGCCGCCGATCTGCGACGGCAGCGCCACTCCCTTCGTGAACGCGTTGATCGAAGCGGGCATCGTCGAACAGGACGCCCCCAGGGAATACCTGGAACTGGATAACCCCGTACTGTACTCGGAGCGGGAGAACGGCCTGCTTAAGGAACTCGTCGTCATGCCCTCAGACGATTTCCATCTCACTTATATGGTCGACTACCAGAAATCCAACCTGGCCAGCCAGCACACCGTGCTCTATTCCCTGGAGGACGAGTTCGTCACCGAGTTCGCCCCGGCGCGGACGTGGACCTTCCTGAGCGACGTGAAGGCCCTGCGCGAAAGGGGACTGATCAAGGGCGGCAGCCTGGAAAGCGCGGTGGTCATCGCGGACATGGACCTGTCCGACGAGGAACTGGACGAATTGAAGGATCTGTTCGGCGTGGAGGACAGGGTGGTGATCGGTGAGAACGGGATCGTGGGCACCCAGCCGCTGCGGTTCGACAACGAGCCTTGCCGGCACAAGGCCCTCGACCTCATCGGCGACCTGGCCCTGCTTGGTGCGCCGCTCAAGGCGCAGGTGTTCGGCGCGCGGTCCTCCCATGCCGCCAACGTGGAACTCGTGCGGAGGATCCGCGGCGCGTGCGTGAAGAAGAAGCCGGAAACCGGGAAGGCAGACCCGCCTGCGTCTGATGCACCTGCTTCGCCTGCACCTGCGCCCGAAGCGGTCCTGGACCTCGAGGACATCCTGCGCATCCTCCCCCACCGGTATCCCTTTCTGCTCATCGACCGGGTGATCCACATGGAACCGGGGAAACGGGTGACCGCGCTGAAGAACGTAACCATCAACGAACCCTTCTTCGCGGGCCACTTCCCCGGGCATCCCGTCATGCCGGGCGTCCTGATCGTCGAGGCCATGGCGCAGGCGGGCGGCCTGCTGCTGCTCAATACGATCGATGAGCCGAAAAGCAAGATGGCGTATTTCATGGGCATCGACCAGGCCCGTTTTCGGAGACTGGTGAAACCCGGCGACCAGCTCCGCTTCGAGTTGGAAACGATCCGGATGCGCATGCACGCCTGCAAGATGGAAGGCAAGGCCTTCGTAAACGATGAACTGGTCGCCGAAGCCACCCTCATGGCCATGATCACCGACCGTGCGGACCAGACGGATCAGGAGACCCCACAGTGACGGACATAACCGCCGAAGTCCAGATTCATCCTACGGCCATCGTGCATCCCGATGCGGAGCTGGGTGCCGGGTGCAGTATCGGTCCCTACACCATCGTGGAACCCAACGTGACCATCGGGGCGGGTACCCAGATCGCATCCAGCGCGCTGATCGGCGCCCATACCCGTATCGGCGCCGAATGCAGGATCTATCACGGGGCCGTCGTGGGGTCGATCCCCCAAGATCAGAAATTCATCGGCGAGCAGTCCATCCTGGAGATCGGAGACCGGACGTCCATCCGGGAGTTCACCACGCTGAACCGCGGGACGAGCGCGCTGGGGAAGACGGTGATCGGAAGCGATACCCTGGTCATGGCCTATGTGCACGTCGCCCACGACTGCGTGATCGGCAACCGGGTGATCCTCGCCAACGGCACGCAGCTGGGCGGCCACGTGGAAATAGAGGATTTCGCCATCACCGGCGGACTCGTCGCCGTCCACCAGTTCGTCCGGATCGGCCGCAACGCCTTCATCAGCGGGGGCGGTATGGTGACCAAGGACATCTGTCCGTACTTCAAGTATGGCCACGATCCGCTCAAGTCCGTTTCACTCAACACCATCGGCCTGAAACGCTGCGGGTTCTCCGACGAAGCCATTCGTACGCTCAAACTGGCCTACCGCCTGCTCCACCGTTCCTCGCTCAACATCTCCCAGGCCGTGAAAGCGGTGACGGCGGAAGTGGAACAAACCGACGAGGTCAAGTACCTGCTGGCGTTTATAGAGGAAAGCGCCCTGCGGAGCAAGCGATACGGCCGCGGCCTGACTTCCTGATCACGTGGGTACGGCGGCCTGACTTCCCGATCACGTGTAAACCAACAGCAGCGTTCCCGCGGAACCTGCACCGTGCACTCTTCCCGTAATCATAAGAAAGGACCCGTACCATGTCGTCCGTCTCAACAGGGGGACACGCCGGACTGGCCGGTCGTACCCTGCGCATCGCGACGCCCCTGCCGCCTCCATCGTGGGCCTTGCTCGAACTGAGCCTGATCAAACAGCAGGAAGAGGCCGTGGAAGCCTTTTACGATCAGTATTTCGACGAACGCGGGTACCTGCTCTGCGTGCCCCGCTGGGGCGGCGACGACGGACCGGACGATGCCGCGGAGAACTTCGCGAACTGGCCGGAACTCTACGCGCTTGGTGCTTCGAAACGCGTATATGACCTGTACAGGCAGGCGTGGGACGGTCACTTGCTGCAGTATACGGAAGCGAAGACCACCGAGGTCGAATTCGCCCGGGACGGCATGTATTTCAAGGAATTCCCGACGATGTTCGACTGGATGCACAACGGCGAGGGTTTTACGGCCTTCTTCCTCGAGGGGCTGTGCGACCCCCGCGATAAGAAGTTCATCGACCGGACGCATCGGTTCTGCGGCTTCTACATGGGCGACGATCCCATCGCCGACAACTGGATCCCCGAGCACCGCGTGATCAAGAGCATGTTCAACGGAAGCCGAGGGTCCATGCTGCGCAAGGCCACGGGGCTTGACTGGGCCGGAGATTCCATCGAGGTCGAGGGCCGTTTCAGACTGGGGCACGGGGAACGGAGCTACGAGGAGATGGTAGCCCACTTCAAGGATTACAACGATGTGGCCGGCGATCACCCGCTGAATATGGGCGTAACCACGATGACCCTGAACGCCTACATGATCGACGGCGATGAAAGGTACTATGACTGGACGAAGGACTACATCGACGCCTGGGTGGAGCGCACCGAAAAGAACAACGGGATCATCCCCTCCAATATCGGTCTGGACGGGAGCATCGGCGGAGAGTGCGGCGGAAGATGGTACGGCGGGGCGTACGGGTGGGGATTTTCGACTATCGTGCCCCAGACCGGCGAGACAGCGCACCGGCCCTACTTTTTGATCCGGGCCCACTGGAGTTTCGGTAACGGGCTGCTGCTGACCGGCGACCAGAAATACGTCGACACCTGGCGCGGCGTCATCGACGGCGTCAACGCGAACAGCAAGGTCGAGAACGGCCGGACGCTCTATCCCCGCATGCACGGCGATGACGGCTGGTACGACTACCGTCCCGAACCCTTCGACGTGGGCGTGGAGGAGATCTACTACTGGTCCATGGACCGCCGCGATCTCGATCGGGTGCCCATGGAGGGGTGGATCGCCTTCCTGGAGGGGCAGAACCCGGACTATCCGGAAGAGGCACTGCTGGAGGACATCTCGACCGTTCGTTCGAAGATGGAAAAGATGCGGAACGACCTGTCCACGCCGGATACGCGATTATCGGACGACATGAACGGCACGAATCCCGCGGCGGTGGACGCCCTGATCCGGCTCATGCTCGGTGGCATGCCTACCGGGCACCTGGGCCACCCCCTGCACTGCCGGTTCAGGTATTTCGATCCCGCGCGCCATCGCCCCGGGATGCCGGAAGACGTGGGCGCCCTCGTGGAAGAGCTTCAAGACGACAGTGCGGTGGTCACGCTGGTCAATACCAATCAGGTCTCCTCCCGTACGGTGACCGTCCAGGGCGGCGCATACGGGGAGCATCAGATCCTGGAAGTGGATGGCGGAAGCGGATCCACCCCGGTCGACGGCGCCAGCTTTACGGTGACGCTCGAACCCGGCTGCGGCAGCAGGCTGCGCGTGGCCATGGACCGCTACGCCAACCGGCCGTCCTTCGAATTTCCCTGGGAGAGGTAGGAAGGAAGTTATGCCGAGAAGACTGGCATGGGCGTTGCCCATCCTGGGCATGTTGTTTATCACGAACACGTCCAGGGACGCGGTTGCCCAGCAGGATATCGTGGCCGCCCTGGTGGCAAAGCACCGTGGGGAAGCCATCCGCATGCGTGAGCATATCCACCGGAACCCGGAACTGAGCAACCGGGAGTTCAAGACGGCGGCGCTGGTGGCGGATCATCTCACCGCACTCGGTATCGAGATTAGGACGGGCATCGCCCATACCGGCGTGGTGGGCGTGCTCAAAGGCGGCCGGCCGGGTCCGGTGGTGGCCATACGGGCCGACATGGACGCGTTGCCCGTGACGGAGGAAACGGTATTGCCTTTCCGGTCGACCATACGGACGACCTACCTGGGCCAGGAAGTGGGCGTGATGCACGCCTGCGGCCATGACGTGCACACCGCCGTTCAACTGGGCGTCGCTTCCGTGCTTGCCGAGATGAAGGACGACCTGCCCGGCACCGTCAAGTTCATCTTCCAGCCGGCGGAAGAAGGAGCGCCGCCCGGTGAAGAGGGCGGTGCGGACCTGATGGTGCGCGAGAAAGTCCTCGAAGACCCCGCGCCCGAGGCGATTTTCGGTCTCCACGCGCTGCCCTCCCTCGAAGTGGGCACCGTCGGATACACCATCGGGCCGGCTTTTGCCGCCGTGGACCACTTCACCATCAAAGTCCGGGGCAAGCAGGCCCACGGCGCCCGACCCGAAGAGGGCATCGACCCGGTCGTCATGGCTTCCGAGATCGTGTTCGCCCTGCAGACGATCCGGTCCCGCACCCTGTCGCCCCTCGAGCCCAGCGTGGTCACGGTGGGTATCTTCCGCGGTGGCGAACGCTTCAACATCATCCCCCGGGAAGTCCATCTCGAAGGGACGGTGCGCACCTATAACCCCGAGGTAAGGGACACGGTGGAGCGTCGGATGAACTCCATCCTGGAGGGCATAACCGCGGCCTATGGCGGTTCCTTCGTACTGGATTACGACCGCGGTACCCCTTCTGTAATCAACGATCCGGGCCTGTCCCGGGAAATGGCCGGTTACCTGACGGGTGCGCCCGGCGTCGAGCAGGTGCTCGAACTGCCCCCGACCATGGGCGGCGAGGACTTCGCCTATTTCGCCAACGAGATTCCCGGTTTCTTCTACCGGCTCGGTACCACCCGGCCCGGCCATCCTTCAGGCGGCCTGCACACCCCGACCATGGCGGCGGACAGCGAATCCGTGGGGGTGGGCATGCGGGTGATGACCCACCTGGTGCTGGAGTTCCTGAACACCCGGGCGTCGCGGTAGGACCGCTCCACCCCGTGAATGAAGCGGCCGGTCACCGGTCCCGAGGATCCCGGACGACCAGGCCCTCGCAGTGGCGAATGCTGACGTTCACCGGCCCCGCGTCCCTCGGACGGCCTGACGGTAAGCCCGCGTCTGGTCCAGGGCCGTGATGCGCGTCGCTCCCTCGATGCGTACGCCCGCGTCTCCGGTGACACAGTACTTGTCCACATCCCCGAAAGCGGACGAGCCGGCAAGGTTGCGCACCAGCACTTCGCCGATATCCACCACGGTGTGCAGCGCAAGCCCCCGCGCCTGGTATTCCCGTCGCCAGCCCTCCCAGTTCACCGCGTCCTTCCGGTCCAGGGGATCCGATGAGATCAGGTGTTCCGTCGGAAACAGGCGGGACCATCCCAGGTGGTCGATCACCCGCTCGATCCGCGCCACGCTGTGGCTGGACAGGACCCCCAGGGCGAAACCTCGGGCGATCACCTCCAGATGCTCCAACGGGAATCGTCCCGTCGCCTGGATCTCGTCTTGGTCGATCTGATCGTACAAGGTTTCCTTCGCGTCCAGGTGGGCAAGCGTCCGTAACCCCATGACCACGAGTGGCTTCACGGTATCGGCTCCTTTCTGCGAAATTCAGTGACTCCGTCCGGCACGGTCGTGGCAAAACCGCGCGAGAACCGGTTATCCGGGCTTTACGGACCGCCGAAGGTTGCCGAGTATGGACCCGATGACGACCAGCACGGCGCCGGATATGCTCAGCAGATTCAGGTGCTCCGGCTGCAGCAGGCCGGGAAGGAGCGGCGCAAGGATCATCATGTCCACGACCGTGACCAGGGGCACGGCCGCCAGGACCATGCTGACCCGGAACACTTCGAGATGTTTCAGAGATTCCACCAGCGTAACGAAGGCGACGAGCGAGATCACCGCCGAAGCGTTAAGCAGGACCATCTGCCGGGTGTCCTGCACCAGCAGCGATTCGAATCGAACGAAGGGCAGGATCAACACCGAACCGATCAGGTAGATCAGGAACAGGATGACGGACGTGGGCAGGATCTGGAGCAACTGCTTCTGGGTGAGGGTATAGGTCGATAGTGCCAGCGCGGCGACAGTCACCCACATAATGCCCGGAATCATCGCGCTGTCACCGGACAGGAGTTCCGCCAGTTCCTCGTTGAAGAACAGCACGATCCCGCCCGTGAGCAGCAGGAGACCCAGGACCTGGATCAGGGTCATCCGTTCGTGAAAGAGCAGCATGGCGCCCAACAACAGAAACAGCAGCGAGATCTGGTTGACCACCTGCGCGGCGCTGGGCGAGATGTACTGCAGGCTTTGTGGATAGAACACATACGCGCAGCTGAACCCGAACACCGCCGCGAGGAAGACCAGCACGTAACCGCCCTTGAGTCTGCGGGCAAGGGCGAAGTGTCCCTGCCGGTAAACGATCAACGCCATCAACGCGGCCGCGACGACGAACCGGTACCACGTCATCGTGAAGGCGTCCAGGCTGATCAGCATGATTTTCAGGACGATGGGCAGTCCGCCCCATACGAAGATCGTGAACAGGCTGAGGACCAGCCCCAGGCCCCAGCGGCCGCTGGTGACGTGCCGGTTCATGCCTTCCCCGCGGGAGGGACCGTTACAGGAGGACAGCCGCGCGGCCTTATTCGTATACCTCCACTTCCGGCGTGCAGGTCATGTCGGGGTCGAGGGGGTAGATGGGGCGGGTGACATGCCGATGGCCAAGTGTGGGGATGTTGGGACTCGCCGCCCCCGGCGAATCGATGGTGATGGTCCGTTCCGCCCAGTCGTCGTACCACGCGTCCGGCGTATGGGGCAGTTTCTTGACCACGACGTCGAAGCGTTTCGGGTCCTGGCCGAAGGCGGGATACATCCACCGGTCGCACAGCAGGGGCCCGGAAGCCGCCACGAAGATCGTGATGTTACGGCACTGCAGTACCGCGATGGGCACGTCGTCCCGCCGGCCCAGCACTTCCACCGTGGCGGTGACTTCCACCGGGGTAAAGCGCGGGTCCCGCGTTCCGCCCAGGGGGACGGTGATGGTCTGCCCGACGCCCGCCTCCATCGCGCGCGCGACAGCGGGATCGTCACGGATGGGGAACAGCACGCTCCCCCGGTAGTCGCTTCCGAGGAACCCCTTCAGGATGGTGTTGCTCGTGCCCGGCGCGCCCGAACTGGTGGCGTCGGCGGCATCGGCGAAAACGACCGTTCCCTTTGCCTTGGCGGCGATCCGGATGCCCTCCTCCACGCTGTGCAGCACGCACTGCATGTGGGACCGCATGTTCCAGAAACTCCGGCCGATATGCAGGGCTTCCCGCTCCGCCAATTCCCGGTTGCCGTCCGTGATCACGACGACGCGGGAACCCTGTTCGGGGCAGTCCGTCGGCGGATGACCCAGCATGATCCCCCCGGCGAGCACGTCGTCCCGCTCCTCCAGGCGCTCCAGGTACCGGATGAACGTGCCGTGCACGCCCGTGGCGGTCTTGAGTTCGTCGCCCCGGACCATGGTGGGCGTGTACACGCTGGCGATCACGGGCCGGGCCCCGTCGAGTATGCGCAGCAGCACCCCGGCGGCCCGGGCCCCCGTTTCGTACCAGTCGATGTGGGGATAGGTGTGCAGGATGGCGCAGCCGTCCATGTGGGCCAGCATGCGCCGGGTGATCGTGCCGTGCATGTCGAAGGAAGCGACCACGGGCACGTGGGGGCCGACGATCCGGCGCACCTCCTGAAGAACGTATCCTTCCGGGTCCTTTTCGGTTTCCGCGGCCATGGCGCCGTGCAGGTTCAGGTACACGCCGTCGCCGCCGGCCTTATGCCGTTCGATCGCGTCGAGCAGCTCAGACGTGGTCCGCTCGAAGCAGGCCTGCGTGATCGTGCCGCCCGCCCCCATGGCGGCACTGTAGGTGGGCACGATTTCCACGCCGTCCCGGACGGACAGTGTATCGACAGCCCCTCCGACCACCCCGCCCAGGCTGTCCGCGCCGCCCCGGTCGTCCGGGTCCTCGGGTCCCTCCAGCATCTCGCGTCCACGTAGGATGCCGAAATCCTCGTACACCGTATCGTTGGGATGGAAATCGTTGGTTTCCTGGAAAAAGGTGCCGATCAGGATCCTGGGCATGGCGCTCCGGTGGTTTTCTTTTTAATACCTGGACGTGTGCTCTTCCACCTTGGTGATCGTCTCGATGACCGCCGGCCGGCCCTCCTGATTGGCTTCGACTGCCCGGCGGATGGCTGGCGCGATCTGGTCGGGCGTCGTCACCTTCTCCGCGTAAGCGCCCAGCCCCGCACCGATGGCCGCGTAATCCCCGCCCAGCCGGTTGCTCCCCCAGCGCTCGGACGCGTAGGCCATGTGGTGGTCGTAATGGGTCATGACCCCGTTGTTCAAGACCACCGTGATGATAGGGATCTCCGAACGCACGGCCGTCTCCACGTCCAGGCCGGCCATGCCGAAGGCGGCGTCGCCCATGACGTTGACGACCTGCTTCTCCGGATCGGCGATCTTGGCGCCGATGGCCAGTCCCAGTCCGTAGCCCAGCTGCGTCGATGCGCCCCAGCCGATGTAGCCCCGGGGCGTATCGGTCTCCCAGAAGGGCGCGAGCTGCTCCCGCGGGTAGCCGGAGTCGTGGGTGATGATCGTGCGCGCCGCATCCACCACCCCCGCGATCTCGCGGAACACGCGGTACGGGCTCAGGGGCACCTCGTCGGAGCGGAACCGGGGTTCCCATTCGGCCAGCCACGCTGCCTTGAGCCGGGCGATCTCATCGATATCCCCGCGCTCGTCGTCCCGGGGCCGCCCGTCGAGTTGACGTTTCGCTTCCTCGACCATCTGCCGCAGCACCACCCCTGCGTCGCCTACCGCGCCGTAGTCGACGCGGTGCTCCTTGTTCAGGTCCCCGTGGCTGACGACGCACTGGGCGAGCGCGGCGCCTGCCGGCACATCCGACTTGAACCCTGAAGTCATGCTCGTGCCGATGCCGAAGAAGAAATCGGTCTTCTTCAGGTATTCCGCCACCATGAGGGAATGGGAAGCCGCACCCGTGCCCAGGGACAGGGGATGGGTTTCGGGGAAGGCGCTCTTGCCGGCCAGCGTGGTCATGACCGGGGTCTTCGTCCATTCGGCGAACTCGATCAACGCATCGGTGGCCTCGGCGTACAACACGCCCTGGCCGGCGCTGATGACCGGGCATCTGGACTTCAGCAGGGCGGTGACCAGGTCCCGGACGTCCTCGGGCGAAGCGCCGCTTTTAAATGGCTTTACGGGCGTGTAGTCGAAGGCGCCGTCAGGGATCTCCTCCTCACCCACGTCCCCGGGGATTTCGAGCATGACCGGCCCCGGCTTGCCCTGTTTCAGCAGGCTGTATGCCCGTCCCATCATCTCAGGAATCCGGTCCGCCGAGTTGATGTTCGAGACCCACTTGGTGATGCCTCGGTAGTTTTCCACCGATTCGAAGGCCAGATCGGTGCCGGAACGGGACCGCGTCGGACCGCCCGGCAGGAGCAGGATGGGTACGGAGTCCGCGTAGGCCTGGGCTACCCCGCCGAAGGCGTTCTCTGCGCCGGGTCCCATCTGCATCATGAAAACGCCGATGGTATTCCCGTTCCGTATCCGGCTGAATCCGTCGGCGATATTTACGCCGGCCCGTTCCTGCCGGCAGAGAATGGGACGCAGGCCCTCGATCGCGCAGGCGTCGATGAGGGGATGATGGGGAAAACAGCTGAACCAGTCCAGCCCCTCCGCCTTCAGGATCTTCGCAATGGCTTCGTTTCCGGTCATGGGTTTCCCTTTACTCTCCCTCGCGCCGAGGGGTCGAAAGCGTCCTTCCGTCGTCGTCGATCAGGGGACGGTGATAGACATAGGGCGGTTCGATCACGGCCCGCTGGGCTTCGTTGAGTTCTTTCGTCCAATCCGGAAGCCCGGATTCGTACACGCCGCCGGTATAGTGCATGTACTTAGGGGTGTACCGGTAGAACAGAGAACGGCGCTCTCCCTTCCCCTTCCAGGGCAGCGTGCCGTGGGTCGTGGCCTCGTTGAAGATCACCAGGTCGCCGGCCTTCATGGGCACGTGGTACACGACATCCTGGTCGGCCTCGTAGCGGGAGATTTCGTCCGGAAGGGTGAAGTTCGCCTTGTGGCTGCCCGGGACGACGCACAGCCCGCCGTCGCCCGGATTCACGTCGGTCAGTTGGTACTGGCAGTTGATCAGCCCACAACGCATGGCGCCGTTCTGGTAGTGGTAGAAGCGGGATCCGTTGAACTCGGCCTGCCCGTACCCGTGGAGGCGCAGACCCTCGGTGCCCGCCGCGGACGTGAAGATGAAGGGACTGTGATCCATCTTCCACCCCCGGCCCAGCATGGTGTTCAGATAAGGGATGATCCGGGGATTGACCAGCACCTCTCGGAATGGCCGGCACCAGGGTTGCTCCCACGTCAGCATGCCTTCGTAGAGACCGCGGAGCTGCGTGCCTTTCAGGACCTCGCTCGTGCTGCTCGCCGTATCGTCCTTCCGCTTGTCGCGATTGACGTCCAAGGCCTCGTTCAGTGCTGCAACCTGCTGGGGCGCAAGGGCGTTGCGCACCACGATGAACCCCTGCAGGTCGAAGAGGTACTGTTCATGGGGCTCCATGGTGACGTATGATGTGGACGGGTTCATGTGGACTGGTTCAGATCCCCTCCCTTCGGGGACGCACGATCGATTCGCCGTCGTCCTCGATCAGGGGCCGGTTGTAGATATACGGGGGTTCCAGGACCGCGCGCTGGGCTTCGGTGAGCTCATTCGTCCAATCGGGCAGGCGTGTTTCATATACGCCGCCTTCGTAGTGCATGTATTTCGGGATGTACCGGTGGAGCACGCAGCGACGCTCGCCCTTTCCCTTCCACGGCAAGGCGCCGTGGGTCGTGGCCTCGTTGAAGATCACCAGGTCGCCGGCTTTCACGGATATGTGATGGAAGATCTCCTGATGGTCCTCGTAGTGGCGGACGTATCCCGGCATGGGGAAATGGGCCTTGTGGCTGCCTGGGATCACGGTCAGCCCGCCATCGCCCGGATCTACATCGGTCAGGTAGAACTGGCAGACGATCAGTCCGCTCCGCATGCGGCCGTCGTCGTACATGTAGTAGGTGGACCCGGCAAACATCCCCGTACTGTTGCCGTGGAAGGGCGTGCCCTGGGCGCCCGGCTTCGAGGTGAGCACGTCGATGTTGTGGTCCAGTTTCCACCCCCGTCCCATCATGGTATTCAGATAGGGAATCAGCTTCGGGTGAGCAAGCAGGTCGCGGAAGGGCTGGCACCAGGGCGGGTCCCAGGTCAGCATCCCTTCGTAGTGGACGTACTGCGTATCGGGGCCCGCCAGCGGGGTGCCGTCCAGCGCGCCGCCCGGTCCGTGCTCGCCGGTCCGGTCGGGATGGGCGTCTAGGGCATCGTTCAGCGCCCGAACCTCTTCGGAGGAAAGCAGGTTGCGCACCACGAGAAACCCCTGGAGGTCGTAGAGGTACTTCTCTCGCTCGCTCATCACGACGAAGTCTTCCGGGTCGCCGAACATGGCCATGGCGGCCTCCTTGGCGGCTTGCTCCGTGTCAACGGGAATCCAGTCATCCAGTCGCCCCAAACGGAAACGGCTCGTTCCGGCATAGCTGGAAACCATAATCGTGTGTTCAGGAATATAGAAAACTAAGGAGCGTAGTCAAAGATAACATCAATGCAGCCGGACCGCACGGACCGCCCGCCGAGTCAGCAGGCGTCCGGAGTTCTCAGCAGACCCTCGACACGTCCGAGACGACCGTTCATGTCGTGCATTTCCGTGATATCCGTGTTGAGTTCCCGCTTGAGTTCGTCCCTTCCGATCTTCGCCTGGTTCCAGAAGAAAATGAAGGCTGACAATAGCGTGGCCTGTGTTAACAGCAGTTGGGCATATTCCATGGCCGCGGTTCCTCTTCCAATCGTGCCACCTATGCGGCGATTCCCGAATCGATTACATATCTGAAATGATTAGTCAGAGTAACCGGGATTACCTCGTAGGCAATCATTGTGAAATATGAATATGGGCGTGTCAGTTCGTTCACCATACTTCCGCACTATACAATCGGACCTAACCATTCCTGCAGCGAAGTTCGCCAGATCGTGCACGTGAGTAGGTCGAAGTTGTGATCCCGTTTCCAACCACTGTACATCACCTAATTCCGACTACCAACTGGCGGCAATGTCTTAAAGGAACGACTTATTGCATATAGGTTAAATGGTTACATACGTTTTAACTGCATCGACTAAGTTAAACGAGTCCACTGATCGTGCTGCGAAACAGATTGAAGCTCCTTGACCGATTTCGCTCTGGACAAAAATGTCTTGCGATGTTCCGTGCGGCTTCAATCTTGCGAAGGCCCGACCTGTAATATCCGCTTTGTTTTAAAATCCGTTCGAATGTCTCCCAAGTGTTGGTGATACTATCGGGGTCTCGGTATCGGGGATTCCGTGGTACGTTCGCCGAAACGTTTGGATATGCCGAACGCACCGCCTGCCAATCACCAAAGTACCAAGCCTCCAACTCTTCAATTACAATTCGATTAACAATTTGCCATGGCAGAGAGCCGGGGTGCGAAGGTGTACGAAGTCCTGCCAATCTTGCTACTTCTTCGAATTCGCCCTTCAACTCCATACAGTCGTCATTGTCTCGGTCTACCAACACGAATATCCGATGATCAGGCGATATCCATCTTGAGTAACCACGTATTCGACTTGCTATATTGCACTTTAGATCGGGCTTGCTACGAAATGGATGAATTCTGTATTCACAGCCTTCCGGTAGAAGACGAGGCAAGAGCACCGACAAGAAGGCTTCCATCGATGGTTCTTCCACTAGAAACTCCACATAGCGGACCGACATCAAGTTTACCTTCCTGAAACGATAGGCGTTTCTCCCGAACTAAACATCGGGTCTTTCCCACCAAAATGACCTTCCATCCAAAGGTCGCCAAGCTGGGCGCCCTCTTGCAGGAACTCTGTCACGCCAAGAATGTCCGAGACCCGTTGCGCACGCGTGTAACCATCATTCCCACGCCATAGTACACGCACTTCTTCGGGCCGTACAGCGTTTAGAAAAAAGGGCGAGTGGGTTGTAACAAGCAACTGCGTGCGCTCACTCGCCGCCCGGCATTCCTCGGCCAACTCCGGTAGTAATCGGGGATGGAGGAAGTTCTCAGGTTCTTCGATTCCGATTAACTCGGGCGGCAGTGGATCATACAGTAGTATTAAGTATGCCAACATCTTCAGCGTTCCATCTGAAGCATAACGAGATAGCACGGGAGTGGAGAAAGGGGCATCCTTGATCCGCAACAGCAGTCTTCCATCTGCCAATGGTTCCGCTTCCACCGTTTCTATACATGGCACACGTTGCCGTAGAATCCTGAATACATCCTGTAGCCTGTCCTGGTGCTGCTCGTGCAAAAACTGTATAACATTTGCCAGATTGCCGCCCGTGGGTGACAGTCGTTCCTCTCCACCTGCTTCGGGATTACCGCGCGCGGCGTCAGAAGATAGATACGAAAGGTGCCAACTGGTAATGAAGTCGCGCAAAGCGATAACGCGTGGGTTTTCAGCCAACATCCCGAGTGTGTTTACGGCCAACACGTCGGAACCGGCGAGGGAACGTTCCACCCTGACATCCTTTTCTTCGGGTTGTTCTCCGGTGACAACCGTACCCTTTCCGAATCGGTACACCATGAAATAGAACGGACGACCAGCGCGTCCACCTCGCGTCCAGCGGAGAAACTCGTAGGTCACCACAGGGCTGCCACGAACTTCATCGAGTTCCAGATGGTAAGTGATTAAAGGAGACCTGGGCCTCTCACGGTACTTCAACTCGATGACAATGGGGCCGGTCCCATCTCTGCTGCGCAGTTCGCGAAATCGTCCACGCCGGTCCCATGCCTTGCGGACACCGTCCTTGAAACACTCTGACAAAAACGCAAATACGTCGAAGACAGTCGACTTGCCACTGCCATTCGGGCCCAAAAGTACCGTTAATGGAATGAGATTCCTGAGGTTTACGTTGCGAAGTGCCCGGTAGTTCTGCACTTTCAACGCTTCCAAACGAGGTGGCGAGGCCATATCAGAACTCCCGACAAATCGATGAATCACGATCTCCAATTTGATACATCAGCGCTCTTAAAAATGTCCCAAGCAGACCCTGTATATCGTAACGGCCTGATTCATATATGTCAATATGTCCAACTTACTACATCGTTGGTTGATTTCTACAATGTGCCGGCTACTTAAGCCGTATGCATCAATTTCGACCATTGTTCAGGTGTATTGTCCACAAAAACCATCCTCAGATTTTGGGACTCCATATTTCGCAATCAGCCATTCATGCCATCGCGGGATCTTCAATTGCACTTCCAATCGTTTGAATTGACCGAATGCTGGAGTTGGCCGGATCAAAAACCCATTCATTATCGAATATCTCCTTCAGCCGACTACTGAGGAACAGATCTCCTATGGACAAAGAGTAAAATCTATTCCTGTTTTCTTTTGCCCTTCGGATTTTCCCACATAATGGTTCGGGTACCGACGCCATGATGAAGTCCGATATGACGAGCAGGTCGGCCTGTTGATACCCTTTGTCTTGCATCACCCCGAGGGCATGGGTCAGCGCTGGGTTGACGTCTGTTCCGCCGTGAAAGGAACGTCGTAAGAACTCGATCACCTTTGCGATTCCGATTTCTCCGGACAGGTCCAGTGTTTCTATACCCGTTGAGAAGCTGATAAGGAAACATTCTCTTTGATGGGATACGGCCCGGGTCGCCATGTAAAGGGTGACGGCTTTGGCAATAGTTTCCGGTGAACCTTTCATGGAACCGCTGGTATCGACGCATATGATGACGGGGCCAGCTTTCTCTTCTTCAACCTCGGTCAACCGTTCTTCTTCTATCTCATCATAGCGTGATGTTTCGCCCTCCATTTTGAAACACATCAGCCGGCCTTCCGCCAATTTCACGTCGAATAGGACGGAAGTCTCCTCGTCGGCAAGCAGGCTGATTTCATGCGGTACAGCACGTTCAATATCCCTTCCCCAATCAACGCCGATGATTTCCTCTCTTGAGTTCACGTCGGGAACGTATTCTTTGATGGTCAAGGCCGTTCTGATGAGTTCCTGGCGCTTTGTCTTCTCCGCACGGCGCAAGCGGCCCATCAGATCGCATAATTGCTTGACGCCATCATCTTCCGAAATGTATGACACCCACTTCTTCAGTTGTTCAACGTCTGACAGCGCTAGGTTGTCCTTTGCCAGGTCGAACAGCAAACCTGGTTCAATCGATAACTCGTTCAACATGTCTGCTAGTAACTGAAGTATTTCTAGCCAAACCTTTAGTCGTGCGAGTAGTTTCTTCCGGAAACTCCAGATGTTTTCCAATTCCCATTTGGCGATTTGTTCGTCTGATAATCTCCTCCAATGTCTCAGTAACAACCTGCGAAGGATGGTCGCCTGTTCTTGCGGTCCTTCTGATTCGCCTCTTTCATTGTTTTCGAGTTGCAGTACAGATTTACCCTTTGAATCTTTGAAATCGGCTTGAGTTTCTTTGATCTTGTTTATCTCCGACGACCAGTATTCGCTATCGATTCTTGATTGCGTTTGCTTCGCCAACGATTCAAAATACCGCAGGTCTTGCTCTAGTTGTCCTATCCGTATCTTCTCATTGGCTGCTAACTCCATCTCCGCGACCCGAAGTGCTGCTTCGTTCTCTGTGAAAGGATTGTGTCGCTTTAGCCACCTGCGGATTCTCCCTTGTTCGGCTTCTATCTCTTCCTTCAGACGCAACCGAACATATTCTTCCTTTGCCAAGGGAAACCCCTCATGAACTTCAGACAATACTTCTTGGAGATCATTCGACCGTGAATTTGCTGCCATATCCGTACTCATGCCGTTACCTTGCTTTTCAAACGATCACAGTCTTTGCGCCTCAACTTCATGTCCTGCAACTGTTTATCGACACTTTCCACCGCGATGTCCCGGATGGTTTCAGGGACAAAAGGAGTCTCCAGTTCCTCCTTGAATTTAACCGACTTGGTTAGAATCTTCTCCACAATTGCATCAATCCGAATACTCTCTTTGTCCACTGCTTCACGTAATGACTCGATGAGTCTTTTGTTGATGTCTTCTTTCTTGTCGCCTTTATGAAACAACACATCGGGTGTGTACGGATCCATTTGAACCCAGTTATCGTAATATGACCTGATATTCTTTTCTATTTCACAGGTTCCCTGACCGTCGAAACAACACTGGAATTCCTGTAATTCGTTTCCGTTCTTATCGATTGGATGAAACTTCTCGCGGCTTTTCATTTTGGCGATTGGGATGTAGAAAGTTTCGCTCCCGCTCTGACATTCGAGGTACTTCTTGTTACCGATTGTGGATGTCCTGTAAACATCTCTTCTGTGATAAAGTTCTTTGTCGATTTCCTTCTCCAGATTTTCCTTTTCTGAATCGATTTCATGAAGACTGAACTCCGTTTCAAATCCCCGGTTTCTTACGGCATTCTCGACGATTTCGATTACCTCGGAGTAATTCTCTTTTGTTGTCCAAAGACAATGGCGCAACAGTAAACAGTCGACCAGATTTACCTCGTCTCTGCCGCAAAAATACGCGGCGGCCTTGAGAAGAATCGCCGCTCTCTGCCAGCGCCGGTCGGAAACAAAGACATCCAACTCTTCTCCTTTTTCTTCGAAGGCCATCCGAATGTCTTGTATGATGTCTAGGGCTTCTTGCGAGAGTTCTACTTCGTGGATTTGTTCGCACCAGTTCTGCCATTCATCGTGCTTTACAATCAGATATTCTGGAATGTTGATATTCGGGAGAGCAGGCCTGGAGTTCAACAGTTCTTTGAAACTCGACACATCTTCCATAGGAGTAATGTTCAGTCGAACCAGAAAGCGGTCGTACATCGCGTCCAAACCCTGTCCCGAGGGTGGTGTTTCATTCGATGCCGCAATCAATGCTTTCAACGGCGCGTCTTCTACCGCCGTGCCGTTGTGAAACTGTTTTTCGTTGATGATCGTCAGGAGCGTATTCAGTATCGATGGGCTCGATTTCCAGATTTCGTCCAGAAACGCGAAATCTGATTTGGGCAGGAACTTCTCCGTCTTACGCACGAAGTTATCTTTCTTCAGTTCAGTGACAGAGACGGGGCCAAATACGTCCTCCGGCGTACTGAATCGATGCATCAAGTATTCGAAGTAATTACAGGTTTCAAACGCGCGGGATATGCGGCGGGCGATCAGGCTTTTTGCCGTTCCGGGAGGCCCAAACAGGAAAATGTTCTGATCTGATAAGGCAGCTAGGAACGAAACTGCGATGGTTTCTTCTCTTTCATGAATTTCTTCGTTCAGAAGCTTGATGATTTTCGTCGTTCTTTCCTTAAGCGTCATATTTGGTGGCCTTTCTTTGTAATCGTGACATTGAATCTCTCTAATTTTGATACTGAAACCTAGACGCCCCATGCGAAGAACGCAGGTTTCATGATGACATCGCCGTCAGTACCTCTCGAGGACTCTACGCTGGCGACGAGAAAGTGTTGACCACCCGAACGCTGTCCATAAGCTGTCCGTCCAGCATAACTTCGTTCAGGAAATGGAACGTTCGCTCACTTGCGTGACGGCGACAATAGGTGCACCAGACTAAGAAAGGCGGAAACGATCCTGGCCCTGCTCAATCTGATCCGTAGGTGAGTATGTAACATGTTTTGTGTAACTGGCAATAGCGTATATCTTGCTCACAAGGAGGAAGTGCTATGGCCAGAGATAAAAAACCCGCAAACAAGATCGACCGTCTTCTCGACGAACTGATGGAAGACGGAGTGGACGCCGAGGACCTGTTCGGCGAAGACGGCCTGCTCAAGCGCATGAAGAAGCGCATGGCCGAGCGGATCCTGGATGCCGAACTCACCGATCATCTCGGCTACGAGAAGCATGCCCCCGATGGCCGGAACCGCGGCAACTCACGCAACGGCAAGACGACCAAGACGCTCAAGGACGAGACGGGCGATCTGCCGGTCGACATACCCCGTGACCGCGAGGGCTCCTTCGATCCGAAGCTGATCTGCAAGTACCAGACCCGGTGGCCCGACTTCGACGACAAGATCATCTCCATATCATGTACGAGGATAAAGTGCACATAACGTAAAACAGTCAGTTACACATGTTCCACGACAGACCCTTACAGTCTCGTTTTTCTGAGTATTTTCCTTAAAAGTATTCTTATACGGCTACGCCATCGAGTGCTCGATTCGGATGATCCTATGCCTTGCGTACGAGTAAAGTACTTCTGCCGAGTTTTCTTGGTTTTCACCCGCGCTTCCAGTACTTGTCTCATCGTGAGTGATCGAGCCCATTGAACCTGACCTTTATCGATCCAGTAATGTGATCTGCATCTCAGACTCCAGTTACCCACCGACGGACAGATGGAAACTGTCTTGCCGTTATACGTGAATCGCCATTCTGTAGGGGCAAGTGGTGTCACTACTTCTTCCCCACATCCACATGCGCATTTATGTATCATCGTCCCAAACGGAATCGAGATGTACAGCACTCCCTCTGTTATCTCATCAGGCATGTACTCCACGAATTCATGCCTCAGATTCATTATTCCTTCTTTCTTCAGATGTACCGCTGATGCTAATGTGGTTACCATCCAATGTATACGTACTTTGCAGCTCTTCTGCCAGGTCGAGATAGAACCCTCTGTATTTCTTCCACCGGATTACCGCAATCGCGGCGTTTAACGCGTTTAACTCCACGATCTGTATGTTTCTTTGGTATTCTCCGCCTTTCTTCTGTCCGTCATCCGTTTTGATTTTCTGCATCTGCGGCTTATAGAATCCATCTTCCGGCGTGCCTATACTTGTGCGTATTACACCCAAGAGTTTCCCATCAACACTTTCTATCCCCATGCCTACGTCTATGAATGGTATTCCCTCACCTAGTAGAGTTGGAAGGAACCACTGTTTTGTTAGGTTATCGTCTATCGAGACAAAGACGAAGTTGAGGTCCTTTATCTTTCCTATCGTATCTGGTTCAATGTTTTCAGCGTGAGCTACTACTCCCTTCCGCATTTTGCTGTATTGGGCTGCATACATTTCTGCCTTATTCCACTTAGCAACAATCTCCTCTTGAGTGGCTGCTCCTGGTGCACGAAAGGCGTTATGTTGCTTGAATACATCTTCATCGAAGAGATGGATCTCCGCTACCCGTGTCTTGCTCACATAATCCAGAATATAGGATCCAGTACCCCCCATTCCCACAATCCCGATTCTGTCACCGGCAAGAGACTCGTTTATTCTTGTGATACCCGCTCTACTCGACGCTGTGTCCATATAGATGAATGGATCGTTTGGGTCATCTGCTAAAATGAACTTTCCTGACTGTGCTGTGACACTCCGATCGATTCTTCTTGCGTATCTGCCCAACACCTGTGCGTAGTGAGTCATCTTGTGATGAAAGTTCAGGTAATACCCATCGTGGGGTCTGGCCGAAAAGTAATGATCTACCCACAACCCTTCTGCCAGTTCTTGGCGATTACTGCTATTCCTGATAGCCTCGATTGGTTTCCCTTCGTCATCACACGGGTACTCCCCTCTAAAATAGATGGTATGATCTTGTGGCGGCCCTATTTCTTGACCATCAATCGTGAGAGGAGCTACAAGTTCTCCGAATTTAACCTTTCGTTCGCTCGTCACGTATGGAATACGGTGCAGGACAAGATGCCCTGCCCGTATCTCTACTTCATAACCGTCGTTTACGAGTTCTTGCAGATCGTGATTATGACTGATCAGTTCTTGTGACATTTATAACCGTTCCATCTTTAACCTTTACCCGCTGTCCTTCATCGAGTTCACCTTCCTCAAAGCGACCTCCGGCATTACGGAAGGTAATTGTGAATACGATCTGAGGGCCCCGTGCCGGATCGTCGAACGCTAGATCAACGAGCTCATCAAACGTGACTTCCTCTATTGTTACTTCGTTGGGGCGTCCGTTTACCACGATTGAAACGGACTTGTTATCTTGGGCGATTCCATTTGTTTGCTCGTTCATTTCCTCCTCCTTTTAGATTAAACCACTACGATAGACTTCGATGAGATACAAATCAAAATAAGCCATTGATTTCATATATCAATAATTAAAAAGCATTGATAATGTTTTTTATTGCACGCACAACTTGAAAATCAGCCGATGTACTACAGACGTAAATCAGATTATCGCTTTTTATTAGTTGACATATGTGTCAAGTGTTATTTTAATTCTGACCATGCGACGTCGACCTGAATCAGAAAGGCTCTACGTACTAATTGGTCAGAAGTTAGAAGAGCACAGGCACGAGTCGAGCCTCTCACAAACCCAGCTTGCGCGGAGATGTGGCCTCGCCCGGGGATCGATAGCGAATATCGAAACCGGAAACCAGAGAGTAACTCTCCATACACTCTGGCTACTTGCCGAAGTACTTAATACCGACATACGATCGTTATTGCCGACTAAGGAAGAATACTCAGGCGACGATCTCAGCACCGCAACCAATCAATTCAAAGACTGGCTGAAAAAAGCGGCGAAAGAAAGTCAAGATCAGGTGGAGTTTTTCATAGCTAGTAGCCGAGAGGAGGTCAGCCACAATGTCGATGAGGATTGAAAAAAGGGCGGAGCAAGTGCTTGCATTGGCAGGGATTGAAACTGCACCTGTTCCCGTTGAGCGAGTCGCACGCGTTTTAGGCATTAAAGTAAAACGGACTGATCTCGGGGAGGAATGTTCTGGTGTTCTTGTCCGTAATGGAAATCGAGCAGTTATAGGCATTAATAGTCAACATAGCATAAATAGAAGGCGGTTCAGTATAGCACACGAGATCGGCCATTTTGATCTTCATAGCGGTGATACATATATAGATAGAGGATATCGAGTTCACTTTCGTGATCTGGATTCTGGTTCAGGCACTAAGAGGGAAGAAATGGAGGCAAATGCGTTTGCAGCGGCACTACTCATGCCTGCCGCGCTAGTTCGGGATGCCTTTGAAAAACAACCCTTTGAACTTACAGAAGATGATGTTCTAGAAATGCTTGCGAAGAGGTTCAAAGTGAGTACGCAGGCTATGACCTACCGCCTGATGAAACTGCGGATAATCACTTAGTCATTTCCACCTTTAGATCCCATTATCAGTATCTTGAATTTTGTTTATGCGGGTTGAACGGCAGCGGCCGCTGCCGTTTCTTGGTATTTGTTTTTAGTAACGACATGGTTCTCCAGACGGTCAATCAGTCCCATTAACTCGTCAACTTTGGCCATGATACGGTGTTGTTCCGCAATCGGTGGAACAGGGAGTGGAGTGTGCTCTAAGTAATCCCGCGGAACTCGTTGCTGGCCTGCGGTTCCTGTCATCATTGCGACGCCATCCTCTAAGAAACCAGGCGACTTGTAGAAAAGCAGAAGGTACCCAGGCAATACGATATGGGTATTGACGCGGACAACATACAATTCGGTGGTTCCTGCGCCGATACCCCCTTCCAATCCACTCATTACGCAAGATCTGCGATTTTGAAAGCATGGTGTGATCTTAGCAACCACAATATCACCGTCTGCAAAGTGGGTGTACCCCTTTTTTATGTCGCCCCAGCGTCGCGTCTCGAAGGTAACCTGATTCCTGTGATCAGTTGGGATGCTGGACATCGGGCAGAATGAGGTCATTGTATCATCATCGGCCTTGTTCCTTGGATTCACTACTCCAAGAACCGTAGTACGAGCCCAAGCCCAACCACTTGGTAGTTCCTTCACACTCATCGAACAATCCAACTCAGTCATACGCGAATGTTTCCCATTACTGTTTGCATGTACTTGTTTTACCCCGCAGGCAATACGATCTAATTCTGGATTTACCGGTTCATCTCCTCTATCCTGCGGTACCAACCGTCCCCGCACCGCAAGTTGAAGCACAGATTCCCGTAGTGGAGCCAAATCAGCGGGAGCAGCGAACAAGTCGTCCATCCGCTCGGAAATGCGCGTCCATGAAAACCCAACCTCGTCGGGAGTAGCGGCGTTGCGAAGCGCGGCGAGCGCCGAATCACGTGCCGCTTTGCGGGCATGTTCACGGCTACGCCGGTCAGACTCAAGTCGATCAATCAACCCCATAAGTTCGTCAACCTTATCAACGATACGGTGTTGCTCAGCGGGAGGAGGCAACGCTATGAGAAGACCCTGCAGTTTTCCTTTGGTTATATGCCGCAAGCCGACTCCGCCGTGTGCACGCTCAATCATCTCCTGTAAACGAGAGTTGATGGCAAGCATAAGGTATGGGATGAAGAACGCCTCCCCACGAGGTTCACAACGGAAAATATGCTGGTTTAGGACCGCCCGGCCTCCATTCCATACATATGCGCCAAACGAGGTACCAGGCGTACCTGACCAACTGAGTAATAAGTCCCCAGAGTCGATATAGTACTTCTCAGGAATGGGGAAGTTACAGTAGTTGAAGGGTGCATTTGAATCATTAAGGTTTTGAATACGTACGATTGGAAATCCTGTCGTGCTCCATTCCTCAGGTTTAAAGGCCCGTCCATTTACCAAGCCCATTGAATCTTTGATGGAGACTGATTCCCAAGTATGAGGTAGATCGGAGACGGTATCCTGTTCGTATTCAACCGAAACCCGGCTTTTCCTAGAATTCATAGCCTCAATTTGAATTCGCTCAAGAAGTTGGCTTGCCGATTCATCCCCATCATCCTGTGGCACAAGCCTCCCCCGCATCGCAAGTTGAAGCACCAACTCCCGTAACCGTTCGATTCCCCCGGGGGCCTCTGCAACCGTATCAAAGACCTCGATGAACTTCTGGGGCGTCATTCCGTCCGCTCCAATGCTTCGGCCAATGCCCGTTTCAGTTGTTCCCGAACTACTGCCGCTGCTGCCCGTTCCTGTTCATATAACGCCAGCAACTCGTCCGGGTCGCCCGGTCCATCTACCGCTTTGTTGGGATTGGCCATATCGAGGTTGAAGTTGCGCTCTCGGATCTCGTCGATGCCTACCTTCCAGGCAAATTCGTTTTCAGCTCGACTGTCCCACCACGCCTTTTCCGCTGCGAACTCCTCTATGCGCATCGGCTTGGTCTTGGAGTAGGACTTGTAGCCTTCCGGATAGGGATGCTCGTAGTACCATACCTCGGCGGTGGATCTCCCCTTCTCGAAGAACAGCACATTGGTCTTGATGGGAGTGTAAGGTGCAAACACGCCGTTGGGCAGACGCACGATGGTATTTAGCTCGCATTCGGCTAGCAGACGCTCTTTCAGGCGCGTCTTCACCCCCTCGCCGAACAGACTGCCGTCCGGCAAAACCACTGCGGCTCGACCGCCAGGCTTGAGCATTTCGACGATGAGCATCAGAAACAGGTCAGCGGTCTCCCGGGTGCGGAACTCGCGTGGGAAGTTGTGCTCGATGCCGTCCTCCTCCGTGCCGCCGAAGGGTGGATTGGTAAGTATCACGTCAACGCGGTCCCGCATGCTGATATCACGTAAAGGCCTTGCAAGGGAGTTGTCGTGCCGTATACCTTTCGGCACGTCTATGCCGTGTACGATCATGTTGGTCGTACACAGTAGGTGCGGCAGCGGTTTCTTCTCTATACCATGAACGCCTGTCTGAAGTTGCGCCTCTTGTTCCGGCGTCCTTACATTGTTTCGGCGGATGTGCTCAATAGCGCAGGCAAGGAAGCCTCCCGTGCCGCATGCCGGATCGAGGATCGTTTCACCAAGGCGTGGATTGATCATATCCACTGCAAACTGCGTCACTGCTCGGGGAGTATAGTACTCACCCGCATTACCGGCGCCTTGAAGTTCTCTCAGAAGCTGTTCGTAGATACTCCCGAACAGGTGCCGATTTCTTGCGTCATTGAAATCGATATCCGATTCTATCTTATTGATGACCTGCCTGAGAAGTGTTCCGTTCTTCATGTACTGGTAAGCGTCTTCGAAGACGGACCTTACCAGCAGGCGACGACGATGGAGCGAATGGGCGGAATTCGACCTCGTCTCAGCGTCGTCCGAAGGAGGCAAAGATTCCATTTCTTTCAGCGCGGGGAATAGTGTGCTGTTGACGAAGCTCAGCAGCCTATCTCCGGTTTCACCTTGTGGGTTCGCGGCCCAAGCCCTCCACCTCAGGTCCTCGGCGATTCGCGTCTTGCCGTTCTCCAGCCAGCCCACTTTGGTTAGTGGAGAAACGTATCCATCTTCCAGCAATTCCAGTTCCTGCTCGCGGTCGTCCCAGATCTTGAGAAACAGTAGCCATACGAGTTGGCCAAGACGTTGTGCATCTCCATCCACGCCCACGTCTTTGCGCATGATGTCCTGCAGGGATTTGATGGTATTCGAAAGTGCCATGCTGATCAGTTAGTAAGCATTGCAGATACTAAGCTACATCTTCGTAAAGAGAATCGGCAAGAACCCGTACGGCGGCGAGGTACTTCGTTCTTCCTCCAAAGGTCTGGACCAGTTCCACGGTAGTGCCCAGGTCAGACAGCGGCTGGACCCTCAGTACCCTTATGTCTTCAATCGGCGCTAGCCCCTCTTCCACGTACTTGTCCAGCAGAGCATCGAGCACAGCGCGGGCTTGTTCGCCGTACCGGGTGAATACATCCCGTTTTTTGACGTTCTCGGCTCTTTCTTTACGGGTTAGCGGTGGCTGGCCATAGACTACATGGCAAATCAGGTCGAATGCATCCAGGTCTCGTTCTGTCAGGGCACGCAGTTCCTCGAACAGTACGCCCTGTTCGGTTAATTCATCAATAACCACGGCCTTCCGATCAGCCTCCTGCCATCTCTTCAGGAACTCGTCGAACGTGGCATATTCTTGACGGACTGTCTTCCGGGTGTAGTCGGTCAACGACTCGGTGATGAGGCGGCCACTTCGGTCCAGGTACTGGACGCGTTCGGCGGCAACCTTTACCTCGACACCACTGACGACGTACCGCTTTACATCCCCTATCGGCGGGTCCGGATGTTCGCCTCCCCCGTTGTCTGGTTCACCACCGTTATTGTCCGGATCTACATCGTCGGGGTCGTAAACAACAACGGGTTCTCCGTCGAAGTCCGGATCGGCGAACAATTCAGTCGCCTTCTTGAAGTCCATGATGGCGAACCATAGCTTGTCGGCCTCCTCGTGGATCCGAGTACCACGACCTACGATCTGTTTGAATTCTATCATCGATTCGATACGCTGGTCAATTACGATCAGTTTGCACGTTTTAACGTCCACGCCGGTCGTCAGGAGCTTGGACGTAGTGGCGATGACTGGGTAGCGTCGTTCCGGATGGATGAAATCGTCGAGCGCGAGTCGCCCCTCGTCGCTGTCGCCGGTCATTCGGACCACGAATTTTGTCGTGTTGGAAGCTTCCTCCGGTAGAAGCTCTGCGACCTCGTTGACCAGGGCCGACCGCATTCTTTCGGCATGGTTGATATTCTCGCAGAATACGATCGTCTTGCCGTAGCAGTCCGAATCCGCCAGGTATGACACGACCTTCTCCGCAACGCGCTTAGTGCGTTCATTTAGGACGAGAATACGGTCCATATCGCTCTGGTTATAGATGCGATCTTCGATTTCCTGGCCCAGGTCGTCGGACATGCCAACCGTGGGTCTCCAGCCCTGCAGATCCTTATCGAGATCGATACGCACGACCTTGAATGGTGCAAGGAAGCCATCGTCGATACCTTGCTTCAGACTGTAGGTATAGACCGGATCGCCGAAGTATCCGAGCGTGCTTACATCGGTCGTCTCTTTCGGGGTGGCCGTCAGCCCGAGTTGAATCGCCGGTTCGAAGTAATCGAGTATCTCGCGCCAGGCGCTGGCCTCGTGAGCACTGCCCCGGTGACATTCGTCGATGACCACTAAATCGAAGAAATCGCGCGTAAACTGCTGATAGACGTTCTTATGTTCTTCGCTGCCGGTGACGGCCTGGTATAGCGCGACATACACCTCGTAACTGGGATCCATGTCGCGATTGCGAACTTTAGTCATCACCTGTCCGAAAGGCTTGAAGTCGTTGGTGATGGTCTGGTCCGCAAGGATATTCCGGTCCACCAGGAAAAGTACTCGCCTGACCCTGTTCGCCCTCCACAGCCGCCATATGATCTGAAAGACCGTGAACGTCTTGCCGGTTCCTGTGGCCATGACCAGCAGCACCCGCCGTTGCCCTCGCGCAATGGCCTCGACCGCTCGCTGGATGGCTACCCGTTGGTAGTATCGGGTTTCCTTACCACCTGAATCTTCGTGGTAAGGCTGGAGAACGTACCGGTCGGATTCCACGTCCAGCTCTTTCCATAAACGGTACTTACTCCACAATTCTTCCGGAGATGGGAATTGGTCCAGATTCAGTTGATTTTCGACAGGAGAGTAAAGGCCGGTACGGTCGTGAAACAGGAACGCGTCGCCATTAGACGAAAACGCGAATGGCACGTCAAGGGCTGCGGCATAGCCCAGTGCCTGTTGCATTCCACTACCTACAGAATGATTGTTATCCTTGGCCTCAACTACCGCGAGAGGGAGGTGTGGGCGGTAGTTCAACAGGTAGTCAGCCCGTTTTTTCTTTCCTCTTGTGGCGACCGTTCCCCGAACGATAACGCGACCTGCAGTAAAGCTGTATTCGCGACGGATTTGAGTGGCCTGATCCCATCCAGCGTTTTTCAACGCCGGGGTGATGTACCTATCGCATATTTCCGTTTCGCTCAGGGATTTCTTGCTAAGCAAAAGCCCACCCGTCGGATAGGAATTCACTGTACGACATATGTCTCCGCTTCGCAATTTCTTCCATCACGTAACATTACACGACATTTGTGCACTCCGGAGTTCCTACCGAGTCAGTTCTCAGTAAAAGGCCAAAGCTGTGTCGCAAGTTAACCACCGTGCGATCTCGGTGATCTTATAGTATCGCCAAAGAAGATATTGTCACGTCCGCTGTGTGGAATCAAACTATACAGCGAACGTCTGGCGTCAAGTGTTGTCAGGAGAAGTGAAAAACTGGGTCGGCCGTCACATCTTGAACAAGCTAAGTGCTTTAGCCTGCGCGGATTCTGCAAAAGAATCCCGAATGAATTCACTGGCATTGAGAATCTCAATACCAATGAGTTCACCCTTGTCGTTGCATTCCACCGTAATATTGGGACTGAGTTCGATGCTGCTTTCTTCCGGTTCGTCTGAGATCGTCAGGTGCAAGACGTCTTCTTTCTCAAAATACCTCATCTTTGTCGTCTTATCCATGGATGTACCTACCTGAATTGATCTGAACGTTGACTTGCTGACGTGTAGTAACGTGCATGGTCACTGGTGTGATCGTGTCTTCCTGCGCTTCATAGGGGATCAGGATCAATTTCCTATCGTACCGACCAATGGCGATACGACGGCCAGTGACGACATCGTAGTACCGTTCGGTGGAATGTAAGACTATGTTCTCTATTTCTGACGGATCGAAACCACGCAATAGGGCTCGGTACTTCAAATATTCCGTCCAGACGACTTCCATGTAGACAATTTACCATTATAGATTGTTTAGCATACGGCACGGCTGCTTCTCCCAAGCGTCCGTGCACTGACCGCACCGCGAACAATGACGCGGACGGCCGTAATGCTCTTCTTGCGGCGGATCCGCGTGTCTCCAATTAAGGTACTTCCAGGCTCAGTTCCATTGACTCAAATTCCTCTACAGGAGTAGGCACGGTCTCCTGCATCACCAAATTGTAAGCATCCTGGATGTTTGTTTTCAGTTCCTCAAGATTCTTGCCTTGACTGAATACTCCTGGAACTTCACGGAGTTTACCAACGTACCAGTCTTCTTCTTTCCAGAAGTCCAGAGTGAAGTTACAAGTCATGATGGCTCCGCAGATTCCGTCACGACGATCGTGAGATTCCAGATATAGACAATACCGGGGGAGTGCCAATAACCCGCAAGGCGGCGTGACCTCCCCCGGACTTTGGTCCCGCTAGTACTTCACCGTGCAGCCGTAGGCCCGGGTCATCCCGACGGGCACTTCATTGCCGGCGAAAACCGCGTCCAGGGCCATGACGACGTAATTGTCGGCCTTGGGTATGTCGGCGATGTTGGCCGAGTTGATGCTGTCGATGGCGCCCATGTAGATCAGCGTGCCTTCCGGATTGATGATGTACATGTGGGGCGTGTGGGTGGCGCCGTACGTCCTGCCGACGTCGCCGCTTCCATCGAGCAGGTAGGCGTCCACGGTCGATGCGTGCTTCTTCAGGCGCTTGTGGATTTCTTCATTGGAGAACTGGCCCTGCTTGCCTTCGGCCGACGAGTTGACGGCCAGCCAGACGACGCCCTGCTCGCGGTACTTGTCCTGAAGGCCCTGCATGTTCTTGGCGTCGTAATGCTTGGCCACGAAGGGACAGTCGTAGTTGATCCACTCCAGGACCACGTACTTGCCGCTGTAGTCCGAGAGCGTCACGCTGTTGCCATTGGTGTCCGTCAGCGTGAAATCCGGGGCCGGACTGCCCACCTGGGCATCCCCGCCGGCCATGGGCGTAGAGAAGTTTACCAGCAGGAACGCGGCGGCAACGGCCGCCACGGCTGCCGGAATCAAGAACCTCTTCATGAAATCCTCCTTGTGAATGGTAACGTCAAACTGCTTCAAATATGGTCATTCGAATTAGGGTGATATGAGATGCGCCTTCAATCATACCGGCGCCATCAGTACCTGCTGGCGGCGCTCCCGCTTTCCACTTTCTTCAGCGCGTCCAGCACCAGGCCGGGCGTGAGCAGTTCCGGCAGGATCTCCGGTTCGGAATCCGGACCGCCCGTATACAACACGTACAGCGGGACGCTGTTGCGACCGAATTCGGCGAGTGCTCGCGTGATCTCGGGATCCCGTGACGTCCAGTCGGCCTGGACCGGTACCACGCCCAGGGTCTCGAACTGCTCCACCACGCGGCTATCGCTCAATGCCACGCGCTTGTTGACCTGGCAACTCAGGCACCAGGCCGCGGTGAAGTCCACGAAAATAGACTTCCCCGAAGTGCGCAGGTCCTGCACAAGTTGCCGGGAGAAGGGTCCCCACTCAAGGCCCGCGCTGTACGTCGGGGCCGCGGCGGTCCGTTCCGCCCTGGCCGGGGCGGGCACCTGGCTCAGCACGGCCGCCAGGCTCGCGATGATGATCACCGCGGCGGCGGCACGCGCGGCCATCCTGGATCGGCTGCCGGCAGCGATGCTGCCCCAGCGGCCGAGAATCCAGCTTCCAAGGGCCACCAGCACCAGCAGGACCATCACCAGGGCGACCAGGTTGGGGTCCGTCTGGAGGTTCAGCACCCAGAGCAGCCAGACCACGGTGGCCATCATGAGGAAACCCATGAACTGCTTGAAGGATTCCATCCACGCGCCGGGTTTCGGCACGTACCGCAGCAGGACGGGTACAGATGACAGGGTCAGGTAGGGCAGGGCCATGCCCAGGCCGAGGAACCCGAAGATCGCCAGGGACTGGGCCGCCGACTGCGTCAGGGCGTATCCCAGGGCCACGCCCATGAACGGCGCGGTGCACGGCGTGGCCACGACCGTGGCCAGGACGCCGCTCAGGAAGGATCCTCCGAGTCCGCTCCCCGAATCCATCCGCCCGCCAAGCCCGACCAGCGACGTGCCGATCTCGAAGACGCCGAAGAGACTCAGGCCGAACATGAAGATGATGACCGACAGGACGACGATGAAGGCCGGCGACTGGAGCTGGAATCCCCAGCCCAGTTGCTCGCCACCGGCCCGCAGGGCGATCAGGACGGCGGCCAGCGCGAGAAAGGAGGCCAGGACGCCCGCGGTGAAGACCATGCCGTGCCGGCGGGCCTTTGCCAGGTCGTCGCCCGCTTGGTGGATGAATCCGAGCACCTTGATGGACAGCACGGGGAGGACGCAGGGCATCAGGTTGAGAATCATGCCTCCGACAAGGGCGAAGAGCAGGGCCTGCCACAGGCCGGATACGAGATCGCCGGAAACAACCGTGGCCGCAAGGCCGGAGATCGCCGAACCGTCGCCCGACACCGCCGGTCCAATTACGGCGACCGCCGCCGGCAGCACATCGGCATAGACGGCGCTCACGGCCAGGGCGCGCTCCGATCCGGGGCCACGCCATCCATCCGGGGACACCATCACGCCCGTGATCTGCTGCGGCCTGCCCGTGTAGAAGCCCGACCGGCGCATCGTCAACAGGTACCCGGTCTCCGTCTTCTCCAGTTTCTGGGGAGAAATGTAGTCGATCAGGTCTTCATTGTAGGGATAGAACTCGGCGCTGGTGAGGTTTCCCGGGAACCATTCGGGCGGCGCGGCGTGCAGCGCAACGGTGGAATCGGAGATGGCGGCCTCGACGTGCCATCCGGGCACCGGGACCGGAAGGTGCTCCCGGGCGCGGGCAAAGAGATCGGTCCATTTCTCATCGGCCTGGGGTGGTTCCGTGGAAACGGGCAGCGTCACTTGGTATCCTGATTCGCCCGGGAGACAGATATCCGCACAGACCAGCCAGGACGCAAAAGCCCCGACGTCGACCGAACCGCCGGGCTCCAGGTCGGCCGGGGGCGTGATTTCCACGAGCAGGAGCGTCTCGCCCTCGTACCCGTAACTGGCCAGGATGTCGAGTACGATCTTCTGGGGGTAGGGCCAGTTGATCTCTCCGGCCCGGAATCCCTCGGGCAGCGTCCAGTGTATCTTCGTGGGAAGGCCCGAATCGGCGGGGTTGCGCCAGTAGGTGTGCCAGTGCTCGTCCATCTTCATCCGCAGGCCGGCCCAGAAAGGCTGCCCGGGCTTGATGGACGTCGTCCCCACGACCAGTTCGGTTTCCATGTAATCGGTGCGGACCGCCTGTCCATGGACGGACCAGGTGCCGGCAGCGAAGGCGAACAGGATCGCAAGCGACAGTAAGGTAGCTCGCAATGACTTCATAGCGAATTGAATTGACTTCATGGTGTGTTACGTGTCGCGCGGGCGGATGCCGCGCCATGCAGGTTCGTAGCCATGCAGGTTCGTAGATGCCGACCAGTCTATCCATCCCGACCGGCGCAGGCCGCGCAAACTTCCGGGCGGCGAAACAGGTACACAAGGACAATATGGCCAAAGAAATGTCCCGGTGTCAAGCCGCATCCGGGCGTGGGTCCGGCTGCGCGCCCGAATTCACACGCCGAACCAGTAGTTGAACTTGACGATGAAGATGTTCTCCGATTCGCCGCCGAACAGATTGCCGAAATCCCTGCCGATGTCCAGCGTCCCGTTCTCGTCCCGTTCGCTGCGGGTCTGCTGCCAGACGAGGAACACCCGGGAACCGGGGCGATACTCCCAGCGCAGCACCACGTTCATGCGCAGGGACTGGATGTTGAAGTCCCGGTCCGAGAAGTTGATGTCCGGCATCCCGTCCCCGTCGAAGTCGAGGTACCTGTAGCCGTCCACCGGATCGATGAAGGAACGCGTGCCCTCGTCCAGCACGTCGAAATCGAAGCTGCTCGCCCTGAGCAACTGCTTGTAGTTGAGATAGTCGCCGGAGGAAAGCAGCGGCTGCGCATATAGCTGCAGCGTCAGGTCGGGAGAAAAGGCCACGTTCATTCGGGTTTCGAGGGAAAAGGACCGCCGCTTAAGGTCCGAGAAAACGTACCGGCTGCCGTAAGTCGGCTCGTAGTGCAGTACGTTGGTCTGCGTTACGTACTGGGCGGCGTTCCGTTCCCACCGGAAATTCGGCGAAAGTTCGAGCTCCCAGTTGGGGGTTGGACGAATCGTGGCCTCGACCCCTGTTTGCCACTCGTGGCCCCCCCGTTGGGATCGCTCGTAGTCCAATTCCGTTCCCAGCGATAACCGTTTCCTCTGGTCCGTTCTGATTCCGAGGTCGAATGAATAGGAACCGGGATTCTCCATCACCGGTCCGCCCCGGGTCCGTGTATCGCTGTACTCGGTGGGAGCGTAACTGGAGCCCAGGAAGACGTCCCAGTTGTTGATCAATTCGAAATCGGCCCCCGCCCAAAACCTGCCGTTCTTGTAGTTGTTCCGCCACGACGACCAGGACCACGGATCGTCGAGGGCTTCGTGCCGGAAGTTGTAGAACGTGAACAAACTGATATCGTAATTTCGGAAGAAGCGCCCCGGCGTGATGTTCTGGTACTGGATACGCGCGCCGCCGTCGAGCCGTTCGCTCGAGCGGGAAAACCCCAGGTCGTTGATCTCGAACCCGGGCGATATCTGGGCGAACCAGACCGCTCCGGACCAGTGCTCGGCGTCCCGCCGGGCGAACTGCAACCGCCAGTTGTACCCGTTCATGGAGGTGGCGGTCGAATCCACGGCCAACCGAGTGGCGTCGGGACGCTGGAAGTAGTGGTTACTCGACCGCTGCAGCCGGATCAGCGCGTCCGTGCTTCCCTGCACGCGGCTGCCGGCCAGGTAACCGTAGGCCGCCCAGTCCCGCGAACGCGCTCCTCCCCAGTTGTGTTCGAAATCCACCCCGCCGGAAAAAGCCTCCGACGTGAGGTAGTCGAAAGCGCCGTCGTCGGGAAAGGCCCGGTGCACCAACGAGCCGACGGCGCCGAGCTGACTGGCGCCGTTTCGGTAGTCCTTGCGGATCCGGAAAACGCCGAATTCCGCCCGGGGTTCGACCGTAAACTCCGGGATTCTGCCGTCCGTAATCGAGTGGGCCTTTCCCGATTCCCGGCCCGTGACCGCGGCCAGAGCGCCGATGGACACGCCGCCCGGCGAACGCCCGGTGATCTTGGCCGCGCCGAGAATGCTGGTCTCCGTGGGTATGTCGGCGAAATCCGCATTGTCCGGCGTGCCCCCGCGGGGCCGCCGTCCGATTCGCCGGCTGTAGTACAGTTCATCCCGGCCCGACAGTCCGAACTCAAATTCCTGGGCGTCCAACACGAAAAACGGCCGCTGTTCACGGAAAAACGTCTCGAAGGCCGAGAGGTTTATGACGGCGGGATCCACTTCCACCTGCCCGAAGTCCGGGTTGACGGTAAGGACCAGGTGGTAGGACGGACTGAGTCCGTAACGCAGACCGAACCCTCCCCGCCCACTGAAGTCCGATCCGTCGAAGAAAGGGTTCCCCTGCTCGGCCCGGGCGGTCCGGGTGCTGGCGAGGATGTAGGGACGGATCTCCAGGCGGCTGACTTCCGAAGGAAGGACCAGGCCGTTCAGGCGGCCGAGGACGCTGACCCTCCCATAACGCTGGCGGGACTGGAGGGCGAAGTCGATGATCTCGTTCGTGGCCAGGCACCGGCGCATGAAGTTGATGCCCCAGGACTGGGGGCCGTCCGTCGTCTCATACCTTATCTGGTTGAGCGGTATCCTCATCTCGGCGACCCAGCCCTGTTCGTCGATCGCCACGCCGGATTCCCATACGGCGTCCCACGCGTCGTCCTGCCGCACATCGTCGTAGAGATAGGCGTCGCGCTGTGCCCCGGCTGCGCTCACGCGGAACTGGTATCCGGTAAGCCGGTCGTTGTTCGAATCGATGGAAACGGAGAAAAGGTCGAAGGCGCCCCGTTCGTCCCGCCGGACGAGTTGCCTGCCGATCTGCTCCGGGTGATCGTCGTACATCCGGGCGCCGATGTAGATGGCGCTTTCGTCGTAGAGTACACGGACCTCGGTGTGCTCACCGGGCTCGGCCCCCTCGACCGGCTCCCGCTGGACGAACCGTGTCGCAGGGATGGCCGCCGCCCAGGCCGTTTCATCCAGCCTGCCGTCGATCGAAATGGGCCCGGTGCGTTGCGCCGCCTCCATGGCGGGGACGGTAGTACTGCCGGCCTCCGACTGGGCGGTAACGGTACCGGTGGACAGGGTGCAGAAAGTCATCAGGGCAAAGATCGGTGCGGCAAGGAATTTCAAATGCATACTTTCAGAGGTTCCTTCCTTCGCGTGGTGCAGATCGGATAAAGAAGCTTCGATGTTAGCGTCTTCGACGGAAGTCACCTTATACTACAAATGTATAAGGTAAAACTTTAAAATATCGGCGACGCGCCGCCAGGTGCTAGCGGGTCCAGGTCAGGACGAAAGCCGGGGGCAGGTTACGCACGACGAGCGATTCGCACCGGTAGTCGGAGAACAGCGAGGCCATGCGGCGGCGAAACCGTACGGCCGAAGGCAGGCAGTAGGCGTGGACGTACTGGAACATGCGGAATACGGAACCGGGCCCCAGAAGCCGGTCCAGGTTGCCGATGATCTCGTCGATTACCGGGGCCGGCATGGTGGATATGGACAGCCCGGAGATGACGGCCTTGACCGGTGGAACGCCCGAATCCGCGTGCACCTGGAACGCCCGGGTGACGGTATCGTGTTCGAAGCGGAGACTGGGAAACCGGTCACGCAGCAGGTGAACGAACCGAAGTTCGAGTTCTATGCCGATATATCCATCGTCATCGGCCAGAATATGCCGGATCTGGTCCGTCAGCGCGCCCGTTCCCGGTCCCAGCTCCATGACGGTCTCGTTAGGCTTGATTTCCAGTCCCCTGGCCATGGCCCGAGCGAGCATTCTCGAACTGGGCGTCAGGGCGCACACGCTCAGCGGGTTCTTCAGCATGACCCGGAGAAACAGGAAAAACGGATGTTGTGCGGATCGAGACATGTACTGGAAGAACTGCAGCCGACGTCCAAGTCAGGCCAGGAACACGGATATCGCAATAGACCGGAGCCAATATATGGTCGCCGGCCACGGGAGGCAATATCTATCGTCATGGTTACATCCGCTCGTCCGCCGGGTCTCCGCGTACCCCTTTCCTGAAGGGCAACAGGCCGGGATAGGGCGTACGGTACCGGAACAGCAGATAGAGCGCGAAGACAAATACGGGCAGGTTCAGCAGGAGCAGCTCCGGGGGCCAGGCCTCGATCTCGACCCCATAGCGGTAGAGGAGGAAGGCGAAGGCGTTGTTGCCCGCGTGAAGCAGCATGCACGGGAAGATCGAGCCGGTGAGGACCGCTACGGTGGTAATTACCACGCCCAGGTAGGTCGTCGGAATGATGCGGAACAGGGCCTGGTGGAACAGTCCGAAGATCACGCCGACCACCAGGATGAGCACTACCGGTCTCAGCCGGCGGTGCAGCCCGTGCAGCAGCAGGCCTCGAAAGGCCATTTCTTCCACGATGCCGGGCGTAAGGGCCATCATGAGCATGATCTGCCACAACGGGAAGTCGTCTGGAAGGAGCTCGCTGGCGAACTGCTCCAGCAATTCTTCCGGGAAGGGCAGGAAAACGCTGGACAGCCCCACGACGAAGATCCCGGTCAAAAGGGTCGACGGCACCAGGAGCAGCACCGCCAGCCATACCTGGGGCCGCACCGGGCGGATCGCCAGGGCCTGGCGCCAGTCGAGCCGGTGTACGCGGATCATGAGCAGCGATCCCAGGAAGAAGACACCGAACATGTTGAAGGCCCACTGCCCCTCGAGCCGGGTCAGCGCGTCTATGTTCGAAGGGGCGATGATGACGACGGCCCACATGCCGAGAAACCACAGGAGCACCCGCCTGGGAAACAGCGCGGCGCCGCCTGCCAGGTCCGCCTCGTCCTTGTCCTGCACCGTGACGAGCCTTTCCTTGTCCAGCATGCGGGACGACCATCTGAGCAGCATGAAGGCGGCAAGCAGCATGGACGCGCAGGCGACAAGGAGCATGGGGATATCGTAATGGCCGACCATGATTTCCCGCACGGCCACGCTGACGTTCGCGACCGGCACGACGGCGATCAGCGAGCGCAGGGATACCGCCGGGAGCAACCCCGCGGCCGTCAGGACCATGAGTCCTAGAAAAACCGGCAGGAGGTAGAGCTGCGTCTCCCGGTAGGTCTTCGCATAAGCCGAGATCAGCAGCAGGAGGGACGAAACCACGATAGCCACGGGGATATAGAGGGCGAACAGCACCAGCACGGCGACGGGGGACACATCGATGTCCATTTCCGTGGGGAGATCGATCAACCCGAGGCCGAGGTACACGAAGAGGTTCCCCGCCTGCGCCAGGGTGATGAAGAGTGCCACGGACAGGATCGTCAACTGCTTGGCGGCGATGATCTCGATCCGGCGGACCGACGTAGTCAGGAGGGTTTCGAGCGAACCCCGCTCCTTCTCGCCCGCGACGCTGTCCATGGCCGCCACCGACGCGCCGGTGAGCGTGAGAAACACGAGCAGCAGGGGCAGCAGTCGACCGAAATAGAACCCCGCCGCCTGCTCCGGCGTGGCGACGTCCACCCGGGAAAGCCGGATAGCTTCATCAGGGTCCGACTCGATACCCCATCCACGCAGCGTTTCGGCGCGGTCCTGTTTCCTCGCGTCCACCATTCGGTCCACCAGCAGGGCGCTGCCCCTTCTGGAATCGTCCCGGTTGGCGCGGTAATAGACCCTGACCAAAGGTACGCCCGGATACCGCTCGTCCGCCACGGTCACCTCCACGCCGGCCTCATCCCCGGGTTCCGTAGAGTCGGCTTCATCCCCCGGTTCCGTGGTGTCGACCGCGGCGCGGGCCAGGTCGAGCGAGTCGGCTTCGGATCCGGTCAAGGCTTCCAGGTAGAAATCCAGGTCGCCGGATTCCAGGCTCGAATCGGGCATCGCGGCTTCCACCTCCAGAAAAGAGGCCGGCCGCCGTTCGTCATCCGCGGTCTCGGCCGGATCCGCGGTCTCGGCCGGGTCCCCGTTCTCGGCCGGATCCCCTGTCTCGGCCGGACCGCCCGCCGCGCGCAGTTCGCCCCTTGCGATGAGCGTCCGGACGGAGTCGGCGTAGGCGCCCACCACGGTGTAGCGATAGGTCGTCGTCTCCACCTGTTCCCGGCGCCATTCGTTCATGAATTTGAAACCGAAGAGGATCGCCGGCAATACGAGGAGCGGGAGGAGAATGCTCAGTACCACCGTCCGGCGGTCCCGCAGCAGCATGCGCATTTCGTTCCTGAACAGCAGTCCGATCGTTGCGCGGTTCATGCGGCCTCTTGGATGAAGGAGACGAAGATGTCTTCAAGGTAGTGCGCCCCGGTCCCCTCGCGGAGCGCTTCAAGGGTGCCGGAGGCCAGGATCCGCCCTTCGTGGATGATGGCGATCCGGTCGCACAGTTTCTCCGCTTCGCTCATGATGTGGGTGGAGAACAGGATGGTCTTGCCCTGCGCTTTCAGTTCGGTCAATATGGCCTGCATCTCCAGGGCGTTCAGCACGTCGAGGCCGACGGTGGGCTCGTCGAAGACCAGGATCGGCGGATCATGGGCCAGGGTCCGCGCGATCGCCACCTTTTGCTTCATCCCGCTGGAGAGCTTGTCTATGCGGGCGCGGGCGTATTCCTCGATACCGAAGCGCTCGACCAGTTCATCGACCCTGTCGGGCGTCCGGGACGCGTCGTATCCGTTGATCCGGGCGAAAAACTCGATGGTTTCTCTCGCGGTGAGGCGGGGGTACAGCGCGGTGGTGGCCGAATAGAATCCGATGTTTTTGCGCACTTCCACGGGTTCTTCCGCCACGTCGTATCCCATGATCTTCGCGGTGCCGTCCGAGGGCTTGAGAATCGTCGTCAGCATGCGCAGCGTCGTCGTCTTGCCGGCGCCGTTCGCGCCCAGCAACCCGAAGATCTCGCCGGGACTGCAGGAGAAGTCGATCTGCCTTACGGCGTGCACGGGACCGCGGGATTCATCGTAATAGGTCTTGCTCAGGTCCTTCACGAATACGGGATCGTTCACGGTTATCATCCTCTTGAGGGGTTGCGGCGCAGGAGCCGGTGTTTCAGGAAACCGCCCAGCCCGCCTTCATAGCTGCCGGTCATGATGTCTTCGTAGCGGGTGATCGCCGCGGCGATCCGCAGAATGATCCAGATGTACAGGCCTTCCATGAGCAGGGTGAGGCCGATCTGTGGCCAGTGGTATATTCCGCCGAGTGCTTCCCGGAACACCAGACAGACGTTTATGATGGGCACGCAGGCCAGCCAGGTCGTGAGTTCCAGGCCGGGGAACTGCATGAAGACCGCCGCCACCAGGATCATGACGGTTACGAAGGGACCCGCCAGGGACTGAGCGTCCTTGAACGTCCGGGCGAAGCTGGCCACGACCATGAGGAAGGCGGAGACGAACAGGGCGAGGAGCACGATCACCACGAAGATCAGCGGAACGGCGGACCACGGGATCGTGAAGCTCAGGTCCTGGATCCGGTCGCCCAGGAGCGGCGCCATGAGGGTGCGCATGGAGAGGCTCATGGCCAGGAAATTCAGCATGCCGGCCGTGGTCGAAAGCGTGGCCACGTACAGGTACTTTCCCGCGAGGACGTTCACACGGTCCGTCGCCGCCGTCAACGTGGTCTCCCAGGTGGAACGCTCGCGTTCTCCGGCCGTCGCGTCCAGGGCGGGGTACAGGCCGCCCACGATCAACATGATGATGACGAGGATGGGAACCGCCATCCCCAGGATGAAACGTCCCATATCCCGGCTGGAGGATACGTTCTCCCGTTCTATCCAGATCATCTGGTAGGCCGGGCCGGCCAGCCCGCGTTCCCTTCCCGCCCTTTCCAGGTAGGCCGTCCGGTGGCGGTTGACGACGTCTTCGACCCGGCTCATGGCGATCCGGCTTCGGTCCTTCGACGTGTCGCCGGTTATGCGGACCTCGATGTCGTCCGCTTCACCCCCCTCGCGGAGCGCGAGTTCGACCAGGAGATCCAGCTGGCCGTCGCGAATCGCTTCCTCGGCGGCTTGCGGGTCTGCGGCCGTCACAAGTCCAGGACGGTCCACCCCTTCAGCGCGGTCTATGCGGTCCGCGGCTTCGATTTCACGGACGAGAGCGGCGCCTTTCTCCACTTCGCCCGCGATCATCACGCGGGCCGTGAAGTTCTCCGTCTGGCCGATGACGAAGGAGAGTCCCGTGTAGGCCAGCCAGAGGAAGACCGGGTACATGAACAAGGGCACCAGGACGACGTTGATGACGATGGAGCGTTCACGCAGGGCGCCTCGGAGTTCGCGGAGGAAAACGAGACCGGTATCGGTGAGATTGAGCAATACGGCATCCTGTTCGCGGGACGTGGACCGGCTACTGAAACGACCGGCATATCCAGTCCCCGGCGTTGCGTACTACCTGATCGGGATGCCGGCGGCTGCGAGCGAGATGCCCCGTCGTGCTGCGCAGCGTCGGCTGCCTCGCATCCTGGTAACGCCAGTCCATGCTCCACCTGACCTGATCGGAGCGGTTGGGCAGCCCCTGGTGGTAGAGCATGTTATGGAAGAGGACGATGTCTCCCGGATCCAGTTCGATGGACACGGCCTGGTCCACGTAGGGATCCAGATCCTCCTGGGTGATTTCGAGGTAGTATTCGCGGTCTTCGTGCCGGGCCATGCCGATCCGGTGCGTACCGGGGATGAACTGCATGCACCCGTTGTCCTCGCGGGCGGGGACCAGGGGGGACCATACGTTGATCATGCGCAGGGCGTCCACCGTCTCCGCGCTGTGATCGCCGTCGCGGTGGACCTTGTAGGTATATCCGCCGTCCTGGTGCCAGAGGACGAGCGTCGGGGCGTGGTCGGGCAGCTTGGGGCGGATGGAGTAGTTCGGGTACAGCCGGAGCTCGTCGCCAAGGAGGGTTTCCATAATGTCCAGCAGCGGCGCGTGGAAGAACACCTCGTACATGCCTGCCAGGTGCAGCTCCTTGCGGAAGATGTGGGGCGCGTCGTCCGGGGCGTCCTCGCAGATCCGGGCCAGGCGTGTCTCAAAGGGCGCATCGCCGTGGTCTCTCGAGATCTTGCCCGCCGCCATCAGCCGGTTCGCGAACCGGTCCACGAGTTCGCCGGCGTCGCGCCGGGCCGCCTCCACCACCCCGTCGGGGTAGAACCCCTTCAGGATCACGAAACCCGTTGCTTCGAACCGGTTCAGGTCTGTATTCGTCTCTACCGCCAAGCCAACGGTCTCCTGGCCAACTGCGCGGCTCCTGTCTGGCCACCCAGGACAGCTCTCCCGGGGCCCGACCGCGCGTTTCCAATGTCTACCTGCACATATTTACCTGCACATGTTTCGAATCCTTCAATCTTCCTCGCGCCGCCGCCGTTTCTTCCTTTTTTGCACTTCGGCTCGTAGAATATACTCGATCTGGGCGTTCACGCTACGCAATTCATCCTTCGCCCAGGTGTTGAGGTCATTCCAGAGCTCGGTGTTGATTCGCAGCAGCAGGGATTTCTTCTTATCCGGCACGATCGCACGTTTCCCCGTAGTTCCGCGTCAACTTCCTGGTGACGCTGACCGGCGCCATCGAAAACGACACGTGCGCTGGCATGCACGTGTCGGATCCCCGGGATTCCACCTATCATCGAACAGCAGATCCCGTCAGTACAGCGAACCGGTGTTGACGATAGGCTGCGTGGACGATTCGCTGCAGAGCACGGTGAGGAGATTGCTCACCATGGCGGCCTTGCGTTCTTCGTCCAGATCGACCACATGCTGGTCCTTCAGTCTTTCCAGGGCCATTTCCACCATGCCCACCGCGCCGTCCACGATCTTCTGACGGGCGGCGATGATGGCATCGGCTTGCTGCCGCTGCAGCATCACCTGCGCGATTTCGGGGGCGTAGGCCAGGTGGTTGATCCGCGCTTCCGAAACCGAGACCCCGGCCGCGCTGACACGTTCCCGTATTTCGTCGCCGAGTGCTTCGGACACTTCTTCTATGGACGACCTCAGGCTGGCGGTCTCTCCCTCGGTCAGATCATAGGGGTAGCTGGTGGCCAGATGGCGAATGGCCGATTCGGACTGTACCTGTATGTATTCGACAAAATCGTCCACATCGAAACTCGCCTGGGCCGTATCTTCCACGCGCCAGACCACGACAGCTGAAATTTCGATCGGGTTGCCGTTTTTGTCGTTCACCTTCAGTCGCTCGCTGTCGAAATTCCTGGCACGAAGGGAGATCTTCGCCTTGCTGTTAAGGGGATTCACCCACCAGAATCCCTGCTCCCGCACCGTCCCGGTGTACTTGCCGAACAGCGTAAGCACACTGGCTTCGTTCGGTTCCAGCGTGAAGAATCCCTTGAAGCAGAATCCCAGTACGGCGAGGGCCGGTATGAAGATAAATACCATCAGGAGCACGTCTCTGACGCTCATTTCCTGCTCCAGTACGGGTGGATTGAACGTAATGACCCAATCCATGGCCACCATCGTCAAAGGTATCAGGACGATCAGCCAGACCAGTGCCCTCCAGCCGCTGAATTTCAACGGGCTTCTTTCCGTAATCATTGCTTCCCTCCTCGAAATACCGGTTGAATGAATAACATTATAATATCATAATGATATCAATTTACAAAATAGCGGATCACCTGTCAAGCACCTGTTTCAAAAAAAGAAAAGGCACCCCGGTCGAGGCGCCTTTTATCTTCCATTTTGTTCTATTGTAACGGCCGTTCGCGTAGTAACGACTATTCGCGTTGTAACGGCCGTCCGCGGCCGCAATCAGCCCTGGGGCTGCTTCACGTAGCGCAGGTAGGGCTTCACGCGGCGGATGTCGGAGTAGGTCTGGTCCGCTTCCTCGTCCGTGACCGCCGGCACGATGATGCAGTCTTCGCCGCTGGTCCAGTTCACCGGCGTAGCGAGCTTGTGATGAGCCGTCAGCTGGAGGGAATCCACGACGCGTAGGATCTCGTCGAAATTCCGCCCCGTGGACGCGGGGTAGGTCAGCATCAGCTTGATCTTCTTGTCCGGACCGATGACGAACACCGAACGCACGGTCATCTTATCGTCGGCGTTCGGATGGATCATATCGTAAAGTCGGGCGACTTCCTGGTCGGGGTCCGCGATCAGCGGGTAGCTCACGTTCGCGTTCTGCGTCTCGTTGATGTCGCTGATCCAGCCGCGGTGGGAATTAAGGGGATCCACGCTGATGGCCAGGATCTTGACGTTTCGCCGGGCGAACTCGTGGGCGATGTTGGCCATGTAACCCAGTTCCGTGGTGCAGACCGGCGTGTAATCCGCGGGGTGGGAAAAGAGAATGCCCCAACTGTCCCCGAGCCATTCGTGAAAACGAATCGTTCCCTCGGTGGTTTCAGCCGTGAAATCCGGGGCTTCGTCCATTAAACGTAACGCCATGACAATCCTCCTGCAAAGGGCTTGCTTTAGAGATTATGATGGTGAGATCAGTGGCCTGATCCGTCTTTTGGTCATGATAATATATCTATCTAGGTCAACAAAGTAAAGAATAAAATCAACGCGTGCACCAGATCAGCCCGCGACGGACAATTTCCCGCGCCTCGGGCACGTCGAAATCGCTGGCGACGTGTCCCAACGAACAGTGGAATACCTTCCCCTTGCCCCACGGCCTTTTCCATGCCACGGGCATCACCGTGCCGTCGATCCATGCGTCGTGATCCCCGCTGAAGGTAGTGGTCGCGAGCACCTGGTTGGACGGATCGACATGCATGTAGTACTGTTCCGATCGCATGGCGAAGTCGTTGAGGCCCGCCGTCACAGGATCTTCGTGATCGATGATGTTGACTTCGTAGTCGATGATCCCGCCCGGATGGGACACCCACTGTCCGCCCACCATGTACTGATAGTTCGTGTTGTTGCGGAAGGCGTCCGCCTGTCCGCCGTGCCAGCCGCCGAACCCGGCCCCGGCGGAGACCGTCTCCAGGAGCGCCTTTTCCTGGGCGCCGGTGATCGTGCTCATGGTCACGGTCTGCACGATGAGATCGTACGTGGGCATGGCTTCCGCGTCCAGGTAGGCACCGAGCGTGTCGCTCTGCGTGATATCGTATCCTTCCGATTCGAGCAGCGGGATGAAGATGTCCTGGGACTGCCTGGGTTCGTGTCCTTCCCATCCTCCCCAGACGAAAAGGGCCTTAGGCATTTAATTGCTCCTATGGTTGCAATACGTTTACTGCCCTATGCGGACCAGGGCAACGTTGTTTCGCGGCCGTCGGGTACGCGGATCCGGCCGTCCCGCCCGGCCCGGCCAAGCCGTCCCGCCCGCTACGCCCGGCGTTCCCAGCGGCTCGGGTTCATGCCGGGCGCGCTGGACGACATGCCCTCCGGCTTGTTGCTGCCGCCGAACTCGTAGGTCCGCATGCTGGGATCGCCCAGGAAGGGCCGGACGGAATCGGGCATCCGTTCCAGGTCCGACGGATCCCGCGGCGCCACGTCGACGATCGGTCCGGCCCAGGCCGGCCGGTAGGCCACCGCGAGCATGGCCCGCGACCGGTTGCCCCTGTTGGGCAGGGTGCCGTGGAACGTCCGGTGGTTCAGGAACAACGCCGATCCCGCCGTGCAGGGCACGACCACCTCCTCGGGGTGGCGCTCGTACCGCTTGTACGGGTGGGCGTCCGCGTGCATGCAGAGATGGGATCTGGGCACGACCCGGAAGGGCGAGACGTCCAGCGTCAGGTCGTCGAGGTAGTAGAGTACCCGGACGGTGATGGGGCAGCTTCCCTCGTATCCGAATATCTTCGAGCCGTAGGGCTGGCCGTCCGTATGGAGACTGATCCCCGGCGTGCCGGGTTCGGACCGGTCGTAGGTATAGTGAATGAACACCAGGCGGTCGCCGAACAACGCCTCCAGGAACCCCACCGTAGGTTCGTAGGCGATGAGTTCGGCCAGCTTCGGACTGGCAAGATGCGGATCCCTGCAGCCCCGCTGCTTTTCGCTGTAGTCCCGTCCGACGGTCTCGAGTCTTTCGCTTTCCGCTTTCAACTCGGTCAGGTAGTCCGGTGAGATCCAGTCCGGGATGATCAGGTAGCCCTCCTCCTCGATCATCCGGATCCGCTCGCCCCGGGTGAGGGCGCGCCAGTCCCGGTCATCCACATTGATCTGCTGTTCCGCTTGACTGTGCATCATCCCTCCTTTCTCCCGATTTGCAGGCGTCGCCGGCGGCGTTCTCCTGGTCTATCTCCTGGTTTATACCGAACGTGCCACAATCGGGCGCGCTACAGTTCGCAGGCCCGCTACAGTTCGACGCGCACGGATTCCATGGCCCGTGCCGCCTTTGCGCGGGCCGCGCCAATGTCCGCCCCCCGGGCGACGGCGACGCCGAGGCGCCGGTGACCGGAGACCTCGGGCTTCCCGAAGAGATACAGGCCGGTGTCCGGTTCGGCGAGGGCGGCACCCAGGTTGCCGAACTTCATCCGGTCGGACTCGCCTTCCACCACGAGGGCCGCCGAGGCGGAAGGACCGTGCTGGCGGATCTCCGGTATCGGGAGTCCCAGCACGGCCCGTGCGTGCAGGGCGAACTCGGACAGGTCCTGCGAGATGAGCGTGACCATGCCCGTATCGTGGGGGCGGGGCGAGACCTCGCTGAAGACCACTTCGTCGTCCCTGACGAACAGCTCGACGCCGAATACACCGCGGCCACCCAGCGCGGTGGTGACCGCTGCAGCCGTCCGCCTGGCTTCCGCCCACGCCTTCCCGCTCATGGGCTGGGGTTGCCAGGAGTACCGGTAGTCCCCGTCGACCTGTTCGTGGCCGATGGGCGGACAGAAACCCGTGCCGCCCGCGTGGCGCACCGTCAGGAGCGTGATTTCGTAGTCGAATTCGACGAATCCCTCTACGATCACCTTGCCCGCGCCGCCGCGGGTCTCGTCGTGCGCCCGCCGCCATGCGCCGTCCGTCTCCGATGCGTCGCGCACCGTGCTCTGTCCCTTGCCGGACGAGCTCATGACGGGCTTGATCACGCAGGGCAGGCCGATCTCGCGTACCGCGCGTTCGTAGGCTTCGCGGGTCTCGGCGAAGCGATAGGGCGACGTGGAAAGACCGAGTTCCTCCGCGGCCAGCCGGCGAATCCCTTCCCGGTTCATGGTCAGGTGGACGGCCCGCGCCGTGGGAACGACGTGATACCCTTCCGCTTCCAGGTCCACCAGGGCGCCGGTGGCGATGGCTTCTATTTCGGGTACGATGAAATCGGGGTTTTCCTGCTCGATCACCGCCCGCAGGGCGGATGGGTCCAGCATGTCCACGACGTGGGAGCGATGGGCCACCTGCATGGCCGGCGCGTTGGCGTAGCGATCCACCGCGACCACCTCCATACCCAGTCGCTGGAACTCGATGACCACTTCCTTGCCCAGCTCGCCCGAACCGCACATCAGCACCCGGGTCGCCGAAGGAGACAGCGGCGTGCCTAGCGCGGCCATCGTGTCGTCCTTCCAATATGTGTCGCTGAATCCATCATTCCCGGTGCACCGCGGTCAGATTTCGTTCACCGCCGCCGTCAGTTCCTGCACCGCTTCCTTGCCGTCGGCGAAGAGCATCAGGCAGTTGTCCGCGGCGAAGAGCGGATTGGGTATGCCGGCGAAACCCGGGCTCAGGCTGCGCTTGATGACCACGACGGTCCGCGACTTGTCCACGTTCAGGATCGGCATGCCGGTCAGCGGCGTGTCCGCCGCGTCGCGGGCCAGGGGATTGACCACGTCGTTGGCGCCGATGACGATGGTTACGTCGGTCTGTTCGAAACCGGCGTTGGCCTCGTCCATCTCCTTCAGGCGGTCGTAGGGGACGTCCGCTTCGGCCAGCAGCACGTTCATGTGGCCGGGCATGCGGCCCGCAACGGGATGGATGGCGAACTCCACCTCGACGCCGTCGGCCTCCAGTTGATTGGCCAAGTCGCGCACGGCGTGCTGCGCCTGGGCCACCGCCATGCCGTAGCCGGGGACGAACACCACGCGCCGCGCGCTGTCGAGCACCATGGCGACCTCTTCGGCGGTGGTGGATTTCACCTTCCCCTCGTAGAGGTCGTCGGCAGGACCCGCGTCGTCGCCGCCCGAATCGCCGCCGACCCCCGCGAACATCACGTTGGCGAGCGACCGGTTCATGGCCTTGCACATGATACTCGTCAGGATGAACCCGGAGGCGCCGACCAGCGAGCCCGAAATGATCAGCACGTTGTTGGACAGCACAAAGCCCGTCGCCGCCGCGGCCATGCCCGAGTAGGAGTTGAGCAGGGCGATGACCACCGGCATGTCCGCGCCCCCGATGGGCACCACGAGCAGTATGCCCAGCACGGACGCGATCGCCACCATGATCCAGAAGTACTGGGTGTTCTCCGGCTGCAGGATACAGAGGACGCCCGCGGCCAGCCCGGCCAGCAGGAAGAGGCCTTTGAGCACGTGATCTCCGGTGAAGCGCACCGCTTTTTCGGAGACGATGCCCTGCAGCTTGCCGAAGGCGATCAAGCTGCCCCAGAAGGTGACGCCGCCGATCAGTCCGGACGCCATGGTCGCGATGCCGAACTGCATCGAGATCGTGTCCGCGGACCGCAGCGCGGCCTCGACGTAGGCTGCACCGGCCACGAGCACCGACGCCCCGCCGCCGAACCCGTTGCACAGGCCCACGAACTGCGGCATGGCGGTCATGGGCACCTTGAGCGCCCAGATGGCGCCGATGGCTCCGCCGAGGACGATGCCCGCGACGATGAACTCGAACCGGACGATCTGCTGGTCGATCAGCGTCACCACGATGGCGATGAACATGCCCAGGGCGCTCAGGCGGTTCCCCCGCACCGCGGTGCGGGGATGGGAGAGGCCCTTCAGCCCGAATACGAACAGGGAGGCGGCGACGAGATAGGCGAAGCGGACGAGATCGGGGGACATCCGCCTACTCCTTTCTCTTGAACATGTCCAGCATGCGGTTGGTCACGAGGTAGCCGCCGACTACGTTGATCGTGGCGAAAACCACGGCGGCGGTTCCGAGGACCGTGGTCAGCGTAGAGTACTGGGTTCCGGCCGAGAGGATGGCGCCGATGATCGTGATCCCCGATATGGCGTTCGAGCCGGACATCAGCGGGGTGTGCAGAATGGGCGGGACCTTGGTGATGACTTCGAATCCGACGAAGACCGCCAGGACGAAAATGGTCAATATGGCAATGGTTTCACCCATGTGGCGCTCCTCGATTCGTTCGCCGGTACAAGCCCGCTCAGCCGGTACCGTCAAGTACGGAACGGACCATTTCGTTGACGATTTCGCCGTTGCGGGTAACGGTCGCCCCCTGCACGATATCGTCGTCCACGTCCGCGTCCAGGGTACCGTCGTTGATCATCAGCTTCAGGAAGTTCACGATGTTGTTGGAATACATCTGGCTCGCGTGAAAAGGCACCGTCGAAGGCAGGTTCAATTCACCCACGAGGGTCACGCCGTGCTTGACGACGGTCTTGCCCGGTTCCGTGATTTCACAGTTTCCTCCTCGTTCCGCCGCCAGGTCGATCACGACCGAGCCGGGTCTCATGCTCCTGATCATGTCTTCCGTCACCAGCACGGGCGCCGGTTTTCCGGGTACCGCGGCCGTGGTGATCACGACGTCGTTCTCGGATACGACGCGGGCCATCATCTCCCGCTGTTTCGCGTAGAACTGCTCGTCCATGGCCTGTGCGTAGCCACCCGATCCTTCGGATGCCGCGGTATCGAGTTCCAGCTCCACGAATCGCGCCCCGACGCTCTGGACCTGCTCCTTGACGGCCGGCCGCACGTCATAGGCCTGGATCACGGCGCCCAGCCGCTTGCAGGTCGCAATGGCCTGCAGGCCCGCCACACCGACACCGACCACGAAGACATGGGCGGGCGTGATGGTCCCGGCCGCCGTCATCATCATGGGGAAAAGTTTCGGGAGGTATTCGGCCGCTATCAGCGCGGCCTTGTAGCCGCCGATGTTGGCCTGGGAGGAAAGGGCGTCCATGCTCTGCGCCCGGGAGGTTCTCGGAATAAGCTCCATGGCACAGGTAGTTGCGCGTCGGTCTGCAAGCGCCCGGATCTCGGCGGCAGCGGACAGCGGTTCCAGAAACCCGATCAGCACCTGTCCCTCGCGCAGTCGCTCCACGTCCGCCATACCCGAATCGGGATTCGCTCCGCCCCCTCTTACCTGCGCGATCACGTCTGCGTCGGCGAATACGGATTTGCGGTCCGGTACTACCAGGGCGCCGGCCGTTTCGTAGTCTGCGTCCGAGATGCCTGCCTCACGGCCCGCGCCCGCGGAGACCCGGACGGCGCATCCTGCCCGTACCAGGGCGCCAATCCCGGCCGGAACGATCGATACGCGCCGTTCGCCCGGACAGGTTTCGGTAGGGACGCCGATGGTCATGTACTGCTCCGACTCCATGGACTGATATTGAATACACTGACTGTTTCGAATATGCTGGCTGTTCAGACGATGCGGACGACGCGGTCCGCATGCTCGTGCCGCGTCGCGGACCGAGTTCTATATATAAGGATTCCTGCCGTACGCGTCAACTCCCAGATTGGCGTCTTCTTCGGCACGGTAAAATAACCGCGCGCACCACGCACATATTGTCAGGGCCGGGGCTGCGTGTTATTTTGAATGGCGTGGGCCTCGAGGATTGGATCCTGAGCGACGAATGACAGGACGTCGTGGGACGAGCGGATTACGTGCCGTTGTGGGAGACCGGCAGCCAGGGAGACATCATGAACGAATCCGAACGTTATGAATTCGACCGCCAGGGCTACATCGTGATCGAAGACCTGCTGGATCCGGGCACCGTCTCCTCGCTGTCGGCGGCGGTGGACGAACTGGAAGCACACGCGCTTCCGAACCTGGAAAAGCCTCCGCGCAAGGTCAGCCCCTGGGGACCGGATTACCACCGGAATCCGGAACGGGGATACCACGCGGACGGATCGAACGCGGAGGGCAGAACCGTCATCATCGAGGACTTCTGGAACGCCGACGAGCGCTTCGACGCGCTGGTGAACGACGCGCGCACCATGGCGTATGTCGGCGGGATCGTCCAGGGCAGGTCCACGATCAACAACTCTGAGATCCGGATCCGCTACCGCGGGAACCTGTCGGGACTGCACGGCGGCATGCGGCCCGAGAACCAGAAGTACCGGTACGGGTTCAACGCCAACGGAATCGACTGCATGATGGTGCGCATGGTCTACTTTATACATGACGTGTCCCGGGAGCACGGGGCGTTCTGCGTCATACCCGGAACCCACAAGACGAACCTGCCTTGTCCCTACGACGGAAACCCGGACGAGGAGTCCGGCGTGGTCGCGCTGGAAGTCAAGGCCGGTGACGCCATACTGTTCACGGAAAACCTTCGCCACGGAGGCGTTACCAACCGGTCCGACCGGGTACGCAAGACCATCCACGTGGGCTACGGGCCCTACTGGATGCTGTCGCAGAACCAGGCGACCATGGACGAACTGCCCTTCGTGACGGAAGCTACTTACGACCGTTGGGACGACGACCAGCGCGCCCTGTTCAAGCCGTGGCACAGGCCGCGGGGCTGGACTCGAAGCAGCAAGGCATAACCACCAGGAAAGGATGGTCAAAATGTCCGTCGCCCGTTCCGTAGAACGTTCCGTAGCACAGTCCATGCGCATGTACCGGAGGGCCGAGGAACTGATCCCCGGCTGGACGCAACTGATCAGCCGGCGGGCAAGCCAGTTCGCCAACGGCGTCAGCCCCGTCTACGCCGAAAGCGCCAAGGGCGCCCGTTTCGTGGACGTGGACGGCAACGAGTACCTGGACATGATGAACGCGGTCAGCGCCATCATCCTGGGTCACGCCGATGATGTGGTAGACGGCGCGGTGAAGGAACAGATCGACCGGGGCAGTATCTATACGTTGAACGGTCCGCTGGAAATCGAACTGGCCGAGGAACTCGTCGATACCATTCCCAGCGCCGAGATGGTGCGGTACGCCAAGGCCGGGGGAGAGACCTGCGCGCTGGCCGCGCGGATCGTGCGGGGGACCACCGGGAAGGACATCATCCTCTTCTGCGGCTACCACGGATGGCACGACTGGTACCAGTCCGCCAACTACCTCGTCGATCCGGAGAGCGGCGAGTACCCCTTCGCCGGCATCGAGCCGATCGGCGTGCCGCGGGTGCTGGCCGGGACGGCCATCCCCTTCACGTACGGCGACCTGGACATGCTCTCGGACCTGCTGAAAAAGTACGAGGGACAGGTCGCGGCGGTCATGATGGAGCCTGCGCGGTCCGATCTCCCGCCGCCCGGCTACCTGGAAGCCGTCAAGTCGCTGACCCACGAAAACGGCGCGCTGCTGGTATTCGACGAGGTATCCTGCGGCTGGCGCTTCCGCATCGGGGGGTTCCAGGAGTATACCGGGGTGACGCCCGACGTTACCACCCTGGCCAAGGCCATGTCGAACGGATACGCCATGGGTGCCGTCGTGGGATCACGCGAGGCCATGGCGCCCGCCGCATCCATGTTCGTGTCCAGTTCCTACTGGAGCGACAACGTGGGCCTGGCCGCCGCGCTGACCACCATTCGCGAGTTGAAGCGACGTAATTCGGAAGCCTTTTTCGAGGCCATGGGCCAACTGGTCAAGAAGACGATAAACGACGCCTTCGCGAGCGCGGGACTGCCCGGCGCCTGCGTGGGCCTTTCCCCCAACCCCGGACTCGCCTTCGACCTGCCCGATCCGGACCTCACACCCATCGTCTCCACGCTGTTCGTCCAGGAGATGTCGCGAAGGGGCATTTTTACTCCCACCTCGTTTCGGGTCACCATGGCTCACACGGAGGAGGACGTCCGGCAACTGGGCGAGGCGGCCGCCGAGGTCTTCGGGCTCATCAAATCGGGCCTGGACCGCGGCAACCTGTCGGAACTGCTGGAATGCGACCTCAAGAAGGAACCCTTCAGGAGGCTGGTCAGGTGAGTTGGCCGGTATCCGCTCCGGCCAGTATCCGCTCCGCCGCCTGTTCTCCCGAGTGCACGCAGTCCGGCAGGCCCACGCCCCCGTAGGCGTTGCCCGCCAGTGCAAGCCCGGGATGCCGCCCGAGCATCGATTCGATACGCTCAACGCGCTGGCCATGGCCGACCAGGTACTGGGGCATGGCGTCCGGATAGCGCGCCAGTTCGGTGTGCAGCGGTTCGTTTCCGATGCCCATCAGGTCCCGTAATTCTCCGCGTACGATCCGCAGCAGGACTTCGTCGCCGGCCTTGAGCAGTTCCTGCTGAAGCATTCCACCCAGAAACACGCGCAACAGGACGAGGCCCTCCGGCGCCCGGTTCGGGAACTTCACGCTGCTGAAGGTGCAGGCGATGATTTCGCGATCCTCAACGGCGGGCACAACGAATCCGAAGCAGTCCAGCGGATGGGGCACGTCCGCACGCCGGTACGTAAGGTTCATGACGGCCGACGACGCGTGGGGGATGGCCGACAGCTCTTCGTACAGGTCTGTGTCGGTACCGTGCAGCAGTTCCGCGGCATGGCGGGAGGGCATGGCGAGAATGACGCCGGCCGCACCGAAACGTCGCTCGTCGTCGCAGGACAGGTTCCAGCCGTTCCCGTCATGGGTCAGACTTGTTACCTCGGCCCGGGTATGCAGCGCGTCCGAAGGCAGTCGCCGCAGCAGCGCCTGCACGATGGATTCCATGCCCCGGTCGAAGGAAGCCAGTTCGCCGTATCGGGCGCCGCTGCCGGCGGAACCACCGCTGCCGGCGGACGCCTCGCGCTGCTTCGCGGCCACGCGCCGCTGCGAGACCATGGCCTTGATGATGCTGCGGTGACGCTGTTCCATCTCGAAGAACCGCGGAATGGTGGCCTTCAGGCTGAGGGTGTCCGGGTCTCCCGCGTAGATGCCGCCGATGAGCGGCTGGACGACCCGCTCGAGCACCTCGCCGCCGAACCGCCTGCGTACGAAAGCGCCGAGGCTTTCGTCGCCGGTTGCGGATCCCCGGGGCAATACCAGGTCCAGGACGCACCGGGCCTTGCCCTTCCACGAAAATAGGGAAGTGGTCGCCATGGGCCAGAGCCTAGTGGGCGCCATCATAAGAAACCCATCGGGCAACGGATGGAGCTTTCCGCAATGGACTACGTGGGATCTGCGATGGGTACTTGCGGTGGGGATGATCCGGTCCGCCACCCCCAGGCGGCCTGCGAGATCCGACAGCCAGGGCTTGGAGGTGAGAAAGGAGTCCGGCCCCAGTTCGACCAGGCAGCCGTCCCGCTCGACCGTGCTTATTGTCCCGCCGAAACGGTCCGACCGCTCAAGCAGCGTCACTTCCAGGCCGGGACGCCCGGATTCCGTCAGCCGGTGGGCCGCGCTGAGTCCCGCGATGCCCCCGCCGACCACGACGACCTTCATCGGCCGCTTCCCATTTCATGTACGGCATCCACCAGGGCGATCACGTGGTCTTCCGGCGTGCCGGGCAGTATGCCGTGACCGAGATTGAATATGTGGCCGGGACGCCCGGCAGCCTTGTGCAGGATGGCCGCGGCCTGTTTTCGGATTTCCTCGGGGGAGGCGAACAGGATCACGGGATCGAGGTTCCCCTGCACGGCCGTATCGTATTCGAGCCGTCGCCAGGCCTCGGCCAGGTCCACCCGCCAGTCCAGCCCGATGACGTCTCCTCCCGCCTCCCGCATCAGTTCGAGCAGGGACCCCGTCCCCACGCCGAAGTGAAGCCTGGGCACGCCCCGGCGAAGGTGGGATAAGACGTACCCCGTGTGGGGAAGGACGAACGCCCGGTAATCGTCGGGTGACAGGCAGCCGGCCCAACTGTCGAACAGCTGCACGGCGTGGACGCCGGCCTCGATCTGTTCATTGAGGTACGCCGTGACGGCCCGGGCCAGCTTCGCCATGAAGGCGTGCCACGCGCCCGGATCGGAATACATGAAGGTCTTGAGGTGCCTGAAGTCTTTGGTACTCTGGCCTTCGATGGCATAGGCCGCCAGGGTGAAGGGGGCGCCGGAAAAACCGATGAGCGGGATATGGGGCGGCAGCGCGGGCAGCGCCATGCGGATGGCCTCGTAGACGAAGTGCTGGGACGCCGGTTCCCCGTCTTCGATCTGATCCACGGCTTCGGCCGACCGCAACGGGTTGTGAATGACCGGCCCCTGGCCCGTGACGTATTCCAGGTGGAACCCCATCGGCTGCAGTAGCGGCAGGATGTCCGCGAAGAGGATGGCGGCGTCCACCCCGAGGCGTTCCGCGGCCATCAACGTGATTTCCGCCGTGAGCTCCGGGGTCTTGCACATGTCCAGGAAATCCAGGTCGGATTTGAGTTCCCGGTAGGCCCGCTGGTAACGGCCGGCCTGGCGCAGTAGCCATATGGGCGTATATTCCGTCGATTCGCGGCGGCACGCTCTGAGGAAGGCCGATTCTCCCCGGGTACCGTACGGATCGCTCTCGAAGTGCCACCGCATGTCGGTGCGATGCCAGTAGGAGGTGTCCACGCCTCCGTCCACGGCGGTGCGCTTCTTGTTGACCAAGTAGCCCGCCAGGCGCGCCATGCTTGATACGAGTGCCTCGCCTCCCGTTCCGTCGGGCTCAAAGTCGACCGAGAGACGATGGCTTCGCCAGATGTCCGTGCAGGCTGGTCCGGCCGAGCCCACGGCAATCTGCCTGACGGCATCCAGCAGGACCTCGATCCGGCCCGTGGCGACCGCCCGGCCGAGTAACGCGCGGATATGCTCAGGCTCCGTCAGCAGCAGTACGTCGATGTCGTCCCTGGCCAGGCCGTCGAGGAAGGCGTCCACGCGCTCCGGATCGTCCGCGCTGGCTATTACGGGTTTGCCGCCGCGTGCATCAATAGCGTCTCGCAGCGACTCGTCCAATGTCGCGACCTGCAGGCCGTTGTAGTCCATTTCGTTCCTTCCCGCAGTTTATCTGTTCTAACCTACAGCCGACGATATAGGGGAGCAATACAATAGTACAGTGCGGCGGTCGCCCCGCCTGCGCCTGCCCGGGCGTGAAGGACCCTGTCCGGCCGTGACCGGGCTTGCCTGTCCCTGCCTGTCCTTGCCCGGGCGTGACCGTCCGGTTCGGGCGTACCGGGCCGTGCCAAACAGTGGTTGCGGGTTCAGTGGGCAAGTGGTACATTGCGCGGGAAGGCAAGCAGTCGGCCTCGGAAGCGGGAGCGCACACGCAATCAAGGAGTTTACATGTCCGGATCATATCGGGTCGGCATCATCGGCTGCGGAGGGATGGGCGGTTCACACGCGCGGCACTGGACGCAGAAGCCACAGACCGACGTAGTGGCGGTCGCCGACGTCAGTGAGCGAAGCGCCCGCAAGCTGGCCGACGAATTCGATGCGAAACCCTACACGGATTACGTGGATATGCTGGAGGAAGAAGCCTGTGACATCGTTAGCATCACCACTTGGCAGAACGTCCGCGCCGAAGTCACCGTGAAAGCCGCGGAAACGGGCGCGAAGGGCATTCTGGGCGAGAAGCCGATGGCCTCCAGTCTCCGCGAAGCCGACCTCATGCTGGCGTCCTGCGAGCAGCACGGCGTCAAGCTCGCCATCGGCCACCAGCGCAGGTACACTCCGCAGAACGTGGAGGCGCGCCGCCTGGTGATGGACGGCGCGACCGGAACGCCCACGGCCATGCTGCGCCGGGACGCCCACGGCCTGCTCAACCGGGGAACCCACGAGCTGGACGAGATGATGTACGTACTGGGCGACCCCGCTCCGGTCTGGGTGATCGGCCAGGTGACCCGCAAGACGGACCGGTGGGAGCGCCGGGTGCGGTGCGAGGACCGGTGTGCGGCGATCATCGCCTTCGAAGGCGGGATCAGGGGCACCTACGAAAGCGACCTGCCCGATCCCGGACTGCAGGGCGACGTGATTTATGGCACGGAGGGGATCCTGAAACGCGGCCCCGAGGGCGGTCTGCTCCTGCTGAACCGCCATGCCGGCGACTGGCAGTCCATCACGCCGCCGCCGGTGGAGGCCGACCAGTACGACGAGTTCATTTCCTGGCTGGACGGCAGCGGCGAAGGACACCGCAACGACGGCGAAACCGCCCGCCTGACCATGGAACTCATGATGGCGATCTACGAATCGGCCCGCATACGCGACGTGGTCGAACTGCCGCTGCAGACGGGAGACAATCCGCTGGACCTGATGGTAGAGGAAGGAGCGCTTCCCGTGGAGATTCACGGCCGCTACGACATTCGCGCGCCGTTCCCCGAACAGACGAACTAGTCCATGCTTTACCTGGTAGCCACGCCGATTGGCCATCTGGACGACATCACGCTCCGGGCGCTGGAGATCCTGCGCGGTGTGGATATCGTGCTCAGCGAGGACACACGCAGGACCGGACGGCTGCTCAAGCATTACGGGATCAGCGCGCGGCAGATGGCCTACCACGAACACAACGAGCAGCGGGCCGTACCCAGGGCTCTGGCCGCCCTGGAACAGGGACGGGACCTCGCCCTGGTCACGGACGCGGGCACGCCCGGAATCGCTGATCCCGGCTACCGGCTCATCCAGGCCGCGATCCAGGCCGAGATTGCCGTAAGCATGGCCCCCGGGCCGAGCGCGCTGATCATGGCACTCGTCCTCTCGGGCCTGCCGGTCCACCGGTTTTCGTTCTGCGGATTCCCGCCCCGCAGGACGGCGGCCCGGCGCCGGTATCTCGAAGCGGACGCGGCCCGCGCGGACACGCTCCTCTATTTCGAAAGCCCCCACCGGGTGCACGCGCTCATCGCCGACGCGCTGGAGGCGTTCGGGGACCGCGGGGCGGCCCTGGCGAACGACCTGACCAAGCTCCACGAGAAAATCGACCGGGGTCCGCTGTCCGTGCTGCGTGAAGAGACCCGGAACCGCCGCCTGCGCGGGGAGTTCATCCTGCTGGTGGAGGGGCGGTCCGGCTAGCGCCTGGTCCGGCTAGCGCGCCTGGTCCGGCTAGCGCGCCTGGTCCGGCTAGTGCGCCTGGTCCGGCTAGCGCGCCTGGTCCGTCACGCGCTTCAGCGCTTCGTCGAAGTCCTCCCTGTCGTTGATGTTGAAGAACATGTCGGCATCGCGGAACCCACCCTTCTCCGGCGCAAGGCGCAGGACGCGGACTGCGTCGAAGAACCCGGCGATCTTGTATCTTTTCGCCCGGATCCGGTCTTCGATCGCCGGGACGCAGGTCTTCCGGTAGACCGCGCACAGCGGTTCCTCCCGTCCTTCGTTCACGGGGACGACCACGTCGTAGCCGGTCGACCGCTCCACCAAATACTCCAGGAATTCCGGCCTGATAAAGGGCATGTCGCAGGCGACACACAGGCACAGCGGCGTACGCGCCGTCCTGAGCGCGGTATAGATGCCGCCGATGGGTCCGCAGCGGGAGACCAGGTCCTTCCGGCTTTCCAACTCCAGGAAGGCGTAATCGGCCGGGGTGTTGGTGATCAGCATCAACCGGCCGGTCACCGAGCCGACCGCCCGGCAGAGCCGTTCGATCAAGCGGTCTCCGCCGATCCGGCTGAGTGCCTTGTTCGAGCCGAAGCGGCTGCTCTTCCCTCCCGCAAGGATAATTCCCGTAACTTCTTCCCTTCCAATCATTTAGAGTATTATCTCCATCATCTTCCGACCCCATGATTCCTCTTCCCGAGACCGTGCGTAAAACCCGGATGACCGACTGGCCGTTGCTGATCACGTCCGCTTGACACCCCTGTCGGACCGCCGTATATTCTGGCTATCGGGATGTTGGCGCTACGCGTCCCGTTCCTCCGGAATCGAACCTTCCTTTTGCGGTGCCGGCCGTACGTGAAAGAGTAGACAATATGTGGTTCTGGTCTCATAAGCTCAAGCTCCTCCTGATGAAGAAGGACTACGAGACCATCGTGCGCCTCTGCTTCGAGCGCGTGGAGCGGAACCACGCCGACTACTGGACGCTGCGGGGCCTGGGCCTCGGGCTCATGTACACCGGCCGCACGAGCGAAGCCTTCGAATGGCTCAGCAAGTGCGCGCGGGTGTACCCCAAAAAGGTCGCGGTACAGTACGATATCGGCCTCATCTACATGAAGCAGGAGTGCTACAGCGAAGCCCGCGGCTACATGCTGAACGCCCTCGAAGGCGGATACCGAACGGATGCCCTCTTCCAGGACCTGGGACGAACCTACTGCTATCTCGGCGAATTCGAGAAGGCGACCAACTGCTTCCGAGAGGTCATCCGCCGTTCACCCCGGAACGGCGTGGCCTACAAGCTCCTGGGCATGGTGTACAAGCGGCGTACCATGTACGACGAGGCCGTTGCCGCGTACCGGGAAGCCTTGCGCTGGGATGGCGAGACCTCGGAAATCCACATGAGTCTCGCGGAGATCTTCGTCCGGCAGGAGAAATGGGAACTGGCGGTCGGAGAGTACCAGAGGGCGCTCGAACTCGACGCCACCAATTTCGCGGCCCACTACGCGCTGGGATCCATCTTCGAGATCATGGGCGAGAACGCCCGCGCGATCGACGAATTGCTCAAAGCCCATCGTATCGACGGGGACGACGAACGAATCCACAAGAAACTGGAACGGTTGCTGATCAGTTGATGTCAGCCCGGCCCGCCCGGACGGCCTGCACTACCTGAACCTCCCGGACGGCCTGCACTACCTGAACCTCCCGGACGGCCTGCACTGCCCGGACCTCCCTGGACCGCCCGGTCCCGGGACGCGTCGCACCGCGCCGGACTCAGCGGCTAAGGTTACGTAAACGAGATCGGCACCGGCATGCAGGTAAGGATGAAGACCAGGACCGCGAGCCAGCCCAGCCACCTGCTGTGAGGGGGAAGCGGCGCCGCGTCGTCGACCGGCGCGGGATGACGGAAACCGCTGAACCTGCCCATCAACAGCAGCAGCGCCCCGAACACCCACCATCCCGGCGAATACCACCCCAGAACGGCCAGCGCCGCAAAACTGGCGAGGGCGAGGTTTCTCTGCAGGCGCCTGCCTCCGGCTGCGCCCCCCGTGAAGGCATACAGGATATGGCCGCCGTCCAGCTGGCCCACCGGCAGCAGGTTGAGCATGGTGACCAGGCAGCCGAACCATGCCGCAAGGCCCACGGAATCGAGGTATATGGTGTAATCCTCGGGCAGCGGACCGTGTATCAGGTACGCGAGCGCCTGGAACACCAGGGGTTCGCCCAGGTAAAGTCCCTCCCCCTCTCCGGGGATGAGATCCACCCGGGCGCCGACCAGGCTGTATGCCATGATCGGGACCGCCACGATGAAACCGGCGATGGGACCGGCGGCGCCGATGTCCATCAGGGCCTGCCGGCTCGGGTAGGGCGCCTTCGTCACGATGACGGCTCCGAAGGTACCCGGATTCGGCGTGATGAAGAAGAAGGGCGAGGGGATGAAATGAGGCAGGGAGGTGTGGACGCCGTACCACCTGGCGTAGAGATAGTGGCCCATCTCGTGGGCCATGAGTATGCCGAGTACCGACAGAGAGAAGGGCAGGCCGTCCAGGAGTAGCGACGGGACGGTCACCAGGGTGAACAGCACCACCAGCGGCGGAACCGTGGGGTGCTCCATGATCGTGCCGGAGATCAGGGTGGTCAGGAAAGTACAGGCGAACAGGACGGTTGGGCGGCGCCAGTGTGTGCGGTGCCGCCCGGCTGCGTCCGGCTGCACGACATGGGAGAGCGTATCCTTAGGGGAATGCGGCGACGGATCCGAATCGGGTGGGTGTAGCCTGTTATCCATGGATCGTGATTCCGCCTTCCGGGGATCGCGGCAGCTCCCTCACTGGCCGGCGGTGTCCTCCGCTGGGCTCTCCTGCCCGGTCTTGAAGAGAAAACGCTTGATCTTGCGCGTGGAAGTCTTGGAGAACTCGTCCCGGCGCAGCTCCACTTCTCTGACGCGCTTGTAGTCCGCGAGGTTCCTGCAACGCTCCCGCACCTCGTGGTTCATGAGCGCGGTCAGGGTCTCGTCGTCGTCCTGCACGCCTTCCTCTTCGAGGACTTCGAAGTCGGGAACCACGACCGCGCGGACGTATTCTTCACCCGTATCCGCGTTTTCGGCGCCGAAGACGAGTGCTTCGGCAATGTAGGGACTGAGGACGAGTTCACCCTCGATTTCCTCCGGATAGATGTTCTTGCCAGCCCGGGTGACGATCACGTTCTTGAGCCGGCCCGCGATGTGGATATGCCCTTCGTCGTCGATCCATCCCGAATCGCCGGTGTGCAGCGTGCCGTCCTTGAGCACCTCGGCCGTGGCCTCGGGATTGTTATAGTAACCCAGCATCACGTTTTCGCCCCGGACGACGATTTCACCCACGCCCGTGTCGTCCGGGTCCACGACTTCCACCTCCACGCCGTTTATGGGCGGTCCGACTGAATCGGGTTTCGGCGGCTGCTCCACGCGGTGCACGGAAACGACCGGAGACGTTTCCGTGAGCCCGTAACCCTGCAGGATGCGCAGACCCAGGCGATCGAATCCCTCGGCCACCTCGGGCGGCAGGGCGGCGGCGCCGGATACGAAGAACCGGATGGTCCCCAGCCCGCCCTTGTCGCGCAGGCTCCGGAACAGGGCCGTGCCCATGCGCTTGTTGAACTTCTCGCCCAGTTTTACCACGCCCATAAGGAGGCTGAACACGGTTCGCGTGACCGCGGGCTGGGAGCCGACCTTGCGCATGATCCCCTGGTACATCTTCTCGTAAAGCAGCGGGACCGCCAGCATGATCGTCGCCCGGGAGTCCTTCATGGTCTCGACGATGTCTCTCGAGTTGAGGCTGCCCACGTAGGACACCATGGCGCCGTTGTAGACCGGCGCGAGGAACCCGGCCGTGCATTCGAAGGTATGGTGCAGAGGGAGCACGGAGACGAAACTGTCGTCGGAGGTGATGGATATGACCTGGCTGGCGGCCACCACGTTGGACATGATGTTCCGGTGGGACAGCATTACGCCCTTGGGCCGGCCGGTCGTGCCCGAGGTGTAGATCAGGACGGCGAGGTCGTCCGGTCCGACCTGGCTGTCGGGCGCGGCGGTATCGGTCTCGCTGGCCATCACCTCTTCCAGTGAAAGCACGTGCTTGAGTTCGGGCAGGGAACCGGCGATGGAATGGAAATCGTCCCGGAAGGCGTCCGACACCACGATGGCCCGCGCCCCGGAATCCTCGAGGATGCGCTGGTATTCACCGGGTTTCAACAGCCGGTCGATGGGTACGGCCGTCATCCCGTGCCCGACGATGGCCAGGTAGGCAACGCCCCATTCGGGCTGGTTCGCCGCCAGCAGCGCGACTCGGTCGCCGTGCTGCAGGCCGAGGGAGGCGAGCAGTCCGGCGAGCGCGTCGGCTCGGCGGGCCGCTTCCGACCCCGTGAATTCCACGTACTCGCCGTCCCGTTTGATGCGGAGGACGACGTTCTCCGCGAACGCATCACCCAACTGATCCTTCAGTGCCTTTATGGTAAGTGCAGTATCGGACATGATTCGTTCTCCCGCGCTATTTGCACCTGTTGTTATTTACACCTGTTCTGACGGACGCTTGAATGAACCCGGTTCTTCAGTACCGTTAGGACCGGTTTGCCTAGCACCGGTTCGCCGCGATTTCTCCCACGGCGCCGGCGACTCGCTCCATTTCTTCGTAGCTGTTGTGCATGGCGCAGGAAATGCGTGCGCCGTGGTAGCCCCCTTCGTACAGTCCGCGGCTGTGTACCCGGTACCTTTCCCGAAGCGGCGTGCCCACGTCGGAGGAGGTCATGCCGGCGATGGAAAAGGATACCATGGACGCGGACAATGCGCGGCTCATCGGCGTCCAGACCCGAACGCCGGGAATGTCGGAAAGACGGGTCTTGAGCCATTTCGCCATGGCCGCGCCGCGGTCTTCGACCAGGCTGGTGCCGATGGCGTTGTGGAAATCAACGGCCACGGCGAATCCCACCAGCGGCGCGTGACTCTGGGACGCGTTGTTCTCGAAACGCCTTGCCGTCGGCCGGCCGCCGCCCGTGTAGTAACCCAGTCCGATCTTGTCCTGAGCGGCGTCATCCACGTACAGCAGGCCCGTGCCCTTGGGCGTAAACAGCCACTTGTGCGTGCTGCTCACGTAGAAGTCGCCGCCGAGGTCCTTCACGTCGACCGCGATCATGCCCACCGACTGCGCCCCGTCGACGACAGTGATGAGCCCGCGCTCGCGGGCCATCGCGCAGATCTTCCGGACGGGCAGGCGCCAGGCCGTAGTGCAGGTGACGTGGCAGAAGCTGAGCACGCGGGTCTCCGGCCGGATGGCTTCCTCGAACAGCCGGACGATCTCGTCCTCGTCTTCCGGCGGATCGTACAGGTCGAGCTTGCGGATCGGGTTGCCGAAGAGGGCGTGCCGGTGCTGCCAGCAGGACCAGCCGCCGTAGTGCTCGTGAGTTGTCGTCAGGATCTCGTCTTCCGGTTTCAGATCGAGGCCGAGGGCGATGATGTTCATGCTCTCGGTCGAATTCCTCGTGATGGCGACCTCGGAGGGGGCCGCGTTGATCAGCGCGGCCAGCTTTTCGTGGGCCTCGTGAGGAGCCGGATAGGCGACGCCCCCGGTATCCCCGTCCTGGACCTCCGTCTCCTTCAGGACCGCGATCTGGGCCTGCAGGACCATATGGGGCAGAATGCCGATCGTCCCGTTGTTGGTGTAGTGTATGGAACCGTTATAGGGAAACTGGGTCCGCACGGCCTGCCAGTACGTCTCGTTGTCCGTTTCGGCCGGTCCTGCGCCGGCCAGTATCCCGTCCAGCTCTTCAATGGTGTCCGCCATCCTCGCGGACTGCTTGGTCCGACCGGTACGGCTGTCTTTCGCCGCTTTTTTCCGTCCGGAAGCCTGACGCTGTTTTGCCATCTCCGTATCTCCGTCGCCTGCGTGGATCTTCCGAGCATAAACCGTGAAACCGAAGGACCGGCGCCGACGTGCCTGCATCGTGTGATCCCGGTACATGCAGTCCCGGTGGCGAACCTTGAAGGGAAACGCGTCAAATATAGCCGGACGGCGGAATGGTCGCAAGCGGTTTCTGGCCGGTTCTCCGCGACGGATATCGCTTGACCGACAGGGGCCGCAAAACCTATATTCACCCGTTCATTCAAGCATGGATCTGCCCCTGCGCAGGCATGGATTTGCACTTGCGCAGGCATGAATCTACCCTTGCGGGAGCGTTACATGGCCCGGATGCGTATCACCGGTGACCAGGCCATCGCGTACGGCGCATTGCAGTCGGGCGTCGCGGTGGCGACGAGCTATCCTGGTTCACCGAGCAGCAGCACCATCGAGTTTCTGCGCCGTTTCTCGGGGAGTCACGGGCTGTACGTGGAATGGTCCACCAACGAGAAGGTCGCCTTCGAAACGGCGGTGGGCGCTTCCATCGGCGGCGTCCCGGCCCTGATGGGCTGCAAGGGCGTCGGGTTCAACGTCGCCCTGGATACCGTCATGGTGGCCAACCTGACGGACGCGGGCGCCGGGCTCGTCATCCTGCTCGGGGACGATCCGGGCGCCTGGGCCACCCAGAACGACCAGGACACCCGCCCGATCGCCTGGGGAAGCGAACTGCCTACGCTGGAACCGGCGACGCCCACCGAAGGAATCACCATGACTCGGGAGGCCTTCCAGCTGTCCCGCGAAACGCAGATTCCCGTCATCGTGCGCATCACGAAGACGTACGGCGCGCTGGAAGAAGAGGTGGAAGCCCCGGAAATCCCCCCTTCGGCTCCCGTGCGGCCCCATGCTTTCGAACGGCATCCCATGCGGTGGGTATCGGTGCCCGGAAACGCCGTGCAGCTGCACCGGCGGCTGCACGAACGCCTTGATAAAGTCGCCCTTCAATTCGAATCCTCAGACTTCAACCAGGTCACCGGCACGGGAAAGACCGGCATCATCGCCGCGGGCGTGATCCACACCAAGTTGATGGACGTGCTTCAAGGGGTGGATACCTCCGGCCTGTCCATCCTCAAGCTGTCCACCCTGTGGCCGCTGCCCACCGGTCAGATCACCCGCTTTATTCGGTCCACCGATAAGGTCCTGATCCTGGAGGAGAACGAACCCTTTCTCGAAACGCTGATCAAATCGGTCTCCTATGAAGCGAAGCTCTCGACGCCGATCAGCGGCAAGCACGACGGGGCCGTGTCGCGGGAAGGAGAGTTGTTCCGCGGGCAGATCGCGGAGGCTCTGGCCGGTTTCGTCCCCGGATTCAAGCCGGACCGCGACTTCCCGCCGCAGGCGGAACACAAGGACCTGCCCAGCGAGGCGGGCCTGCCGGAAAACTGTCCCTATACGCCCGTGTTTGAAATCCTGCGTGAATTGAGCGGGCGATCCGGCCTGTCACCGGTGTACGTGGTGGACCCCGGTTGTGCGATAAAGATCGCCACCCCGCCCTTCGAGATGCTCGACGTGAAGTACTCCATGGGGTCGAGCATCGGCATCGCATCGGGTCTCGTCCTGGCCGGTGTGACCGACCCCGTGATCGCCGTCGTAGGGGATTCCGACTTCTTTCACCTGAGCGCCAACGCGCTCTTCAACGTGGCCCACCAGGGATCTGATCTGCTCATCCTCATCCTGGATAACGCCACGACGGCCCTGTCCGGATTCCAGGGCACGCCCAATCTGGGCGGATCCGAACCGGGCCGCGAGACGATGCCGCTCAGTATCGACGGTATCGTGGAAGCCTGCCCGGTCTCGCTGAACGAGACCATCGATCCCTGGGACGAGGCCCGGGCACGCGACGTGATCGGGCGGGGCCTGCGCCAGTCGGGCGTCCGCGTGATCATCGCCCGGAGTCCATGTCCCTTTATCGAGGACGGGCACTGTCCGGGTTATAGTGCCAAGAAGGGTACCGAGACCGCCGTTTTCGCGGCGAATCCCTGACCTTCGGCCAATGCTTCGGTCAATGGCGAAACCGTCCGTATGACCGGTAGTCCGCTCCGATTTTCGCGCTGTCCGTGTCCCTTTAGGGTACGCCGCGACCCGCGTAATTTCTCCTTGCGGAAACCGGGTGCCTGGTGTTTAATGTTACACCATCCAGTGGCTGGTTTTCGCTTAAGCAGCGTATAGACGGAGGCGTGCAATGAACGAAAGCAGGATTAACGGAGTACCGGTTATCGAGCTTGTCGGCAGCTTCCTGGGCGATCCCGAAGTGTCCGCATTCCATGACCGCGTGAGGGCATTGAAGGCCGAGGGCACGACCGGTGCCGTTGTCGATCTCGGCAGATTGAACCTTATCAGCAGTTCGGGCGTCGGCGCGCTCGTGGGCAGTGCCAAGACCCTGCGTGAAGCCGGAGGCGACCTGAAACTGGCCAACCTGAGTGAACGGACCCACAACGTGCTGGTTGTCGTCACTCGCCTGGACGCCGTTTTCAACATTTTCGAATCGGCGGAGGACGCCGCGGCAAGTTTCTGATCGGACCGTCGTCGATCAGGCTGCCGTGCTGCACGTTTCGGCAGTGCTGCACGTTCCTGCACCCGTCCCTGCCTTGCCGCGCACCGTCCCGTCGAACCGGACCGGCCTGAATTGAACCTGGACCGCATCCGTCAGGAATTCCCTGTCGTCCATCACTGCACCTATCTGAACCACGCGGCGGTCGGCACGTTGCCCACGCGCGCCAGGGAAGCCGTACGCGCCTATGCGGCGGACTTCAACGAGCACGCCGCTTCCAACTATCGCGACTGGGAAGCCGCCACCCAGACGACCAGGTCGCGGTCTGCCCGCCTGATCAACGCCACACCCGACCAGATCGCCTTCGTCAAGAATACGACCGAAGGCCTGTGTTTCGCCGCCAATGGCATCGACTGGCGTTCAGGCGACAACGTGGTCCTGAACGACCTGGAATTCCCCTCGAACGTATATCCCTGGCTCAATCTTGCCCAATACGGCGTGGAAACACGGATGGTCGAGTCCGTGGACGGTCGGCTCACGGTGGATTCGATCGCGGACCGCATCGATGCGCGTACGCGCGCCGTCTCCATCAGCCACGTCGAGTTCGGGAACGGATTCCGCAACGATCTTGTGGCGATCGGCGCGCTGTGCCGCGAGAGGGACATCTGTTTTGTCGTCGACGCCATACAGTCGCTCGGGCAGACACCGGTGGACGTGGAGGAGATGTCCATCGACCTCCTCACGGCAGACGGCCACAAATGGCTCCTGAGTCCGGAAGGGATCGGCATCTTCTACTGCGCGCCGCACCTGACGGAACGGCTGAGACTCTACGAAGTGGGCTGGAACTCGGTAGCCGACGCCGGCAACTACGATGCCTACGATCCCACGCCGGCGCCGACGGCCCGGCGCTTCGAGTGCGGATCCCACAATACGCTGGGCGTTCACGCGCTGGGTGCTTCACTGGAATTGCTGCTGGAGGTGGGTATCGAGGCGGTGCAGGAGAGGCTGCGCCTGCTGACCGACCGGCTGGTCGACGGGCTGCGCGACGCGGGCTACCGCGTCCTGAGTCCCCGGGGCGCATCCGAGTGGTCGGGCATTGTGACCTTCGACAGTCCGGTACACGAGACCGAATCCCTGCATCGCACGCTGCGAAGCCACCAGATCATCGGCGCGCGCCGCGGAGGCGGCATTCGCATATCCCCGCATTTCTACAACACGGAGGAAGAGGTGCTTCGCGTCGTGGACGCGCTTCCGGGGCACTGACCGCGGTCAGTCGCCTCGGGACTGCCCGGACCGCCGCAGCGCCTACCCGACCGCCGTTTCAGCGGCCAACCGCCGCCGTCTCCCACGCGCCTTCGATGGCCCACTGGCGCTGCAGGTCGATGGATTCGTGACCCTTGAAGGACAGGGCGAGTTCATCCAGCCTGCCGCCCGCGACGCGGATGCGTGACAGATCGCCCACGCCCAGCCCGATGGCATCCCCGTAGAAGACCGTGCCCACTTCCAAAGGCTCGAAACCCATGGCCTTCGAAATGACGGCGTCCACGGCGATGGTGTCTTCCCCGGCCGCCGCCAGCCCGAGCGGTACCGTGTCCGTACCGCCCGGACCGTTCCCCTGGATACCGACTGTGCCGTCCACCACGCTGTAGTGCGGGTAGAGGTGGCGGGCAAGACGGATCAGATTCCTGCTGAGGGCCCGCGCCTCCTGGGGGTGGCGCCGGTCGTGGTGGGTCGTGTAGCCGTGCACCTTGATGCGGTCCTTCTTCAGGATCGTGCCCATGATGAGGTTCTTCAGCGCCAGCGTCACCATGGCGCCGTCGTGGGTCTTGGCCACGGCGATCGAGATGACGCAGGGACAGTCCAGCACGGTCCGGGGCATCCTGACCGTGGTCCAGGTACCGTCGACCATGTACACCCGGGTATTACGCCACCGGGTCTCCTGGTTCAGGTCCACCAGCTCGATGGGGAGGTCGTATTCGTCCGGGATGTCGGTATACCCCATGTGGCGGAAGCACTCTCCGGGTACGGTCTCGTTCCCTCCCTCGGCGATCAGGACCCGACGGGGCTTGACGGGCAGCGTCATGATCACGTCCAGCACGCCGCGGACCGCGTCCGGATGGGTGCATACCACCGGGTTCGTGCCGGAGAGGAAATTGGGCTTGAGCATGACCTCCTCACGCATGAGGGAGGCCAGTTGCGGGACGGAGCGTTCTACGGCCGTCCGCACGTTCTCGCGGCGGTTGCTTCCCGTACCGATACCGACCGTCGTTGTGGATGCCATGGTCATCTCCTTCATTGACGCGGATAGAACCGCAATTCCGGCACGTCCGGGATCAGGCCGCGTGCATGGGCCAGGCGGTAAAACTCCATGAGCCCGCTGCGCTCGCGGTCGCCCAGGTCGTAGGCCAGGTTGTCCTTCAGGTACGACGCATAAAAAGACGTGGGCCGGGAACGGTTCCCGGCGTGCAATTCGGCGATCTCGTCGAGGGCGGACACGCCCTGTTCCTTCGACGCGATCAGCCGTTCGACCTCACCGGGCGTGAGACCGCCGTCCTTCCCCGCCCAGAAGGCATACACGAAGGGCAGACCGGTCAGTTCCCGCCAGGCTTCCCCCAGGTCGCGCCGCGGTTCCGGCCGGTCCGTATATTCCAGGGCCGGGTCGCCGATGACCAGGGCCCCGTCCGCCCGTTCCAGCATCGCGGAAACGTCCGGTGGATGGTCGAAGGAATCGAAGCCCAGTCCGTATCTCTCCTCCAGGACGATCCGCGCCAGGGCGATCGAGGTCCGGGAGCTTTCGTCCATCGCCACCTTGCGGATCCGGTTTACCGGCACTCTGTGGAACAGGAGGATGCTGCCGACCGGGCCGTCGGAGGCGATGGAGACTTCGGGCACGATGGCGTAACCGGCCCCGGCACGCGCGTATTCGATCGACGGGATGACACCCGCCGAGACCCCACCCGTCCTCACCTGCCTGGCGCACACCGAGGGGATATCGTAGCGGATTTCGAATCCATGATCCAGCCCGCCGTGTTCCAGGCCATAGGTCAAGGCCCGGGAATTCAGGTAACTGACGGCGTAGATGCGGGTTCTGTTGGCCATGCGGAAGTCGTTGCCGTCGGAAGTCGCTGCCGGTTGTATCCATCACCGCTTCCCGTGCATTTACGCGGTGGCTTCGTGCTTTTCCGGCGTGCCGTTTCCCACGTACTCGTAACGGGTGTTCCGCCGGCGCGGCGTGTATCCCGCGTCGCTGATGAGGCGCTCGATCTCTACCGTAGGCATCACGAAACTCGTGCCTCCGGCGCTGATGACGTTCTCTTCCATCATCGTGCTGCCGAAATCGTTTACCCCGTATCCCAGGGCGATCTGCGCGATCTTGGGCCCCTGGGTTACATAGGACGCCTGGACGTTCTCGATATTGTCGAGCATGAGCCGGGCGATCGCCACGGTGCGCAGGTAGTCGTACCCGGTCGCCTTGCGCGTGTCCGGGAGTTCCGTGCCCTCCGGCTGGAAGCTCCATGCGATGAAGGCCGTGAAGTAACCGTCATGGCGGGCCAGGGACTCGTCCTGCACCTCCCGGACCCGCAGAAGGTGTTTCAACCGGTGTTGGACGGTTTCCACCGATCCGAACATCATGGTGGCCGTCGACTTCATGCCGAGACGGTGGACCAGGCTGTGGACGTCCAGCCATTCCTGCACCGTTTCCTTGCGGTAGGCGATGGCGTCGCGCACCTCGGTATCCAGGATCTCGGCGCCGGCGCCCGGGAGAGATTTCAGGCCGGCCGCGCGCAGGCGGATCAGCGCTTCCTCGACCGTGATTCTCGAGATATGGGCGAGATAGACGATTTCCGCCACGGACAGCGAATGGAGATAGGCCGCGGGATAGCGCCGGGTGATTTCCGAGAAAAGCCGTTCGTAGTAGTCGATCTTCAGCTTCGGGTTCAAACCGCCCTGCATGAGGATTTCGCAGGATTCCGGCGTATCTCCGCCGACGTTGATCAGTTCCTCGACCTTCTCAAAGATCTCCTCGTCCGGCAGCGTATATCCTTCGCCGTCGCCCGGCGGGCGGTAGAAGGCGCAGAACTTGCACCGCACCCAGCACACGTTGGTGTAGTTGATGTTCCGGCCGATATTGTAGGTGACCACTTGTTCGGGGTGTCTGGTCCGGCGCACGTGATCGGCCAGCATGCCCAGTTCGGTGACGTTCGGGTGCTGGAACAGTCGACTCCCGTCCTCGGCGGTCAGCCGCGTTCCGGACAGGACTTTTTCAGCGATATCGGTGATCATGGGGACTATCCCGGACTCGGTGCCACGGCGGCCTTCGCCCCGTTGGTCTTCGCTTCGTTGGCCGCCTGCCCGTTGGCGGTTTCCATATAGGCCGGACGGATCGTATCGGGCCGGTCGACGATGTGGTAGAGCGCGTCGCGTTCGACGGGCTGCCGCCCCGACTCGCTGATCATATCGAGCATCTGCGTGTGGGTCAGGGCCTGCATGCGGTCGGTGACCGGGTTTCGGGTGATTTCGTACTCCAGGACGCTGCCGTCCATGTCGTCCGCGCCGTACCAGAGTGACACCTGCGTCACTGCCGGGGTATTCATGATCCAGAACGACTTGATGTGAGGCACGTTGTCCAGCATGAGCCGGGCTACCGCGATCTCCCGGAGGTCCATCTGGCCTGTCGGACCGGGCAGGTGTTCGATGGCCGTGCGCTCCGGGTGCCAGGACAGGGGAATGAAGGCCAGCAGCCCGTTCGTCTCGTCCTGCAGTTCGCGAAGTTTAATAAGGTGGTAGACCTTTTCCTCCGTTTGCTCCACGTGGCCGTACAGCATGGTGGCGTTCGACGGAAGGCCCACCTCGTGGGCGACGCGCGCGGTCTCGAGCCACTTGTCCGAATCCGACTTGGCCTGGAAGAGTTCCTCGTGCACCCGTTCGCTGAAGACCTCGGCTCCGCCGCCGGGCAGTGCGTCCACCCCGGCTTCCTTCAGATCCAGCAGTATCTCGGCCATGGACTTCTTGCCGATTCTCCGGATCTGCTCGAGTTCGATCATGGTGTAGGCCTTGAGGGACACCCCCGGCCGGACTTCCTTGATCACCCGCACGATGTCCAGGTAGTAGTCGTAGGGCAGCTTCGGGTTCACGCCCCCGACCATGTGGATCTCGGAAATGGGAATCTCGGCGTAGGTCTCCATGCGCTCCCGTATGTCGTCGGGCGATAGTACGTAGCCCTCGGGGTCTTTGGGCAGGGCGTAAAACGAACAGAACAGGCAGCTCTTGTTGCAGATATTGGTGTAGTTCAGGTGCTGGTTGCGCACGAAGTATACCCGGTCGCCGTGCATGCGCTCGCGCACCAGGTTGGCCAGGTAGCCGATGGCGGGAAGGTTCCCGTTCCGGTACAGCCTTCTCCCGTCGTCGGCCGAAAGTCGCTCGCCCGCTGCGACCTTTTCGTGGATGTCATCCAATCCCGCCGCGGCGATCAATGCTTCGAACAAAACCGTCTCCTCAAAACCAGTCGTTCAGTTTCCGCCGGCGGGCGTCCACTGCGAACGCCGACCGGTCACAAGACTCCCTTTCTATTATGCACTTCCGGGTCTTTTCCCACAACAAGAATCACCTCGGATCACATCATGCGTTCCCGGGCGCCGCGGGGCGCACATCGGCTTTAACCACCGATCCTGCTCGGGACCGCAGCCATCTCCCGGTCAATCCTCGACAAGACCCTTCGTCGCCCAGCCGGGATCCGGATTGCCGGCCATCGCCTTCCGAACGCTGGATCCGGGCGCCCCGGCCGTACCCCAGAAATCCAATGTTTCTGGCACCCGTCGCCACACCGTGGGTTCGTGCGTTGCTTCATCTTCTATGTACGCCAGGTCGCTGGAGCATTCGTTCACGTATCCAGCCGGGTCCTTGTAGTAGCAGAAGATGTTGTTGCCCGGGCCGTGACGTCCCGGCCCCCAGTCGGGTTCCTGTCCCTGCGCACGAAGGATGGAGACCCTTCTCATCACGGCGTCCACCCCAGTCATTCGAAACGCGACGTGGTTGACCGATGCGTGATCCGCGCGGGTGAACACGATGACGTGATGACTCCGGCCGCATCGCAGGAAGACCATCTGGTCCTCGATCCGGTCCGAGACCCGGAACCCGAGCACATCGGTGTAGAACGCCACGACCTGCTCAAACCGGGGTGTGTTGAGTCCCACGTGGCACAACCGGCGGGGCCCGCCGTTCTCGCCGGAACCGCCGCTAGCATGTCGGGCCACGCCGGCCGACAGCTCGATGCAGCGGTTCTCCGGGTCCAGAAACCGCAAGCCGTACCCGCCGCCCGGTTCGTCCAGGCCGCCCGGATGCGCCACGAGGGTGATTCCCCGTCGTGCGAGCTCGGTTGCGGCCGCGTCGACCGCCCCGCAACCGTCCACGCTGAAGGCCAGGTGGTGCAGCCCTCGCCGTTCCGCCGGATGCAGACTGAGTATGTGGTGCTCGGCCGACGCGCCACGGAAATACCGCGCGTGCCGGTCTTCTCCGGCCGACCGGAGTTCCCAGGCCTCGAGGTAGAACCTTGCATGGGCCGCGACCGCGGGTGACCGCAACCCCACGTGGCGGATGTCCTGGATCTTCATCCGGGGGGTTCCCTTCGGGTCAACTCGATCTTCAGGTCGCGCCGGATGTAGATTTCGACGAACTCGCGCAGCCATACGTCCTTCGCCGGTGTGAACCGCTCGATCAGTTGCTGCCGGGGTCCGTCTGTGCGGAAAACGATACGCCACAGGTTCAGCGGTCGCAGTTCACTGCCATCGACCGAATGCTCAACGTGAAAGAGCGGCTGTCCATCGCCTGCCCAAAGCGGAATCCCCTCTCTGCCAAGGAGTTCCGACGTTCCGATGAAAGTGACGCGCTGCCGCCGAGGGTTTATGAAGACGCGTTCGAGGACCAACCCGTGCTTTGACGGCTCAAGCCAGAGACGCTGACGAGAGCATCGCACGAAGGATTCGGTTCCACCGACCCAGTCCTGCCGATTCCAATAGCGGGAACTGCCTTTCGTTACGACAGAAGGAATATAGAGGTCGGGCCGGAAGGCCTTTTTCACCTCCATGTCCCACAGCATGGTCCGGGTAAACCTGAGTGGTTTGTTGGTGCGGTAATAGCGGGCCAGCGTCCTGTTGATGTCGACGGGAGCCAGCTCGATTCGGGTGTTGTCCCGGTCGGTCCAGGCCCGTTCGAATGCTGCTTCATGGTTGCGCTGACCGACGGGCGCCGCGGCTTCTCCCGGAATGCCGAGGCCTTCCATCTCGCCGGTTTCTCCCGGAATGCCGAGGCCTTCCATCTCGCCGGTTTCTCCCGGTACGCCGGCACCTTCCGCTTCGCCCGTTTTTTCGCGTTTCATCTTTCACGTCTCATGATGTGCGCCGCCGGTTCAGTACGGGACTTCCCGATCCGGCTTCGGCGCTTCAATCCGTCACTGCCCGGTCGTGGCTTTAACGGACTTCCCGGCCCGAGTCGGTGTTTTCACGTGGACAGTAACGATATCCGTGTCGTGGAACTGCTGGTGGCGGACCGAGGAAGCGATGTGCCGCAACAGTCGAAGTGAGACTTCCCGCTCCACCAGCACGTCGTCGGGACGGTCCGCCAGCAGTCCGATACGGTCCTGAACGTTCTCCTCGCCCGCCGCGGCAATGAACTCGAGGACGGCGCCGCCGCTTTCCCTGCGCGCCTTCAGGAGCAGCCGCCGCCGCTCACTGCGCTCACGGCCCTCGTCCTGCTCGATCAGCGTCAGCAGCGTCTCCTCGCTGGCGGCGTCGAGGCGGCCGACCATCTTCGTTCCCCAGCCGTTGCGGGATGCGAACGATTCGAGGAACGCCCTGATCTTCGGCAGTACCGACAGGTCGAGCTCCACTTCGATTCGGCTGCTGCGCGGGGCCGTTACTTCCAGAAACAGGGTCATGAGGATCGCCATGATGCCGCCGGCCGTTATGCCATTCGCCAACAGGCCGCCGCCCAACTCCGCGAGCACCTCGGGGAACAGGAGGTCGTTCTGGCAGCCGACGCCGACCCAGAAGGCGACGCCGGCGATCAGCGCCTTGCGATGGTCGATCCCGCCCTGCACCACCTCGGCCATCCCGCGGACGAAGGTCATAGCGAGCACGACGGTCAGATAGGCGACCACGACCGCGCTGGGAATAGCCAGGATCATGGCGAGGAACTTGGGCAGGAACGCCAGCACGATCAGCACGCCGGCGGCTATGATGCCCACGCGGCGGGCTGCGACGCCGGTCAGCTCAACGGTCGGGACGCTGACGCCGATAGTCTGAGTCGGCACGATCCCGGCGACGCCTGACAGCAGCTTGCCGATACCGTCCGCCGTCACCGCACCCTCCACCGCCCGGTAGTCCACGGCCCTCGGCCGGCGCCACGACACGCGCTGGATGGCGACCGCGCCGGTAATCGTCTGGATAGCGCCGATGAGGGCCACGAAAGCGAAGGCAGGCAGCAGTCCCACGAAGGCCGGTCCGAGGTCGTATCCGATTCCCGGCCAACCGCCCTCCGGCAAACCGATCCACGGAGCCCGGGCGATCAGGCCGAAGTCATAGAGACCCATCGATCCGCCGATGACCGACCCCACGATCACCCCGATGAGCGGAGCCCACAAACGCAGCGTCGCACCGGCAGTGAGGGAAATGCCGCCGATGACCAGACCCGTGGCCACCGCGGTGAGCGGCGCACTGAGCGCGGCGTCCTGCGGCGCGTCGGCCAGGCGGCTGAACACGACCGGCAGCACAGTCGCCGGTATCAACATGTTCACGGTACCGACGATGGTCGGTGTGAGCAGCCGCCTGAACAGGGCCAGGCGCATCGATATCACGATGGGGACGAGCGACGATGCGACGACCAGGGTGGCGAGCAGCGCCGGACCGCCTTCGACGAGGGCACTGACGCAGACCCCGATAAAAGCTCCGGCGGGACCCATGAAGAGGAGGTATCCCGCACCGATCCGGCTGAACCTGACGGCTTGCAGCGCCGTGCAGATCCCACTTACGCCGACGGCACCGAACACGGCCCAGGACAGGTACGCCTCGGTTCCGCCGCTGGCCCGGATGATGATGGTGGGGATGAAGATGATGCTTGTAATGCCGAGAACGACCAGTTGCAGGCCGCTTCCCAGAGACACAAGCGCCGGAGGATGCTCGTGGGGTTCGTATTGAACATTGGAAGCGCTCTGCGCGTCACGGCTGCTCACGGGACTCCCTGGCCGGTATGCGCTACCGGTTGATCCAATGCCTGGCGGTGCACGGAATCCACTGTGGAACGGACCTGGATTAAGCGGCGCTGCGATGCGCTCAGCCGGGCCGTCCGGTTAACCAGTTCCATGGGCGGACGTGAGACTCGGCGAAGGTACCCGCCTGGGCATAGGGACTGCCGTCGACGAATGACCGTGCCACCTCGATTGAGGGCGCCTCGAGCACGAGGACAAAACCGGTGACGGACCGGTCACCCTCGCTGAGCGTTTGCCCGCCATGGTGTATCGTCACATCGGGATGATGGGTGGGATCGTGAATGTAGGCGGCAAATGACTCCTGCAGACGTTGCCTTTCCTGTGCCATTTCTGCCTTATGTGTCGCTGAGACTACGAAAAACATGGATCCTCCCTCCTTGGGTGAATCACAAACCTAGTTTCGGCCAGAGCGCGTCTATGCGCCGGCCGACCTCTTCGGGCATGCGCAGGATTTCCGGCCACCCCCGGTCGAATCCCTCGTCCGGCCATTTCTCGGTGGCGTCGATACCCAGCTTGCCGCTCACGTCGGCGGTCTGCGCCGCGAAATCCAGGACGTCGCAGGGACCCTCGCTGATCAGCAGGTCCCGCTTCGGATCGATGGCAACGCCGACCCGCCACGTGACCTCCCGCATATTATGCACGTCCACGTCCCTGTCCACCACGATAATCACCTTGGTGAACATCATCTGGCCCAGGCCCCAGAGGGCGTGCATCACCTTCCGGGCGTGGCCCGGATAGCGCTTGTCGATGGATACGATGGCCAGGTTGTGGAAGATGCCTTCGACCGGCAGGTCGATGTCCACGATTTCCGGCAGGGTGGTCTTGAGCAGCGGGAGGAAGATGCGTTCCGTGGCCTTCCCGAGCCACCCGTCTTCCTGCGGCGGCGGTCCGACTATCGTCGTCGGATAGATCGCATCCTTTCTCCGCGTGATGGCGGTGAGGTGGAACACGGGGTACTCGTCGGGCAACGAGTAGTAGCCCTGGTGATCTCCGAAGGGCCCTTCCACGCGCCGTTCGTGGGGTTCGGCGTAGCCCTCCAGGACGATCTGGGCGTTGGCCGGCACTTCCAGATCCACCGTGAGGCACTTCACCAGCCGGACCGGTTGCCTGCGAAGGAATCCGGCCAGCATGTACTCATCGATCTCGTCGGGCAGGGGCGCCGTCGCGGCGTACATGGTTTCCGGATCGGGACCGAGCACGATGGCGACCTCCAGCCGCTCGCCCATCTCCTCCGCGACGCGGTAGTGATGCGCGCCGCCCTTGTGCCGTTGCCAGTGAAGCCCCAGGGTTTTCTCGTCGAAGATCTGAAGCCGGTACATGCCCACGTTCCGCGTGTCCTTTACGGGATGTTTCGTGATGACCTGGGGAAAGGTGATGTACCTTCCGCCGTCTCCGGGCCAGCACTTGATGACCGGAATGCTCTCGAGAGACGCCGCGTCAGTCTCGACTACTTCCTGGCAGGGGCCGCTGCGCACGGTCCTGCTCTGGGTATCCTTCAGCCGCGCGAGCCGGGGCAGGAGCTGCAGTTTTCCCGCGAGGGAGGCGGGCACCTGGGGGTTGATCAGGTCGGCGATTTCGGCCGCGATGGCGTCCAGGTCCTCGTTGCCCAGGGCCAGTTCCATGCGGCGTTTCGACCCGAAGGTATTGATGAGCACGGGAATACCGGCATGGCCCTTTACATCGGTGAAGAGCAATGCCGGCCCGTTCTGCTTGACCACGCGGTCCGCAATGGCGCTGATCTCCAGCTCGGGATCGATCTCCACGGTGATTTCCTTTAACTCACCTTCTTCCCGAAGCAGGTCGACGAACGAATTTAAGTCTTTGTGGGCCATTAGTTTACAGTCTGAATGGGTTTCGGATCGGCATGGGAATTGGCATGAGTTTCGGCACCACGCCGCATTGCTTTTACTGCCCGTCTAAAGTACCCCTATCGCCGGGTCAAGTCAAGTCAATTCATTACTGGCAGATCGGTGCACCCCGGCCGTCACCGCGAAAAAACAGGTTGCAAACCACGGATCGATGTAATAGGATTAGTGGCGCTTTCGAAACACCATCCTTCGAATCATGCCAGGGTTTTGCATGCCCAACATCTACGAACGCATCGGCGTCCGGCCGATCATCAACGCTTCGGGTCCGTCCACCCGGCTCAGCGGCGGCATTATGGATCCCGAAGTAGCCGACGCCATGCGCGAGGCGTCGCAGTACTGCGTCGACATCGCCGAACTACAGGCCCTCGCGAGCGCGGTGATCGCGGAGATCACCGGGGCGGAAGCGGGGTACGTCACGTCCGGCGCGGCCGCGGGACTCCTGCTGGGCACCGCGGCCTGCGTCACCGGCCCGGACCCCGGCAAGATGAACCGGCTGCCGGACACGGAGGGCATGAAGAACGAAGTCATCATGTCCCGCAGCCAGCGCAATTTCTACGACCACGCGATCCGGTCCGTCGGCGTAAAGCTCGTCGAGGTGGGGATCGCGGATCGGTACAGCGGGGCCGGCGTGCGGGACACCGAAGCGTGGGAGATCGCCGACGCCATCACGGAGCGCACGGCGGCCGTGTACTACGTCGCCCATCCCCGTTCCCTGCCGCCCCTGGAAGAAGTCGTCGAAGTCGCCCACGCCCGCGGCGTACCGGTGATCGTCGATGCCGCCGGGCAGTTGCCTCCACGGACGAACCTGCAGACCTTCATTTCGCAGGGCGCCGATCTTGTGGCCTTCAGCGGCGGAAAGGCCATCGGCGGTCCCCAGGGTTCCGGCATCCTCTGCGGCCGCCGGGACCTCATCATGTGCGTGGCGCTTCAGCACCTGGACATGGATGTACTGAAGCCGCAGTGGAATCCACCGGAATCCCTCATCGACAGTTCGATCCTGCCCGGAGCGCCCCATCACGGCATCGGGAGACCCTGCAAGGTCGGTAAGGAGCAGATTGTGGGTCTGCTGACCGCGCTGGAACGTTTTGACGACGAACACCTGGATGCGCGCGCCGAGGTATGGCGAGACCGCATGGACGAACTCGTGGCCGCCACTGGGGCGATTCCCGGCGGCCGGTTCACGATCGATACCGACAGCAGGCCCAGCGAGGTACCGATGGCCGTGCTGAAACTGGACGAATCCGTGGCGGGGAAGACCGCCCTGGACGTGGTCCTCGAATTGCAGGCGGGCGATCCTCCCATCCAGGCCAATACCGGGAGAGTGTCCGAAGGCATCGTGCTCTTCGGCCCGGTCTGCCTGAAGGCGGGTGAACCGGAACGGGTAGCCCTGCGGCTGAGGGAGATTCTGGACGCTTGAGCCGGCAGGCGAGGTCAAAAACTTATATGAGTGACGACACGTACATCACGAAGATATCCGGTGAACTGGGGATCCGGCCCGAGCAGGTGGAAGCCGTCGCGGCCCTGCTGGACGAAGAGGCCACGGTCCCCTTCATCGCACGTTACCGCAAGGAAAGGACCGGTTCGCTCGACGAAGTGGCCGTTACCGCGATCCGCGATCGGATCGGTCGGCTCCGGGAACTGGAGAAGCGCCGGACCTCGATCCTTGCCTCGCTGAAGGACCGCGCCCTGCTCACGGACGAGCTGGAATCGAAGGTACGCGCCGCGGAAACCCTGACCGTACTGGAAGATACCTACCTTCCCTACCGGCCGAAGCGGCGCACGCGGGCCACAGCGGCCCGGGAAAGGGGCCTGGAACCCCTGGCGAAGCGCATCTTCGAGCAGGGGGAAATGGATCTGGAAGCCGAAGCCGCTCCCTTCGTCGATCCGGAGAAGAAAGTCGAAACCGCCGAGGACGCCCTGTCCGGCGCGCGCGACATCATCGCCGAATGGATCAATGAGGACACGACGGCACGGTCGGCTCTGCGCCGGCTGTTCCACGAAAAGGCGGTCATCCGGTCCACGGTGGTCGCGGAAAAGGAATCGTCGGGGATCAAGTTCCGGGACTATTTCGACTGGTCCGAACCGGCGGTGAAAGCGCCTTCCCACCGCGTGCTCGCCATGCGTCGCGGCGAGAATGAAGACGTGCTGCGCATGACCATCGCCCCGCCGGAAGGCGAGGCGATCGCGCGGCTCGAGGAGCAGTTCGTCAAGGGAGAAGGTCCCGCGTCCGAACAGGTCCGCCTGGCCGTTACCGACGGTTACCGCCGCCTGCTCTCGCTCTCCCTCGAAACGGAGCTGAGATCTCTTGTCCGGCAGAAAGCCGAGCAGGAGGCGACCCTCGTATTCGCGCGGAACCTGCGGGAGCTTTTGATGGCGCCTCCCCTGGGCCGTCGACGCATCATGGCTGTCGACCCCGGTTTTCGTACGGGCTGCAAGGTCGTGTGCCTCGACGAGCAGGGCAAACTGTTGGACCGCGCCAGCATCTTTCCTCATTCCGGGGATAAGAAGAAGGAAAGGGCGGCTCGGACCGTGCGGTCCCTGCACGAGCAGTACGATTTCGATGCCATCGCCGTGGGCAACGGGACGGCCGGCCGGGAGACCACCCAGTTCCTCCGTACGATCGAGCTTGAAGGGGATCCGTCCATCGTGCTTGTGAACGAAAGCGGCGCGTCGGTCTATTCGGCGTCGGCCGAGGCCCGTCAGGAATTCCCGCGGCTGGACGTCACGGTGCGCGGGGCGATTTCCATCGGCCGCCGGCTCATGGACCCCCTGGCCGAGCTGGTCAAGATCGATCCCAAGTCCATCGGCGTCGGACAGTACCAGCACGACGTCGACCAGGCCTCGCTGAAGAAAAGCCTGGACGACGTGGTGACGAGCTGTGTGAACAACGTTGGCGTCGAGGTGAACACGGCGAGCGCACAACTCCTTTCGTACGTCTCCGGCATCGGGCCCGCGCTGGCGAAGCACATCGTGGTCCACCGGGAGAAAGCGGGTCCCTTCGCTTCGAGGACGGATCTGCAGCAGGTGCCGAACCTCGGCCCGAGGGCCTTCGAGCAGGCCGCGGGTTTCCTGAGAATCGGGAACGGCGAGAACCCCCTGGACGCCAGTGCCGTGCACCCCGAAAGCTACGAAATCGTGGACCGGATGGCTTCGGACCAAAGTTGCAGTGTCAAGGAGCTCATGGACGATTCAGCGGTCCGCGGCCGCATCGAGCTCGATGCCTACGTGAATGAGTCCGTGGGGCTGCCTACCCTCGAAGATATCCTGGAAGAGCTGGCGCGCCCCGGGCGCGACCCCCGCGAGGCGTTCAAGCCCGTTCAGTACACCGAAGGGGTAAACAGCATCGATGAAGTCAAGGAGGGCATGCGGCTCAACGGCGTCGTGACCAACGTCACGAACTTCGGCGCCTTCGTGGACGTCGGGGTCCACCTCGATGGGCTCGTGCACATCAGCCAGCTCGTGGACCGTTATGTCAAGCATGCCGGCGAAGCCGTCAAGGTGGGGCAACTGGTCGAGGTGCGGGTACTCGGCGTAGACCATGAACGAAACCGGATCTCGCTGTCGATGCGTGAGGGCAAGGAACGGGCCAACGGAAAACCCGAACGGCGGAGAAGGCGCCGGTCGTCTAAGCGCCGGCAGGATGGGCGGACCGACGGCAGAAATGTAGAGGCAGCGGAGCAAACGAGTACGGAAGGGAAGGCGGAAAAATCGGATAGTGCGGACGCGACCCCGAAAGTGGAAGGCTCCGGCAAGACGGAAGGCTCCGGCAAGGTAGCCTCACGAAAGAACCGAAGAAAGAAACCATCGAATCGGAAGTCGGCCGGCCAACGGAGTCCCTCGGCCGACAAAGTCCTGACCGTCGATCACCTGCTCAAGCTGAACCGTAAGCTGTAAATGTTCCGATTCAAGACCCACGGCATATCCAAAACTATCGCTCCGATTCGGCACCATACCGTTTGTGATTCCTTCCGATCGCAGTATATTGTTCCAGTCTAGGCTGACCCCGTTTTATTCCACCCTTGTTTGCGTTTTTGACGTTATCTCCTAAAGATTGGATATCTGACCGTGGAAACGGATAGCAAATCCCAAAACCAACACAATGTTGATGAAACTTCCTTAAAAAAAACATCCACAGCCATCTCTTGAACTTAGGATTCTCAAGGAACGGCAAAGGCTATTTTTTGGATGGAGATCTGACGAAGCAGAAGATTCGCAACCTCCATTCAGCGTAGCGGATGGCAGTCTTGGAGCAGCGTAGGCCCTTCGTCGAAATTCACGGTGCTGAGCTAGCGGAGCATTTTGCAAGTGGTGACCAGATAGATCCCGAATCGATTGAGCCCCAGCTCATGGAAAACCATTTTGGACACTTAGTACTTAAGTTGTTTCCGGATAAGCTGACATATACTTATTCCTTGAGAAACACACTATTGATTCCGATACCTGGAGTTGACCCGGTTTAGTGGACATGTAACTTCTTGTGTTTGAAAGGAGCGTGACATGCCCAGACCCCGTACCCCCTATCCGACGGCCTTTCGGCAGCAGATGGTTGAGCTCGTTCGCGCCGGCCGCAGTCCCGAGGCGCTGGCCAAAGAGTTCGAACCCACCGCCCAAGCCATCCGCAACTGGGTCAAGCAGGACGATCTGGACCAGGGCAGGCGCGAAGATGGCCTGACCACCGAAGCCCGGGCCGAACTGCGTCGGCTGCGCCGTGAGAACAAGCAGCTCAGGATGGATCGGGAGATCCTGGCAAAAGCCGCGGCCTGGTTCGCCCGGGAGACCGAGACCCCGCCCGGGTCTTCCCGTTCATAAAGGCGCATCAGGCCGTCTATCCCGTGCGTCGGATGTGCGCCCTGCTGGAGGTCTCCCCTGGCGGCTACTACGTCTGGCTCAAACGGTCCGTCTCCAGGAGGGCCGGTGAGGATGCCATGCTGCTTGGCCGGATCCGCTTGATCCATCAACGTTCCTACGGTACCTACGGCGCACCGCGCATCCATGCCGAACTGCGCGCGTCCGGGATCCGTGTGGGAAGAAAACGCGTGGCCCGCCTGATGCGCTTGGCCGCCATCAGCGGAGTATCCCGTCGCAGAGCCGTGCGCACTACCTGGCGGTCCGCAGAAGGCCGGAAGGCCCCCGATCTGGTCAACCGGGACTTCAGCGCGCCGGAAAGAGACCGGCTCTGGGTAGCCGATATCACCTACGTGCCGACCCATTCAGGCTTCCTCTATCTCTCGGTGGTCATAGATGCCTTCAGCCGCCGGGTCGTCGGCTGGTCCATGGCCAATCATCTGCGAAGCGAACTTGTCGAAGACGCCCTGGACATGGCCCTCGAAAAGCGCAGACCCGAAGGCGTGATCCACCACAGCGACCAGGGATTGCAGTACACCTCGGTGGCTTTCGGCAAACGCTGCAGACAGTTTGGCGTCAGACCCTCCATGGGATCGGTTGGAGACTGCTACGACAACGCCCTGTGCGAAAGCTTCTTCGCCAGCCTGGAATGCGAACTGATCGATCGCAGGCGCTTTGCCACAAAAGCTGAGGCCAGACTCGACCTGTTCCAGTACATCGAGGGCTTCTACAACACGCACAGACGCCACTCTTCCCTCGGATACCTCTCACCCTTAAACTACGAAAGGAGCTTCAAGAAGATAGCCTGAATCCCAAATGGTTAACCGTCCACAAAAACGGGGTAACATCAACCTTTCAAGATCCTCGTCAGTAACATCCTCTGGTGATACCAGTTTATAGTGCTTCTCAGCGGCTACCCGTATCTCATCGCCTTGCTGCAGAAACTCAAACAGAACGATAAGATCGTCCTCCGAGATCTGTGCACCAACTGGCCTGCAGACCAGCGTAGGTAGCTTGTCAGCACAAAGCGCGAAGTCCTGTTCGATCTGTACCCTGCTGAGTCTGTCACTCCCGCCTTTGGCCTGTACGGGCACTATGTAATGAACACCGCGCTTATCTACTCCGACGTATATTTCGTCCGTCTCAACTTGGCCCAATCCGGTGATGGACGTACGCAGGTGATTCTGGAGCGAGTAACTGGTTATGCCCAAGAAGATGTCGATCAGCCGATTGTATCTGATTCGAGCCAACACGGCCTGTTCGTCGTTAAACGCGTATTTGGCTATGATCCCGGGCGTAGCGTCGGGTACCTTGGTGAGTGCGAGGTTCGGGTTTGGTAACAGAGGAAGGTCGACGACTAGTGCGAAACGGTACCTGCCCGGACCGGCAGGTCGGATTATCCAGGTTTCACCTTCAGGAGCTTCCGCCAGAATACTGGGAGGAAGGCTGATCCTGTAACGGAAACTGTAAATCAGATCTCCCAGGTTTTTCGGCAGATCAATGTTTAGTTTTGTGGCGAATAGTGCGATATCCTCACGTGCGAAGTCCACTTGGCACATTCCCCGCTCGTACTTTGCATGGAAGATCGCTTCAATGATTGCCGTGTAGCGATTCTGAGCCGTTGTTAGCCTCCCTTTCGATTCAAATGCCAAGCCATTCCAACACGACGACTTCTTCCCTGAGTTGTTCGCCGGTAACCGTCGAAGGTCTGGTTCGAAACAGATCAATGTCGATGGTCTTGTAACCCAATGACTGCGCAATGTCGCTCAATATCTGACCAGTTCGAATCATCACTCTGAGATAGGAGGCTTGATCCCCTACCACGTAAGCGAGTCTAGCTCCCGGCTTGAGAGCTGTTCGGAGTGAAGCCAGGTGTCTTGCCATGCCACCGAAATACAGTTGAGTTACCCGGGGGTAAGTGCGTTCAAATCCAGATGTTTTACCTAGCTCTACTCGGCGTTTCTCTATGGCATTTGCTATACGCTGGATTTCAGCATGTTCAGATACAATCTGATCATCGGTGTCGGCTTTATACACCCCTCGCGTATTGGACCGAATCAATGCCTTCTTCATCGATTGCAGTTCCATCCTGTTCCGAATCATTCCGAGAATCACAGACTCCAATCGCGTCGTTCTTGTATAGTCTTTCTCGTTCGGATACGGAGGAGAAGTGATCACGGCGTCGATGGAGTTTGGTTCCAGAACCAGATCGGTTGCTCTTGAATCTGCCAAATGTATGCGGGTGGGCACGTCTGCTTGCATAGATACGACACTTAGATCCTGGTTCATGGTCTCCATTGCGTTCCGCCACGCTATGACGACGGGGGCATCTTTCTTTATCCGGCCTACACCCACTTCCGGACCGAACTTCAGATTGCCGATACGGTGTACCAGCGCATGGGCAAGCGCGAGACGGCCGTAACGCTGTAGTTGACTATCACCATGCTGATCGATAGCATCCAGCAGGACCAGCGTTCTGTGAAGCGGTACCGGACTTATCGAGTTCTTCAACAACAGTTTTTCCTGTTCAGGCTCGAGCGCTTTCAGCGGTATTTGAGTTTTTCCGTTCTGGGCAAACAGAGTATGGTCGTTCCAACAGTCAATGTCCTCTTCGTTTAACCTCGCGTTTGTCCAACGAACCACTTTATCGATAAAGTTCTCAACCGAGGAAGGTGTGACGTTCCATGAGGTCTTTACCAGACTAGCAAAGTGCGCCATTGGATTTGGCTCGATACCAACACTTTCTATTCCGTGTTTCTTACACTCTACCGGCGTAGTTCCGGTCCCGCAGAAAGGATCGAGAACGACATGGGAAGGTCCAATGTTGAACCGGTCGAGATAGTCCTGCACGAGGTGGGGAGGGAAAGACAACACGAAGCGATACCAGTCGTGGATGACCCGATCCTGAAGACGAAGTTTATTCTGGTTGTTTTGTGTAGTGGTTTTACTTGGTGATGAGATGGTCATAATGCTCAAAGTACTGGAATTGTCCAACCCCGTCAATTCGTCGATTTAATGGTTCGAAAGATTCAGTGCGTGTGGATTAGCACTAAGTAGCCATTCATTCATACGTTCCTCGAAGTACACGTTCGTATACTGTGCGTCGTTCGTGTAGCCAATCGGCCATACGATCCCAATTGGCTCGGTCATGAGGATCGATTTCAAGCGTCATTCCGGCGTGTGCGGTCAGGTCGATTTCCGCTGTCGGCGTCGCCTTCGTAAGTGCCGTACGCAACGGTCCCAAGAAGGGTTTAATGCGTGGAAGGAAGTCCGAATCATCTCCTCTCGGTGGCGTTAGAAAGATTCCAACACCCCCCGTGTACACATAAAGAGAGATCCGGATTTTTACTTCTTCGACGACGTGATAGACATTGCTGGCCGCGTAATTCGGTTTTACTTCTTCCGGGTGCCTGTTGGCGACATGGTTCCAGAATTCTCGCCTGAACTCTCCGAGATCGCTAAGACCTGCACGCCGTGCCGTGTCGTGTACCCGCCGATCCCACTCGTTCGGCTTTTCCAATACATCAAAGATCGGTGCCAGTGGCGAATCACCGATTCGAACCACCCGAACTTGAACCGCGAAGAATGCAAACGGGTCTGTCGTGTGATCGTTCAGCCAACGAATTGCGGAGCGATGTGCCTCGTCGAAATTTCTGGCGATCCAGACGACCGCGGTTGCTTCCAAGCCAGCAAGATATGCCAGTACCTGACCAAGATGTTGTAGATTCGCGTCTTCCAGTTGGTTTTCGATGAGTGGAGTTGACCCGGTTTAGTGGACATGTAACTTCTTGTGTTTGAAAGGAGCGTGACATGCCCAGACCCCGTACCCCCTATCCGACGGCCTTTCGGCAGCAGATGGTTGAGCTCGTTCGCGCCGGCCGCAGTCCCGAGGCGCTGGCCAAAGAGTTCGAACCCACCGCCCAAGCCATCCGCAACTGGGTCAAGCAGGACGATCTGGACCAGGGCAGGCGCGAAGATGGCCTGACCACCGAAGCCCGGGCCGAACTGCGTCGGCTGCGCCGTGAGAACAAGCAGCTCAGGATGGATCGGGAGATCCTGGCAAAAGCCGCGGCCTGGTTCGCCCGGGAGACCGAGACCCCGCCCGGGTCTTCCCGTTCATAAAGGCGCATCAGGCCGTCTATCCCGTGCGTCGGATGTGCGCCCTGCTGGAGGTCTCCCCTGGCGGCTACTACGTCTGGCTCAAACGGTCCGTCTCCAGGAGGGCCGGTGAGGATGCCATGCTGCTTGGCCGGATCCGCTTGATCCATCAACGTTCCTACGGTACCTACGGCGCACCGCGCATCCATGCCGAACTGCGCGCGTCCGGGATCCGTGTGGGAAGAAAACGCGTGGCCCGCCTGATGCGCTTGGCCGCCATCAGCGGAGTATCCCGTCGCAGAGCCGTGCGCACTACCTGGCGGTCCGCAGAAGGCCGGAAGGCCCCCGATCTGGTCAACCGGGACTTCAGCGCGCCGGAAAGAGACCGGCTCTGGGTAGCCGATATCACCTACGTGCCGACCCATTCAGGCTTCCTCTATCTCTCGGTGGTCATAGATGCCTTCAGCCGCCGGGTCGTCGGCTGGTCCATGGCCAATCATCTGCGAAGCGAACTTGTCGAAGACGCCCTGGACATGGCCCTCGAAAAGCGCAGACCCGAAGGCGTGATCCACCACAGCGACCAGGGATTGCAGTACACCTCGGTGGCTTTCGGCAAACGCTGCAGACAGTTTGGCGTCAGACCCTCCATGGGATCGGTTGGAGACTGCTACGACAACGCCCTGTGCGAAAGCTTCTTCGCCAGCCTGGAATGCGAACTGATCGATCGCAGGCGCTTTGCCACAAAAGCTGAGGCCAGACTCGACCTGTTCCAGTACATCGAGGGCTTCTACAACACGCACAGACGCCACTCTTCCCTCGGATACCTCTCACCCTTAAACTACGAAAGGAGCTTCAAGAAGATAGCCTGAATCCCAAATGGTTAACCGTCCACAAAAACGGGGTAACATCAGAGTATACGACTATTATCCATCGGGTCGCGAGCCACGATATCAGCGCGATACGGGCCGACATGCATCTCGCGGCCTTCATACTCCAAACGGATACCCAGAACCTTTGAAAGATGGTTTAGATGCTTAGCTAGCCACGGCGTGAAATGTTGGGCTTCATGTTTCCACGCTCTACGCAACTCAACATCTTCTATAGTGCCCAGGTTTGGGATCCCCATGGGTTCCTCCTACTGTTTCCAATCGTAAACAGTACATATCGCTGTTTTTAACTCAATCCAAAGTTGGCCACTGCACACCACTATCCCCCGGCGATCGCGGGCAGGAAGTGGATCTCGCTTTTCTCGTTCACCTTGTCGAGCAGGATGCGACGGGCATTCCGGCCGTCGATCATGACCGCGATGTTGGGTTTGATGCGCTGCGTCCCTTCTTCGAGCAGCCTCTGCTTAAAACCCGGGTAGGCCGTCTCCAGGTTGGCGATGATCTGGCGCATGTCGGCCCCTTCGACTTGGATGATCTCCTTGCCGCCGGTCAGGTCGCGCATGAGGGACGGTATGTAGATGGTGGCCATGATGGCTCGTTTTGACAGGAGTTTATCCCGAACGGAACGATGTTAAACAAAATACAGCATCGGTGGTTTTAGACATACGTTGAACGT